>JAEWMY010000037.1 GCA_023393015.1 Spirochaetota bacterium
GTAAACGCGTTTGAGCTGCCCTTGTACGGAGAGGGTGTGGGCGCGGAGAGAGGACCCGGGAGCCCAAGGCCAGGAGGGCCGACGGGCGGAGGGGCCGAACGAAGGTGGAGCCGCGCAGGGACGCGCGGTGGAACTGGTGAAGGCCAGAAGGTGGCGGTATGCGGGATTACTGCCGGTTTGCCCGTGTAGGTGCGTGGGGACGATTGATTCTTGAGAACAAAAATTATGTGACGAACGGAGGAACGACGGAACGAGGAGCTTGCCCGACCGGAGCGACTGGTAAGGAGCGGAGGAAGGGTCTGCGACGAGTGAGGGAGTGACGGAGAGAGACACGTTATTTTTGTTTACTGACGAGAGAGAACTGGGGAAGCGGTAAGGGGGCAGGGCAGCAAGAGGAGCCTTGTGAAGGTAAGCCAATTAGATTTCCTGGGAACAATTCCACGCCATGAACGGAGGAGCGGAAGGCCCGAAGGGCTGGAGCGACGGAGAGAATGAGGTGGAATTGTTAACCCTTGAGTACCCTGAAAAATGCAACTATGAGAAAAAAAACTGAGAAAAATAGGTGTTTTTTTTGATTCTTAGGAGGTTTTAAGTGTTGCACATTTCCTTATTATTCAATAAAATAACTCATAGTGAATCAATAGAAAACCTATTGGCGCCATACCCAAGCGGTAAGGGAGAGGTCTGCAAAACCTTTATGCATCAGTTCGATTCTGATCGGCGCCTGAAAAGAAAAAGCCCACCTTTAGGTGGGTTTTTTCTTTTCAGGGACAGGCTCCGAACATCAACCTTTGGAAGGGGAAGTCTCCCCTTGCGGTCGGGCCTCCTCGCGCGCTCCGCGCCCTGCGGGGTCCCGCCCTATCCCCTCTCACGAGCCGAGGCGCTTTTTCCTTTCCGCGAGGACGGCGAGGTAGCTGCATTTTCCCATGTCGTTCACGCACGGGACGACGAGGGTATAGATAACTTGCGTTCCTTTTTTTTCCATTTCGATAAGTCCGATATCGTGGAGCAACGAGAGGTGCTTTGACGCGACCGACTTGTTGAGGCCGAGGGACGAGGCGAGGTCGCACACGCACCAGGGTTTATCCGCGAGTTTTTCGAGCATGGCGAGCCGGTCCGGGTGTCCGATCGCCTTGAATAATTCGGCGGTCATGGCGAGTCTTTTCCTGTCGGATTCCTTCATGCGTTCATTGTTTCAAAGTTGGGAAACTTTGTCAAGAAATTCCTCGCCCGCAGCGGTTTGTGCTTGACAATTACTGCAATGTTTCCAATAATGGAAACACGAGGAGTCGATTCGATGAAAATACAGATTCTGGGGGCCGGATGCCTGAAATGCAGACAGCTTGAGGCAAACGCCCGCGAGGCGGTCGCTTCGAAAGGCGTCGTCGCCGACATCGAGAAGATTACCGACATCGACCGGATCATGGAAATGGGCGTCATGATGACCCCCGCCCTCGTCATCGACGGCGAGGTGCGGAGCGTCGGCAAGGTTCTTACGCCCGATCAGATCGCGGCGCAATTGTAAGGATCGGGAAATGGCAAGGAAAGAGTTTAGTCCCAACGCGGTAGTGGCGGGTCTCGCGGCGGTATTCGTCGGGATCTACTTCATACCGTGGGACGCCCCGCGCGTTACGACCGGAATTCTGGAAGGTTTCGCGATGCTCGGCGAGTACGCGCGTCAGCACGTCCTCCTTTGCCTCGTTCCGGCGATGTTCATCGCGGGCGCGATCGGCGTGTTTCTCAACCAGCAGGCGGTCATGAAATACCTCGGGCCGAAGGCGCCGAAGCCGGTGGCTTACGCGGTCGCATCCGTTTCGGGAGCGATACTCGCCGTGTGTTCCTGTACGGTGCTTCCCCTATTCAAGGGAATCTACAAGAAAGGCGCGGGGATCGGTCCGGCGATCAGCTTCCTTTATTCGGGACCGGCGATCAGCGTTATCGCCATCACGATGTCGTTCCGGGTGTTCGGCTGGAAGCTCGGCGTCGCGCGCACGATCGGAGCGATCAGTTTCGCATGTCTTATCGGCCTGTTCATGCAGCTGATTTTCCGCAAGGAGGACGAGGCGCGGCTCGCCGACGAGCGCCTTTTCAAGACGCCCCTTGACGAAGGCGGCAGAAAGCTCCTGCAAACGCTCGTTCACATCGGTTCGATGATCGGTATCCTCGTATTCGCGAATTGGGCGTCTTCCGACGGAAGCTCGTCCGCCTGGGACGCGATTCATCGCGTAAAATACGCGATCACCGCCGCGTTCGCCCTCGTTCTCGCCTACGCGACCGTTCACTGGTTTAGGAAGCGCGAGCTTGCCGAGTGGGGAGGAGCGACGCGTGACTTCGCCCTTCAGATCCTGCCGCTTCTATTCGGAGGCGTTCTCGTGTCGGGTTTCCTGCTCGGCCGGCCCGGCCGCGAAGCCCTGATCCCGAACTCCTGGGTCGCGGGTCTCGTCGGCGGCAATTCGCTATTCGCGAATTTCGTCGCGGCGGTCTCGGGCGCCTTCATGTACTTCGCGACGCTCACCGAGGTGCCGATCGTGCAGGGCTTGCTCGGCAGCGGTATGGGACAAGGCCCGGCGCTCGCGCTTCTCCTCGCGGGCCCGAGCCTTTCGCTGCCATCGATGCTCGTTATCGGCGGTGAGCTGGGATTCAGGAAAACGGCCGTTTACGTCTTTTTGGTCGTCGCGATGTCGACGCTCGCGGGTATATTGTTCGGATCGCTGTTTTGAGCTCGTCTTGCCGCGTTTGCGGCATTACTTCGACTCGACGAACTCCCGTACTTTTTCCAGAATCGCGTCGCGGATAGGGCGTATACCGGCGAGTTTTTCCTCGTCGGTGCCCTGGATGGCCGAGGGATCGGGCAAGCCCCAGTGCAGGCGAACGTGCTTTCCGGGGAACATGGGACAGCGTTCCGCGTTGGATTCGTCGCAGACGGTGATCACGTAATCGAAGTGCTCGCCGCGGTCGACGAAGTCCCGAGCCCTTTTCGCGTAGTGGCCTTCAAGGCTGACGCCTACTTCCTCCATCGCCTTAACGACGAGCGGATTGAGCGTTCCGGCTTCGATACCGGCGCTCGCGACCTCGAACCGCTCCCCGGCGATGTGCCTGAGAAAACCCTCTCCCATCTGGCTTCTGCCCGAGTTGTGGATGCAGATGAACATGACGCTTTTTTTTTCCATGGATCAACCTCCGCGTGTCTCGAACTGACGTTTTTTTTATGAGAGTAAAGTGACATAGTCACAAACGAAGATACTCGACAAGCAGCCTGATTTCAAGCGTTCCCTTGACGCGTCCTTTAAAGTTTCCGATACTAGAAACAAAGGACGGTATATGGATACGCTGGTAATGTACGTCGTCGTTGTCGTTTTGTTCGGATTGTCTTTTCTGAAGGATCGCGCCAAGACCAAGGCCGCCTTCCTCAAGGGTCTCAAGGCGGTAGAGGGAATATTGCCGCAACTCGTTGCCGTGCTGCTGTTGATCGCGGTCATGCTAGCCGCCTTCGACGCGGAGACGATTACGCGCTTTATCGGCGCGGGCACGGGAGCGGTCGGCGTCGCGATAGCTACAGCGCTCGGCGCGATTACGCTGATACCCGGCTTCGTGGCCTTTCCCCTCGCGGGCGAACTCTTGCGGAACGGCGCGGGCGTGACGCAGATAGCCGCCTTCGTTTCCTCGCTCATGATGGTGGGAGTCATAACGCTTCCGATGGAAATTTCGGTTTTCGGCAAGCGAGCGGCGATAGCGCGAAACGCACTCGCCCTCGCTTTTTCCGTGCTCGCCGCGATCTTCGTGGCGTGGGCGGTGTCGCTATGAAGGCCGCGAACGTTCTTAAACGGTACCGCGCCGCGCTTGTAGCACTCGCCGTACTTGTCGCCTTCGCGATCGCCTTTCCCGAACTCGCGCCGAAGGCGGGCGAGTCCCTGCTAGGCCAGGCACGGACGATGTTTTTCGTGATACCGCCCATCTTCCTTTTGCTCGGCCTTCTGGACGTATGGGTACCCCGCGAGACCATGATGAAGTACATGGGGCAGGGGTCCGGGATACTAGGTACGGTACTTTCCTTCCTGCTCGGGTCGGCCGCGGCCGGTCCCCTGTACGGGGCCTTTCCCGTCGCGACCGTGCTTATGAAAAAGGGCGCGAGCTTCACCAATATTCTTGTTTTTATCGGCGCATGGTCCACGACGAAGATACCGATGCTCCTCTTCGAGATGAACGCCCTCGGCCGCCGATTCGCGCTTTCCAGGCTCGCGATCGACATCGTCGGAATCGTGCTGATCGCCTTCGCGCTCAAGACCATTATCCCCAAAAAGGAAATCGAGGAGATGTACGCGAACTCCCGATAAAAGTGGTTCGCGAAAGTCGCGTTCAAGTGGTACTCCCGCGCGACAAGCCGCCCTGCTATCATTCGCGTATCACGAAACGGCGCGACGCATCGGTTGACGGCGCGCGTAACACGAGAGGTACGGAATGACCATGAAACGAACACTGGGGAAAAGCGGGATAGAAGTCAGCGCGATGGGCCTTGGTTGTTGGGCTATCGGCGGACCCTGGAATTTTTGCGGAGGGCCTGCGGGGTGGGGCGCCGTAGACGACGCGGAATCCGAACGGGCCATACGCCTGGCCATCGATTTGGGCGTGACCTTTTTCGACACGGCCGCGAACTACGGGTGCGGGCACAGCGAACGCGTGCTCGGAGCCGCGATCCGCGGCAAGCGCGACAGGGTAGTGATATCGACGAAATTCGGATACGCGGTGGACGAACGGGCCAAGGAAGTCACGCTGTATCCCCCCGACGAGGGCGATTCCGACGTCGCTCCGCGCGTGCGGGAAGACGTCGAACGGTCCCTTCGCCGTCTCGGCGTGGATTGCATCGACGTGTGTCTCCTCCACGTCGGCGGCCTTTCGACGGAGCGCGCCCTCGCGGTACGCCACGAGCTTGACGGCCTTGTCGCCGCGGGCAAGATCAGGACCTACGGCTGGAGTACCGACCGGCTCGACGCCGTCGAGGCCTTCTCCTCGTCCGGTAATTGCGCCGTCGTTCAACAACAGTTCAGCGTCTTCGACGGAAACGACGACTTGCTCAGGTATTGCGAGCGCGGGAACCTCGCGAGCATGAACCGGGGGCCGTTGGCGATGGGCTTGCTCACGGGAAAGTTCTCGCCCGATACTTCGTTCTCGAGCGACGATTTCCGACAGAAGGTATCCTGGCATCCGGGGTACGAGAACGGCAAGCCGAGGAAGGCCTGGCTCGACGCCCTCGCGAGCGTCCGGGAGATACTCGCCTCGGACGGGCGGACCCTCGCGCAGGGAGCGCTCGCGTGGCTCTGGGCGCGGAGCCCGAACGCGATACCGATCCCCGGTTTCCGGAACGAACGGCAAGCCGAGGAAAACGCGCGCGCGATGGAGAAGGGGCCGCTCTCGAAGGCTCAGATGGACGAGATCGCGCGCCTGCGGGCGGCGGCGTCACTATAGGGAAAGTCCCGCGAGGGTGTTCTCGAGGGCCTTCGCCGCCGCGAGGTTGCGGTCGGCGACGGCCCTGACCGCCCCGAAGGATTCGCCCATCGCTTTCATCGCGTCGGCCTGGGCGCGTGAGGATTCGGCGAGGGCGGAGAGCCGCTCGAGGGCGAGCGTGAGGGTCCGCTCCATCTCGCGCGTCCTGCCGTCCTGCTCGTCCATCCTCGAACGGATGGTCTCGCCCGCGAGGCGAAGGAGCTCGATGGACTTCTCGACGTCCTCGGTTCCCTTTCCCTGTTCGCGCATCGCGGAGGCGATCTCGCTCGATATCGAGGCGGCCTGCGATATTCCCTCGGAGAGCCCCGAAAGCGAGGCTCCCGAAACCTTCGAGGTTTCGACGCCTCGGCGGACGCGATCGGTCATGACGGAAAGGAGGTCCTTGATGGCCTTCGTCTCGCGCGTCGCGTTGCCCGCGAGCTTTCTGACCTCGTCCGCGACGACGGCGAAACCCGCGCCCGAGGAGCCCGCGTGCGCGGCCTCGATCGCGGCGTTCATGGCGAGGAGGTTGGTATCCCCGGAAATCTTCGAAAGCGATCGAAGCACGCGGAGCACCCCCTCGGCGGAGGTCTCGATTTCGTCGATGGCGGCTCCCGTCTCGACGACGGCCTTCGCGCCTTCCTCGCCCCTCCTCGAAAGTTCCTCGGTAAGGGCGCCCGACCGCGAGGTCATCGTCTCGACCGAGCGGATGTTCGCGGACATCTCCTCCATCGCCGCGGCCGTTGTGTCCGCGAATAACCGCTGTTCCTCGATGGCCTTCCCGACGGATTCCGCCGCTTCCCTGAACGACTCGAGCGCCTTAGTGAGCTCGCGCGACGAATCGGCCTCCGTGACGAGGGATTCCGCGAGCGAGACGACGTTCTTTCCGGCGGTTTCCGACGCCTCCTCGGCGTCGCGGAGCGTCGCGTCGATGGCCTTGGCGACCTCGCGTGTCTCGAGGGCGGCGGAGGTGATGCGCACGGCCATATCGTGGAAGCGCGAAAGGAGGCGGTTGACGAGCTCGGTCTGCTCTCCGTACTCGTCGAGCGAACGGATCACGAGCCGCTTCCTCAGGTCTCCCTTTCCGTCGAGGACGTCGCGGAGCCGGTCGCGCATCGCCTTCATTTGCTCGCGAACCTCGTAGGCGGTCGTCGCGTGTATGAGCGCGGCAATGGCGAGCATGAAAAAGGCGTGGAGAAGGAACGATGTCCACCGCATGCGGTACGAGTGTCCCGGTACCGTCCAGGGAATCGGGACTTCCGCGGCGTCGTAGCGGGCTCGCGAGCGGACGCTCGGAAGGACGGAAGGTATGCCGTCGCGGAACCGACGCGCGGCCTCGTCGGCGCCGATCTCGCCGTTGATTTGCGCGCTCATCGTCTCGATTGCGAGCGTGTTGTACTTGTCCGCCATGTCGAGGTTGAATTCCATGAAAGAGAGCGCGTACACGACGACCGTCATCCCGACGAGTACCTGACGCTTCGCGCGCGACATCTCCCGCTTGCGGTTTCCCATTTCCCTGAGCTGAAGGCGGTCTCGAAGCTCGCCGAAGGCGACGTTTGAGAGGGCCGCCTGGCTCGAGGCGTACATGACGCTCGCCGACACGTTCGACACGAGTATGAGAAGCCTGAAGGGGGTCAGGAGCCCGGAAGGGCTGTCCTCGATGATCACCAGGATGACGTACCCGAGCACGAAGCCGACGGCGTTGAGCACGTAAAGGACGCGAGAGAATCCGAGCATCCTCAAGCGCGTCCTTTCAGCTTCCTTCGCGTCGATCCGCTCTCCGGCGCGAAGCCGGTCGAGCGTCTTCTCGAGCGGTCGGGCGAACAGGTAGAGGAGTCCTCCGCAAAGGACCATGGGCGGCAGGACGTAGACCGCGATGAATCCCATGACGTAGCCGGGAAGGTCGACAAGCGTCGATATCCCGAGTATCGCGTTGTCGCGGAAATAGGCGATAACTTGCATCAGTACGTAGATCGTGAGGATCATTCCAATCGAATACAGGATGACCCTGAGTGCCAGGCGGTTTTTACCCATTATCGTATCCTTACGCGCGCGGTGCGTTTCCTGTGGTGCGTGCTAAGTATAGCAGATGGCGCGCCGTTTTGGCACGTAAAGATTTCGCGTTTCGCCCAGAAAGACGAAATCGCGAAGTGTGTCGTAAGGACGGATGACGTCAGGGTTTCGGCGTTCGGGTCGAATCCGTGCGTATGCCTGCGGGCGCAGCCGCGATGTCCGCCGCGATAGCTGCCGCGATAGACGCAGCCTCGGCGACGAAATGCGCGCAGGGGCGCTTGGCGTAATACTCGGCGTTCCGCACCGACGGTTCCGGTTTTGGGAGGCACCCCGCCTTCAGAAGCAGTTCCCGACAACAGGTGGTCCCGAACTTTTCGTTGAACGTCTCGATCGCGCTCCGGACGGCGCGGTAGAGCCGCGTCTTCGCCTCGTTGTCGTGCGGGTCGTAGGGACCGGCCAGACAGCCGATCGCCCAAACCATCCCGCTGACCGCGCCGCAGAGCTCGCGCGTACCGCCCATGCCGCCGCCGAAACCGGCCATCATGGTCATGACGGCCGCCTCGTCGACGCCCGCCTCGGCCGCGAAGGCGCCCGCCGTCGCCTGGGCGCAGTTGTATCCCTTGCAGAAGTTTTCGACAGCCCGTTCGCCTGGGTTCATCGGTTCCTTCCTCAGTGGGTACAGTCGTGTTCGCCGTGGCTCCGGCAGAGAACGCCCGAATCGGCGAGTCGTCCCGCCGCGAAGGACTCTGCCGCCGCGCGAACGCTACCCGACGCGCCTCGGATGACTTCGATGCCGTGGGAGCCGAGCACGCGTACGGCGCCTTCTCCCATGTTTCCCGCGACGAGGTGCGTGATACCCTCCTTCGCGAGCGTCGCGGCGATTCCGGACTTGCATCCGCAACCCTCGACCGAGGGGATTGACGGAAGTTCGGTGACCGAGCCGTCGGTTACCGAGAATACTGCGAAGGCCTTGCAGTGGCCGAAGTGGTCGTCGATCGCGCCGTCGCGCGAGGGTATCGCGATTTTCACGTGTGGTTCTCCTTTTCCCGAAATGAGTATCTCCCCTCCGGCGAGGCGGAGGGCTTTCCCGTTCACGATGGCGTCCGCGACTTTCTTCCGCGCGCCCTGGAGTATCCGGCCGAATGTCGCGCGCGAAACTCCCATGTTCCGCGCGGCCGCCTCGTGGTAGAGCTCCTCGAGATCGGCGAGTCTCAGCGATTCCGCCTCGTCGAGACCGAGGGTCGTTTCCTCGAGTTCGCCGACTCGGATCCCCACCGGGCGCATGACGCGGGCGCGCATCCCGGCTCTCACGCAGCGACCGGTTACGGGACGCGGCATCGAGCCGTCTCCCCGCGGGTGTCGGAATTCGACGTAATGAACATATGCTCATAATAGACGGTCTCGCGACCGGTTGTCAACCGCGTAGTCCGGATGTCGTCGCGCCATTTCGTTGACAAGACGGCGTCTCCCGTAAATGATGGTCGTATGGCGGCATTCGGAAAAATCAATTCGGGGCTCTCGGGTCTCGATCGCGCCCTCGACTCGATCAGGCTCGGGGACAACGTCGTATGGCAGGTCGGGTCCGTTTCGGACTATCGCTCGCTCGCGCGGGTCTTCGCGCGTCAGGCGGTGCTCGACGGCCGTCTCGTCATCTACATCAGGTTCGCCCCGCACGAGGCGATCTTCGCCGTGGACGGGGCCGACGGCATCGTCGTCCACGAGCTCGATCCGTCGGCCGGTTTCGAGTACTTCACCGGCGAGGTCCACCGCATCGCCGCCGAGGCGGGACGCGAGGCCTTCTACGTCTTCGACAGCCTTTCCGAACTGCAAACCGCCTGGTCGGCCGACCTCATGATGGGAAATTTCTTCAGCGTTACCTGTCCGTACCTGTTCGAACTCGACACGGTCGCGTGGTTTTGCATCATCCGCCACCGGCACAGCTACGACGCGGTCGCCCGCGTCCGCGAGACGACGCAAATCCTGATCGATCTCTTTTCCGGGGGGGACGGGATGTACGTCCACCCGATAAAGGTCTGGAAGCGGTATTCCCCGACGATGTTCTTTCCGCATCGACTCTCCCTTTCCGATCCCGACGCCCTCTTTCCCCTGACCGACGGCGTGTCGGTCAGCGAGTTCTACCGTCTCGCGGGAGATCCGGGCGACCAGGGAGGCGCGCGGAATCTCGACAGCTGGGAGCGCTTTTTCCTCGACGCGCGCGACGCGGCCGAAAAACGTCCCGACGGGGCCGGGGCGCTCGTGAGGCCCCTCGCGGAACGCCTCTTCGGAAACGACGAGCGATTCATGAAACTCGCGCTCGACAATTGCGACGCGGTCGACCTCTTCGAGGTGAAAGACCGGATGATCGGCTCGGGAAAGATCGGCGGCAAGGCCGTCGGCATGATACTCGCGCGGAAGATCGTCGAGCGCGTCCTTCCCGACGCGGCATCGCGCATGGAACCGCACGATTCCTTCTACGTGGGATCGGACGTGTTCTACACCTATCTCGTCCATAACCGGCTGTGGCGCACGCGCATCGTGCAGCGTACCGAGGCGGGATATTTTACCGAGGCCGAACGCCTTCGCGAGGGGATACTCGCGGGCGCCTTCCCCGAGCGCGTCCGCGAACAGTTCGCGCGCATGCTCGACTACTTCGGCCAGGCGCCGATCATCGTGCGCTCGAGCAGCCTGCTCGAGGACAGCTTCGGTCACGCGTTCGCCGGGAAGTACGAGTCGGTGTTCCGCGCGAACGCGGGCTCGAGCGAGGACAGGCTCGCCGCCTTCGAGGACGCCATGCGCAGCGTGTACGCGAGCACGATGGACCCGTCGGCGCTCGAGTACCGGCGGCTGCGCGGGCTTCAGGGGCAGGACGAGCAGATGGCCATCCTGGTACAGCGCGTGTCGGGCTCGCTATACGGGGATTTTTTCATGCCCGCGGTCGCCGGCGTCGGGTATTCCCTGAATACGTGGAGATGGCATCCCGACCTCGATCCCTCGGCGGGCATGGTCCGGCTCGTCGCCGGGCTCGGTACCCGCGCGGTCGACCGAACCGACAGCGACTATCCCCGGCTCGCGAGCCTCGACCGGCCCGACCTGCCGCCCTCGGGCGACGGAGACCGGTCGGTATACTGCCAGCGCTCGCTCGACGTCATCGACCTCCCGAGCGCGCGCGTCGTCACGCGTCCGCTCGAGGATGTCCTTCGCTCCCTTCCCGAATGGCTTCGCGATATCGTCTCCGAGCGCGACTACGAAACCGAACGGCGGATAGCGGAGACCGGAGGGAGCGCGGTGATCCGCATCGCGACCTGCTCGGGGGCCCTCGCGAACCCGGCCCTTACGGCCGACCTCCGCTCGATGCTCCGCGCCCTCGAGGAAGAATACGGAAACCCCGTCGACGTGGAGTTCACCGTGAACTGGAAGTCCCCGGACGAATACCTCGTGAACCTCCTGCAGTGCCGGCCCCTCCAGACTCCATCCATCGCCGCGTGTTCCCGTCCGGGGCTCGACGGCGACTTCGTCGCGTCCCTGCCGTCCGACGACGTGCTCCTCTGGCTCGTCCGCGACACGATGGGTCCGCAACTCGACTGCGACGTCGGCGCGATCGTCCACATCGATCCCGTTGGGTACTATCAAATGCCGTTCCGCGACAAGCCGTCGGTCGCGAGGCTCGTCGGCCTTCTCAACGCGCGGTATCACGCTTCCGGCGCGAAGGTTCTCCTTCTCGCGCCCGGCAGGATCGGCACCACGTCTCCCGAACTCGGGGTTCCGGTATCGTTCGCCGAGATCGACGCGATGGGCATCCTCTGCGAGGTCGCCTGTTCGAGCGCCGGGTACCGGCCCGAGCTGTCGTTCGGCAGCCATTTTTTCCAGGATCTCGTGGAGTCGGGCATATTCTACGCGGCTGTTCCCGAGGACGGTCCCCCGGCTCGGTTCAATCCCGGCGCCCTCGCGCGACTGAAGGACTCCTTCTCCGATCTCTTTCCCGACTCTAACGTGCCTTCGGGTGTCGTGCGCGTGTTCGAGGGGGGCGATTTCCGCTTCGTGTCCGACGTCGTCCGCGGCACCTGCCTCTGCGCGCGCGGGATCTAGCCGTCAACGTGACGGCGGGACATGCGCGACATGCGCGACGGTTGCCCTTCTCGCGCGCTCGGGGTATCATTGAGCCGGAGGAACGGGTATGGCCGAATCGGATCAGGGACAGGAGTTGTATCACGAGATATTCGGTTCGGTTCTGGACCGCTCGGAGCTGACGCCCTATCTTCTCCGCGACTGCGCGGGGTATGACGACGCGCTCGCCCGCGCGGGTCTCATGCTCGTCAACCGGGGTTTTTCCATGACCGACGGCGAACTCGATTCCGGCGAGCTCGCGCGGGCCGCGGGGTACGTTCGCATGTCGCTCGACTATCTTCGGGGATCGCTCATACCGGCCGTTTCCTCGCAGTTGAGACGGCTTTCGTCCCTCGGCTCGTCCCTCGCGGGCGACTATCGCCGGGCGATGGATTCGCTCGACGCGATCGGGACGCTCCTCTTCCGCGGGGAACTCGCCTCGCTGATCGCGGAGGATCCGCGCCATCTCTTCCTGCTCGCGTCAGGCGCGAAGTACCCGCATCTGTTCCGGGGGCGGCCCGGCGCGCCCGACCGCATTCCGCCCGCATGGCGTCTCGCCTCGTGCTCGCTGTTGAAGCTCTGTCATCTCGTGAAGGCGCTCGAGGAAGACAGTCAGGACATATTCGATTTCGCCCAGCTCGGGATGTTCTTCGGATCGAGGAATATCCCGCTGACCGGCCTTTTTTCCTTCGCCTGGGACGACAGCGCGAACGAGCCGACGGAGGAACACGCGCGGTGCGCGTACATGAAGCTCGCGGCGTTTTTCAGGCGGCTTTCCCTCTCAGTCGCGCGCGACCCGGATTCCCGATCGCTCGTGTTCAACAGCGGGGACGGAGTGAGCGTCGAGATCGTCGACGTGAAGGCGCGGCTGAAGAGCCCCGAAAGCATGATAGCGAAAATCGGGAAGGACGCCTCCGAGGAGCCCTACGGGATACGCGACGTGCTCGCCGTCACCTTCCTTCTCAAACGCCGGGAGGATTCCCTCATCCTCTTTCACGCGCTGCAAAAACAGGGCGTGATCCTGCAGGAGAATATCGCCTCGGCTTCCGTGACGCAAACGCTTTTCGACTCTCCCGCGGACATGGAAGATTCGGTGCGCGCCCTCATGCACGCGCTTTCGCTTCGCGAGGGACGGGACGAGGATCCGGACGCGGACGCGGTACGCGCGGCTTCGGCGGGTTTCTTCAACGCCCTCAACTCGAACTCCGCGGAAAACTCGCACTCCTCGGGCCTGCACCGGAAGTTCCAGTGCAAGCTCAATTTCTCCGTTCCCGTGCTGCACGACGCGCTGACGGGCAGGATCGTGGCACACGGGTTCGCGGGAACCTCCCGCGTCAGGCAGCATACCGTGCCGGTCGAGCTGCGCATATCCGATATCCGCAGTTGGGAACGTTCCGAACTGCGCGGCGAGGCCCATCACGCGGCGTACAAGTTCCGCCAGCATGTCGTGCTTCTCAACCGGCTGTTTTCGCCCCTCTTCTCGTTTTCTCCCGATTCCTTCGCGAAACTCCGTGAGGACCAGAATATTCTCTTCCGGTAACCTTGACAGTTCCCGGGCGTCGGATTATCCTGACGCTCGATCGATATTAACCGTAAAAGTAACCGTTTTCGCGTTCGGGTCCCGGCGGCCCGCGCGCGAAGGCGGTTTTTTTTTAACGTCCGCGCGCGGACGTCAGCCAGGGGGGATAATGAGTACTGATTTTGTGTCACGGGCGCCCCGCAGCGTCTTCGGTTTGGCGAGCCTCGCTTTCGCGGTGACGGTTCTTGGTTCCTGCGTTTCCTCGCCGGGGGCCGTACGCGGCGAACCGTCGGACGGGGTCGCGGAGACGGTCTCCGCGTGGAAGGTCTCTTCGATCGAGAGCCTGTACCCGGACGGTGCGGTTTCGGGCCGCGTCGCGTTCGTATACGATACCGACGGGACGCTTCTTTCGGAGGAGACGTTCGGTCCGGGCGGCGCGTTACGGTCGCGGAAAGCGTATTCGCGGACCGCGGACGGCGAGGAGGTTATCGTCTCGCTCGGTCCGACGGGAGACGTCGTCGGAAAGGCAGTCAGGAGATACGTCGGAGGGACGCTGGTCGGCGAAACCCTCCTTGGAGCCGCCGGCGCCGAGCAATCAACCGAGCAGTATACCCTCGACGAGCGCGGCCGGAGGATCGCGCGATCCGTCGTTACCGCGTCCGGGTTCGGCACCTCGAGCGAGTATGTATACGACGGGGAGGTTGCCGTCCGGACGATAGTCCGCGATTCCGCGGGGAAGGTCCTCAGAAGGTTCGAGATAACCGCGGAGGGCGGTCTTCCCGTCCGCGAGGACGAGTACGACGGCGCCGGAAACCGCGTTTCGTCGATTGTGCGCCGCTACGCTTCGGCTCTGCTCCTGCGGGAGGAACGGTTGGACGCGTCGCTCTCGACGGTTTCCTCGCGCGAGTTCGATCGCGACGCGCACGGTAACGTCGTGGAGATCCGGTATCGGGACGGAAACGGAAACCTTCTCGAAACCGAACGTACGAAATGGGTCCGTTTCGGGAACGTGCCCGGATCGCCCGGCGCGCCCGACGCGATCGCCGGTAACGCAGCGATCGCCGATAACGCCGCGAACGCCCGATAAGGAATGGGGAACCGACGATGAAACGCCAAAGGAAACAGCAAATGAAACGCATCTTGATATCCGTCTCTCTCGCGCTTTTCGCGCTCGTATCCGCCTGGTCCGCGAGCGAGGACGCGGTGGTTTGGGAAGAGATTTACAACCGCGTGTCGAGCGACGAGCAACGCGTCGCAGTCATGCTCAAGATAATGGACATGAAGGATCCTGACATAGCGCCGATGCTCATCCGTTCTCTCGACCGGCTTCTCGTGGAAAACGTCGAGTCGGGCCGCGCGACCGATCGCGGGTACCGCGTGCTGCTCGCGCGCCTGACGGTTCGTGAGCTCGGCGATCTCGGGGAGACGGGGGCGGCGGAAACGCTTTTCCGCGCCTATGTAGACCCGAAGGACGCTCTTCTCCGCGGGGAGGCCGCCGTAGCGCTCGGCAAGATTCGCGCCGTCGCCTACGCCCCGCGATTCGCCGACGATCTCGCGCGAATCAACCTCGGTCCGAACGGGCCTGCACGGCGCGACCAGGAGATACTCGCCCTGTCCCTCGTAGAAGCGCTCGAGCTCATGCGCGATCCCGTCGGGTACGAGAGCGTCTTTCTCGCGTCGACCGCCTGGTACGGCTCGGCGACTCGCGTTCGCGAAAGCGCGGAGCGCGCCCTGACGACGATGGTCGACGACCCGACGGATACGATCGCCTCGATCATCGAGCGGAATCCCTCGATGACGGTGCGCGCGGCCGCCCTCCGCGCCGCGTTCCGGTCGAAGGCGGGCGACGACCGCAAGGCCGCGATCGCGAGGCGCTCCATCGCCCTCGGCATCGAGCGGGCTACGGTCGACAAGCGCGGGCTTGCCGAGGCCGCGGCCTTCCGCGCGGAGGCCGTCAATTCCCTCGCGCGAGTCCGGGACCGCTCTCCCGAGTCCGTACCGCTGCTCGCAGCCGTTATCGCCATGGACGGGAAGGACGACTCCTCGCTCGACGAGTCGATCAGGGCCTACGCGGCGCTCGGCGTCAACGGAAGCGACGAGGCGGCGGGATATCTCGCGTCGCGCCTCGACGAGTACGGCGCGCGCGAGACCGACAAGCTGAACACCGCGCGCGACAAGACACTGATCCGGCAGATACTCTCGAGCATGCGCGCGGCGAAAAACCCGCTCGTGCGCGACTCGCTCTTACGGGCGCAACACGTCGACTTCGACGAGGGCATCCTCAGGCTCGTGCGGGAGACGCTGGAAGTCGTGCGTTAAACGGGGCGATCCGCGCGCGGCCGGCCTGGTACCGCTTTCCGGCGTCCGGCTTTCCGCGGCCAGGGCTCGCACGAGGCGCGCGACGATGTCGACGCGCGCGAAGGGCGTGATGACGTACCACCCGTCGACGTACGTTTCCATGCGACGCGCGAGCGAGAGGGCGTACCCGACCGAAATGTCCGCGGCCTCCTCGCGCGAAGCGCCGGCGAACCGGCGCGCGACGGATTCGTCGACGGATATGCCGGGTATCTCTCCCCGCGCGAGAAAGTCCGCGTTCCGCTCGCTCACGACCGGAAGCACGCCGCCGAGGATCGGGTATCCCAGTTCAGCGCGCGCGAGCGCGAGGTTCCCGAAGGCCGCGTCGGTAAACGCCGGTTGGGTCAGGAATGCGCAAACACCGGCCGCGGCCTTTCGGCGCGCTCGTTCCAGTTCCGCCCGGAAGTTCCGGGCGTTCACGTTGAGGGCGCCCCATACCCGGAACGGCCGGGAAAACGAGTCCGTCCCCCACGCGCCGATCGCGCCCGCGAGCCTCTCCGACGACCAGCCGCTCGCGAACCGCGACGGCGCGCGACCCGGTCCGGTAGATTCCGGCGTCCGGGGCGGGCGGTCGCGGTCTCCCGTTACCGCCAGCACCGTATGGAGTCCCTCCGCGTCGAGGGCGAGCAGGGTCGACTTGATAGCCTCGCGGCTCCGGTCGCGGCAGGTAAGGTGCGGGATCGCGAGAACGCCCGCCTCGCGCGCGACCTTGCACGCCATGACGGCGCTGTCGGCGCGTACGCGTCCGGCGGGGTTGTCCGCGATCGTGATCGCGTCGGCTCCCGCGCGCGCGAGTTCGCGCGCTCCCTCGACGAGAAACGAACCCGCGCCCGCGGATCCATCCTTCGCGACAGCGTTCCGCTCGGGCGGGTCCAGTTCAACCGCGATATATCGTTTGCCGCGCATTCTTCACCGCCTTCATCATGTTTTCGAGGCTTTCCCTCGTTTCCGCCTCTCCGCGCGTCTTGAGGCCGCAGTCGGGATTGATCCATATCTCGAGTCCCGAGTCTGTCATCTTCCCGATGGCCTCCCCGATTTCGGCGACCGCGGGGACGCGGGGCGAGTGGATGTCGTAGACGCCGGGGCCGACGGCCGAACCGAAGGAAACCCGCGAAAGCTCCGAGAGGATCGACAGGTTGGATCGCGACGCCTCGAAGGAGATCACGTCCGCGTCCATCGCGTCGATGTCTTCCATGATGTCCCTGAACTCGCTGTAGCACATGTGCGTGTGAATCTGCGTCTCCGGGGCCACTCCCGAGTGCGTCAGGCGGAACGCCGGGATCGCCCAGTCGAGGTAGTCGCGTTTCCAGTCCTCCCTCCTGAGCGGTAGGCGCTCGCGCAGGGCGGCCTCGTCGATCTGGATGACGCGAACGCCCGCCCGCTCGAGATCGAGTACCTCCTCGCGGATCGCCCGCGCGATCTGGAACGCGACGCGCGCCGGGGGTATGTCCTCGCGCGGGAAGGACCAGTTGAGTATCGTGACAGGTCCGGTGAGCATCCCCTTGACCGGCTTAGACGCGAGCGTCTGCGCCCAGCGCGAGAGTTCCACCGTCATCGGCTTCCTTCGCGACACGTCTCCCGCGACGATCGGCGGCTTGACGCAGCGCGTCCCGTAGGACTGCACCCAACCGAGCGAGGTGAATACGAATCCCTCGAGCAGGGATCCGAAAAACTCGACCATGTCGTTTCGCTCGAACTCGCCGTGAACGAGTACGTCGAGGCCGATTCCGTCCTGGTAGGCGACGCACTCGGCGATCTTGCCGCGGACGGCCGCGTCGTACGTCGCCTCGTCGATCTCTCCCTTCCTCAGGCGCGCGCGCAATCCCCTGATCTCGGACGTTTGCGGGAACGATCCAATGGTCGTTGAGGGAAGGGGCGGAAGGGGAAGGGCCGCGCGTTGTATTTCCCGCCGTTCCGCGCGAGAGGGAGCGCGTTCGGTTTCCCCGGGCGCGGGCCACCAGCCTTCAAGGTCCCCGTTTCCCGTCGCGTCGGCCGCCTCCCGGCAGGTCGTCCCCGGACCGGCCGTCACGGGATCGGCCTTCGCGCCCGCGGGACGGAGCGCGTCGGTCGAGACGCGGTCGGCCATGTCGCGGAGCTCGCCGAGCTTTTCCGTCGCGAAGGAAAGGCGCGCGCGGAGCGCGGGGTCGAGCGAGCGTTCGCCTTCGAGGCTCACCGGCACGTGCTGCAGGGAACAGGACGGTCCTACCGCGAGATTCGCGACCTTCCCCGCGAGTGAGTCGAGCGTTTCTCTCACGCGGTCCGCGTCGGCCCGCCAGACGTTCTTGCCGTTGACGACCCCCGCGATAAGCGTCTTGTCCGCGGGGAACCCGCGCGTCACGACGAGTTCCGCGTTTTTTTTCCCTTCCACGAAGTCGAGGCCGACGGCGTCGAAGGGCAGGGCCACCAGCGTGTCGTACGCGTCGCGCGGGTCGCCGAAGGAGACGTTGACGTGTACCTCGAAACCCGCGGGTTTCGAGGCGAGGAGCCGCCTCGAGACGCGTTCGAATCGGGCGATATCGGCCCCGTCGAGGTCGAGCGCGAGGGCGCTTTCGTCAAGGAGCGCGGCGCGCGCGCCCGCCCGGGCGAGTCGCCCGAAGAGCGCCGCGTACGCGTCGGCGATTCCGTCGGACAGGTCGTCCGGCCCGCGGCTTCCCGTGAAAGCCGTCAGTTTGAGCAGCGTGAACGGGCCGACGAGCGAGGGCCTCGTCTCGATACCGTTCCGCGCGGCCTCGAGATAGGCCTCTACCGGGTCGAAGGACGCCGCGATGCCGTCCGCTCCCGACGCGATCGGCCGATCCGCGAGCGCGACGGTGACGCCGTCGTCTATCTCCGGCGCGATATAATGGTAATTCGTGGTAAACCATTTTTTCATCGGGAGGGCGTGGAGATCGACCGCGCGTCCCGCTAACGACCCCTGAAACCCCCGTGCCATCGCGAAGTAGGTATCGAGCGGGGAGAGCCCCGTCTCACGATACCGCGCCGGAACCGCGCCGAAGAGGAATGCCGCGTCGAGTACGCGGTCGTAGAGGGAGAAGTCCGCGGACGGGATGAGATCGATGCCGTTATCGCGCATCGTGCGCCAGGATTCGAGCCTGATGCGGGCGGACGTTTCCCCGAGTTCCTCGGGGCCCGTCTTTCCCGAAAGATATGCCTCCGTTGCGAACTTGAGTTCCCGATGCGCCCCGATTCGGGGAAAGCCTTGTACTGACGTTTTCATGGGTACGCTCCTTGCCGGTCGCGTCGCCGACAAGTACACCGTACTTGAAAAACAAGATATAGTCCAAAACTAAATATCTATTGCTTGTTATAGTAAATAACTATAGCAAATTGACGGCCTTCTTCGATGTCAAATGATACTATCAGACCCCGTCGCCTTCCGTCCGTAGGCCTCGAGCTTGCCGATAAAGAGCGAAGCCGCCCGTGTCCTTGACGAAAGCCGGTGGGTGATGTAGCCGACGGTGATCGTTTCGTCTATCTCCAGGGGAACGGCGACTATCTCGTTGCCGTTGAGGTCGCGCGTCAAAACGCCGGTGGATATCGTATATCCGTCGAGGCCGATGAGGAGGTTGAAGAGGGTCGCGCGGTCGCTGACGCGGATGCTTTTTCGGTGTGAAAGGGTGCTGAGTATCTCCTCGGAATAATAGAAGGAATTGAACTCGCCCTGATCGAAGGCGAGACAGGGCCAGGATTCGAGATCCTCGACCGAAACGCGCTCTCGCAAGGCGAGCGGATGGCGGGCGCTCACGAAGATATGCGGGGCGGCGTCGAAGAGGGGCGTGAAGACGAGATCGTTGTCGCGGAAGAGCTTGCCGAGGACTTTCTCGTTGAAGGCGTTGGTGTAGAGGATGCCGATTTCGCTTTTCATCGCGCGGACGTCCTCGATGATGTCGTGCGTGCGCGTTTCCCTCAGGGTGCATTCGTACTCGTCGACCGCGAGTTCCCGGATGGTGTCGACGAAGGCGTTAACGGCGAAGGCGTAATGCTGGGTCGCGACCGAGAAGAGCGGCTTTTTCGGGCCGCCCTCCCCCCACCGCGACTCGAGAAGTTCGACCTGCTCGGTTACCTGGCGGGCGTAGGCGAGAAACTCGGCGCCCTCCGTGGTGACCTCGACTCCCCGGTTCGTCCGGGAGAATATCCTGATTCCTATCTCGCCCTCGAGTTCCTTGATCGCCGCGGAGAGACTCGGCTGGGAGATGAAGACGGCCCCCGCCGCGAGGTTGAACGAACCCGCCTTCGCCACCGCGATCGCGTATTTTAGTTGCTGAAGCGTCATCTGGTTCCTCGAACGGAGTATAGCATGGAACGGTTTTGACGCGATATGAGAATGGATAAATGCAAATGACTTGCAAAAAAGTAGTAGGGTCAGTATATTGCTTGTGGTTTACAACACGAAGGAGTAATCCATGCGAAGCAAGATACGTTTTTGCACGTTTGTCTGTCTGTCGTTCGTCGCGGCGAGCGTGTTCGCCGGCGGGATCGGGGAGAAACCGGCGGGTAAGCCGGCGGAGAAGCCGCTAGTCACCGTGAGTATTCTGCCTCACCGGTATTTTGTCGAGCGGATATCCGCCGGTCGCGTCGACGTTCGCGTCCTCGTCGGTCCCGGCCAGAGTCCCCATTCGTACGAGCCGACGCCCCGCCAGATGTCGGATCTCGCCCGATCCGGCGCCTGGATTCGATCGAACACCGATTTCGAGGAGGCCCTCGAACCCAAGGTACGCGCGCAGATGCCGCGTCTACTCGTCGTGGACGGAACGGCGGGCGTCGTTTTCAGAAAGCTTGAGGCGCACGATCATGAAGATGACGACGAGGACGATCATGACGGGGACGATCACGACAATCACGCCGATCACGCCGATCATGACGCGAATGTCGACCGCCATACCTGGCTCGGGCGGGAGCCGGCCAAGCTATTTGCCGCTCACGTGCGCGATACCCTCGTCGCCGTCGATCCTGCCGGGCGGGACACGTATGTCGCGAACGAACGTGCCCTCGTCGCCGAGATAGACGCGACCTTCGACTCGCTCGCGAAGCGCCTCGCGCCGCTCAAGGGTCGTGCCGTCTTCGTCTTTCATCCTTCGTTCGGATATTTTTTCGACGAGTTCGGCATGAGACAGGAAGCCGTGGAAACCGGCGGCAAGGAACCGACGGCGAAGGCGCTCGCGGCCCTGATCGCGAAGGCGAGGCGGGAAAAGGCCGGGGTCATTTTCGTGCAGGAACAGTTTCCCGTCGCCGCGGCGAAACAGGTCGCGGAATCCGTCGGCGCGAGGGTCGTTCCCCTCAATCCCCTCGATCCGGACTGGATGGGGAATATCATACGTATGGGAAAGGCCCTGGAGGGACGGTAAGGGGCGCGGGACGCGGGGCCAGGCCCCGCGTTATTTTGGATTTCTACTTGACAATGTTAGACAAGAATAATACTGTTAGCCGATGAAAACATCGCCCGGATTAACCGAGTCGCTCGAAGATTACCTCGAGTCAATCTATCGTAATATCCTGAAAAAGGGCGCGGCCCGGGTGAAGGATATCGCGGGAGACTTGCGGGTGCGGTATCCCTCGGTAACGTCGGCGCTCAAGAATTTGGAGCGTCGGGGACTCATTCTCTATGAGCCGTACGGGATTATCTCCCTGACGAAGGAAGGGCTCGCGGTAGCGCTTCGCGTAACCGAGCGCCATCGCCTGCTCAAGTCGTTTTTTTCGCAGGTACTCGGGGTGGAGCAGGGGCTCGCCGACGAGACGGCGTGCCGGATCGAGCACGTTATCCCGCCGGAGGCATACGAACGGTTCGTGCAATTCATGAAGTTTCTCTTCGTGACGGGGGGAACGGACAAGGACTGGCTCAAGGAGTTCCGGAAATTCGTGCGGGACAACGCGGTCGACGCGACCTGTCCCGAGTGCGTCGATGAGTATTTTGCGGGTACGGGGTTCGACCCGAAGGGGGGTATTGCGTGACACTGGCGATGCTTGAAAGCGGAAAACGCGGCGTTGTCGCGAGGATTCATGGCGGCGAGCGCAGGCGCGAGCATTTACTGAGTCTGGGGATCGTTCCGGGCGTACCGGTGCGCGTCGTGCGAGGCGGCGGTTCCGGCCCCCTCGTCGTGGACGTGCTCGGAGGGCGCGTCATTCTCGGTAACGGGATCGCGTGCGCGGTGGATATCGCGTAATCGGTTTTTTCGTGCCATTAAAGTTAGAAAAGGCTAATAATGTTTCCGGAACATAACACCGGCAAGTCAAGGAGTGGTCGATGGAATTACGGTTGAAGGATATCCCCGTCGGGGATCGGGGCGAGGTCGCTGGGTATTCGAAGTCGGATGCCGCGTATCGTGACAGGCTTCTTTCGATGGGTCTCACGAAGGGAACGCCCTTTACGGTCGTGCGGGTAGCGCCGCTCGGCGACCCGATAGAGCTTGAGGTTCGGGGTTTTCGCCTGAGCGTGAGAAAGTCGGAGGCCGACGGCCTCGTCGTAAGGAGTCTCGCATGACCATGAATACGCAAGGTGCCGTTTTCGCCATCGCGGGAAACCCCAATTCGGGAAAAACGACCCTGTTCAACGCCCTGACCGGCAGTCATCAGCGGGTCGGGAACTGGCCGGGCGTGACCGTGGAGCGGAAGTCGGGAACCGTCGTCCTTGAAGGGCGTTCCGTCGAGCTCGTCGACCTGCCCGGTATCTATTCGCTTTCCTCCCATTCGGAGGACGAGCGTGTCGCGCGTGATTATCTCCTTTCCGGAGAGGCGACCGCGGTCATCAATATCGTCGACGCGGCCAATCTGGAACGAAACCTCTTTCTTTCGATAAACCTCATCGAGATGCGCGTGCCGCTCGTGCTCGTGCTCAACATGGCGGACCTCGCGGAGAAGCGCGGTCTTTCGGTCGACCCCGAGGCCTTGTCGGCCTCGCTCGGCGTGCCCGTCTTCCCGATGAACGCCACGAAGGCTGCGGACGTCGCCGCGTTCCGCGAGTGGCTCGCCTCCCGCCTGACGTCGTTGTGGCCTTCGTCCATGGATATCCAGTATCCCGAACCGGTCGAACGCGCCGTCGCGTCGCTCTTGCCGAAGGTCTCGGAGCTCGCGGAGGAACTCGGTACCGACGCCCGCTGGGTGTCCCTGAAAATTCTCGAGCGTGACGCCTTTCTGACCGCGAAACTCGTTCGCCTCGGCGCCGTCAGCGAAGGCGAGATAGCGGCCGCGATCTCGTCGATTGAGGGTGCGGGATTGGACTCGCCCGACGTCGAGATCGCCGCGGCGAAGTACGCCGTGATCGCCCCCGTCGTTTCGGCCGCGAGAGCGCGCGCCGGGGCGTCATCGGCGAAAAAATCCGCCGGTACCCCGTCGGGTATCTCCGTCGGCGACCGGATCGACCGCGTCGTCCTGAACCGCGCGCTCGGCATACCGATCTTCCTCGTCGTCATGTACGCCATGTTCTGGGTCGTAATAAACGTCGGCGGCGCCTTTATCGATTTCTTCGATATCCTTTTCGGAGCCGTGTTCGTGGACGGGTTCGGCAACCTGCTCGCGTCGTTCGGCGCCCCCGAGTGGCTCGTCGCCCTCCTCGCGGGCGGCGTCGGCGCCGGCATCCAGACGGTCGCTACCTTCGTGCCGATCATGTTCGCCATGTTTTTCATGCTGTCGCTTCTGGAGGACTCGGGTTACATGGCGCGCGCCGCCTTCGTGATGGATCGCGCCCTCCGCGCCATCGGGCTTCCCGGCAAGGCCTTCATCCCGATGATCGTCGGGTTCGGCTGCACGGTGCCGGCGATCATGGCGACGCGCACGCTCGAGAACAAGCGCGACCGGTTCATAACCGTCTTCATGGCCCCGTTCATGTCGTGCGGCGCGCGTCTTCCGGTATACGCCCTCTTCGGCGCGGCCTTTTTCGGGGCCGTGGCGGACCTTGTCGTGATGAGTCTTTATCTCGTCGGTATCGTCCTGTCGGTGCTTACGGGTTTCATGCTCAAGAACACGATGTTCAAGGGAGAACCCGCGCCCTTCGTGATGGAGTTGCCTCCGTATCACCTGCCGAGGCTCCCGAACCTCATGCGGCACGTCGGCGTCAGGCTCGGCTCTTTCGTGGGTCGGGCGGGAAAGGTGATCGTGATCGTCGTCGCCGTTCTCGGGATTCTCAATTCGATCGGCACGGACGGGAGTTTCGGAAACGAGGATACGGAGGATTCCGTGCTTTCGGCGCTCGGCAAGGGCGTGACGCCGGTGTTCACTCCGATGGGCCTTACCGAGGAGAACTGGCCAGCGACGGTCGGCATGTTCACCGGGCTCTTCGCGAAGGAAGCCGTCGTCGGCACGCTTAACGGCCTGTACGGACAGCTCGCGTCGGTGACCGGCGCGACCGGCGCGACCGACGCAATCGACGCGACCGACGCGACCGACGCGACCGACGCGACCGGCGATTCCGCCGTCGACGGCGCGGACGGCGCGGACGGGATCGCAGGTGACGCCGAGGAGCCGTGGAGCCTCGCGGACGAGGTTCTCGCGGCCTTCGCCTCGGTACCCGAGGCCTTCGACGGTCTCGCCGGGACCATCCTTGACCCGGTCGGCGCGTCGATAATCACGGACGACGAGGAGGCGGTCGCGGAAAGCGTGGAGGCGGACGTCGGGGTGTTCGGCGCGATGCGAACCTACTTCGGGGGCGACGTACACGCGGCGTACGCGTATCTCCTCTTTATCCTGGTGTACTTTCCCTGTCTCGCCGCGCTCGGGGCGATCATCCGCGAGATAGGCCCGCTGTTCGGCTGGATCGCGATCGGTTACCTGACGGCGCTCGCCTGGATAACGGCGACGCTTTACTATCAGATAGCCGCGGCGCGCGAGGCGGTGTGGATAGCGGTTCCCCTCGCCTTGCTCGCGGTTATCGTCGCGGCTTTCTCCCTCTTGAGGAAAAAGGCCCTGGCGACGGTGTAGGGAACGTTCGGGTCGACCGCGTGAAGGGACGGCGCGGAAACGCTCCGTCCCTTTTTCTATATGAAGCGCCCGGTTGCGCGCGGCGCCGGACCCGTCAGTAGCCGAGCGACTCGCCGACGATCACGACGGTGAAGTCGCTTTTTCCGGGGCGGCGTTTGAAGACCGAGTAGACCTTGCAGATACGCGTCTCCGCCTTGCAGTCTTCGCACGTTCCCGTCTTCGTGCAGGCGTTTCCGGTTTCGAGACGCTTGTTGTTGAGCGGCGAGGCGACGAGCTCGAGCCGCGCTTCCGCCTCGGCCATGTTCCGCACGATCTTGTTGTATCCCGCCACGACGACCGTTTTTTTCGGGCCGAAGGTGAGGGCCGCGACGCGGTTCCCGTTTCCGTCGATGTTGTAAAGCTCGCCGTCGAGGGTGACGGCGTTCGTGCCCGAGAGGAAGAGGTCGCACGTGAGTTGCGCGCGCATGACCTCCGTCTTCTCGTCGGGCGTGAGACCCTTTCTCGAATGGTTGAGGACCACGGCCCCCTTGTCCTCGAGCCTCTTGTGGAGGCCGAGCGCGGCGAGCGTCATCGATCCGCCCGTTCCCACGCGCATGTCGGGGGACACGAGGGCGTCGATCCAGTCGGCGGCCGCCGCGCCCGTCTCGAAGTACCGCGCCTCGAAGCCGTTCTTTTTAAGGGCGGCGCAGGCCGCCTCCGCGAGCGTTTTCGCGTGCCATCGTTCCGTATCCGTCATGTCGAGTCCCCCTATTGTCAAGTTCCGCGTCGTTTACCATACTCCGAAGCGGGAGAAAACGCAATGCCGAAAATCGTAGCCTGCACGCTCTCGAGTACCATTCAAAAAACGATTCTTTTTCCGCGTCTCGCCCTCGGCGAGGTGAACCGCTCGTCTTCTTACCGTCTTGACGCTTCCGGCAAGGCGGTGAATCTCGCCCGCGTCCTCGGCGAGATCGATCCGGGGTGCGTCGTCGCCCTCTGTCCCGTGGGCGAGGATAACGCCGGCGTCTTCATGTCGCTCGCGCGGAAGGACGGGCTCGACGTCCGAGCGGTTCCGGTGCCCGGACTCACGCGTTACTGCTATACGCTGCTTTCGCCCGACGGCGGGGGATACGCCGCGACGGAGCTCGTCGTTTCCGAACCGACGTCGAACGAGGCCGCGGCCGAACGCGCCTTCGCGCGGGCGGGCGAGCGCTTTCTCGAGGAACTCGACGGACTGCTCGACGGCGCGGACGCCCTCGCGATAGCCGGCAGCCGGCCCGCCTCGTACCCCGCCGATCTCTATACCCGTACGTGCGCGCTGGCGCGATCCCGCGGAGTGCCCTGCATGGCCGACTTTCACGGCGGGGATCTTGCCGCCGCGGTAGCCGACGCGTGTCCCCGGATCATCAAGATAAACGAGGAGGAATTTCTCGGTACCTTCGGCTACGGCTCCCGCGTCGGCGACGGTTCCGATATCGGCGCGTCGGCGACGGGAGAGGCCGCCTTGATCAAGCTCGTCGGTGATGTCAGCGCGCGGCTCGGCGCCGCGATAATCGTGACGCGCGGCGCGCGCGACGTCATCGCCTCTGATTCGGGCGTTTCCGTCGTCGCCCCGGTCGCGTCGGTCACGCCCGTCAACGTCATCGGGTGCGGAGACGCCTTCTCGGCGGGATTCCTGCACGCGTGGATATCGGGACTCGGTCTCGCGGCGGCGATCGCCGAGGGCTCGCGGTGCGCCTCCCTCAACGCGCGTTCGATCCGCCCGGGGTCGGTGCGTGCCGGGTTGGAATGAATATCGCCGGGGTACTGGAAAAGCTGGTCGATTAGCGTCATTATAAGGGTATGACCAGCGGGGAGTTTCAGGTTTTCTTCGATCGTTTTCTCGACGAGTGTCCTGTCGAGCCGTTCAAGCCCGGCGTGCCGCTCGTTATTTTCAGCGACCTGCACATGGGAAACGGCGGGTCGCGCGACGACCTGTCGCGGAATCGCGCTCTCGTCGAAGCCGTCCTTCCGCTCTGGTATCTCGAGCGGGGGCATACCCTCATACTCAACGGCGACGTCGAGGACCTCAACAAGTTCCCCCTTCGTTCCGTCAGAAAAGCCTGGCCGCTCCTTTACGAGACGTTCGCCGCGTTTCGCGACCGAGGTTCCCTTCGCAAGATAGTGGGCAATCACGATTTCGCCCTCATCGGCGAACGGGACTATCCCTTCGAGATGCTGCCGGGACTCGTCATGACCCGCGGTAGCGACCGCGTGTTCTTCTTTCACGGACACCAGTCGTCGGACCGGTACGTCAAATACGAGAAGCTGTTCAGCCTCATGATACGATTCCTCGCGAAGCCGCTGCACATACGGAACTCGAGCGTCTCGAAGGATTCGCGCAGGAGGTTCCAGACGGAACGGCGCGTGTACCGGGCCGTCAGGAACTCCTCGATCATGGGCGTTACCGCGCACACGCACCGGCCGATGTTCGAGTCCCTCTCGAAATACGACAACATACGGTTCCGCGTCGAGGCCCTCCTCATCGAGTACAACGGGGCGCAAGAGACGAGAAAGCGCGAGATCGAACGGAAGGTCGAAATGCTGCGGCGCGAGATGGAACTGCTTTCCGACACCGGTCCCGAGTCGAGGAAGACGCAGAGCCTCTATGACGACGGGCCGTTCCTGGTGCCGTGCCTTTTCAACTCGGGAAGCGCGACGGGCCGCCACGGCGTCACCGCCCTCGAGATGGCGGACGAGCGGATATCCCTCGTGTACTGGACCGACGGTATGAACGACCGTCCGTACATCACCGCCGAGGCGATCGCGACCGAGACGCTCGCGGGACGGTGGCACCGGTATACCCTTCATACCGAAAGCCTCGACGCGATATTCAACCGGATACGCCTGCTCGGCGGTGCGACGCCTTCCGCGAAGTGACCGTTCTCGTTGACAAATTCGTTCCGCGGCTCCACAATGAGCCGTTACGAACGAACAATACCGGGGTAGTGCATGGACATAGTACGCGCGTTGCGGGAACGGTTACGCGACCATAAGACGTCGCTTTCGGCCCTCGAGGGTCTTGTCGACGAGATGGAGAAGACGGACGTCGTCAGGGAAAACGACCGGCTGAAGACGGAGAACCTCGAGCTTTCGTCGGCGGTCGGAAAGGCCCGCGAGGAGATACTCGACTTGCGGACGCGACTCGGAGAGCTCAAGGGAGCCCTCGCGGAACAGATCGCGAGCGAGCGGATGTCCGTGCTGAAACTCTCGCGCGAAAGGCTCGACGCCCTGTTCGACGGCGCGGAGGCCTCCGGTCTCAACGCGCTTTCCGCGATGCGGCGGCGTCACGCCGAGGAGCTGTCGCGCTATCGCATGGCCCTGCCCGAGCGACTCGAGCGCGAGAACGCCGGGATAACCGCGGAGATAGACGCCCTCAACGAGAAACTTCGGGCGCGCGTCGAGGAAATACGCCGATCAGAGGAAGCGGAACGGGAGCGGATGCGCGCGGCGCACGACGACGAATACCGCGCTCTCTCCGACCGAGGCGTCGACGACGAGACGATCGCCCGCAGGACGCGCCGGAACAAGATGGAGATGAAGGTCGGCCTCGGCCTCGTCAACAAGGCCGGCGTCATATTGATCCTGCTCGGGGTCGGCGCGAGCGTGCAGTACGGGTACTCGCGTTTCTTCAACGACTGGGTAAAGGGGACATTCGCGTTTTTCGTCGCGCTCGCGCTTTCGGCCGTCGGCGAGCTGGCGTTCAGGAAAAAGCAGACGGTATTCGCCTCCGGACTGACGGGCGGCGGGATCGCCGCGCTTTACGGCGCGCTCTTCTACTCGCACTTCACGCTCGGAATCGTCCATATCGCGCCGGCGATCGTCATATCGGTACTGATCGCGGTCGCGTCCGTGCTCCTGACCGTCCGGTACGATTCCGAGACGATCGGAGTCATCTCCCTCGCGGGCGGATTCATTCCCTTCTTTTCCTACTCGTTCAGTTTCGACTTCACCGTCGCGACGGCCCATGTCGCCTTCGCGTACATCCTTCTCCTGAACGCGACGCTCGTCGCGATCTCTTACGTCAAATCCTGGAGAATCGCCTCGTGGGTGAGCTTCGCCCTCCACGTGCCCTGCGTCGTCTATCTCGTTTCAGAGATCCCATCGGTTTCCGCGTCGGTCGCGTATCTCGCCTGCTCCTACGCGATGTACCAGTTGGCCGTGCTGCTCAAGCCCCTGCGCCACAAACGCGAGCCGAGCGTGTCCGATATCGTCCTTCTGTCGCTCAATTCGCTGTTCGTCGCGCTCTCGGTATACGCGGTCTTCGCGGAGGCGGGCCTCGGCGAGTACTACGGCGCCGTCGCTGTCGTCTTTTCCGGGATCTTCGTCGCGCAGGGTCTCGCGATGTACCGCTTCTTCTCCGAGAGGAGCGTCTCCACGGCTCTCCTGTTCGGGTGCGGGCTCACCTTCTCCGTGCTCGCCATCCCGTTCCAGTTCGGTCTCGAGTGGGCCTTGCTCGGATGGGCCGTCGAGGGCGTCTTCCTTTCGGTCGTCGGCAACCGCTATCGCGCGCGGTACGTCGAGGTCGCAGGTTGGGTCGTGCTATTCCTTTCCCTCGTCGCCTTCTACGCCGGAGACCTTTCTCCCTTCCTGGAGACGGGCGCGTCCGACGGGATCACCTTCAAATCGACCGCCATCCTGATTTCGTTCATACTCCTTTCCTCGTATTACGGTTGGTATCTCCGCGAGGGGAATCGCCGCATCAAAACCGCCGCGACGACGGTCGCGAACGTCGCGACGCTCCTCGTGGCCTGGGTGTATGTCCTGACCCTCGTTCCGCATTGGGTCGCCCGCGGCCTCGACGCCGCCCTCGAAGGGGGCGCCGTATCCCTCGCGGGCCTCGAGTCCTATTTCGGCATGGTCGCCCTTTCGATGGCCCATCTCCTTCTCGCCGTTCTCGTCCGGCGCGCCCCCTTCCTCCGGGAGGGCGGATACCGGCACGCCGCGACCTTCTTCAACGTACTCGCGGGACTGTATCTTCTCGCGTGCAACGCGACAGCGCGGGTCCTGCCGGCGTCCGGATACCCCGACGCCGTACGCTGGACCGCTTTCGCGCTCTTGGTCGCGTATAACGCCGTCTACGCGCTCGTGCTCCGCTCGATCGTGCTCGACGCGATCAAGTCTGGCCTGCGGTCCCTCGAGATATACCCGCCGGCCGTAGCCGCCTGGCTCCTCTCGGCAATCGTCTCGACGATGGTCGTGCAGTTCGATCTCGGTTTCGAGTCCGTTGCGATTACGACAGTCGTGCTCGTTTTCTCCCTCGGATCCGTCGCGTACGGTTTCGTCAGGCGCTATCGCGTCATAAGGATCGCGGGGCTTTCCCTCGTCGTCATAACGCTCGCGAAGTTTTTCGTGTTCGATCTCGACGGACTCAAACTCGAGTATCGTATCGCTTCGTTCTTCGGGTACGGTCTCATCCTCATCGCGATATCGTTCCTGTATCAGCGACTCAAGCAGACCCTTGAGTCGGAGGATAGGCGATGAGGGCGCGCGCACGGTTTTTTCTGACGATCGCCTTCGCCTTGCTGTCGGTCTCGTCGGCGTCCCGCGCGTTCGGATCAGAGCCCGACGACCGCGACGCGCGGCCTCTTGACTCCTCGCGTTTCGCCTTCACGCAGGATATCGAGATCGACGGCGACGTCGGCGGAAGGACGGGAGCGAACGGCGTCGACTATCGGTACATCGCGCTCGGCGGCGAGCACTACCGCGCCTGCCGCGACGATCTCGGCGATATCAGGATTTTCGATTCCCTCGGCGCGCAGTGCCCGTACATCCTCGACTCGCGCGAGACGGGCGTGACTCGCGAGATCAAAAGCCGCGTCGCGCGCGAGACCGCCCGAGGCGCCGGAGGGGAAGGCGACGCCGCGTATACCTGGCGCGAATACCAGATAGTCGACTACGAAGAACCGCTCGAGGTGAACGCGCTCCGGTTCGGCGTGACGGAGGGCGATTTCTCCGCTCGGATCGAGGCGTACGGAAGGGACGCGAAATCCGACTGGTCCCGCGTAGCGACCGATACGATATATCGGCTTTCCGGGGTCGAGTCGCTTTCGGTCGAGCTCGACTCGATCCTGTACTATCCCTTCTGGCGTATCGAGTCGCGCGGGACGAAGCCTCCCTTCGGCGACGCGACGCTCGAGGCGGTTCTCGACCGCGAACGGCAGGAAGTGAGGGAATACCGGAAGGAGACCGCGCTCGCGTTCGGTGTCTCCCGAAAGGGCGGAAAGACGATCGTCACGACGGAGAATCCCGACCGCCTCGCCGTAACGTCGATATCGATCGAAGCGCCCGCGCCGTTCCGGAGATTCGTTGCCGTCGCGTCAGGCAAGCGGACCGTGGCTCGCGAAGAGGTATACCGTATCGTCAAGGGCGGGGAAGAGGCGCGCCGGACGAAGATCGTCCTCGACCGGACCGTCCGATCCGAAAAGGTCGAGCTGACGATCGAGGACGGAGACGACGCGCCGCTCGCCATCGCCGGGATCACGGCGGAATACGCGGTGGACCGCGTCGTTTTCCGGCCGACCGGGAATCCTCCCTATCGGCTCGCGTTCGGCAACGTGGACGTCGCGCCTCCCTCGTACGACATGAGCCGGTATCGGGACGACATCCCGCTTTCGCTCGTGCCGCAAGCAGCCCTTCTCGTCGTCTCTGAGACGCCGGGTTTCCGGCCGGAAGCGGCCGACACCGACGCGGGAAAGACCGTTTTCTCCGTCGTCGTCGTCGCGACATCTCTCGCGCTTTCCGCCTTCGTCGTCGTCTTGCTGTTCAAGCGGAAGGACGGGCGGTAAGCGCCTGTCAAGGGGAAATGTCGTCGTTGGCGAATGATGTCTTTCTCAATTCGATTCGAACAGGCTTTTCCAATATTTCAGGATCGACCGCGCGCTGTCGTTCCAATTGTATCTTCCTATCCTTTCGAGACTTCGCCGTATTAGCGCGTCTCGGTACGTCGTGTCCGAAACGACAAGCGCGATAGCCCTTCCCATCTCGTCCGAATCGTCTACTTTCTTGATGATGTGCGCGGCGTCTCCGACGATTTCCGGAATCGCGAAAATGTCGCTCGTGATAACCGGGCATCCACAGGCCATCGCCTCGATATTCGGAATGCCAAACCCCTCCGCGAATGAGGGAAACACGAAAACCGACGCGCGATTAAGCAAGAGGACCGCGGTTTTTTCCGTAATGAATCCCGGAGTGACGTATCTGTTCGCGATTCCGGCCCTTCTCGCCATCGCGAGAGGTTCCTCTCCGTCCCATCCTTTGCCGGCGCAAACCAGATTGTAATCCAACCCGCCGAGCTCGCGAAACCGGGCGAAACCGTTGATTATCGTTTCGGGGTTTTTCCGCATGGAATAGCGGCTGATGTGGAGAACGAAAGGTTTGTCGGGTATCGGCGCGTTGTCCGCGGCCAATTCGGCTGTCGACAGACGGCGGTAGGTTTCGCTGATTCCGTTGGTTGTAATGAATACCCGATCGGGCTTGATTCCATAGTGTTCGACAAAGTAGTTTCGGCTTGCCTGCGAAACGGTCGCGATTCCGTCCATTCTGCGCATGTACGCGGGTTGCAACACAGTTTCATGAACGCGCTGGAGGAACGTATAACCCTCGGGATACAGGACTTCCTCGATGCCGTGGACGGTCGCGGTCTTTTTGGCCCTGATTCCCCATATCGGCGCGTAGACAGAAAGGGGCGTGTAATGGATAAGGTCGAACCCCTGGCGCGCGAGCGTAACGCTTGCCCGTAACGGGTTTCGCGGAATGAGCAATTCCCGTACTCGGGAGTATATCGGGTTGTCGCTTTTACTATAATGCGCGAAAGTAAAATCGAACGTGTCGTCGTTGAGGTCAAGGACGTGATTCATCAATTCATTCAGATGATGGCCGGATCCCGAGGTCCAGTTGTCCAGTTGCTTGGACATGACCGCGATACGAATGCATTTCCCTGTACCACTCATGGAAAAGAGTATATAATGGCGTTCATCTATGATCAATATTACCGTGTTGACGCTTGTTGACAGAATCGCCTGTTTTTACTCCTTGTATCCCTTTTTTACCAATACCGACAAACGATTTTCATTTACATACACTTCGGATCCCGATTGGTGCCTTTCGAAAGACGGTAACCGCATTCTTATCATGATGAGGCAATTCATCAAGCCGGATTACGTCGATCTGGATATGATGACAAGCCTGCGCGCTAAATACGAGCGCATAGCCTTTTTTCACGATGACGCTGGGGGCGGCATTCCAAGGCTCTCTTTGCTTCCGTATGTCGATGTATTCTACACCAAGGCGCTCTTTCGGGATCGGTCGCTGTACGGCAGGCAGTTGTACGGGAAGGAGCTATACTCGGATTATTATCACAGGAAATACGGCGTTGTCGACAGCGACTGTCGGGACAGATCCGTCGTCAGGGACGCCGGAGAGATCGGCAAACTGAGGCTTTCATGGAATATCGGAGTCGGAAACTATCCCAGGTCACACTTTCGACAACGAACCGGAGTGGCGCTTTCCCGTGTAACGCGTCCCGACGCGTCCCGTTTTTTTTATGTAAGAGACCGGTTTGACCCGGATAGGGCGATTGCCGATAACGGGGGGCTTTATCAGGTTCACGCGAGATTCGGTCAGATAAGTCGCCCTTCGATTTCCTATCAGAGAAAACTCATTCTGGACGTATTGGGTAATCGTTCCGATTTCTTAACCGGTATGGTCTCCCAAAAGCGCTTTAACCGGGAAACAGCCCACTCGAAGTTGGTAATCAGCCCCTTCGGATGGGGAGAAATCTGTTTACGGGATTTTGAGACGATCCGCAGCGCGGCGTTGCTCCTGAAACCGGACATGTCTCATCTGGAGACTTGGCCTGACATCTTCATTCCCGGAGCTACGTATGTACCGTTCTCGTGGGATGCCGACGACCTAATCGAGAAGGCTCGATACTATCTGACCAACTCCGATAAGCGACTTGCGATCGTCAGGAGGGCCGCCGTGAAGTATCGTGACGATTTGAATGAATTGCAAAATCGCTTTTCGTCAATAATGGAGGAAATCGCAATATGACGTATTCTATGAGTGATATCTATAATTCACTGACTTCGGAGAAGCGGAAAGCGGACGGTTCCATGACCGCCTTTGTTTTCCGTCCGATTTCTTATCCGGTAAGTTGGCTGTTCCTGAGACTCGGCGTGTCGCCGAACGGGGTGACGTACGTAAGCATGCTGTTCTGCGTCATCGCCTTTATACTGACGCTGTTTCCGGTCGTTGTCTTTCATTGGCTGGCGATAGCCTTTTTTTTCGTATTCGCGGTCCTGGACTGTGCCGACGGAAACATGGCGCGGACTATCGGAAAGAAAACCGTGTACGGGGGATTCGTTGACGCGATGGGCGGGTATCTCGCGTATTCCACGCAGCTTTTTTCCGTCGGTCTGTCTTGCTATCTGCTTGCCGATGATTCATTCATGGGCGTCGCGCTTCCTTGGGATACTGCTACATGGGTGTTGCTGGGAGGATTCGCCGCTTGCGGTAATTCGTTGATGAGGCTCTTTTTTCAAGCAATGAAAAACGCCGAGATTACCGCCGGCGTAATACGCACGCCCGGCAAGGATAAGCGTTTCAGCGAGGAAATCGGCGTCACTGGGTATCTCCCCGTCCTCTACGCAATCGGTTTCGCGACGCAGACGCTGTCTTTTGTGCTTGTCGCGTATACGTTCGTGTATGCCGGAGGCCTGCTGCTGACGACCTTCAAGCTGATTCGACGGGTTTCGACCTCGCGACAGGCGGTTTGACGGAACACGCTCGATCGTCGTGGCGGCAACCGCGCGAACCCGTTCGAGCCGTTCGCTTACCGAAACCAAACGGAAACGGTTTTCTTTCTCATCGTAATCTCACGCTTTCCTTACGGACCCGTGCGAGAGTCGTACAATCCCGACAGCCGTCGGGGAATCTCGGAGAGAAGGACGACTACGATGACCAAAAGAACCATTCTTGTTTTAGCGCTCGCGGTTTCCTGCGCCTGCGCCTTCGCCGCGGGGGCCGCCGACGCCAAGTCGAAGCCGATCGTCATGGTTTGGTACCCGAACGAATCGGGCGAGGACATGAAGGGAGCCCGCGACGCCTTCGCCGCGCTTATAACCGAGGCGACCGGACGGCCCGTCGACCACAAACTCACGACCGACTACACCATCGCCATCGAGGCGATCGCGAACGGCAAGGCGGATCTCGGTTTCTTCGGCCCTCAGGGGTACGTCGAGGCGCATTCCAAAAACGCCAAGGTCCTTCCGCTTGTCGTCAATTCGGGCGCCTCGGGGACGCTTTCCGACGCGGTATACTATAGCTGGCTCAACGTCCGTCTCGGAGAGGAAGGCGCGTACAAGAACGGCCCGGCCTATTCGATCGACGCGGTCCAGGGCAAGCGGTTTTCGTGGGTATCGACGAGTTCCACCTCCGGGTTCAAGGTTCCCTCGTCCGGCATCGTATCGTACTTCAAGAAGAAACCCGAATGGGCCGGTCTCAAGGCGGACGGGCTTCTCGAGGGCGGCAAGGACAAGTTCTTCTCCGAGGTGCTGTTCGGCAATTCCCATCAGGGTTCCGCGGTAAACCTCCTGACCGGAAAGGCGGACGTCGCGGCGTTCTGCGATACCTGCGTGGCGAACTACGTCGAGCTCGTGACCGGTCCCGAGAACAGACCGGGTGCCGTGTACCAGATCCGAAAGGATACCGCCGATCCGTTCACCGGGCTTATAGGGAAGAAGTTCGTGGTAATCCAGTCGGTTCCCGTGCTCAACTCCCCCTTCATCTACAACGCCTCGCTCGTGTCTCCCGAAACCGTCGCGAAACTGCGCGAGGTTTTCATGCGCGACTCAACGACGAACAACGCGATGATATTCGTTCCGAAGGGCGCGGCGCACAAGGGGATGTTCAAGGGCGGGGAACGGTTCCTTACCGTCGAGGACGGGTGGTTCCAGCCGATCCGCGATCTGAGCAAATAAAAGGTCACAAGGCGGTTATCATGGCGTTGCTGGAAGTCGAACGTGCGGGAAAATACTACAACGACACGCGTGCCCTGCACGACGTCAGTTTCAAGGTCAAGAAGGGCGAGTTCGTGTCCGTGATCGGAAGGTCCGGCGCGGGGAAATCGACCCTTCTCCGTTGCATCAACAGGATGATCGACCTGACGTCCGGCACGGTCGTGTTCGACGGGTACGACATGCACCGGCTCCCGAAGGGAGAGTTGCGCCACGCGCGAAAGCGCATCGGCATGATCTTCCAGCACTACAACCTGGTAAACCGCCAGACCGTCCTCGAGAACGTCCTGCACGGACGGCTTGGATACAAAAACGACCTTCAGGGAATTTTCGGCCTCTATTCCGAGGACGAGAAGCGCCAGGCGGTCGCGATCGTCGACAAGCTCGGCCTTTCGGACCAGATGTACAGGAGATGCGACGCCCTTTCGGGGGGCCAGAAGCAGCGTGTGGGCATCGCCCGCGCGCTCGTGCAGGACCCGAGGCTCATTCTCTGCGACGAGCCGATCGCGAGTCTCGATCCGGGTTCCGCGAAGGTCATCATGGACCATCTGCGCTCGATCAGCCGAGATCTCGGCATCTCCGTGCTCGTGAACCTCCATCAGGTCGACGTCGCCGCGAAGTACTCGGATCGGATTCTTGGCGTGCGCGGCGGGGAACTCGTGTTCGACGGCGAGCCGGAGCGTCTCAAGAAGCGCACGGTGTACGAAATTTACGGAACGGAAGACGGCGAGCTCGTCGGGGACTGATGGCATGACGAAAACCATTTCGTATCGGGCTTTTTTCGCGCGCCGGAGGCGGATCACGCTCCTTTGCGTCGTTATCGCCTGGGTCCTGATCTCCGCGTCGAAACGGCTGACCGGTTTTACCTTCGCCGAAAGCGCGCTCGCGTTTCCCTCGGCGTTACGGTGGATGGCGGTCAATTTCGTGCCGAACGCGGACGCCCTGTCGAGGCTTCCCGACATTCTCGTCAAGCTCAGGCAAACCGTGCTGATCTCGGTCATGTCGACCGTCGTCGCCGCCGGTCTCGCCTTCGTCTTCGCGGTGCTCGGCTGCCGCGCGACGGGCAAGGGCCGGGTCGCCTCGGCGGCCGTCCGTCTCGTCGCGTCGTTCTTCAGGAACATACCGGTCGCCGCGTGGGCGATGATCTTTCTCTTCAGCTTCGGGCAGTCCGACTTCACGGGGTTTCTCGCGATATTCGTCGAATCCTTCGGCTTTCTCACGCGCGCTTTTCTCGAGTCCATCGACGAGACGGCGGGCGATAGCGTCGAGGCTCTGCGCGCGAGCGGCGCTACCTGGTCGCACACGGTGGCACAATCGGTCGTGCCGTCGGTGTTGCCGCAGGCCGTAAGCTGGATGCTCTACATGGTAGAGACGAACATCAGATCCGCGACCCTCGTCGGGATCCTTACCGGGACGGGTATCGGCTTCGCCTTCAACCTGTACTACAAGCGTATGAATTACCCGGCGGCCGCGCTCGTGACGCTGTCGGTCGTCGTCGTCGTGCTCGCCATCGAGATGCTTTCGAACAGAATCAGGAGGGCCACGCAATGAGCTCCGTCATGTACGGGAAAAACGGGGCGATACGCCTGCGCGCGCGGACGTTCGCGGACAGTATCCCCGCGATCACGGTTGGTTTCATGGCCCTCGTTACCGTCGCCGGATTCTTCATGCTGGACGGGAAAGGCGTCTCCCTGATCGAGGGTCTCTCGAAAACGGGCCGCGATCTCGGCGTCATGTTCGCGAGTCCAGCGTTCAAGCATCTTACGCTCGGCGAGACGGCACGGCAGATAGCCGTGACCCTTTCCCTCGCGTTTCTCACCACGGTTCTCGGCGCGGCTATCGCGCTCTTTCTCGCCCTCGCGGCGGCGCGCAACCTGGCGCGGGGCCCGTTCGGCCCGTTCCTCAAGGGATTTATCGCGGTCGTCAGGGCAGTTCCGACGGTGCTCTGGGTGCTGATATTCGCGATCGGCGCGGGTCTCGGCGCCGTCGCCGCCGTCGTCGGCATGGTGTTCCACACGATCGGATACCTCCTCAAGGCCTATTCGGAATCCTACGAGGAGATAGACTCGGGCGTCATCGAGGCCCTCAGGGCGTCGGGGGCGAGCTGGTGGCAAATCGTCTTTCAGGCGGTTTTCCCCGCCTCCATGACGGCGATCCTTTCGTGGACGTTCATCCGCTTCGAGATCAACTTCGTGACCGCGGTAGCCATGGGCGCCGCCGCCGGCGCCGGAGGGATCGGATTCGACCTTTTCATGGCATCGAGTTTTTACTTCGACCTTCGCGAGGTCGGCTCGATCACATGGGCGATTCTCGCCGTCGCGATCGCACTCGAGGCCGCGGGCGAGAGGATGAAGCGGAGTTTCTAGCGAAGCGTAAAGCGTTCGGCGAGCGGACTTGAGAACACCGAGTGCGGCGCGGTAATCCCGCCCACCCGGTGAACCGATCCGAGCGACCCGTGACTGTCGCTTCCCCCCGTCAGGAAAAGACCGTAACGCGCGGAAAACGCGAGGATACTCTTATGGTCCTCGAGGCGGTGGCTCTCGTGGTAAAACTCGATTCCTCGAAGGCCGGCGTCGACGAGGAGGGGAACGAGGTCGAGTATCCCCTGTTGTCCTGGATGGGCGAGTACCGCGAGTCCGCCGTCCTCCGCGACGGCCGCCACCGCCTCCCGGCAATCGGGATAGCGGATGTCGCCGGAGCACGGTCCTCCCTTCCCGAAAAGCTCGCGGTACGGCCGGCCGTACACGGATTCGGAAACGCCCTCGTCAACGAGAAGCTTCATGATGTGCTGCTTGTAGAGCGTGCGCGGATTCCCGTTCGCCTTCCGCACCCGTTCCTCGGAAACGGGATAACCCATGCGCGCGAGCGTCTCTATCTTCCCGAGCGTCGCCTCCTCGCGCGCGCGGAGTACGGGGTCGCACAGGCCTCGTATGGCCGCCGTCGACGAGAATCCGTAGCCGAGAACGTGGACCTTCCTGCCGGTCGCGGGGTCGAAGGCCGATATCTCGATGCCGGAGACCGTCGCCATTCCGGCCTTGCCGCCTTCCTCGCGAAGCTCTTCGACGTGGCTTACGGTGTCGTGGTCCGTCACCGAAAGGTGCGTCACCCCGCATTCCGCCGCGAGGGCGACGACGCGCTCGATCGTGTCGGACCCGTCGGAGTGAGCGCTGTGCGCGTGAAGGTCAGCCCTCATGGCCGTACCCGACGAGACCCGCGTTCATGCGGTATTCGCGGTCGCACAGGCCTTCCATGAACTCGATGTCGTGGAATATCCCGAGCATCGTCGTGCCGTCCGCCTTGAGCCGTTCGATGAGCTGGCGCACGCGTACCTTCGAGTGCGAGTCGAGACTCGCCGTCGGCTCGTCGAGCAGGAGAAGTCTCGGCCGCTTGACCATCGCGCGGGCGATGTTGAGCCTGAGCTTCTCGCCGCCCGAGAAGGTCTGCGCGAAGCTGTCCCAGAGGACGGGGTCGAGCTCGAAGTGGCGGAGCATCCGATCGGCCTCGGCGTTCGCCGCCTCACCGTCGAGTCCCGTCTCGAGACCCGCCTCGACGATAGTGGAGCGGGCCGTCGTCCGCGGGATCACGTTCAGGAACTGGCTGACGTACCCGATCTCGCGCTTCCGTAGCCAGAGTATCTCGCGTTCCGACGCGCGGGAGACGCTGATAGGTCCGAACTTCGCGGACTCGTAGAGTATTTCCCCCTCGTCGGCGAGATAGGTGCGGTATATCATGCGGAGGATCGTCGACTTTCCCGATCCGCTCTTGCCCGTGATCCCGACGAACTCGCCGGGCATCACCGCGATGTCGACGCCGCCGCACGCGCGTATGTCGGTACCCGTTTCGTGCACGCGAAATCGTTTCCCGAGCGACTTGATCTCGAGCAATGGTCTCATTCGGCGTTTCTCCCCTTTCCGTGGAGCGCGACGAAGGCCTCGGGGGCGAGCCTGAAGTCGTCCTGCCTCCGGAGTATCGTGTCGCGGTCCCAGTCCCACCAGGCGATCTCCTCGAGGGCGGCCGCCGTTTCCCTCGCGCAGCGGAACCTCACGAGTTTCGCCGGAACTCCCACGACGATCGAGAACGCGGGAACGTCCTTCGTGACGACGGCGCCCGAGCCGACGATGGCGCCGTTGCCGACGGTGACTCCCGGCATGACGATCGCCCCGTGCCCGATCCAGGTGTCGTGCCCGATCCGGGCGATCCTCGATTCGCGCTTCGTGAAAAACGCGAGGTCGTCGTCTTTCGCGAACCCGAACATGCGCCTCCGGTAGGTGAAATGATGCAAAGTCGCCCGGTCCATCGGGTGATCGGTCGGGCCTATCCTGACGGCCGCCGCGATGTTCGAGAACTTTCCTATGTCCGCGTTTTGCGCGATGCACCAGGGACCGGTATACGAGAAATCGCCGAGTACGACGTTTTCGAAACGGTTCCAGTCGCCGACCTCCGTCCATTCCCCGAGCTTCGATCCCGCGATCCGGCAATCCTTTCCGACGGTCGGTTTCTTTCCCAGTCGTTTCATACCGTGCGTCCTTCCGTCCTGTAGCGCGACGAGAATACCTCTTTTCCGTCGACGATGGCGTGCGCGACGACGGGGAAGCCGTTTTCGATCCGCTTGACGACGAGCACGTCCGCCTTCTTGCCGACCTCGATCGATCCGATCTCGCCGTCCATGAGGACCGCCCGAGCCGGGTTTATCGTCACGAGATTGACGAGTTCGTGCAGGGGAATACCGCGCCTGTCATGAAGCGAGAAAACCGCGTGTATCATCGCGGCGGGGTAGTAGTCGCTGCAGAGGATGTCGACGCAGCCGTCGGCGATCGCCTCTTCCGCGGACAGGTTCCCCGAGTGGGATCCGCCCAGGAGGACGTTCGGCGCTCCGGCGATGGTGTGGAAGCCGAGGGCTTTCGCCTCGCGGGCGACCTCGAGCGTGATCGGAAACTCGCTGATCGTGGTCCCGAAGCTCCTCGCGAACGCGAGCTTCTCGACGCTGTCGTCGTCGTGCGAGGCGACCGCAATTCCGCGCTCCCGGGCGATTCCGGCTATTTCCGATATCCTGTCGAGCGTGAGCTTGCGCGAGCCTTGAGTTTCCGCCACGATCCGGTCAAGCTCGGACTCCGAAAGGTCTTGATACCCCTTGAGCGTCGAACGGTACATCTCGATGTCGCGGTATTGTCCCTGCCCGGGCGTATGGTCCATGAAGGAGACGAGATGGACCTTGCCTTCGCGGATGTATTCCAGGAGTTCTTCCGTCCGGTCGATATTGTCTATCTCGAATCGCGCGTGGAACCGGTGGCGTATGAGGTGAAGCGACGAGTGGGATCGCGCGATCACGTCCGCGAACTTCCTGACGTTCTCGGGGTTGCGGATCGGCTTCTCGCTGAAGAGCGCCCGCTTGTAGATCGAGAGCGAATGGAACATCGTAGTGATCCCGTGGCTGACGAGCTCGCGTTCCGTCTCGCGCAGACCGAGGGAGAAGTCCATGACGCTCGTGGGCCTCGGAGAGGTCATGTGCTCGATGTAGTCGGAGTGGATGTCGACGAAGCCCGGGATCACGTAGCCGCCCTCCGCGTCGATTACCTCGCGCGCGGTCGATCCTCCGCTTGTCGCGCGGCGAGCGACGTCGCGTTCGCCGCCGTCCGGCACGATCGCCGCTATGCGTTCGTCGTCGATCGCGAGCGCGTGTCCCGCGATCTCGCCCTTTTCGGTGACGATCGTTCCGTTCTTGATCAGTGTCATGGTTCCTCCGGTTATAGGATCGAGTGGACCAGCTCCTGTGTGTACGGATGCTGCGGGTCTTCCAGTATCTGGTCGGTCAGTCCGCTTTCGACTATCTTCCCGTTGAGCATCACCACCGTACGGTCGGCGAGCATGCGAACGACTGTGAGGTCGTGCGAGACGAGTACCACCGTCGACTTGAGTTCGCGCTGAATCCGGCGCACGAGGTCGAGTACCTTCGCCTGCACGGAAAGGTCGAGTCCGGTCGTTATCTCGTCGAGGAGTAGAACGGGAGGGTTGTTCGAAAGCGCCCGGGCGATTTGCACGCGCTGCTGCATCCCTCCGGAGAAATTCCTCGGCGCCTCGCGCGAGCGGAAGTCGGGAATGTTGACGTGGGTGAGAAGCTCGCGCGCGCGCGTTTCCATGGACGAGACGTTCCTGTGCCCGGCGGCGATAAGCTTTTCCGCGATGTTGCTGATCGCGGAAAAATCCATCTTCAACCCGTGCGCCGGGTTCTGGTATACCTTCCCGAAGAGATGGTTTCTGATATAGCGTTTTTCCTGGCCGGACACGTTCAGTATGTTCTCCGTTCCGCCCCGGTAGGCGTCGAGGAAAATCCCGCCCGAGCTCGCTTCCTGGTCGAGGTACACGCATTGCATGAGGGTCGACTTGCCGCTTCCAGACTCGCCGACAATTCCCAGTATCTCGCCCTCGCACACTTCGAAGCTGACGCCGCCGAGGGCGTGCACGGTCCCGCACTCGGTGCAGTAGTTCCGTTCCGTTTTCTCCGCGCACAGCGGGCATCCGGGTCCGTACCGCTTCACGAGGTCCCTGACGGAAAGTATCGGTCGCTCATCCATGCGTGGCCTCCGGTCCGTTGAGCCGCGAAAGGCACCAGTCCGAGTCGTTGCACCGGTATTCGGATTCTCCCGTCTCGGGATTTTCCGTCTCGTCGAGGAACACCCCCTCGGCTCCGCACAGCGCGCACCGCTTTCCGGGAAATGATTCCGGTTTGAACGGATGGTCATCGAAGTCGAGCGAGACGGCGCGCGTGTGCGGCGGCACCGCGTAAATCCGCTTTTCGCGGCCGGCGCCGAGCAGGATAAGCGCCTCTCCCCCGTCGAGCTTCGGGTTGTCGAATTTCGGTATGGGACTCGGCGACATGACATACCGGTCACGCACGAGGACGGGGTGGTCGGCTCCCGTCGCCATCGTTCCGTAGCGCATTATCTCCTCGAACAGCATGAGATACGCGCCGCTGTAGTCGCGCTCGGAATGGAGACGCTTCGTGACGCGCTCGCTCGGCTCGATGTTCCGCAAGGGTTCCGGCATCGGGACTTGCAGGACGAGAATCTGGTTCGCTGAGAGCGGCTTTTCAGGCACGCGATGCCTGCTCTGTATGAGCGTCGCCTCTTCCGTACGGTCGGTAATCCGTATACCGGTCGTGTCGACGACTAGTTTTTTTATGTTGACCGCGTTGACCGACTCGTCGCAGCCCTGGTCTATGACCTTGAGCACGTCGTCCCTGCCGACGAGCGAGAGCGTCAGCTGGAGTCCGCCGGTTCCCCAGCCGCGCGCGATGGGCATCTCGCGCGACGCGAAGGGAACCTGATATCCCGGTATCGCGATCGCCTTCAGGATAGCCCTCCTGATTTCCCGCTTCGATCCCTCGTCGAAGAAGGCGAAGTGCGTCCGTTCGTTCATGTCCCTTTCCCTCCCCGCGCTTTCCTGACCCCGTCGAGTTTCGCCTGGAACGTCACGTAGTGGGGCAGCTTGAGATGCGAGATGAACCCGGTCGACTCGACGGAGTCGACGTGGTACAGGACGAACTCCTCGTCGTGCGTGGGGAACCGCGCGTCTCCCGTCTCGAGGCAGTAGTCGAGGATGCTCATCGCTATCGCTTTGGTCTCGTTCTGCCCGAAGGTGACGCCGTACCCGATTTCGAATTCGATTTCCGTCTTGCCGCGTCCCCGCTCGACCGGAACGGGTATGAGCGATTCGACCTCGGTCACGCGGACTTCGCCGACGTAGTACCCGTCGCCTTCATCCGCGTCTTTCCCGCCTTCGGCGGGGGAGTCTACCACGAGCGGGATCATGCCGACCCTGAGCTCCCCGACGGTGGGGTGGGCGAGGCCGTAGCCGCGGAGGGCGGCGTAGCCGAGCGCCGTGACGGCGCCCGTTTGCCCGCGCGCGAGGATTTGTAGCCGCTCGGCCCTCGTGGTCGGGAAGGAAAGGCCCTTCATCGTAATGTCCGCGGGCTCGTCGTCGCGCCGCGGCCGATCGGGTAGCAGTCCCTCGCGACGGAGATACTCGAGCACCTTCGGCAGTCGCGCCGACGCGCCGCCTGTCTCCGCGCAACACGCTTCCGCGCAACCAGCTTCCGCTCCGCGCGGTTCGGAGTCGTCGTCCATGCGGGACTCCCACGCCGCCGTCCATTCGCGGGCCGATTCGTCCGTCTCCCCGCAGAGGGAGAAATCGATGAGCCGATGCGCGTAGTCCGTGGAGGCGCCGAGTATCTGTCCGCCGGGGACGTCCTTGAAACACGCCGATATCCGGCGTTCTACCCGCATCGTTTCCGGGTCGACCGTACGGGTATACCGCTTTCTCGGCAGGGTCGACCGGAACGCCCTCAGGAGAAATACGGCCTCTTCGGGGCTTCCCTCGGCCTGCTTGATCGCGACTGAGGCGAGCTCCGCGTCGTAAAGACTCCCCTCCGCCATGACCTGGTCTATCAACTGGCGAAGCCCGTTCTCGATGGAGCGGACCGGTATCGAGGTTCCTCCCTTGAGCCGGGCCAGTTTCAGGCGCTCGAGGGATTCGTCTATCGCCTTTCTTCCCCCGCGAACCGCGACGTACGCCATCAGGAGCCTCCCCGTTTTTCCGTTATGATCGTCGTTCGTGGGAAGGCGACCGCCTTTCCGGCAGGCGTGACGAAGATGACGTCGACTCCGAGCGGGTATTCCGCGTTTTTCGCGTTGCGGCCGGCGAGCCATTCGCCTCCGCGGACCACGGCGCATTCGGCGCTGCCGCGGATGCCGGGACCCCTGAGCGACAGGCTTTCCGCGTCGTGAACGTCCCCCGCGCCGAGTATGTCCCGCGCGCCGAGTATGACGGTCGAGCCGAGATGCGGATCGAGCAGGGTACCGGGCGAGCACGATCCGATGACGGCGTTCGTGTCCGCGTCCGCGTCCGGAACGAACACGAAGGCCGCGGTCTCGACCGTTCCCCGGGGCGCGTAGGTCAGCGCGGAAACCGCGGTCGCGAAGGCGTCGGGGTCGCCAGAACTGACCGCGAAGGCCGTCTCGCCGTCGAGGAGCGTCAGGGCGATGAGGAGGAATTCCGGCGCGAATCCCGCGTCGTCCCCTATCTTTCCCGCTTCGGGACCGAGGTTGACGATCGTTCCCGGTCGCGCGTGGGCCGAGATCAGCTTGCGGAAGGCGGATTGAAGGTCGTGCACGCGGTCAATCGTCATCGGTCACGCCTCCGGCCTGTCCATCGTCTCGAACGACACGCGGGTGCGCGAAATCGCGCGGTTCTCCCGCGCGATCCGTTCCTCTATCGTACGCTCTTCCGCGATCAGTCGCCCGCTCCAGGCCTCGGTCTCGGGAAGACGCGCCGCGTACGCCGCGTCGACGATCGCGAGGTTCGTCGCGAGCTCGGGCTTCCTGCCCGCGACTATCCCGATCCCGACGGTTCCGGCCACGATCGCCTTCGCCTCGGTTACGAGCGCCTCGCCGAGGTTGTACACCGAGTTCCGCGCGCTCTCGCGCATGCGGATCATCGCGAGCCCCTCGTTCGCGTTCTCGAGCGCGGTTACCCGGTGCCCGCGCTCGATCTCGCCGGCGAGCGAACGCGCCAGGCCTTCGTCCCCTTCGACGAGAATCCTCGTCCTTCTGAGCCGTGTCATCATGGCGCGATCCTAGCGTTACCGCGTGAGAAACTCGTTACGAAAGGGTGTGAAAACGGTTCAGAGTAGATTAATGAGGAAGGACGGGGTTTGGACGCTCGCGCCGCTATGTCCCGGTTTGAACCGATTCGGCGTAATGGTCGCGGGCCGCGCCCCTTTCCTGCTCGTTGAGAAGCGCGTCCATCTCGCCGAGATGGTACTGGCCGTGACGGATCAAGAAGAGGGCGACGCCGCCCATCGTGGTCCCCGCCCAGGGAAAATCGGCGTTTGCGTCATCGATATCCATCGTCCGTATCCATCGATCCGTTTTCGCCCGCATGCTCCCGATGAGATCGAGGACGTCGTCGCGGCCCGGCAGGTTCTCCCGCGGAAGATCCATGTTCCTTACGGTCGTGGATAGTCCGTTGAGGAAGACAATCGGCTCCCCGTCGCTGATGTAGAATCTCGTGCTTTCTATTATATGATACGCGAGGCGCGCGGGCGTGGTCAGACCATACCCGCTTTCGGTCCAGAAGGGATCGCGAAAATCGCGGACGATCCTCTAGAAGGTCCTCCATAAGTGTCCGTACTGTTCCGTGAAAGCCGTTTTCATGATGTCTCCTCCATTTCGGATATTCGCAGTGTATCATGGAAACCGCGCGGGGTCGCGTTTGCATTTATATCTCGCGATGACTATACTTTATACAGTAACTTTTTCCGGAGGAATGAAATGAAAAGATTTCTTGTGGCCCTCGCGTTTCTTTTGGTAGCCTCGGCCCTCGTTTCCGCCGACTCGATCGATCTCGGCAAGTTTCCCAAGGGGAAATGGGTCGACAAGAATTGGGACGCGGTGTGGGAGTTCGGCGCCGACAGTATTCGCCTGCTCGATACGGCGGGGAACGTCATCTTCGATTTCAAGAACAAGATCACGGACTTCAAGGTAAACGTCGGCGTTTCGGAGGCGAGTATCTCCTTTACCTGCGAGGAAACCGAACGAAAGTACGTCTTTACCAAGGGCGTATCCGATCTCGATCTCGTCATGAAGATCGATCCGGACTGGACCGCTACCGACTACACGGTGACGATGAAGATGCGGAATTAGGTGACGAGTCGCCGGTTTCGGCCGGCGACTCCGTTTGATACGATTATTTCAGAAACGCCCCGAGGAGGCTTCCGATTTCCCCGAGGTCGAGATCGCCCGACGCCTTCTTGACGTGCGCGTCGTCGGTGTCGCCGTCCGGCGTCAGGGCGTCGATTATCATCGGAAGGCTTTTCGCGAGGCCCGATGCTACGGACGAGGACGTCATGCCGGTTTTTTTGACCAGCTCGTTGATAAGGGGAGAGCCGAGGACCTTCTTGATTTGGGCTGCCGTAATCGACTGGTTTTTTCCCGGTTGAATCCACGATAGCACCTTTTTTTCGAGGCCGGCGTCCTTGAACATCTCGATCAGCTTGGGAACTCCGACCCTGAGTACGATGTCGAATACGGCCTCCGCGAGTTGTGACCCTTGCGCACCCCGGGCGGCGCTCGCCTTAGTCGTCTTTTTTCCTTTTTTCCCTTTCGTGCTTCCACCCAAAAACTCGGAAGCGAGCGATTCCAGAATTCCCATGATTCCTCCAGACGATACGGTCTGACTACAGGGTCGCGCCGATATCCGTTTCTGTCAATACGAAGAATCGGCTTTCCCTTTATCATTGACAAAGGACGGCGCCGACTCGATAATGAGCGTTCCGGCACAACCGGAATCGCGCGGTTCGATCATCGCCGCGCGTTCAGGAGGAAATACATGGCTGAGAAGAAAGCAAGCAAATCGGATACGACCGCGGCCGGTTGGACCGCGAGTCCCGAAGCGAAGAAGAAGGCGGGGAGTTTCAGGCTTGTCGCGATCCTGTCATGGGTCGTCGCCATCGCGTTCGAAGCGCTCGCGATCCTGCTGCTCGTCAAGGGCGAGGTAATGCCGAAGTTCATGGGCGATAACCTCATGGCGTGGCTTATCGTTCTTATCGTTCTCGATCTCGTATTCGTCGTCGCGGGCACGCTCCTGTGGAAAAAGGCGAACCGTCTCGACCCGGCCTCGGAGAAGGATACCGTCCGGTTCTTCGTGCAGAATCAGCTCGGAGTGATTATCGCCGTCATCGCGTTCCTTCCCGTGATCGTGGTCGTTTTCAAGAGCAAGAAGCTCGACGGCAAGCAGAAGGGAATCATCGGCGCGATCGCCATCGTAGCCCTTCTCGGCGCCGCGATTCTGGGCGTCGATCTCGATCCCGCGTCAATCGAGAAATATACCGAAGAGACGAAACAGGTTACCGACCTTACGGGTCAGAACATCGTGCACTGGACGACGAAGGGCGGAAGCTATCACCTCTTCAAGGACTGCTTTCACATCAAGGACAGGGAAGCGGGTACCGGCTCGCCGGGAACGGTCGCCGACGCGAAGTCGAACCAGAACATCACCGATCTTTGCGACGACTGCGTGAAGCGATACAAGAAAGAAAACCCCGAGGCCGCAACCGTACCTACGGTGAACTAGGCGCGAGGCGATACAGGGCCCCGTCGGCGGAGTCGGTCAGAAGGTAGACCGCGCCGTCCGGGCCCTCGCGTACGTCGCGTATGCGCCCGACGGCGCCCGAGAGAAGCGTCTCGACGGACACTGCCCGGCGAGTATCGACCGTCAAGCGAACGAGCCGTTGTCCGGCGAGGTTTCCCGAGAAGAGGCTTCCTTTCCACGCGGGAACGCCGGTTCCGGAATGCAGTACGAGCCCCGAGGGGGCGATGGACGGCGTCCACTGCAGGAGCGGTCCTTCGATCCCCCGCTTCGATACGCCCTCGCCGATCGCCGCGCCCGAACCGTAGTGTCTGCCGTACGTGACGACGGGCCATCCGTAATTTTTTCCGGGAAGGATGAGGTTGAGCTCGTCTCCTCCTTGCGGCCCGTGCTCGGTCGCCCAGACGGTACCGCCCGACGGATCGACCGCGAGTCCCTGGACGTTCCGGTGACCGTAACTGTACACCGAGGGCAGGGCGCCGGGCGTCGTTGCGAAGGGATTGTCGCGGGGAATCGATCCGTCCGCGTTGACGCGGTGTATCTTTCCCGCCTCGTCCGAAAGATCCTGTGCCCGTTCCGCCGAGCCCCGGTCGCCTACGCTGAATAGGAGCGTCGCGTCGGGAAGTACGGCGATTCGCGAACCGAAGTGCTGTCCCGCGCCCGTTTTCTTCGACATCTCCCAGATAACCCGGAGGTCCCCGAGGTTCGTTCCGTCGAGCCGCGCGCGCGCGACCGCCGTCCCCCTGGCCGACTGGTCGCCCGCGGAATAGGTCAGAAAGACGGTTCCCCGTCGCGCGAAATCAGGTCCGAGGGCGATGTCGAGGAGGCCGCCTTGTCCGCCCGCCGCCACCTCCGGCACGCCCGAAACGCGCGTCACCCGGCCGTTTCCGACGCGAAGCAGGTTTCCCCGGCGTTCCGTCACGAGGAAGTCGCCGTCGGGCAAAAAGGCGAACGACCAGGGATGATGCAATCCCGACACGATCCTGGTAAGGGAAAGCGCTCCGATCTCCGAAGGAACCGTGCCGACGCGCCGCTCGGCGACGTCGCCTTTCTCCGTTCCAAAGACCGAGGAAGCGGCGACGCACGCTGAAAAAGCAATCGGTATGATGGCGATTATTCGTTTCATGGCGTTTTCCTCCCTCGCCCAATGCTACTTATGGAACGTGGTGTGGGGCAATCGAATTCGCGCGGGCGTTCCGTCGCGCTTGACCGCGGGCTCTCGCGGGTTTATCTTTAGAAAGACGCCGATTTTACTAGGAGTTTTTATGAGGATATCCACGAGGGGACAATATTCCCTTGAGGCCCTGCTCTATTTGGCCTCGCTTCCCTCGGGAGACTTCGCGAGTATACGGGCCATTTCGGCCGCAACCGGTATTTCCGACGGGTATCTCGAGCAACTCTTTATCGGGTTGAAAAAAGAGGGAATCATTCAGGGAATTCGGGGGGCCCGCGGGGGCTATGTGGTCGGTCGTGATCCGGCCGAGATTACCGTGGGGGACGTACTACGGGCCGTTGAAGGGACGCTCGAGCCCGTCGCCTGCCTTTCGTCGGGAACCTGTCCGTCCGAGGCTGCCTGTATAACGCGCCATACCTGGTCCCATCTCTATCGCGAGATAAGCGGTTTCGTCGATTCGATAACCCTCGCGGATCTCGCCCGGGAGTACGAAACGGAGTTGATGGCGGAGAAGGGGTACGTGCTATGAAATTGTCGACACGCGGGCGATACGGGATCCGCCTCCTGATCGATCTCGCCGAGCATGCCAACGAGCCGCACGTGTCCCTCGCGAGCGTCGCCGAGCGGCAAGCGATCTCCGCCCGATATCTCGAGCAGGTGGCGGTAATCCTACGCCGCTGCGGGTATATCCGTTCCGTCAAGGGCGCTTCCGGCGGGTATACCCTCGCGAGAAATCCCTCTTCCATAGGTATAGGCGACGCCCTTCGAGATCTCGAGGGAGACATGTTCCTTGTCGATCCCCTCAGACCCGGCGAAAGCGAGAACGCGCTTCGGCGTTGTATCAGACGTGTCGTGTATGATCGTCTGAACGAGCGTGTCGCGGCCGTTGTTGACGGCATAACCGTAGCTTCCATTATCGGGACTGTCGATCCGGACGAGTCCTATATGTACTATATCTAAGCAGTTTCTGTTTTTTTTTTATAGCCTAGTAAAACGCTAATAATAATACATAAAAAGCTTGACAAGTTTGATCGGAAATTATATATATAAATAACATAGAAATAGTATGATATAGCGAAGCGAAGAAATATGGAGGTAGATATGGCGCGAGTTGAAAGGATTACCGATCTGATCGGAAAAACCCCGCTGGTCAAGATAGCCCGACTCAACGAGGGAGGAGCGACTATTTACGCGAAGCTTGAAAGCTTCAATCCCTTCTCGAGCGTGAAGGACCGTATCGGCCTCGCCCTCATCGAGTCGGCCGAGCGGGACGGACGTATCAATAAGGATACCGTGATTATCGAGCCGACGAGCGGCAATACCGGCATCGGCCTCGCCGCGGTGGCCGCCGTCAAGGGCTACCGTATTATCCTGACCATGCCCGAGACCATGAGCGTCGAGCGGCGAAAACTCCTTGCCGCGTACGGTGCCGAACTTGTCCTGACGGAAGGAGCCAAGGGAATGAAGGGGGCGATAGCCAGGGCGGAGGAACTCGCCGCGCAAACGCCGAATTCCTTCATGCCCCAGCAGTTCAACAACCCGGCGAATTCGGAGATTCACCGGAAAACGACGGGGCCGGAGATATGGGACGATACCGACGGCGCTGTGGACATACTGATCGCGGGCGTCGGAACCGGAGGTACCATTACCGGCGCGGGTGAATATCTCAAGTCGAAGAAGCCGTCCGTCAAGGTTATCGCGGTAGAACCGGCCGCTTCCCCGGTGCTTTCCGGCGGGGCTCCCGGTCCGCACAAGATTCAGGGAATCGGCGCGGGCTTCGTGCCGGGAGTCCTCAATACCTCGGTGGTAGACGAGATCTACCAGACGGATGACGTGAAAGCGGGCACGACGGCGCGGCGCGCCGCGCGGGAAGAGGGAATCCTCGTCGGCATTTCCTCCGGGTCCGCGCTCGAGGCGGCGTTAACCGTCGCGAAGCGGCCCGAGAACGCGGGAAAGACGATCGTCGTCGTCCTTCCCGATTCGGGAGAGCGGTATCTTTCCACGTGGCTCTGGGACGAGTGATGGGAGATCGAGGGTGCGGCCGGATTCGGCACGCGTGATACATGAGCGTTGACATGGGGGAAAAAGGAATGGCAAACACGTTTCGCTTCGAGACGTTGGCGGTTCACGGGGGGCAGACTCCGGATCCGACCACGAAGGCCCGCGGGGTGCCGGTCTGGCGCACCACGGCGTACAACTTCGATTCGGCCGAGCACGGCGCGAATCTCTTCGCCCTCAAGGAACTCGGGTTCATCTACACCCGCCTGGGGGACCCGACCGGTCAGATCCTGGAAAACCGGCTCGCGATGCTCGAGGGAGGGGCGGCGGCGGTAGTTACCTCGTCGGGCACGGCGGCGATCCACTACACCGCGCTGACGCTCGCGCGAGCGGGAGACGAGATCGTCGCGGCGAGAAACCTCTACGGCGGCACGTATACCATGTTTACCGTCCTCCTGAAGGATCAGGGAATAAACGTGAAGCTCGTCGACGCCCTCGACCCGGAAAACTTCCGCGCCGCCATCACCGACAAGACGCGCTTTCTCTTCGTCGAAACGATCGGGAATCCGGCGCTTGACGTCGTGGACGTCAAGGCGATCGCGAAGATAGCGCACGAGAAGGGCATCCCGCTCGTCGTGGATTCTACCTTCACGCCGCCGAGCAACTACCGTCCGATAGAGGACGGAGCCGACATCGTCATCCACAGCCTCAGCAAGTGGATCGGCGGACACGGCGCGGGGATAGGCGGCGTGGTGATCGATTCGGGAAAGTTCGACTGGAAGGGCGGCAACGTGCCCCTGCTGACGGAGAGCGATCCCGCGTACCACGGCCTCCGCTGGGCGATCGACCTTCCCGATCCCTTGAGGCCCGTCGCCTTCGCCTTGCGGTTCAGGACGGGTCCCTTGCGGAACCTCGGGGCCTGCCTTTCGCCCGACAATTCCTGGATATTCCTGCAGGGCCTCGAGACCCTTCCGCTCAGAATGGCCCGGCACAACGAGAACGCCTTCAAGGTAGCCGAGTGGCTTTCGCGTAACCCGAAGGTGGCATGGGTGCGGTATCCGGGGCTCGCCTCCGACCCCTCTTACGCGGTCGCCTCGAGGCAGTTTAAAAACGGCTTCGGAGGAATGGTCGTATTCGGGATCAAGCCGGACGGAAAGACGAGCGGCAGGGACAAGGGGCAGCGGTTCATCGATTCCCTTTCCCTCTTCTCCAATCTCGCGAACGTCGGCGACGCCAAGAGCCTCGCCATACATTCGGCGAGCACGACGCACTCGCAGCTGACCGACAAGGAACAGCTCGACGCGGGTCTCCCTCCCGATCTCGTGCGTCTTTCGGTCGGCATAGAGCATATCGACGACATCATCGCCGATATCGAGCAGGCGCTTTCCAAGGCTTGACACGAGAGACGTATCGTAACGCATCCTCAAGCGACCGCCGTAACGGCGGTCGCTTTTTTTTCGCAAGTCGACAACGCGCGTGGTATCGTCTTTCCTTTAGAACCGCGAACGAAGAAAAATGTGTTTTCTCTAATTCCGTGCTATACTCGGAACTAAGGGGAAACACTTACATGACAGAAGGAAGGGAAAAAGGCGTCGACGAGGCGTTTTGTCGGTCATGCGGCGCGATCGTCAAGAAAGAGGCGGAGATTTGCCTGAAATGCGGCGTGCGCCAGCGGCCGGCTCCGATCGTCTCCGATATCTCGTCGAACTGGCTTGCGATCCTCCTTTTGTGCCTGTTCCTCGGATCGCTCGGCGTACACCGGTTTTACGTTGGCAAGATCGGGACGGGGCTTCTCATGCTCCTGACGCTTGGCGGGTTCGGCGTATGGACCATCATCGATCTCGTACTCATCATCACCGACAGGTTCACGGACGCTCGGGGCCTATTCATACAGAGGGTGTAACGTCGGGAGGTTCCGGGAATGAGTCCTTCGAAGTATACCTTATTATACGTAGGCACCGATCCTTCCGGGGATCTCGCAATGGTCGAAGACTTGCGGCGTATCGGATATATCGTGGAATACGCGTCGAAGGAGATGGACGCCCTCAAGGTCTTGTTTTCCGAGGGCAAAAGAACGGACTTGGCCGTGGCATCCGTCGATCCCGTGGCGTACGGCGTGTATCTGAACGACGGTAGTCTGGATTCCCTCAACGTTCCGATAGTATTCATTCCCTTGTTTCACGACGACTCGTTCGATGAGCAAATAAGCCGGAATTGGCGATACGCCCTCGTTTCGAGGGATGCCGGCATCGAAGAGCTCGACCGTGCATTGCGACGCCTGCTCGTTGACTTCGAGGAACACAGTCGACTGATTGAAACCGAAGGTCGCTTCGAGGATAACGTAGACGCCTTCGTTTTGCACGAGATCATTTGCGACGACGAGGGGAAGCCGGTGGATTACCGCTTTCTGGACGCTGACGGGAATTTTCTCAGGCGTGTCGGAATGAAGAAGGAATATCTGATAGGAAAAACGGCGCTGGAGCTTTTTCCTAAAACCGAGTCGGTCTGGGTGGAAACGTTCGGCCGGGTCGCCTTGACCGGAAAACCCGAGACGATTACGCACTATGCCGCGGAGTTCGACAAGTACTACGAGGCGAGGGTCTATTCGACGGAACCCGGTCAGTTCATGGCCCTGTATATCGACGTGCAAAAGTTGCGCGGCAAGAAAAGCACGTGAGACGGATACGCGTCGCGTGCCTGCTCGCAATCCTCATGGGACAATCGTTCGCGAACGACTCCGCGCCCGGATTGACCGGTATCGCCGACTCGCTCGTCGCGACGCGGCCGCGCGCGGCGTTCCGCACGGGATCGATCGACCATGACGCCGACGGCCTCGTGCTTGACGATTTCGCGGGGATGCTTTCGTGCGACGACCGCCTGAGCGAGTATCTGTCGGGCGACGGTGACCTGTATTACGAGCTGTTTTCCGGGATAATAGAAGAGACGATCCGCGGAAAATTCGGCGACGGATACGGAACGCTGTACGCCATGGTCGATTCCTCCGCCGAGGACGCCGTCGTCCTCATTTCGGTCGCCGTCGAGTTCTCGAGAACGGCGTTGTTGCCCGTGTTTCTCGAGACCGTCGGACGCGAACTGACCGTATCGTTTATCATGCCCTGTTCGGCTGAATTCTCCCTCTCGCTTTCGATCGAGGTCGATTCGTCGGTCGTGCTCGGCGATGACGCGGGCAGGGGATGCTCGATCTCGGTCGATCACCTCGCGATCGAGATTTCCTCGATCGAAGAATATCCCGCTCGAACGGCCGAGGTCGTGTACCGCGGTTCTCCTCGGACCATGCGTATCGTCGATCCCTCGCTCGAGGCCTTCTGCGGCTGGTATTTGACCGGCGGATCCGGCGGGACCTCGGATCCCCCCGAAAATCCAGAAGCTCCCGACGAAGCCCGTGACGAAAGGCCTTTCGTCACGCGAGATGACGATGACCGCGAACGAACGTGGTTGACGTACGAGCGAATCGCCCGCGGCGAATACGAATGGCTCGCGCGACCGTTCGGGGAAATGCGGTTTTCCCTGCGTCAAATCGATACCGGGCGGGGAGAGGACGGAAACGCGGATGAGGACATCCTCGAGGTTTTCTATGAGACCGATGACGTATCGGTCGACGCGACGGAAGGCCAGCGGGACGCAATACCGCATCGCGTTTCGGTCGTCGATAACGGCGAATCGTTCGACTTGACGTTATCTGATCCCGTACGCCGGTGACGGCTACGTCCTGAACTTTCCTATTACCGACTCCATTTCCCGTATGCTGTCGTTCGTCTTGCCCGCGAGATTCGCCAGTGTTTGCGCCGACTGGTTTATCTCCTCGGAGCCGAGGCTCATCTCGTCCATGCTGCCGGCTATCGTGGAGGAGGCCTCGGAGACTTCTTTCATCGCCTCGAGCGCCTTTTTCGTTTCCCGTTTCATCTCGGAAGCCTTGTCCTTGACGCCCGACGAGGCTTCGCTCATGTCGCGCAGGGCCTCGAGTATCTGACGCGATCCCTCCTTTTGCTCGGACATCGCTCCTTCGATCTCCTTGACCAGCGCTCCCGTCCGCTCGATCCCGGAGTTGAGCGAGGAAAACGCCGTTTCCGATTCGTGGGACACGTCGACGACCTCGGCGATACCCGTCTTGATGCGCGTCAGCTCGGTTCCTATCTTACGCGATTGCTCCGCCGATGTTTCCGAGAGGCGTCGGATTTCGTCGGCGACGACCGAGAATCCCTTTCCCGCCTCGCCCGCGTGCGCCGCCTCAATCGCGGCGTTCATCGCGAGGAGGTTCGTCTGCGCGGCTATTCCGGTGATCGCCGCGTTCGCGTCCAGGAGCTGTTCTGACTGTTTCGAGATTTCCTTGACGCGAGCGTCGACCGCTTCCTGTTTTACGCGGCCTTCCTGCGACTCCTTCATGAGCGTCTCGAAGCGCTGCGCCATCTTGTCGACCGAGGCGGTTACCGAGGCGATGTTCCCTATCATCTGCTCGACCGAAGCCGAGGCCTCGACGCTGCCGGCGACCTGCGTTTCTATAAGCGCGTCCAACCGCTCGGCCCCGCTCGCTACCGAATCCATGGCGGCGGACATCTTGTCCACGGAAGAAGCCTGAAAGGCGGTCTGTTTGCGTACTCCGTCGATATTCGCCAGTATCTGCGCGATGGCCGCCGCCGACTCGCTGGAACTGGACGCGAGATCATCCCCGATCGCCCCGAGCGTCCTTTGCGTTCCCTGCAACCTCGCGATCATCCCCCGCAGTTTCTCGACGAACCCGTTGAAACCGTCGACCAGCGCGCCGATCTCGTCGGCCCGTCGCATGGAAATGCGCTTCGTGAGGTCCGCGTCCCCTTGCGATATCTCGCGGAAGGACCGCGCGAGTATTCCCAGGGGTTTCGCGAAAGCCGAGCCGAGCGCGACGGCGAGTATGATTCCCAGCACGACGCTGAGCGCCGCGAGCGTTATGAAATTCCGCGAAAGGCTCCGCAACGGCGCCATGATGGTATCCGCCGGAAGCGATATCGCCGCGCTCCAGGCGTATTCGCCGATCGGCGCGTACGCGAGAAACTTCTTTTCTTCGTTGATCGTGTACGACTCTATCGCGCGTTTTCCCTCGGTCATCCGCGTTATTATTGAAGCGAGCGGCAGGAGCGACGCGTCTTCTTTCGCCTTCTCCAGGACGTTTACGCCCTGCGAAACCTGGTCCTGATCGGTGTGAGCGATCGGTTTTCCGGTCGCGCCGAGAATGAAGGCCTCCGATCCCTTCCCGTAGTTTGACTCCAACAGCCGTTTGCTCAGGAACTCCGCATTGCGTTGGCCTATGAGAGCCCCACGCAACGTTCCGTCCCTGACGATGGGGACCGCGAACAGTACCGTCAAAAGGTTTTCTTCCCCCGCGACGGCGCTGAATACGGGATCGGAAACTGCCGGGGCGCGCTCCCTCAACACCCTTTGCAAGTACGCCCTTCCTGAGAGGTTCGCCGTTCGTCCGTTAGCGAGGTAGAGTATCCCGTCGAGATCCGCGGGAGACATGGAATTGAAACCGAGTCGTTTCGCCTCCGAATCGAGGATCGCGTACAGATCTCGGTCGTACGAGGAGAAGTCCGCTACTGCGGCGATCGTCTGGAGTTGCGCGAGTTGCAGGTCGATCCAGGATGAATACGCGTCGGCCAGGTGGTCAACCTCGGTCAAGAGCGTCCTTTCGACCTCTTCGTTCAGGATCCGCGACGACCCGAGAAACGAGAAGAGACCCATCACGACCGACAGGACCAGCGTCATGCCGATAAAGGCGATAATCTGTTTGGTTCGAACTTTCAGGGCGATCATCCTCGTACCTCCGTGATATGTCGTTTCGTACCTACCAGGAAAACGCCTCGTACGAGACGTTGCCTTCGGGAATTCCCGCGTCGGTCAAATGGGTTTGAATGGAGCGTCTGAACGCGTCGGGGCCGCAAATAAAAGCCTTTGTCGCCCGCGGCGATTCGAAGCGCGCGAGCGTCTCGCCGATCGCGTCGGCGTCGATCCGGCCGTCGGGAGCGTCGCCTTCGAACGAGGACTCTCCCGTCACGAAGACGCGATAGACGAAGTCCGGCAAGCGCCCTGAGATCGCGCGCAATTCCGCCGCCGCGAAGGCCTCGTCCCTGCGGCGTACCGACCAGAGAAGCGTCACCGCGCCCGCGCGCGACCTCTCCGCGAAATCGCGAAGAATCGAAAGGAAGGGAGTGATCCCGATGCCCCCCGCGACGAAGACGATTTCACGGTCCCCGTCATCGGGACGGAACAGGCCGTAGGGACCGTCGACGAGGCATGTCACTCCTACCTTGAGCGAGGAGAGTCTCGCCGTAAAGTCCCCGAGCGCCTTGACCGTGAACGTCGTAGTAGGCGACGACGGCGGGCTGCTGATCGTGAAGGGGTGCTCGCCGAAACCGCACGACCGGTCGAGAAACCGGATGAACGCGAACTGCCCGGCTTCGTGCCGGATTGTCCGTCCCCGTCGCGACGTCAGCCCGATCTCGGTGATGCCGTCGGCGAGGCGCCTGACGGAGGTGACTGTGTGTGCGTTTCTGAGGGCAAGGAGCGGCCGGGCGATCTTGTGATAGACGTAAAAGAGAACGGCGAAAAGCCCCGTGACGGCGGCGAATGCCGTTTTTCCGGCGGTTTCCCGCACGGGGGAGGCGAGCAGAACGTGGATCACGACGAGCGCGAAAGCGGGCGCCGCGAAATTATGGAGGAGCTTGAGCAGGGTATAGTCCGCGCGCGCGCTTCGTTTCATAAACCGCGTGATTGACGAAAAGGGCGGCGTGCGGTCGAGCGGGGTTTCCAGCATCAGGAGGACGGTCATGAGGATCACGATCAGGAAGAGCGCGAGCCCGATCGAGCCGAGGACCGACTGGACGGTGTCCTCGGCGAAGTACGCCTTTTTCAGTACGGCATGCGGTATGGCGCTTCCGAGCGCGAGGCCGGCGATTATTCCGTGCATGACGAGTATCCGGTCGTGGCCGAACGCCCGGTCGAGCGCCCTGACGCGCGATCCGAGCACCAGCGCGACGGCGAAGTAACAATAGCTGACAAGCCCGAAAAACATCGCGAGCGAGTAACTGTGGAAAAAACTATACCAGTTGCCCTGGAAGAACAGGGCGACCGACGCGAGCGGGTAGAGCACCGTCGCCGCGACGATGATCGCGTTCTTCCGGACTTCTTTCATCGCGCCGTACCGGTTCTTTCGAGTCTTTCCGTTATCCGCGCGAAATACTCACGGGCGAGATTTTTAACTTCCTTTTTGGCGGACGCGCTCGTCACCGCGTCGACGGGCGTTTCCACCTTCCAGTCGCGGATCTGCGTCGTGTGAAGGAGGATATACGCGTTGGAGGCGCGGTTCCTTTCGATCCACTCGGTTACCCAGGGGCGCACCTTCGAGTTGACTCCCGAGTTCGTGATGAAGACTGCCGCGTAGTCCGAGGCATTGTATCCGTCAAGACCGCCTTTGGGATGCTTCACCTTCACCACGGCGTAGCCCGCGCCGGTCAGTAGCGACTCGAGTTCCGCCACGAGCGCTTCCTTGAAGCCGGTCTTTTCCGAGGCGATCAATATGGTTCCCTTCGACTGACCCGCGAGCGGAAGGGGCATGATGAAGGCGACGAGAATGGCGGCCAACATGATGTTTTTGAGCGTGCGCATGGGTGTCTCCGTTTATCGTAACCCGGCGTGTCCGGGCGTTTCGGCAACCGCCCCTACGGACGGGCCCTGCGCATAGTATACAGTACAAGCACGCGTCGGACCAAGAAAAAACGTTCCGTGTCGGCGCGGAATCCGCTTTCGCCGTTCGTTCGGGAAATCCGCTTGACAGCGCAATAAAACGGCCGGAATATGGAAACGTGGCCGGCTGTGTCGGTACTTTTTTGCGTAGCATCGGAACAACGGTTTTCCAGTCGGAGGAAGACATGAAAGCGGCCGTTTTGAAAGCCTTCAATGGCGATATGACGAGAATTTATTCCATCGCCTACGTCCTTTCGGTTCCTCCCCTGATCCTGTTCGGAATCCGCTACATGGACATGTTCCGGGTCAACATTCCGCTTTTCGCCGGATGCGTCCTTCTGCAGGCCGTCATCAGCATGACCGTGTACCGGCTGTTCCAGAGGGCCTCCCTCGGTAAAATCAAGCGGTACCTCAAGGGGACGGCGCGGGCGGACGCCGCTCTCAAGATCGCGGCCTTTTCCTATCCGGTTCGCCTGGCTTCCGCCATGATCGTCGACTGGATTCTCGTGCCGAACGCCGTAATCGTCCTGCCGTTTTACGTACTCTACGGAAATAATCCGGCGGACCTTCTGATCGCCAACTTGCTCCTCGTTTCGGGCGGTGTCGCCTCCGTTCCCGTAGCGTATTTCATCGGCGAATCCACGACCGCGCGTTTTTTGTCCCTGCCCGAAATAGCGCGACTTCCGACGCCTGAACTCGCGGGCGGTATCGGACTCGGGATGAAGGCCTTCGTGACGACATTTTCGGTTTTTCTCACGATCCTTTTCAACATGGCCGCGCCGCTGATCCTGAGCCTCACGCACGACATCCGCATCCGCGACCTGTGGTTCGGCTATCTTCTCGTCGTCCTGCTCGGAATCGTGATGGCGTCCTTCGTCGCGGTGTTTTTCTCGCGGTCCATGAAGCGGTCCGTCCGCTCGTCGATCGCCTTCCTCAGAAACCTCAAATCGCAGGACGGTAATCTCGCAGTCGAGTTCCCGCGGCTTTCGGACGACGAACTTGGCGAGCTGTCGGACCTCTTCGATTCCTTCGTCGAAAAGCTCGACTCGATCATCTCGACGGTAAAGCAGAAAACGCGGAACGCCGCCGAGAGGAGCCTCGACATGATCCGCGCGGTGGACAGCGCCTCGGCTTCCATGGGAGAGATCGAGACGCTCGCCGCGGCGGTGCGCGCCTCGGTCGTCGACGAGGCCGCGATAGTGGAAGAAGTCTCGTCTACCGTCGAGGAAATCGTCAGGACGATCGAAAACCAGGACAGGAAGGTGCTGTCCCAGTCATCCTGCGTGTCCGAGAGCACCGCTGCGGTCACCGAGATGCTCGCCAACATCGAATCAATCGCGAAAAACCTACAGCGGAGCACCGAGGAATACTCGAGGCTCAAGGAGAGAGTCGACGCTGGCGGTTCACACATGTCCAGGCTCAAGGGAATCGTGACGGAACTTTCCGATCGGGCCGAGGCGGTGGCGGAATCGAACAAGACGATCAAGGCGATCGCCTCGCAGACGAACATACTCTCCATGAACGCGGCGATCGAGGCGGCTCACGCGGGAGACGCGGGGCGCGGTTTTTCGGTCGTCGCCGACGAAATCAGGAAACTTGCCGAGACGTCGAACGTCCAGTCGCGGCATATCGAGGAGAGCGTCGCCGTCCTGAGGTCGTCGGTTGCCGACGTCATGAAGCTCTCGGGAGGTATGGGTTCCTCGCTCGCGGACATAGAGAAATCCGCGACGGCCGTCATGAATCTAGAGCGGGAAATCAAGGACTCGATCAACGAGCAGTCAAGCGGGTCGACCCAGATGTCGGAGGCCCTCAGGGACATACTGCAGGTCACCGAAGAGGTCCGATCGGGATCGGCCGAGATGCTCGCGGGAAGCCGGACCATCCTCGAGGAGATCAAGCGCCTCGTGGACATTTCGGTTTCCGTCCGCACGGCTACGGAGGAGATCGCGGAGAGATCCGCGAGCGCGAGGACCGAGGCGGCAAACGCGGACCGCGAGTCGGGCCAGACGTCCGGTGCCGTGCATGACATAGAGCGTGCGGTCGAGATATTCAGGGTCAGGGAAGAGATTCCCACGATCTGAACGTATAAAACGCCGTGATCGTTAAACAATGCAGTAAGAAATCGGAGGCAGTGAAATGAACGCGATACCAAAGGGTTTGCGGCCCGAAAGTCTCATGAAGCACATGCGCGCGCTGTGCAAGGAAATTCCGAGGAGGGTGCCTACGGGAGAAGGCGAGCGGAAGGCGGCGGAGTACGTGGTCTCTTCCCTCAAGGGGATGGGACTCGCCGATCCCTCGGTCGAGCCGTTCAAGGGAATCCCCACGCTCGGTCTTCCCGCGATTCTGACGACGGTACTGTGCCTCGCGGTCTTGCCGGTCGGGGCGTATTGCGGAATCGCGGGGAAGGTCTCGGCCGGCGCCGTCCTCTTTTTCGCCGCGCTTACGTTCTTTCAGCTGCTTTCCTGCAGGCCGCCGCTTTTTCGACGGATTATTGAACGCTGGAACAGCCAGAACGTCGTGAAGACGATTCCCGCGAAAGGAACGTCGAAGGGCCATGTCTATCTCGTCGGGCACCTTGACGCCAACAAGCAACGGTTCATCTTCCCGCCGCCATGGCCGATTCTCATGAAGTCCATGGAAACGTCCGTGGTCGTCCTCGCCGCCGGAACGGGCGCCTATTTCTGGGCCTCTGCTCTTTTCGGCTTTAACGTACCTTTGGTGTGGATGACCGCCGGAGCGTCCTTCCTCGCCTTCGCCCTTCTCTTGGCCGCCGACGAATTCCAGCCGACCATCGAGGGAGCGAACGACAACGCGACCGCCGTGTCGGTTCTTCTCGGTGTCGCAGAGACGCTCAAGGATTCTCCGCTCGATAACGCCGACGTCACGCTTCTCTTTACCGGCTGCGAGGAAGTCGGCAATCACGGCATGATCGCTTATCTCGACAGGCACGCGCCGGCGAAGGACGGGACGCTGTGGATCGATATCGAGATGGTCGGTACGGGAAACATCGCCTACGCCACCAGGCATGGCATCAGCTATCTTACCGAGTATCGCCCCGGCGCGGGCGTCCTTTCGTACGCCGAGCGCGCGGCGAAGGAAAACCCCGACCTTGGCGTCACCGGCAGGGAAATGCTGATCCTGGAGGAAGTTTCCCCGCTCAGGTACAGGCGCTATGACGCCCTCTGCGTCGTCGGGTACAACAAGGAAGGTTACCTGCCGCACTGGCACCGCGTGAGCGACGATCTCGAGCATATCGAGCCCGAAACCCTCTCGCGCGCGGCGCGCTACGTGCACGCGATGCTTGCGACGATAGACTCGAGCCTGGGCGCCGTCTAGCGGTTCCCTTCGGCGAGTATTTTTTCGTACGTCTTTTCGTCGAGGGGGTATCGGTCTATGATGACGATTCCCGCGACGAGAACGGCGACGGGGACAGGGCCGATGAGGAGGCGGATCGCGAACAGGGTCGCGGCCGACTGGACCTCGTCCGGCTCGAAGCCAGAAAGGCTCAGGATCAAACCGACGAGGCCGGGCGCGAGCGCGATTCCGAGTTTCGAGACGAAGGTCCACATCCCGTAGTACGCGCCTTCCTTTCGGTTTCCGGTGCGTACCGCCTCGACCTCGATGACGTCCGGGAGCATGGAAAAGGGCGGCACGTACGCGAACCCGATTCCGATACCCGCGATCACCATCACGATCAGCGTATAGGTCAGTCCGAAGACGTGCCCGAAGAGGAAGATCGCCGTGCAGCCGAGCGATACGATACCGAGGGCGATCTGATAGAGCCTTTTTTTGCCGGTCTTTTTCGCGACAAGCACCGAGACGGGGATACAGAGCATTGCCGTGACCAGGAGGCAAATCATCGCGATCGTCGTCTTTCCCTCGTTGTTATACATGTACTTGAAGTAGTATACGAGTATCGTCTGTACGAAGGTAATGCCGGTCAGGTTGCACGCGTAGACGATAAGGAGACGCACGTACGCCTTGTTCTTGAAGACGTGCAGGAAGGTTTCGAAAAACCGTTCCGTAAGCGGGGCGTCGTTGGAGTGGTCCCGCTCGCGCACGGAAAGAAAGGTAACGAGCATGGAAAGGGCCATCACGATCCCGAAAACGAAACCTACATACGTAAAACCCAATCGCGTATCGTTTCCGGCAAGCTCTACGACGGGAAGAACGACAGCCGCTCCAAGAATCGTGCCGATAACGGCGAAGCTGAAGCGAAACCCGTTCAGCGAATTCCGCTCGGCGTAGTCTTTCGTCAGTTCCGGTGTCAAGGAGCCGTAGGGAATATTGACGATCGTATAGGCCGTGTTGAGCGCGCACAGGACAAGCGCCGCCCACGCCACGCCCGCCGACTCGGAAGAAAAACGCGGAGCCGAGAAGAACCACCACATCGCGAGAAACAACGGGATCGATCCGAACAAGAGGTACGGCCGTCTGCGGCCGAAGCGGGTACGCGTCCGGTCGGAGACAAATCCCATGACGGGATCGGTTACCGCGTCCCATATCTTTCCGATCAGGATCGCGAAACCGGCGGCCGCCGCGGGGATACCGACGACGTCGGTCAGGTAAAAGAGGGACCAGAATCCCATGGCGGTGAAAAAGAGATTCCCGCCCATGTCGCCCACCCCGAAACCCAGTTTAACTCCGAGCGGGAGTTTTCCGTCTTTTCGCGTCATTACCATACTCCTCGTTTTTCATCGCTTCAGCGCATTCAAGAAAGACCCGTTTCATTTCCGCGGTCACGTCTTCGACCGCCTGTTTTCTGTTATCCTTGTACGCGCCAAACCGGTCCCGAATCTCTATGGCGCTCCCCGCGACGACGATCGCCCTCTTTCTAAACGCGCCGGCGCGATGCGAGATGTTTCCCCCGGCGAAGCGGGAGATGAGATCTTGCAGGTTGATCGCCGTTTCGACGACGCGGTCAAAAGACGGGGTTGGGCCGGACTCGCCGCCAAGATACCCGCTATCGAGATAGTAGGAGATGTCGACAAACTCCATGTGTCGCATCGCGAACCACGCCTCGCCCGCGCGGCGGTCGGCGAAGGAGCGCTCGAGCGCGCCGATCTTTCGCGCGGGGTCAAGCGAGTATATCCTGTCCCAGCATTCCTGCCTGAGCCGGTACACGCGCTGAATTTCGTCGGCTTGCGGATGCGCAGCTATTCCGAGGGCGCGCTCGCCTTCCAGTAAGGCGATCTTCCGCAAGGCGTCCCATCGCGCGTCGCGGCCCTCGGCCTCGGCGCGTTTCCCGTACGTACGAAAGTAATGATCCTCCGCAAGGGAGAGCGCCTTCTCGTCGATGGTTTCAAGCCGCAGTTGCAAAGGGATGCTTGGCAGGTCGGGAGTGTCGATACCGCACGCCCGTTCCATCCCGCGTATCATCTTCGAGACTTTTTTTTCGTCCCGGGGATCGAAGCGGTGATGGACGGACAAGGGAAGGATGCGTACGCCTTCATTTCGCCGTTCCCTTTCGAGTTCTTCGGCGCACCAGAAACCCATTTGCGCGCTTCCCGTTTCGAGGCGCGGAACGGTTTCGCTCCGGTACGAAACCTGTCCTTCCGGGGCGAGCGCGATCGGGTACGGACCCGATCGGATGATCGAACGGATGTTCTTGATTCCCGCGCTGTCCGCCCTGACATGGTATACGGGAACGGCCCCGATCCGCGGCAATATCCAGCGGAGAACCGAGCCGCCCCAGAGCGCGACCTCGTACCCGTGGATAAACCGCGCGTGCGGATGCCCCCGCAGAGAGATTCCCGCGCGCCGCGCCCGTCGTTTCAAGAGGACGTCAAAAAGATACGAGAAGACCTGCGGTTCGTCTCCGTACGGATGGCGAAAGGCGAGGATCAAGCGGGTCTTTCCGTCTTGAAAGGCTTTCCACTCGGAGATCAGGGAGTTCGGTTCCCGCGCGTTAACGCCCCGCAATTCGATCGACGTAAACCGGAGAAAAAACTTGAGATATATCGGGGAGAGTATCCTGAGAACGCGTAGTACGGACGGCGAGGGACTCGACGCCTTCAGTGGACGACGATACCGTGCCTTCGCGATCGGTTCGTACGGAAGTCTTCTGAAAATCATTTCTAGCAGTATCGGGTCGTTCCGGGTAATTGTCAAACGGGAAAGGACAGAGGGGAATGATCATGCCGCATGGAAAGCGGTTCCGTCATCCGGAAACGGAGAATCGCAATTGGTACTAGTGTCAGGTAGATACCGACGCACCACTGAGTCGTCGTATCGTGGTATACTCTACGGTATGAAAAAGACACGACTGACCGCGTTGATCCTGCTGGCCGCCCTTTTTATGGCTTGTCAGTATGATGAGCCCGACGATAGCGGGTATTTCAGCTGAGAACCGACGGGGATCCCGCCTGAAGAGAACGGCTTTTACCACGCCGACGGGCGGCTGATCGTTGACGGGAGCGGAACTACCTACGTCATTCGGGGCGTGGCCTTCGGGAATACTGTTTGGGCCAATCCGGCAAACCCGCCGGCCAACCACCACGGAGAGATCGACTACGAACGGGCCGCCGCCATGGGGTTCAATCGCGTCAGGTTTTATTTCAACTACGGCATTTTTGAGGACGACGCCGCACCGTACGCCTACAAGCAGAGCGGCTTTGACTGGATAGATCAGAACATCGCCTGGGCGAAGGCGCACGGCATCACGCTTATCGTCAATATGCACTGCCCCCAGGGAGACTTCCAGTCCAACGGCGCGGGAGATGCCCTGTGGAATATTCCGTCCAACCGACAACGGTTCGTCGCTCTCTGGAAGGAGATCGCCAGCCGTTATGCGGACGAACCGGCGATCCTCGGCTGGGATCTTCTCAACGAACCGGTCGTGACAAAAAGCCTGAACCAATTGCGCGATTTGGCCGCCGAACCAGAACGGCGAGATGAATTTCTTCTTGCTGAACGACAGGAACGTCATGTACGAGTTCCACACTTACGCTCCGATGGCCTTCACTCATCAGGACGCGGACTGGATCGACGCGATGAAGGACGTTGACTCGGCCTGGCCGGATCGCCCTTTCGGGAAGCAATTTGGGTGGCGGCACCGTCTTGATTGACGATATCGTCGTGACCGAATTTGCCCCCGACGGTACCGAGCTCCGGTCAGTGGCTTTCAGGTACGACATCAACCATAAACAGTATTACTGGTCAAAACCGGTAAAGGGATCGGGAACCTGGTCTTCCGACCAGGGAAGGAATGGCTCGGGCTGTTTGATAATGACCGGTTCGGGTGCTGAGGCGGTGCTGACCGACGAAACCACTGGCGTTATCCTGACTCCGGGAAACTCCTGGACCGTCAGCGGCTGGATGAAGGGAACGTCCGTTCCGACCAGTGCCTGGGCACGGTTGCGGCTGGATTTTTACACGGCCGACCGGGAAATCCTTATTTGGGACACATCATATCTGGAAGAAGAACTGGACAAGTATGTGTCGTTCGGTGAACGGCACGAGGTGCCTTTGTATCTCGGGGAGTTCGGGTGCATCAGGCAGGCGTTCGAAGGGGATCGAGGAGGATTGTCGTGGGTCAGCGACATTCTGGATCTCTGCCAAGACAAGGGATTGAACTACAATTACCATACTTGGCATGATGAGAATTTCGGCCTTTGAACCAAAAGCGCCGACGTGCCGCCCGCCGATCCCAACCAGCCGCTTATTGAGCTGTTTACTGAATAGCAGAGACCCTGATCGGTGGGGATGTCGCTCCGGATCGATTCCCTTTCTTGCCATGAGATAACAAAAAAGGCCAGTCTTGCGACTGACCTTTTTTTGTTAAGCCAAGAAATGGAATCGCCCTCCAGTCGCGCGCAATCCTGCGCGCTCCTTCCAGGCCGCCTGCGCGACTCTCGCCGCATCCATGCGGCTCGCCCGTCCCCATGGACGGGACGTCGCTCCGGATCGATTCCCTTTCTTGGCCAAGAAAAAAAACAACCGGCCCCGAAGGACCGGTTGTTTTTTCTAGCCAAGAAAGGGAATCGAACCCTTGACCTGCACGTTACGAGGGTGCTGCTCTGCCGACTGAGCTATCTTGGCGCGTGGGGTAATACTAGCAAAAAAGGGGAGAAGCGTCAATTATCGGTCGTACGATCGCCCCGCGACGGGACCGACTAGGCCTCTTCCTTGCTCCGGCGGGCGTTGACGTAGCGGGAGAGCTCGGTGATGTTCTTGACGACGATACGATCTTCGTAGATTTCCATCTTTCCCTGGTCGATGAACCGGTGCATCTCGTCCTCGACCATCTCCACGGGGAGGCCGGCCCAGCGCGCGACCTCGTCGAGGGTGATCGTGAAGTGTCGTATCTCCGTCGTGCGGTCGATGTTCGGCTGGGTTTCGTCGAGCATGAGGAATACGTCGCCGACCCGCGGCATGTTTTCGGGAACGGTGAGTATCATGAAACGGCGTTTTTGGGCGTAAATGCGCTTCACGAAGGTCTTCAGGAGCTTCATCGCGATGGCCGGGTTGCCCATCATGAGAACCTCGAAATTCGCCTTGTTGAACTCGAGCGCCTTGACGTCGTCGTAGGCGATCGCCGTGGCCGAACGGGGAGAGTTCTCGAGTATGGCCATCTCCCCGAAAATCTCGGACGGCTGAAGGATATCGAGGTTTTTCTCGAAACCGTTCACGATCTTGATGAGCTGCACGCGACCCGACTGAATGAGGTAAAAGCAGTCGCCCGGCTCGAACTCGGAGAAGATTACCGATCCCTTGGGAAAGGTCTTGGCGAACCGCGAAAACGCGGCGAATACGTCACTCATGCGTCAACCCCCGCACGCCGCGTGCAATTCCTTGAGCTTCGGGACGAGTCCCGGGCCCGCCATCGACAGGGCCTTGGCGAAGAATGCCCGCGCCTTGTCGGTCTGGTCCATTTGCCTATAACACAGACCCATGTACATGAGGACCTCTCCCATTTGCGGGGATTTCGGGTCGTGGGAAACGAAGGCCGTCAGGAGCTGGACGCACCGCACGTAATCCTCCTGTTCGTAAAGGCTTTGTCCCGCGCCGACATAGGCCTTGCCGAGAACGGGCGTGTCGCCGATCTCGATGACCGAATGATATTGCTTGTAGGCCTCGTCCCATTTACCCTGCCCGGCGAGACCCTCGGCGAGCGTCATGGCGAGGTTCGGATCGTTTCCCACCGGTCCGCCGGTCTTCCTCGTACCCGCGGGAACTCCCGCCAGCGACTCGGCCGTCCGCTCGCCGAAGGATCGCGAGGAGGTGAGCGTGTTTTGCGATATCTGCCGCATCTCCTGGACGTGCTTGCCCGCCGGAAAGAGCTTGAGGTAGCGAACGGCCACTTCGGAGGCCGCGCGGTATTGCTGGGATTTGAAAAAACAGTTCGCGACCGAGAACATGCCGTCGTCCGGGTTCGTCTGCTCCTCGCTGTGGAGGAGGGACTCGATCTGCCGGTGAATGTGTCTGAGCTGGTTCGAGAAGACCTTGAGCATCTTCATGATGATTCGCGTATTCGACTGCGCGAAGGCCTCGAATTCCGTCGTGGTGAAGGAGAGGACTATCGCGTCGGTGAGGACCATGACGCTTTCCTCGCGGGGAAAATGTCCGAGGGCCGACTTGACGCCGAAAAACTCTCCCTCACGGATATACTCGGTTACCTGTTTGCCCGTTTCGATGTCTGTCGAGGTAAGCGCGATACGGCCTTTTTGCAGGAGATACACCCGCTCGTCCACGTCGCCAGCGAAGTAAACAACGGAGTTCGGTTTGTACTGGACCGCTTTCGGCATCGCTAACCCTCAACACATTATATGTGCCAGTATAGCACAAAACCTGTGCATGCGTCCATTTTTTTGGTACTATGCGGATGTTATATGATTGATTTGCACGCCCACTCCACCGCCTCGGACGGCTCCCTTTCCCCTCGGGATCTCGTCGACCACGCCTTCGAGCGCGGCCTTTCCGTTCTCGCGCTTACCGACCACGATACCGTCGACGGAAACGCCGAGGCAGCCTCGCGCGCCGCGGAGCTCGGCATGACCTTCGTTCCCGGCATAGAGCTCGACATCGAGTGGAAACCCGGCGAGTGCCATCTCTTGGGATACGGCATCGAGCGTCCCGATTCGAGCCTCGTCGAGCTCCTCAAGCGGTTGATCGCCGGGCGAAACGCGCGAAACGCCGAGATCGCCGAGCGGATGCGTTCGGGCGGGATCGACATCGACCTCGAACGCGTCGAGGAGATCGCCGGCGGCGGTACCGTGGGCCGTCCCCATTTCGCCCAGTTTCTCGTGGAGACCCGCGTCGTCAGGACGCGCCAGCAGGCCTTTGACCGGTATCTCGCCAAGGATCGCCCGTATTACGTCGACCGCGCCGGAATTTCCCTGGACGACGGGATCGCGGCGATACGCTCGTCGGGGGGAATCCCCGTGCTCGCGCATCCCTTGTCTCTCTACGCGTCCTGGGGCCATCTCGGCGGCATAATCGATTCCTTTCGCGAGCGCGGGATCGCCGGCCTCGAGGCATGGCACCCCGCGGCGCGCGTCGTCGATTGCGAACGGCTCGAAGCGCTCGCAGTCGAGAAGGGCCTTTTCGCTACGGCCGGCAGCGATTTCCACGGGGCGGCCCGTCCCGACCGGAAGCTCGGACGCACGGCCGGGAGGCGGGATATCGAGGATCGTTTCTGGACCGAGGGATTGGGAGCGGCCCTCGCCGGACGATAATCCGCCCTATGCGCGAGGCGCCCGCGTTCGAGCTCACAACATGTCCGGCGCGCCGTCCTCGCGTTTACGGAACCCCCAGGCCTCCGCGAGATGGGTCGCGGTGATGCGCTCGCTGTCGGCGAGGTCGGCTATCGTGCGCGCGACCTTCAGTATCCCGTGAGCCCCTCTTCCGGAAAGCCTTCCCTTTTCGATTATGTCCGTATAGGCCTCGCGCTCTTCCGTGCCGAGCTCGCAGATTCGCTCCGTTCGCTCGGGATCGAGGTGGGCGTTGAGCCAACTTCCGGTCTCTCCACCCGAGCGGGAATCCGGCAAACCTTCCTTGCGTCGCCATTGTCGTAGACGCGCCGCTGTGACCATTCGTCGAAGTTCCTCCGTGTCAATTGTGTTAGCGGAGTCGACAACGCGGGCGGAGTCGACGGCGCGGGCGGATAGGGCAGGGTAGGCCACCGGGGTCGAGCACGCGCGATCGGCGAGCGCCATTTCGCGACCCGCCGGAATCCCCGCGCGGACCCGCAGGTCGATGCGGTCGAGCAGGGGAGCGGCGAGCCGTTTCCAGTATCGCTCGACCGCGTCGGGGGGACAGACGCAGGCCCGGTCCGGGGTTCCGAAATTCCCGCAGGGACAGGGGTTCATCGAAAGAAGCAGTTGAAACCTCGCCGGATACGCGACCGTGATACCGGCCCTGCTGACGGTGACGTTTCCGGTTTCGAGCGGCCCGCGAAGCGCCTGGAGTACGTTCGTCCGGAATTGCGGCGCCTCGTCGAGAAAGAGCGTGCCTCCGTGGGCGAGCGAGATTTCCCCGGGTTTGAGGCGCAACCCCCCGCCCGTCATGCCCTCGAGGCTCGCCCCCTGATGCGGCGCGCGAAATGGCGGGACGCGGGCGAGCGACGGCGTCCCCCGATGATTGGTCGCAACGCGATCGTCGCCGCGGGCCGCGCCCGAGGCGACCGCGAAATCGGATTCGCCGTCATTCTCGTACGAGGGGAGGGTGAGTCCCGCGATTCCGTAGATTCTCGTCACGGTAATCGCCGTCTCGCGGTCGAGTTCGGGGAGGAGTAGCGGGAACTTGCGTATCGCGAGCGTCTTGCCGCATCCCGGCGGACCGTACGCGAGGAGGTGATGCCCTCCCGCCGCGGCGATCGCGAGGGCCCTGACAAGCCGGCGTTGCCCGTGAACGACCTCGAAGCCCTCGCGGTACGGCATGAAATTGACGGGGTACTCCCGCGCGGAAGAGCCGGTGTCGGGAGGGCTTCGGTTGGGTCGGCGGGGCGACGACCCGAGCGACGACAGGGCGTGAAAGGCCTCGGTAAGCGTGCGTACCCCGTGAACCCTCGCGTTTCCGCACACGCGCGCTTCCGCGGCGTTTTCGGCGGGCAGTATGATGTCATCGATGCCCTCCTTTTCGCCCTGACACGCGGCCGCGAGAATTCCTTGCACCGGCCGTACCGTACCCGAAAGTTCCAGCTCCCCGAGAACCATCACCCGGGGCCCTCCCGAGTCGGCGGTCATGCCCGCCGCCGTGCCGAGTACGGCGAGCGCGATCGGGAGGTCAAACGAGCTTCCTTCTTTTTTCAGGTTCGCGGGACTCAAGTTTATGAGAATCCGTTCCCGGGGGTAATCGAATCCCGAATTCCTGATCGCGGCGCGGATTCGCTCCCGCGCCTCGCGGATAGCCCCGTCGGGAAGGCCGACGATATCGATGGCCGGTATTCCCCTCCTGAGATCCGCCTCGACCTTGACGATCTCCCCCTCATAGCCGAACCGGGCGAAACTCGTGATTACCATCATAACCTCCGGGATAGTCTTTCCACCGGATTGGCCGTCGTGGCCGGAAAAAAAACGGCGCCCCGACGGCCGGAGGGGAATAGCCCGCGGCATTCTCATTTTTCTGGCAAATTCTCGGCTCCGGTAGTACGATTCTCGAAGGAGAGTTTTTATGGATAATAAGAAAAAAGAGGATGCTGAAAAAGACGCGGAGAAAAACCGTGATCGTCTTGATGTCGTGTTGTTTTTTTCGTTTCTTGCGTTGTATATCGCGCTCGTATCGGTATTTTTTCCGGACGTCTGGTCGAAAACGCGTGATTTGGCCGTCTCGGCGATCACGTTTCGGCGGTATCGCGTGAACTCCGATTCGTTCGGAGTATCCACGGCCGCGATACTTTCTGGATTTTTATACACTGTTTTGACGGGGATACTCGCCGTCTGTGCCCACTCTGTCGTCAGAAGGACAACGGGGTTTGACAAGCGCGATAACCTGAAATGGCTGGGCAAGCTGTCGGTCACGCTGGGGGTGCTGTTCGTCCTTGTCGCGCCGGTCATTCTTACCGGAAGGCTGATCCTTTCTCCGGCGGGAAAACCGATAGGGTATGGCGAGTCTTGGATAAGCGTGATGCAGTCGTATATCGGCGTTCTGGCCGTTTCGTTCGCCGTCGTCGTACCGCTCGTGTTTTTAAAGGGTCTGTTGTTCAACGGCGAGGTTCGCCAGTTTATCGGAATCGCCTTCCTGTTTCTCCTCGGTGTCGCCGTGTTTCTCGGCCTGCCGGCATTGTGCTGTTATTTGCTGTACGCGAAGGTTATCGTCTGGCCCGTCAGGTATCCTTACTGGGTTCAAGCGCTCGTTTTCGCGGTATTGTTCATCCCCCTGAAAGTCGGCTCCCGCCTGTCATCGGAATGGAACGACCGATTCAAGAAGGTGCCCGCGGTGATCGCGTTTTGCGTTCTCCTGATGGCGTTTAACGTACTGGTCTTTCAGTACGCGGTGGTGCTCCAACGGCCGAGCGGCATGTTGTTCGGCGTCGTATGGCTACTGCCCCTATTACGCGCGCTCTACGGATTAACCGGGAACGTGAAGCATACGATAGATACGCATTATGCGGGCAATAATCAGAATCTCGTAACCTACACGCGTCTTGGATACGACGCTTCGATCGGCATCAGCCAGTTCTGGGTCGCCTTGTTTTCGGGATTGTTTCTGGCCGCGACGATTTGGGGAAGGTAAGCCTCCACCGATTGACTTAACGGCCCAATCCGATAAAATTGAGGGTAAGGTCGGCGATGAAGCCGTTCTCAAGGGGTTTGCCGTGGATCTTCGTTCGTTGCATCCTGATCTCGTGTCTCAGCTTTCCGCGGAGGGCGTCGACCTTGACCGGATGCTCCGCTTCCTCGACGATCTCAACGCCGGGAAATTCGGCTCGCTTCCTTCGGGCGGGCCCTACGGGATACCCGCCATGCTGCATCCGTCCATCGTAGACCGTTGCGTTCCGGCTTCGTGGACGATGTCCCTCGCGGACGCGCGAGCGCGCTTCGATGAACTGGCCCTCGGCGTGACTCCCGAGTCCCTCGGAACGCTCGACGCTTCCGCGGGCGACGCCGTCCGCTTCGACGAGGCGGGCTTGCGGACGATCGGAATCAGGCTCTATCCCAAGACCGCTTTCGGCGTCCTCAACGGCGGGGCCGCCACGAGCTACGCCGACGTCAAGAAAAACCGCTCGCTCGCGGGCGGGCTTTTCGAGTCGTACCGTTCCCGCTTCGAGTCTCTCGCAGAATCGTGCGGCGGCCTTCCGAAGGGGATAACGCCCGCGTTCATCAATGCGGACGGGACGGCTGGAGATTCCTTTCTTCTCCTGAAACTCCGCATGCTGTTGCTCCATCGGCTCGCCTACGCCGAGCTGACCGGCGGCGATAGCGCGCTCGCCCTGCCCGCGTTCCAGATGACGAGCGTACATACCGACGAGGCGATCGCCTCGGCCCTGGACGAATACTCCGACCACCCATGGATCGTCCCGCTCGCCCGCCGCGCGGGGATGGACGGTTCCTCGATGCTGACCGGCTGCCAGACGATGATGGCGGCCATCACCCATTCGTCCGAGGGTATGCCGCGCCGCCTTTTCGACCGCGCGTGGGGAAAGGAGAACGCCGGAATCGCGATGCCCGGCGGGCACGGGCAGAACTTCGAGGTGCTCGCCCCGGTGTATCGCGCCCTCCTCGAGCGCGGCGTTCGCTACGCCTGGCTCGGGAATATCGACAACATGGGGTTCACGGTAGATCCCGTATCCCTCGCCGTTTTCGCACTGTCGGGGCGGACGGCCGCTTTCGAGGAATCGTTCCGCACTCCGATGGACGTGAAGGGCGGCATCCTCGTGCGGGACGGGGCGGGGAGGTTTACCTGCGCCGATATCGGTCCCGCGATCTCGACGGAGGAGATGCTCGCCTTCGAACGCGCGGGGAATCGGGTTCTCTTCAATTGCGGTATAGGCCTCTTCGACCTCGAACGGCTCGTACCGCTTCTTGACGAGTTGCCGTTCCGCCTGCCGTTGCGGATAACAGACCAGGACAAGGACGCCGGACTCTACGCCCAAGCCGAGCAGATTACCTGGGAGGTAATCGGTTTATTGGAAGATCCCCTCTTTTTCGCGGTCGACAAGAAACGGCGTTTTATCGCGGCCAAGATGTTGATGGAAACGCTTATGACGAGCTTGCCCCCCGACGGAACCGACGGTACGACGGGGGCTATCGGGGCGGTTTCGGCCGAATTGCATTCCGGGCTGGTTTCCCTCCTTGAGGGTGAATATGGCCTCCGACGCGTTGGAGCTCGTTGGTGTCCCGGAAATAAATAGGAAAAAAAATAAGAAAAACTCTCTTGACAATCAGTTAAACCGGTTTAATAATGAAGTAAAGCGGTTTAATAAACCGCTTTAGCTAGAAAAGTATCTTTCTATCTGTGGAGGAGAACCCATGAAGAAGATGACGTGTGTCGCGATTGCAATCCTGATGTGCCTGGCGAGCCTCGCGGCCGCCCCGGTAGAGCTGGAGATGTACTACTACAAACAGGAGAACCAGGAAGGGCTCAAGAAGCTCACGGAGACCTATACCGCGAAGACGGGGGTCAAGATATCCCTATTGATCGTGCCGAACGACGCCGACGCCACGATGGCCGCCCGCGCCGCTCAGGGCAAGCTGCCCGATATTCTGCAGATGCAAACCTACGCCCGCGTGTGGGAATACGCGAAGAAGGGCTTCGTGCTCGATCTTTCCTCACGACCTGTCATGAAGAAGATCGTCGACAGCTCCAAAGCCTCCGTCACCTACGACGGGAAGATCTACGCCCTTCCGATGGATTACGCCGGAATCGGGATAATCTACAACAAGGAAATCTTCGCCAAGTACAAGCTCAAGGCCCCGACGACCGCCCGCGAACTCGAGCGCGTCTGCGCGACGCTGAAAAAGAACGGGGTGACTCCCTTTGCGGGGCTTCTCGCCGAGAACTGGTCGGCCGGCCACTTTATCACCCTCGTGCACACGAGCCTTCTCGTGGGCGAGAAGAAAATCCCCGTGGACAAATTCGTCGCCGACATGAAGGCGGGGAAGACGAGTTACGGCGTCGTCGATACCGCCAAGCTCTTCGCGGCCCTCGATTTTTACCGGGACAACATGGATCCGAAGGCCGCCGAGTGGGGCTGGAACGAACAGCAGGCCGCGTTCGCGCAAGGGAAGGCCGCGATGATGGTACAGGGACTGTGGTCCTACGGCGCCGCCATCGCCACGAACCCGAAGCTTGATTGCGGATTCGTGCCGTATCCCGTGTTCAACAAGAAGGCCGACAACAAGATGTACGCGGATATCGATTCCTGCTTCGGCGTTTCGGCGCAGTCCCCCAAGGCCAAGCAGGAGGCCGCCCTCGCGTTCCTGGAGTGGCTCGCCTCTCCCGAGGCGCAAAAGATCTGGATCGAGGATTACAAGCTCGTTCCCGCCTTCAAGGGCGCCAATCTCTCGAGCATGAAACAGCCCTTCCAGGACTTGCTCTCTTCTGTCGACAAGAACGGCGCCTACCCCTGGGCCTTCTCGTCGTATCCTACGGTCGTGTTCGAGGACGCGTGCAAGAACGGCGCGCAGCAGTACATGTTCAAGAAGATCGCCGCCGAGAAGGTGATCGCGAACGTGGACGCCGCCTGGGCGACCGCGAAATAATCCTTCCGTGACCTGTCCCGGTTCCGCGCCGAGCGGAGCCGGGTTTTCCGGGCGTAGAGGAGGGCCGGGTATGGTCGAACGAAAATCCCGCGCGAGGTTGTATTTTATCGCGTTTCTGCTTCCCGCCTTCGCTCTTTATACCGTTTTTTTCATTTATCCTTTCATTCGGGGATTCGCCATATCGCTCACCAACTGGGACGGGCTCTCGCCGCGCGCGCCGAATCTCATCGATTCCCGCGTCTTCGACGAAGAGGTGCTTCCCGCGCTCGATCGCGCCGCGGACCGCGAATACCTCGAGTCGGTGTACGAGCCGAACGACGACGGCACCGCGCGCCGCCGCCGTTCGCTTTCCGGTCTCGCGCGCCGGCGGGTCGAGTCGATACTCGCCCGCGCCGGGCACGAAAGCGAGTATAACCGGTTCGTCGGCGCTCGAAACTACGTCGACATCCTTACCGGAAAGGTCGCCGAGAGCTTCTACCCGAGAAGCTTTTCCCAGTCCTGGTTCAACGCCTCCTCGTCGCTTCCCGACCGCCTCGAAGGAGCCGACTTCGAACGCTACTTCCTTTCGCGCCTTTCGGCGGACGAGCGGGAGACGTTCTCGCGGTTTTACTCGCCCGACGCGGACGGCGCGCTCTCCTACGTCCTTGACGAGCGCTTCGGCGAGTTCCACCTCGAGGACCTGATCTGGCTTATTCCCGAGGTCGAGGAGACCGGCGAGATAGCGCCCGAAGACGCGGGAAGCCTCGTCGACGCCGTAAAGGCCGCGTCCCTTTCCCGCGACGAGGCAGGTATGGAAAACGCGGTTGCGTCCTTCTTCTCGGCGCATTCGCTCCCGGAAGAAAGCCGCGAAGCGGTAATCGAAGGCGCGCGCGGACTCTATTCGATCGGCGAGGTCAAGCTTCTCCTCGCGAACCGGTGGAACAAACGGGGCGTAGACCTCGGCGTCGTCGGGTTCACGCTCTTCTTCACCGTCTGTTCCGTCGTCGGAATCAACGTCCTCGCCTTCCTTCTCGCGCTCGCTCTCGACACCGGCCTCGCGGGGCAGCGTTTTCTCCGCTCGGTGTTTTTCCTGCCGAACGTGCTTTCCATGATCATCGTCGCGCTCGTCTGGAAGATGCTTTTCGTTCAGCTCTTTCCCCGGATCACCGGCATCGAGCAGTGGATGAGCGATCCCGCCAAGACTCCCTGGCTCATCGTGCTCGTCGCGGTGTGGCAAGGCGCGGGGTACTACATGATCGTCTATCTCGCGGGCCTCCAGAACATCCCGACGGACGTCGTCGAGGCGGCCCGCATCGACGGCGCGGGGCCGCTTCAGCGGTTCCGCTTCATAACGATGCCGCTTCTCGCGCCGGCGCTCACGATATCCCTCTTTCTCACGCTCGCGAACGCGCTCAAGAGTTTCGACCTCATCTACGCGATGACCTCGGGTTCCGCGTATACCTTCGGAACCGTCCCGGTCGTACTCGACATCTACTTCGACGCCTTCGCGCGGAAGCAGGCGGGACTCGCCGCCGCCAAGGCGATGCTCCTGTTCGCGGTGATCCTGTCCGTCACGGCGGTGCAGCTTTCCGTAATGAAACGCCGGGAGGTGGAACAATGAACGACGCGTCGAAACTCGCGGCGAAGCGGCGGCTTCTCGGCGTCGCGACGGGCCTTCTTGCCCTTGTCTTTTTTTACCCGATCGCGTACGTCGTCCTCAACGCCTTCAAGACCGACGCACAGATCACGGTCGACCCGATGGGACTTCCGACCGCCTTCTACCTCGACAACTTCGTCAGGGCCTGGACCGTGATGGAATTCCCGCGCGTCTTTTTCAACACCCTCGTCATTACCGTCGCGGGCCTTTCGGGAATCATACTCGTCAGCGCGATGGCCGCGTACGCGCTCGCCCGATCCTCGACGAAAACCTCATGGGCCCTGTACGGTTACTTCGTCCTCGCCCTCGTCGTTCCCTTCCAGGTCATCATGGTTCCGATCGCGGTTCTCGCGTCCGACTTGCGCCTCATGAGCATTCCGGGTATCATTCCCATGTACTGGGGACTCGGGTGCCCTACCGCGGTGTTCATGTTTCACGGTTTCGTGAAAGGCGTGCCGAGGGAACTCGAGGAGTCCGCGGCGATCGACGGAGCGGGGCGTTTCTACGTTTTTTTCGCCATCGTATTCCCGCTCATGAAGACGATCGTCGCCACCGTCGCCGTGATCGACGCGCTGTGGTTGTGGAACGACTTTCTCCTTCCGCTCATCGTCGTGAAGGAAGGGACCATTCAGCTCGCGCAGATGGTGTTCAACGGGCAGTTCCTGAAGGAGTACGGGCCGATGACCGCTTCGCTGACTCTTTCGGCCCTGCCCATCGTGGCGTTTTACCTCGCGTTGCAAAAATACATAATAAAGGGAATAGCCGCCGGAGCGGTTAAGGGCTGAAAAAGAGATGCGAGCGACGATCAACGACATCGCGAAGCGGGCGGGGGTATCGAAGACGACCGTCTCGTTCGCCTTCAACAATCCCTCGAAGATTTCCCGCGAAACGTACGCCCGTATCATGGAGGTCGCTCGCGAGATCGGCTACGTGCCCGACCCCGTGGCTCGCACGCTCGCGATGCGTCAAACCGGCGCCATCGCCCTTCTCCTGCCTCAGTCGATCCACGAGGTATTCCTGAATCCCTACATATCCGAGATCATGCGCGGCATCGGTTTCGCGTGCGACCGCGAGGGTCTCACCCTTTCGGTCGTCTCCCCGCTGAAGGGCGTGCTCTCCACGGCGATACGCAACGCCGCCGTCGACGGGGTCATCACGCTCGGAATCGGCGCGGGAATGAGCGTGCTCGAACTGTTCGACCAGAGGCGCCTTCCGTTCGTCACGATCGACGGCGGAATCGACTCCGGTCTCGTCAACGTCGGGATAGACGACGCGCTCGCGGCCGAGACGGTGATGGAGTCGGTGCTCGATAGGGGGCACGAGACGGTCGCAGTGTTCATGCTCAAGAGCGTCACCGTCGCGGACGCGGGAACCCATTTCAGCCATACGAACGACCTCAGGTTGGGCGGTTTCAACGCCGCCCTTCGCAGGCGCGGGCTTTCCTTCTCGCAAACCGGACCGGTGCGCGTATATCATACCGAGGCGACGCTCGACAGCGGGCGCGCGGCGGTTCGGGATCTGATCGGCTCGGGAGAGATGCCGACGGCGATCGTTTGCCTCGCCGACATCCAGGCGCTCGGCGTCTACGAGGAATGCCGGAAGGCCGGTCTATCGATACCGGATGACGTTTCGGTCGTCGGCTTCGACGACATCCCCTTCGCGCGTTTTATGGAACCCCCGCTCGCCACTCTGAGCCAGCCCGGCTTCGAAAAGGGCGAGAAGGCGGCAACCCTGCTCGTCGACATGATCGCGAAACGCGAGGTCTCCTCGGTGTGCATGGAAAGCGCCTTCGTTTCGCGACCGTCGCTCGGATCACCCCGGCGCTGACGGCTTGCAGGCGCGCTGAGGTTTTTCGGGCGCACTGACGGCTTGCAGGCGCGCTGACGGCTTGCAGGCGCACTGACAGCTTGCAGGCGCGCTGACAACAGACAGGCGCGCTGACGGCTTGCGGGCGCGCTGACGGCATTCAGGGGGCGACGCGGATTCGCTCGAGGCTTTCGCGGACCGACGGACCGCTTCCCGACTTTTGGTGGATGTTGGGCAGGGAGAAAAAACGCTGAAGGCAATGTCCCGCCGCTCCGTAGGCGACGGCACGGAAGCCGAGCGAGGCCGGTACGACCTGGCAGCGATGCGAAAGGGCGTAGGGCCATTTCAGTTTGATCTCGTCGTCGATCCGCCTGACGAGCGTGTCCGTCAGTTCCCCCGAAAGGCCTCCGATAAATACGTGATTGAGATTGAGGGCGTTCGCTAGCAGGGCGACGTGGCTCGCGAGCTCCGAGAACATCGAACCCGTAACCGACTCGTCGGCGCCGATCAGGTCGCCGTGTACGTCGTTGGACTGAAACTGACCGGAGTTGCCCGGTTTCCACAACACGCTTCTGAACTCTCCCGCGGAATGATCCTGCCCGTAGAGGGGTTGTCCGTTGATGACGAAACCGAAACCGACGGAGAGGTTCTTGCGGCTTCGGGACTCGCCGGTGATACGCCTGATCTCGGCGAGCACGAAGAGCGCGTTGTCCATCCCCATTCCGTGTCTGACGATGATCTCGCCCAAGCAGCCGCATCGGGCGTCGTTGTCGACATGGACCGGAACGCCGTGCTTGACCGTGGCCCAGTCGGAGAAGGCGACGGGGTTTTCGATTTGCAGAGGGATCGACTGCAGTATCTCTCCCGACTCCGCGTTCACGATCGCCGGGAGGCCGACGCCGATGCCGATCAGGGGCGCTCCGCGCGATTCTACCGACGGCGCGATGGCGGCTATGGCCGCGTCGTACGACTCGAAAATCGAGGCGGAGCGCGTCTCTCCCTTTATCGTTTCGACGATCTCTCCGTGAAGGTTGACGAGCGTGCCGTGATAGGCGTCCGTATTGATCTCAATGCCGAGGGCCATGCCGAAATCGGGATCGACCTCGAGTTGAATCGGCTTCCTTCCGCCCCGTTTGCCCGTCGCTCCCTGGGCGAAGGCGCGGATGATTCCTATATCCTCGAGCGTCGAAACGATTTTCGTGACGGTCGACTTGTCTATTCCCAGATGGTGCGCTATCTCGACCCGGCTGATTCCCTTGACCTGCCAGATAAGCCTGAGCACTCGCGAGAGGTTAAGGTCCCCGGGGGCATTCAGTGTTTTCATCTTTTGGACTATAATAGACGCAAGGGACGGCCTTGCGCAAGACGAGGTCGGCCGGGGAGGGACGATGACTGGGGTATACCGGGCCGAAGACGGGCGATACGACGGTATGGAGTACCGGCGGTGCGGCAGGAGCGGATTGCGGCTTCCCGCCGTATCCCTCGGGCTCTGGCACAATTTCGGGGGCGTCGACGCGGCCGAGACGGGCGAGAGAATCGCGCTCGGGGCGTTTGATCGCGGAGTCACGCACTTCGACCTCGCGAACAACTACGGCCCCCCTCCCGGATCGGCCGAGCTTTTCTTCGGCTCCCTCATGAAACGGCACCTCGGGCCCTACCGGGACGAGATGATCGTCTCGACGAAGGCCGGTTACGGCATGTGGCCCGGACCCTACGGCGACTGGGGAAGCAGGAAGTATCTCGTGGCGAGCTGCGATCAAAGCCTCGCGCGGACGGGCCTTGACTACGTCGACGTCTTCTATCACCATCGGCCGGATCCGGCGACTCCGCTCGAGGAGACGATGGGGGCGCTCGACTACATCGTCCGGTCGGGCAGGGCGCTGTACGCGGGTATCTCCAACTACGGGCCCGACGAGACGCGGGAGGCCGTTCGCATATTGCGTTCGCTCGGCACGCCCTGCCTCATACACCAGGCGCGGTACTCGATGCTCGACCGCGGCGCGGAGAAGGGTCTTCTCGACGTGCTCGAACGCGAGGGCGTCGGCGGCATCTGGTTTTCCCCGCTCGCACAGGGGCTTTTGACCAACCGCTACCTCGACGGAACGGTTCCCGCGGGCTCCCGCGCCTCGCGCTCGCAGTTCCTCAAGCCGGAACGGCTAACCGCGGCGATGCTCGCAAAGCTCAACGCCCTCGACGCGATCGCGAAAAACCGCGGCGAAAGCCTCGCCCGTCTCGCGATCAAGTGGCTTCTGCGCGACGCGCGGACGACCTCGGTACTCGTCGGAGCGAGCTCGCCGGAGCAACTCGACGAAAGCCTCCGCGCCCTTGATGGCCCGGAGCTTTCGGCGGCCGAACTCGCCGAGATCGAGGGCGCCCTCGCGCTTCCGGAATAAGCCGGACCGCTACAGTATTCAGGAGGAATAGCGTGTTTTCCAGAAAGACGAAAATCGTGTGCTCCATGGGACCGACGACCGAGAATCCGGCCGTGATCCGTGCCCTGCTCGAATCGGGGATGAACGTGGCTCGCTTCAATTTCTCGCACGGCGACCATGAATACCACGGGCGCGCGATGGAGCGCGTTCGCGCCGCCTCCCGCGAGACCGGCATCCCCTGCGCGCTCCTCCTCGACACGAAGGGCCCCGAGATCAGGACCGGCATCGTGCCGAACGACGGAAAGATAGCCGTGGTCGAGGGAGACGAGTTCGTCTTCACGAACGGGGACGAACCGGTGAGCGCGGCGACGGGCGGGTCTCCCGGGATAATACCCTTGAGCTGGAAAAACCTTCCGGCGGAAATAAAACCTGACTGCCGCATACTAGTCGCGGACGGTCTCCTCGAGTTTCTCGTTCTCGAGACCGACGGCGCGTCCCGGATTCGCTGCCGCGCGCTCAACGCGGGCTCCATCGGCAGCCGGAAAAACGTGAACGTCATCGGCATCCATCCGGACCTTCCCGTCATCGGCGAGCAGGACAAGCGAGACATCGAGTTCGGAATCTCGATGGGCATCGACTTCATCGCCGCTAGTTTCGTGAGCTCCGCCTCGGACGTCGTGCAGATACTCAGGTTCATCGAGCCCTTGGGATCCAAGGTCCGCGTCATCGCCAAGATCGAGAACGAGGAAGGGCTCGATAACATAGACGAGATCGTGGCCGTCTCGGCCGGGGTGATGGTCGCGCGGGGAGACCTCGGCGTCCAGCTCGCCACCGAACGCATCCCGCTCGCGCAAAAGCGGATCATCGGCGCGTGCAACCGCGCGGGGAAGCCCGTCATCACGGCGACGCAGATGCTCGACTCCATGATCGCGAACCCGAGGCCGACGCGCGCCGAGCTTACGGACGTCGCGAACGCCATCTTCGACGGAACCGACGCGGTCATGCTTTCGGGAGAGACCGCGAACGGCTCGTATCCCGTCGAGACCGTCCGCATGATGGCCAAGATCGCCCGGACCGTCGAGGCCTCGGACGACTACCGCGCGAAGATGCGGCAATTCCACCGGCTCGAGCGCAGGCGCGACGGCGTCGCGAATATCATGGCCCACGCGGCCTACCAGACGGCGACCGAGCTCGAGGCGGCCGCCCTCGTGTCCCCGACCCTGACCGGGAACACGGCCCGTCTCCTGAGTACCTTCAGGCCGGAGCAACCCATAATCGCCGCGACGCCCGACGAGACCGTCCTCCGTCAGCTCCTCCTTAACTGGGGCGTCGTCCCCCTGTCCGTCAAGCTGGCCGGGGACTCCGAGGAGATGACGCAAAACGCCATCCGCGCCGCCCTCGACACGGGCTATCTTTCTAAGTCCGACCGCGTCGTCATGGTCGCGGGGGTTCCGATCGTCAGTCCCGTCATGGTGAACACGATTCGGGTGCTTTTCATGGGTACGATCCTCGCCCGGGGAGTAAATTCCGGGGGAGGCAGGATCGAGGATCCCGCTTCGTGCAGGGTAACCGGCCGGGTCGTCCGCGCCGAAACCCTCGACGAGGCCTCGTCCGTCCTCAGGAAGAAGGGCGGGGACATCCTCGTCACCCGGAATCTCGACATGAGCTATGTCCCGATCCTCCGGCTCGTGGACGGCCTCATCATCGAGAACCCGACAGAATTGAGCGCCGAGGTACTGTTGATGATAAATCCCCGCTTGATATGGATATCCCAGGTCGCCGGCGCAATGCGGGTTTTCGAGCCGGGATTGACGGTTACCCTGGACAGCCGGGAAAAGCTCGTGTACGACGGGACGGTATAGGGACTTTACATTCCCATCCCGATTTGCTATTATGAGTCTCCGTTATCGTCAAATAGAGGGCTTTTTGTCCCTTTCAGTAAAGGTAGGTAAGCGTATGTCCCGGAAATGTGAGATTTGCGGCAAGGGAGTGATGACCGGCAACAAGGTCAGTAAGTCATATAACCACACCCGACGCCTCTGGAAGCCGAATATCGTGAGCGTCAAGACCGAGCTTGGCGGGACCACGATGACCCTCAAGATCTGCGCCCGCTGCCTCAAGAGCGGCTATATCACCAAGAAGGTGTGATCTTTCCCTTCCGGCGTTACTGCCGGACGGAGATGCGGAGCCCGTCATACGCGGGCTCTATTTTTTTGCCCGGGGCGTTTTTCGCGAGCCATTCCCGTATGCCCTCATGGGTGAAATCATGGCAAATATGGGTAAACCAGGCCCGATCCGGCGAGATCCTGTCTATCGCCCCGACGGCCTGGGCGAAGGAAAAGTGAGTCGCGTGGGGCCGTTCCCTGAGGGCGCCGATGACGAGGTTCGTAACACCGGAAAGGGCGCGAAACGAAGCCTCGGGTATCAGGTTGCAGTCGGTCAGGTAGGCCGTGTCGCCGACGCGCCATCCGAATACCGGAATGCTTCCATGGTAAAGCGGTATCGGTATCGCTGTAACCGATCCGATACGGACTTCGCCGGGCTCGCAGCGTAGATTGTCGCCGCCAGGCCCGCCAAGGAGCTCGATCACGATCGTCTCCAGACGCGGCTTGCCGCCGCCCTCCTGCGTGTCCCTGAATACGTACGAAAACCGTTCCCTGACGTCGAGGACGCAGGACGCTTCCGCGTAGACGGGTAGCGGCCCCGCGCGCGAGAAGACGCGGAGGTCGTCGATTCCGTGCGCGTGGTCCGCGTGCGAGTGGGTCAACAAGACCGCGTCGATCCTGACGATCCGCGCGCGTATCGCCTGAAGGCGTAATTCCGGTCCCGCGTCGATGAGTATCGTCTCTCCCGAGTCGCCCCTCACGAGGGCGCTCGCGCGCATCCTGTCGTCGCGCGCGTCGGTCGAGGCGCAAACGGCGCATCCGCAGCCTATCACGGGAACGCCGTGACTCGTTCCCGATCCGAGTATTTCAAGTTCCATTTCACGCCAGCATAAAGGCGGGCGGCCGGCGGGTCAAGACGACGCGGTCGCTCGGGACGTCCCGGCGGTCCGGAAGGCGGTCGTTTCTTCTTGCGGTTTTTCGCGCGACCGTTCATACTGACTTACATGGCCGCGAACGACGGACGCGACGGAAACGGTTCCGGGGCGTCGGAACTCATGCAAGCCCTAGACTACATTCTCAACCGTTGCACGATACGCGAGATCGACGCCGTGGCTACGGCCGTGGAACGGAGAAAGCGCGACCTTTCGGCCACGACGGGGATGAACTCGCTCGACCCCGCGCGCGCGGCGCGGGACATGACGGCCGCGGTGAACAGGTCCATCGAGTCGAGCATGGAGGGGATCAGGCGCACCTTCCGGCAATACGCCTGCGACATGGTGAGAAAGGAAGCGCCCGAGCTTACCGAGGAGCAGATGGCCGACCTCGTCGACTCGCTCGTGGGCGACATGCCGAGTTCGACGGCGGGCTTGCGCGAATCTCCCTCGGGTCCGGGGTCCGTCTCGTCGTTCGACAACCCCGCGGGCGGGGGGGCCGCGAAATACTCCGGTCTCGCGCGCAAGGGGCTCGTGAACGGCGTTCCCGCGGACGTCATGTACGAGATGGTATGCCAGTTCGTCTCGTACAGCACGGGCTCCATGAGTTTTTCCGACGAGGCCGCGCTGAGGGCCGAGGTCGGCGACTGGACGACCGTCTACTGGAAAGCCTTTCCCCGAGAGGTTCGCGCCTGCGTGAAGGAATTCCTCTCGGGCGCGATTGACGGCGGGGCGATGGACGCCCGTTTGACGGAACTTTTGCGATAGGAGCGAAACATGCGTGTCATCATAGTCGGAAACGGAATCGCGGGGGTCAACGTGGCCGCCGCGGTCAGGAACGCTTCGCAAGAGGCGACCGTCGAGATATTCGCGGAGGAGAGGCATCCCCTCTATTCGCGTGTCAGGCTTCCCGAAGTTCTTTCAGGGGCGAGCGAGCCAGAGGCGATAACCTTTTACAAGGACGAGTGGTACGAGAAGAAGGGCATCCGCGTGAATCTCGGGTCACCCGTCGTGTCGATCGACCGCGCGGCGCGAACCGTGCGGCTCGCGGACGGCGGGTCCGTAGGGTATGACCGTCTCGTACTCGCGACGGGCGCGCGGGCGAACCGGCCGCCCATACCCGGTTCCGAGGCGCGTGGCGTGTTTACCATGCGCACGCTCGAGGACGCGAGCGACATCCGCGCGAGCGTCGCGGCGAATCCCGAAAGCGCCGCGGTGATCGGGGGAGGGCTCCTCGGGCTCGAGGCGGCGAGGGCCATGAAAGACTCGGGAGCGCGCGAGGTGCGCGTGTTCGAGATATTCCCCCGCCTCCTTCCGCGCCAGCTCGATTCCGCTGGCGCGGGCCTCCTTTCCGAGCGATTCGCCGCGATGGGCATCGAGGTCGTCTGCTCGGCCGAAACCGAGTCGTTCATACCCGATTCCGACGACCCCGGACGCGCCTTCGCGATTCGCCTGAAGGACGGCCGCGTGTTCCGAAGCGCCACGACGCTCCTCTCGATGGGCGTGCGTCCGAACGTCGAGCTCGCGAAGGAAGCGGGCCTCGAGGTGGGTCGCGGTATCGTCGTCGACGAGTTCCTGCGTACCTCCGACGAGTCTGTTTACGCCGTCGGCGACTGCGCGGAGTTCAAGGGAGTCGTGTGGGGAATCATACCCGCGGCCCTCGAGCAGGCCCCTGTCGCCGCGCGCGCCATCCTCGCCTCCGAGGGCTTGATAGAACGCGAACTCGCGAAACCCTACGCGCAAACCGTTCCCAGGACAGCGCTCAAGGTCGGCGACGTGGAGCTCATGAGTCTCGGAAAGGCCGTGCTTTCCGCCGACGAGGAATCTTCCGGCAGGTACGAGGAGCGCTCGCGCGTGTGGGAAGGCGGAAGGCGGTACGAGAAATACGTGCTCGACAAGGGCGAGGGGGGCGACGCCGCCGAACCGGTTCTCGCGGGCGCGATCCTATACGGCTCGAAGGCGCACCAGTCACAGGCGCAGTCGCTGATGGGCAAGAGCGCGGACGCGGAAACGATAGCCTCTCTGCTGGCCGACTAAGGTCGGCGACCAAGGTCGGCCGACTGAAGTCAGCCGATTGAAGTCAGCCGATTGAAGTCAGCCGACTGAAGTCAGCCGATTGAAGTCAGCCGATTGAAGTCAGCCGACTGAGGCCGGACGCGGCTTAGGCGTCCATCCTTTTTATCTCCTCGATGCGGTCGCGAATGGCGGCCGCCTGCTCGTATTGCAGCAAGTCGGCGTACTCGCGCATTTGCGCCTCGAGCGCCCTGACGAGCTTCTTCCGCTCGCTCGGGATGAGGAGGTTGTGGCTCGCGATGAGCACCCCCGACTCCGTCTCTGCGGATTCCCGCTTGAGTTCGTTCTCGCGCGTCAGGATGTCGCCGATCGCCTTCTTGATGGTGGTCGGCGTCACGCCGTGTTCGCGGTTCCATTCTTCCTGGATCGCGCGCCTGCGGTTCGTTTCCTCGATAGCTTCCTTCATCGCCGGGCTCATCGCGTCGGCGTACATCACCACCATGCCGTTCTCGTTTCTCGCCGCCCGGCCGATGATCTGCACGAGGCTCGTCGTCGAGCGGAGAAAGCCGATCTTGTCGGCGTCGAGTATGCCGATGTACGAGACCTCGGGCAGGTCGATTCCCTCTCGGAGGAGGTTTATGCCGACGAGTATGTCGAACTCTCCCGCGCGCAGTCCCTTGAGTATCTCCACCCGCTCGATCGTCTCGACCTCCGAGTGGATGTACTTTACCTTGAGGCCGAGTCCCGAGAGGTAATCGGTCAGGTCTTCGGCCATCCGCTTCGTGAGCGTCAGGATGAGGCTTCGCTCGTTTTTCGCGACCCTGTCCCTGACCTCGCGGAAGATGTCCTCCATCTGGCCCTCGCTCGGGCGCACGTCTATCTTCGGGTCGAGAAGTCCCGTCGGCCTGATCACCTGTTCGACCACGCGCGTCGAACGCTTCAGCTCCTCTTGCCGCGGGGTCGCCGAGACGAAGACGGTCTGGTTCATCATCGCCTCGAACTCCCCGATCTTGAGGGGGCGGTTGTCGAGGGCGCACGGGAGGCGGAAGCCGAAGTCGACGAGGTTCTGCTTGCGCGAGCGGTCGCCTTCGTACATCGCCCCGATCTGCGGAAGCGTCACGTGGCTTTCGTCCATGAAAAGGAGGAAGTCGTCCGGGAAGTAGTGGAAGAGGGTTGCGGGCGGGTCTCCTACCGCGCGTCCCGCGATGGGCGCCGAGTAATTCTCGATGCCGGGGCAATAGCCCATCTCGGCGAGCATCTCGAGGTCGTATTCCGTCCGGGTCTTGAGGCGTTCCGCCTCGAGGACCTTCCCCTGCGCGCGGAAACGCTCGAGTTGTCCGTCGAGCTGTTCCCTGATTCGCGCGAGCGCGTTCGGCACGGCGTCCTCCCGCATGACGAAGTGCTTCGCCGGGTAGATAGAAAGCTCGTCGAGCTCGAGCGTCACCTCGCCCGACACGGGATTGAACTTCCGTATGCGCGTGATGTCTTCCCAGTCGAACTCGATCCGGTACGCCTCCTCGAGGTAGGCCGGAAAGATCTCGAGCGTGTCGCCGCGGAGGCGGAACCTGCCGCGCTCGAGCACCGCGTCGTTCCGCTCGTACTGGAGCGAGACGAGTTTCTTCTTGAGCGCCTCGAGGTCGACCCTGATTCCCTTTTCGACGTGGATTCTCATGTCACGGTACGATTCGGGAAGGCCGAGGCCGTAAATGCACGAAACGGTCGACACGACGATGACGTCGCGCCGTTCCATCAGGCTGAAGGTCGCCGAAAGGCGCATCCGGTCTATCTCGTCGTTGATCGAGGCGTCCTTTTCGATGTAGAGATCCCTCGCGGGCACGTAGGCCTCGGGCTGGTAGTAGTCGTAGTAGGAGACGAAGTATTCCACCGCGTTGTCGGGAAAGAACCCCTTGAACTCGCGGTAGAGCTGGGCCGCGAGCGTCTTGTTGTGGCTGATGACGAGGGTCGGCCTCTGAGCCTTCTCGATGATCTTGGCCATCGTGAACGTCTTTCCCGAGCCGGTCACGCCCTTGAGGGTTTGGTACCGGTCGCCGCGCGCGAGACCTTCGGCGAGCGCCTCGATGGCCGCTCCCTGGTCGCCCGAAGGCGAATAGTCGGATACTACCCTGAACGGTCTCATGGTCGTTTATTCCTTGCGGCCGCGCGCGTCAGCGAGTCCGTTCCGCGAGCGTTATCTTGAGCGATACCTGTTGCTTGCCGCGCAGCACGGTAATCTCGATCTGCTCGCCCGGCTTTTTCGACTCGAGCGCCGAATAATAGTCGGTGAGGCTCTCGATCCGCTGATCCGCGATGGAGGTAATGACGTCGCCGCCGAGGTAGATGACCGAGCTCGAACGGCCCGAACCGTATCTGACCGCGTCGGAACCGCCGCGCAAGCCCGCCTTTTCGGCGTTGCTGCCGGCTCCCACGCGCGAGACCAAAAGTCCCTTGTCGGTGGAGAGTCGCGCGTAATTCGCGATCGCCGGGCTCAGCTGAACGAGTTCCGCGTCGATGGAGCCGCGCCTGACCGCCCCGAACTGGATCAACTCGGATACGACGCGCTTCGCGGTATTCACCGGAACGGCGAATCCGATTCCCGCGGAGCTTCCCGAAGTCGAATAGATCATGGTGTTGATGCCGATCATCCTTCCCTGCGTGTCGAGGAGCGGCCCTCCCGAGTTTCCGGGATTGATCGCCGTGTCGGTCTGTATCATGTCCTTGATGACGGTGTTGGCCTGCGTCTTGATCGGACGGCCGAGGGCGCTCACGATGCCGGTCGTCAACGTCCGTTCGAGACCGAAGGGGTTTCCGATGGCGAGCACCTTTTGCCCGACCTTGAGGCCCGAGGAATTGCCGAAGGAGATGGTCTTGAGCGTCACGCCCGCGGGGGGCGTGAACTTGAGGACGGCGATGTCGTTCTCGCGGTCGACGCCTACCACCTTGCCCTCAAACTGCGTTCCGTCGGAAAGGGAGACGTAAATCTTTACCGCGTCCGAGATGACGTGGCTGTTGGTCACGACGTACCCGCGCGTGTCGATGATGGAGCCAGAACCCGAGCCGCCTTCCTGCGGCACCGGCTCGAGAAACCAGTTGATGCCGACCGTTTCGGTCGTGATGTTCACGACGGCCTCGTTGGCCCGTTCGTACACGGTAATGTTCTGCGCCTCGTCTTGCGTATAAGCGGCGGCGTCGGCTATCGTTACCGAGGGAACGTTCGTCTTGAGCTCGATTCCGGAAGTCTCCGCGGGTTCCCGTATCTCGGCTATCGCCGCCGGTTCGGACGGCGAGCTCGCCGATCCCCGAGCGACGCGATCAAGAAGGAATGCTCCCGAAGCCGTAACGATCACGGCGGCGACTACGATTCCGGTAACCTGGTTCCTGCTATACAGACGCATGGGTGTCTCCTCGATCATTCAAATATAGACCAATACGGTGGCTTCGGCAACGAAAACCGCAGCCTCGGGTAGGGATCTGGCCGCGCTTACGACTGGAACGGCAGTCGGTTTCGCGAGCGAACGGGCTCCTGACAAAAAAAAGGAAGCCCTCTCGGGCTTCCCGTTGTGTCGCTCGAGCGACGGTTACTTCTTCGCCTTGGCGGCGGGTTTCGCGGGCGATTTGGCGGCAGGCTTTGCGGACGCCTTGGCGGCGGGTTTCGCAGGAGCCTTGGACGCCGGTTTTGCGGGAGCCTTCGCGGGGGCTTTCGCCGCCGGCTTGGACGCCGGTTTTGCGGTCGCCTTGGCGGCGGGCTTTGCGACGCTCTTGGCGGGCGCCTTCGCGGCAGCGGGCTTGGCGGCGGCCTTCGCCTGGCTCTTGCCCTGCTGCTCGAGGGCTATCGTCTTGGTCGGCTGGTTGCAGACCGCGTCCGGACCGTAGTACTGGATGGCGCCGGGATACGTGAAGCTCGTGGTGATCGCCCAGGTGTCGCGGTTCTTCGCGAACTCCTTGAAGGGTTTGCCGTTGAGCTCGACGAGCGCCTTGCGGATAACCGGCTTCTTGGAACCGTGGCGCTGTTCCATGTTCATCATCATCGTGAGGGGAACGCCTCCGGCGATCCAGTCCTTCGCGGGGGCGGTGAGGTTCCGCACCGAGGAAAGGTAGCCGGTAAGGCCCGCGGCGATGAGGTAGAACGCGGTGTTGCCGAGGGCGTAGCAATAGTCGGCGTCGAAGTTCGACGGGAAGGCGCAGCGGCCCTCGTAGCCGAAGAAGTGGTTGTAGGCGCTGAACTTGCCCTTGTAGGTTCCGGCCTCCTTCATCGCCTCGAGCCTGCTCTCGACGAGGGTGATCAGGAGTTTTTCGGTTTCGATGCGCGAAACCTGCACGTTTCCGTGGGGGTCGCGGTCCATGAGGAACTGCTGGGCGATCGTCTCGGGTAACGTCATGAAGGCGTCGCTCGAGGGCTTGGTGAGGTTACGCGCGAGCCAGGAGGTTTGCGCGGCGAAGGTCTCGAGCTTGGAGAAGTCGTCGGAATGGGCGGCCATGAGGTCGTTGAGCTCGGCGATGAGGGTCTTCATCTCCGGGATGAACTCGACGAGTCCCTCCGGGATGAGGATGACGCCGAAATTCTCGCCGGCGGCGGCGCGCTTCGCGATGATCGTGCACAGGTGGTCCGTGATCTGGCGGAGGGTCATCTTCTTCGCCTCGACTTCCTCGGAGACGAGGCAGACGTTCGGCTGGGTCTGGAGGGCGCACTCGAGGGCGATGTGGCTCGCGGAACGTCCCATGAGCTTGATGAAGTGCCAGTATTTCTTGGCGCTGTTCGCGTCGCGCTCGATGTTGCCGATGAGCTCGGAATAGGTCTTGCACGCGGTGTCGAAACCGAAGGAGGTCTCGATCATGTCGTTCTTGAGGTCGCCGTCGATCGTCTTCGGCACGCCGATCACCTGGGTTTTCATCCCGAGTTCCGCGAAATGCTCGGCCAGGAGGGCGGCGTTCGTGTTCGAGTCGTCGCCGCCGATGATGACGATGGCGTCGAGTTTCATCTTCTTCGCGGTGGCGACCGAGGAGGCGATCTGCGCCGGGGTCTCGATCTTGGTCCGTCCCGAGCCGATGATGTCGAATCCGCCGGTATTGCGGTATTCGTCCATGAATTTATCCTTGATTTCGACGTACTTCTCCTCGATCAGGCCGGAAGGACCGCCCAAAAAGCCGAAGAGCTTCGAGGAGGGGTTTCCCTTCTTGATGCCGTCATAGAGGCCGGCGATGACGTTGTGTCCGCCGGGGGCCTGTCCGCCCGAAAGGATGACGCCGACGCGGAGGGCCTTTCCGACGTCCTTGTTCTTTCCCTTGACGAGGGTAACGAGGGGTTTTCCGTAGGTATTCTTGAAGAGGGCCTTCAGCTCGGACTGGTTCGCTATGGATTGCGTGGCCTTACCCACCTCGATCGCGACGGAATCCGGCTTGGCGGTCAGGACGGTCGGGAGTTTCGGGGTATACTGGTACCGTGCTTCCTGCAATGCGGAAAGTTTCATAGATTTCTCCTGTTTAGTAAGGTTGCGTTCGAAATCAAACCGGCCACATGATATAGGAAAGAATGGCTCGTTTCAAGACCGTCGGAGGCGGAACTGTCGCGCGCGCGGGGCTTTCGGCGGCGTTTATGCCTACATGAGGGGGGCAAAGAGGCGGAAAAAGGTCCACAGGGCCTTGGTTCTCGCGGGTGTACGGGCCAGGCTTTCCGGTTCGATCCGAGTCGAGCGGGAACGATCCTCGAAAAAGAGCTTCGTGCATTCCTCGCCGAATTCCCGGGAGTAAAAGAAGGCGTTTAACTCGAAATGGAGGGAAAAACTCCGTGAATCGATGTTCGTAGAGCCGATCGTTGCGGTTTTACCGTCAATGACGAGCATTTTCGAGTGAATAAAGCCGTGATAGCGCCAAAATTGTACTCCGAAAGCCGACAACTCCAGTATGTACGAGTAGGCGGCCTGTTTGACGTACCATTTATCCCAATCGCCGGGCACGATGATCTGCACGTCGAGCCCCGAGAGGGCCGCGATCTTGAGGGCGGAGAAAAATTCCGCGTCGGGCGTGAAATACGGGGATTCGATGTACACCGACGAACGGGCCTTGTTGATCATGTGTATGAGCGCGTCGCGTATCTCGTCGTTTTTTTCGTCGTCGGGACCCGACGAGATAACCTGCATCGGCACGTTCGCCGTTCCGCGCATCCCGCCGGCGAGGCTTCCCTCGCCATCCGGGAGTTCCTGCCGTACGCGCGGAAGGGCCGGAAGCGGCGTCGCGTCCCCGAAGGAGTCGTCTGAAGCCGTGGCCGCGTGCCAGTCGACCAAAAACTGCTTTTGCAAGAAGAGTACGGCGCTTCCGGTTACCCGGATATGGGTGTCGCGCCAGTAGTACGGGCGGTCGGGACTCGCGTTCGCGTATTCGTCGCCGATGTTCATCCCGCCGAAATAGCCGATATGTCCGTCGATTACCACGATCTTGCGGTGATTCCGGTAATTGAGCGGAAAGAGGTTGACCGGCGAAATCGGAAAGAACCGGCTCACCGTGCCCCCCGCGGCGAGAAGCGGGCGAAACAGGCGCGTGGAGGTACTGATCGAGCCGACATGGTCATAGAGGAGCCGAACTTCGATGCCCTCGCGCGCCTTGCCGGCGAGCAGGTTCACGAGGTGCCTGCCCGTTACGTCGTTCTTGAAGATAAAATAGGACAGATGCACGCTGTGACGCGCCCGCTCGATGTCCTCGAACAGGAGCGGATACTTTTCCTGGCCCGACGTGAGGATGGTGACCGCGTTCCGGGCGAAGACGGGGCTTTTCCCGTGTACCATATTCATGTGGATGAGCGAGCCGACGTCCGAAAGGGCGGGATACTCGCCGGATTGCAGCACTTCGTCGAGGTTGTTGCGCTGATCCTCGAGTACGCGCCCGAAGAGGGCGTGCGCCCGCGCAGTCGCCTCGGTAAGGCGACGGGTACGCGTGAAAAAGGAACCGGACAGGAGGACGTAGAGCAATACGCCGACGCCCGGGATAAAGGCGATGGCCAGAATCCAGGTAAACCGCCGCGCCGGGGTGGAGCGGTCGGCGAACAGGATGAAGGCTATGGAGGCGGCGTTGAGGATGAACGAGGCGATCAGATACGCGCCCGAAAGGCTCATTACCGGCTCCTAGAAGAGTACGCCGAATCCGGCTCTCGCGGCGAGTCCATCGCGGTCGCCCGCCTTTTCCCAGCCGACCTCGAGCGACAGGGAAAGGTTCGTCGAGGGGATGATCGCCTGGAGGGACGACCCGAAGGAGAGTCGCTCGGTCGGCGACGGGGATCCCGCCGAGCCCTTGCCCGCGAGGACGTTCGATCCCGCGAAGGCCCATATTCCGGCCGAGACGGAACCGTACGCGACGCGCGCGAAGGCCCCCGCGCCCGCGGTGAGGCCGGGGTCCGTCAGGAACTCGGTGCCGTCCCCGAGCGTCAGGGCGGCCGACGCCCCGACGGACAACCGCGACAGGCGGAATTCCACCGTCGGCGCGAGGGAAAGGCCCTCGCGCGAGTCGTATCCGAACTCGACCGCCCAGCGGAGATCCTGCGAGCCGCGACCGTATTTCAGCGCGAGCGCGCCGGCTATCCGCCCGTCTGCGCCGTCGTCCTCTCCCCTGTCCAGCACGACGGCGACCCGTCCGCCCGCCTCTAATCTCGCCGTTATGCCGTACAAGGCGGCGAATCCCGCGCTCGTCGAGCCGTCGTCGTATTCGACGGTTCCGTGCGCGAGTCCGTCTCGCGCCGGCGTCAGCGAGGCGAGGGGAATCGGACCGATGGAACCGGATCCGCGGAAAGCGGAGGCCCACGGATAGAGGATGGTGCCGTCTATCTCTACCGAGGTTTCGACTTCCGTCATCCGTCCGTTCGTATCGTTCGTCGAGTTTGCCGCGTTCGTCGAGTCAGGAACGTACGTGTCGTCCGACCTGTCGACCGAAGGCCGGGCCTCGAGCGTTACGCGATACGCGCCGTCGGGGAGCGATGCCCCGGAGTCGTCCGTTCCGTCCCAGGGGATCGACTGGTTCCAGGTCGCGAACTCGCCGGTCGGTATGGTCCGCACGACGGTTCCTGCCCCGTTTCGTACGCGGAGCGTACCCGAGCCGGGCGCGGTGACGCGGAATGTAAACGAGAGGCGTCCCGGGTTGGCCGGGTTGAAGGCCCGTTTCGACGGCGTAAAGGAGCTAACCGAGAAGCCCGCCCGTTCGAGGGCGGCGTCCACTTTCGTTTCGCGTTCGCGGTACACCGCGACGGTATGCGTTCGTTCCTCGTAGCCGAAGGCCTTTACGGTAAGGGTATGCGTTCCCTCGCCGACGCGGATGAGGGGCGCGTCGTACGTCGAACCGTCGATCTCGAAGACGGCTCCCCTCGGCGCTCCGTATATCGAGATATAGCCGGTTACCTCGAGCAATTCGACCCGGATATCTCGCGTTTCCCCGGGCCTGACGCGGACGAGAAAGCTTTCGGTGTAGTAGCCGCGTTTTTTGAGCGCGACCCGCCAGGTGCCCGGCTGAATGCCGTCAATGTCCACGGGCGCGACGCCCTCGTACGCGCCGTTAAGGTATACGTCGGTTTTAGGCACGTCGACCGAAATACGGAGACGGGCCTTCGTCGATCCGTCGGGAGCCTGTTCCGTCTCGACGCGCATCGTGCCGCGCATCGAGTCTCGTCGGTCAGCCTCCTCGAGGGAGTCATAGTCGCGTTCCTGGGCCGGGGCGACGCGCGGCGAAAGGACCGAAAGCGCGGCCATTGCCGCGAATGCGACGAGGCGGGAGGCGCGCGAAGCGCGGAAGGCACGGGAAGCACGGGAGCGAAAAAAAGGCCCGTAAGCGTTCATGGTACCCATGATACCGCCCCGGGCCGAAAAAGAAAAGGACATTTCCCGCCCGCCCCTCCCCGGTTCGTCGGGGAGAGTCTTGCGGGAAACCGTCAATGCATGAAGAAGCGAAGGACGAAGACCGCGAACACGACCCAGGTAACGACGGGTACGGCCTTGGCCTTTCCCGTGCACACCTTGAGGATAACGTACGCGAGCACGCCGTACACGATTCCTTCCGCGATGCTGTAGCAGAAGGGCATCATGACGATGGCCAGGAAAGCGGGGATGCCCTCGGTCGGGTCGCCGAAGTCGATCTCGGTGACCGGCTTCATCATGAGGAAACCGACGAGTATGAGGGCCGGCGCCGTCGCCGCGCCGGGAATGAGGAGGAAGAGCGGCGAGAAGAGGAGTGCCAGAAGGAAGAGGAGTCCCGTGGTGAGGGAGGTAAGTCCCGTCCGACCGCCGGCCGCGACGCCCGCCGAGCTTTCGATGTAGCTCGTGACGGTCGAGGTTCCGAGGAGCGCGCCGACCGAGGTTCCGACGGCGTCCGCGAGGAGGGCCTGCTTGACGCGCGGCACGTTTCCGTCCTTGTCGGTCAGTCCCGCCTGGGTCGTCACGCCGACGAGGGTTCCGACCGTGTCGAAGATGTCGACGAAGAGGAAGGAGAAGAAGACGGTAAAGAACTTGATGGTCAGGATATTCGAGAAGTCAAGCCTGCCGAGCAGGGGAGCTGCGGGAAGGCTGAAGAGCTTCCAGTTTTCCCAGCCGCCGAAGGGGGCGGTGATGCCCATCGGGATGCCGATGACGGTCGTCGCCAGGATGCCGATGAGGATGGCGCCGTGTACCTTGAGGGCGAAAAGGGCGGCCGTGATGACGAGCCCGACGAGGGCGAGCAGGGCCGTACCCTCGGTTACCTTGCCGAGCGAGACGAGTGTCGCGGGGTTCGCCACGATGATGCCGGCGTTTTTCATTCCGATGAGGGTGATGAAGATACCGATACCGACGGCGACGGCCCGCTTGAGGTTGACCGGAACCGAGTTCACTATCGCCTCGCGGACGTTCACGAAGGAAAGGACGATGAAGAGTATACCTTCGAGGAACACGGCGGCGAGCGCGACTTCCCAGCTATAGCCCATGCCGAGGACTACCGCGTAGGTGAAGAACGCGTTGAGTCCCATGCCGGGCGCGAGCGCGATCGGCAGGTTCGCGGCGAAGGCCATGACGATCGTGGCGATCGCCGAGGCGAGGGCGGTGGCGGTGAATACGGCGCTCCTGTCCATGCCCGCGTCCCCGAGTATACCGGGGTTGACGGCCAGGATGTAGGCCATGGTCAAAAAGGTGGTGATACCCGCCAAAATCTCGGTTCGGGTATTCGTGCCGTGAGCCTTAAGCTTGAAAATCTTTTCCATGATGGATGGATTCCTCCTTGGGAGTGACGTGATGGGGTCAGAATACCATCGTTTTCGCGGGCGCACAAGCGAATTGCCTCCGGTTCGCCGGGTTCAGGACAGGGGAATGCCCGACTCCACGAAACTCAGGAAACCGCCCCGCGGATTGATTATGATGTGGTCGAGCAGGGTAATTCCGAGTATCTCGGCCGCCGCCGACAGGCGTTTTGTGATGGCTTGATCCTCGTCCGAGGCCTCGAGTTGGCCCGACGGGTGGTTGTGGCACACGATGACGGCGGCCGCCCTGTCCACGATCGCGTCGGCGAAGACCTCCCGCGGGTGGACGATCGTGCGGTTGAGGATACCGACGCTCACGACCCTGACGGCGAGTACCTCGTGCGCCCCGTTGAGCGACGCCACGAGAAAGTGCTCCTGCCTCCTGTCCCGGAAATGGCGAAAGAACGGGTAAATTTCCGCCGCCGACCTGACCTTCTCTGACGAGACCGCGGAGTAGCGGCGTCCGAGCTCGAGCGCCGCCATTACCGCGCCCGCCTTCGTTTCCCCGACGCCCTCGAGGGAGCTCAGCGTCTCGTAGAGCACGTCCCCTTGCGCTGTGTCGAGCGCCTGGGTTACCCGTTGCGCCAGGGCGAGTACCGGCGCTTTCTTGGTTCCCGTCCTGAGCGCGAGCGCCACGAGTTCGTGATCGCTGAGGTGCTGCGGACCCTTTTGCCTGATTCGTTCGCGCGCGTCCGGTTTTTTGTCTTCTGCCATGATGACCCCCCGTATCATTGTAGGGAGAGTTTCATGTTTTGCCCGGAAAAAACCGATGAGACGGTATGCGTACCACCCAGTCTTACCGCGCGCCAGGCGCGCTCGTCGTCCTTGTGGGTCTCGTCGTTCTCGTATCTTCGCTCGCGTCCTGCGCTTCCGGGGCGTCCGTTACGGTCACCGCGAGGCTGCCGCCCGAACGTCCGCGGCGGGGTCCCGAGCGAATCATGGGAGGAACGTCGGTCGGCGAGGCGCGCCTCGCCGCGTTTTTCGCCGAGTCGAATCCGTCCAAGGATCGCGCGAAGGTCGCCCGCCTCGCGGCCTTGTACGTCGAGGAATCCTCGCTCGAGGGGGTGAATCCCGACGTCGCCTTCGCGCAGATGTGCCTGGAAACGGGATTCCTCCGCTTCGGCGGTCTCGTAACCGAGGAGATGAACAATTTTTGCGGGCTCGGTTCGATCGGACCAGGTCAGGCGGGGAACGCTTTCCCCGACGAGCGTACGGGGGTTCGCGCGCACGTACAACATCTCAAGGCCTACGCGAGCGCCGAGCCGATCCGGGGAGAACTCGTCGACCCGCGGTATCGATACGTCACCCCGAAGGGAAAGGCGCCGACGATACACGGGCTCGGCGGAACCTGGGCGTCCGACCGAGAGTACGGCGAAAAGCTCGCGGGACTCATCGACCGGATCTACGCGCGCTGATAAAAGACGGCGCGCGTCCGAGTCGGTCGGTCGCGCGATCGAGTCGCTCTTACTGGATCGTCGTGCCGACGAAGTCGCGTCCGTCGAGTATGGCCAGGAGGTTCGGTATGTCCCTTCCCGCCGCGCAGATGACGCGAAGGCCGTTTTTCTGGGCGAGCATGCTCGCGACGGGGTCGAAGGGCACGTTTTTTCCCGGCACCCATTCGTCTCCCACGATCGCGCGGAAATCTGCCCAGCCGATCGAGTCGATGGGCCGCGCCTCGGGATTCTTGCGCGGGTCGTCGGTGTAGACCTTCGCGATGTTCGAGAGGTTCACGACGGTGCCCGCGTTGAAGCGTTCGGCGAGAAGCACCGCGTCGTTGTCGGTCGAAAAGCCCGGCTTCCAACCCGCCGCCACCATGACCCTGCCGGTAAACACCTCGACCTTCGTCGGGTCGTACACGACCTCGGTCGGGCAGATGTCGGCGAAGACCGCCTTCACGAGCTGGGCGTTCAGGCGCGTCGCCATGATGCCGATCCAGTCCGCCTCGTCATTTGAGCCGTCCGGGGCGATCGCGCGGTACGACTGCTGGTAGGCCCGCGCGGGACCTCCGCCGCCGATAACCAGAATGAGCTTTCGCGAGTTGTCGGCGGAAAGCCATGTGCGGACGTTGACGGCGAATTCCGCGAGAAATGCGGTGTCGGGCGCGTCGGGCGCGACGATGGATCCGCCGAGCGAAAGGACTGTAACCATGAATGTATCTCCTTGACGGTCGGGGGCGTCAGTATACGCCCGTGACGCGCGGTTCTCCCCAGAACGAGGTGTAGCCCCTGACGTTGCCCGCCGATTCTTCCCATAATGACTGGAAGGCCCACGAACGCGGCCGGAACACGACCTTGCTTTTCGGGGTCATCGGCTTTTGCTCCGTCCATCCGCGCGAAAACGCCACGTGATAGGGGTCCAGGTTGCCGAAGTACCACTCGCGCGCGTTGTTCTCACGGAGCGCGAAGGGCTTGTCCGCGCCGAGCGCGGGATCGACCGGGATCCACCCCATGCCCTCGACGTAGAATTCCGCCCACCAATGTACGCGCGAATCGCGGTTAGAGTCAACGACGATCCCGGCGAGCGGAACGGCCGGTATGCCGGAGGCGCGGGCCAGCGCGCAGAAGAGTATGGCCATGTCATAGGCCGAACCTTCCTTGCGTTTCAGGGACTCGACCGGTTTCCTGTCCTGGGGTACGCGTTCTTCGTAGCGGAATTCCTTCGCGAGCCAGTCGTACGCGAGCTTCGCCGCGCGCCAGGGATTCCGTTCCTTTCCGATTATCTCCGCCGCCGCGATGCGGACGTCGGGCGAGTCCGACGGAACGAGCGGATCCGGTTGCGTATACAGAAGAAACAGCGGGGATTCGCGATCGGAATACGGCTTGACCTGCGCGGGATTCACCTGCGTCGTTATACCGTAACTCGTGCAGACGAAGGTGTGCGCGACCTTCTCGGCCTTGCCCGTCCTGAGTCCCTCGAGCTGGTGCAGTACCGTTCCCCGGTGGTTCGGGATGTAGGGCTTGGGCTCGGAAGCGGTAACCTCCACGTCGCGTTGCGACGGAGAGGTGATCGGCAGGGGGACGCGCAGGAATATCATCCCGCCTTCCGAGGTGTGCATCCCGGTGATGTCGACTTGTTGGGATACGACGAAGGTCCTTCCCGCGGAATACGTCTTCGTCCCCGGCTGGCCGGCGATCTCGATCGGCATGTCGTTGCTCAGTCCCCGGGCCGTCCTGACGAACACGGGGCCCGTCGTCGCGCCGTCGGGTACGCGCACGCGGATTTCCTGATCGCTCCAGAATTCGTAGTCGAAGTTCTGGTCAGAACAGGCCACGCTCGCCTTCTCGGCCCTGTCGCGCGCGGCGAGCGGAACGGGTTCGTCGGTTTTCCAGGCGAACAGCACCTCGGAATCGTTGCGCGAGATGCCGAAGTTGCGGCCGCGTATCACGAGTTTCCTTCCCGTCTCGGAACGCGCGGCGTCGAAGCCGGCGATCTCGGGAACGCCCGCGTCTGTGTCGACGCGCGCGGTTACGGGGATGTTCTTTCGGTTCGCGAAGATGAGCGGGTTGCTGCGCTTGCTTCCCCGGTAGACGTACACGAGCCCGTCTTCGGCCGTGACCGGAAGGATCGCCATGACGTTCGTGTCGCTCCAGCTGATGTAGGAGTTTCCGGAAAGCCGGTTTCCGGCGATCTCGATCCACCCTGAATCCTTGTCTTCGCCGAAATGCCTTCCCTGGATCACGACGACCTCGCCGCTTTCGCCGATGGCGGGAATAATCGCGTCAAGCACCGGCTTTCGGTTGGCGAGATTGACGACGAGCGCGGTTAGCCCGAAAAACGCCAGGAACAGCGCCGGCGCGAGCGCGAAGCGCGCCAACGGCGAACGCTGGAGGAGACGAATGAGGAAGGTCTTGATCATTTGCCCGGGTTACGCACCAACGTCATGCGCCCGTCGTTGACGGTATCGGTTCCCGACGCCATGGGATAGTCGGAACCGGCGCTGAAGCGGGTCAGGTTGGGAAGCTTGATGATGACGATCTCCGCGTCGCCGATCAGGTCCTGGTCGGTCGCGAAGCGCTGGGCGTAGTTTACCATCGTGAACAGGGCGCTGTCCCGCGAGGACGTGTCCGACCATCGCACGGCGAGCTCGGGAAGGTCGTCGCTGATGACCGGGTACGAGGCTACCGGCAGGCGGGGAAGCTCGGAGGCGGGAGATATCATCTGCCGAAGCGGCATGGACGCGAGGTGGACGTCGTCGGCCTTGCCGTCGCGCGAGCTGAGCGTCAGGGCCGACGGAAGGATGATCGCGGCGAGGAACATGGCCGCGAGCGCGGGAAGCGGCAGCCTCACCGTGGTTCGGAACCATTCCGCGCGTCCCGAATCCGCAGTCCGGCCCTCCGTGAGGGAACGCCGCGCCTGAAGGCGGGCGAACGAGGCGTCGAGGGCTTCCCGGGTAAGCGTCGGCGAACCTTCCCGCAAGCGCGCGCTGAGCGACGCATGCCTGTCCGTGAGTTTCTTGCATTCCGGGCATCCGGCGACGTGGCGTTCCAGTTTTTCCTTCCAGGGGGAGGGTACTTCGCCGTCGCAGTAGGCCGAAAAAAGTTCATGGTCAGGGCATGTAGACATCGTCAGCTCCTATCAACCGTGATAATTGCTCGCGCGCGCGGAATACCCGAACCTTCACGTTTCCCTCGGTTATCCCCAGCACGCGGCCTATTTCCTTATAGTTAAGGTCCGCGTATTCCTTCAGTTGCAACACCGCCTTCAGGTTTTCCGGCAGTTTCTCCAGGGCTTCCTGTACGCGTTGTACCGCGTCTTCCTTGAGAAGCGTCGTCTCGCCCGAATCGACCGTCCGGCGGTCTTCCTTGAGCGCGCGCTCGTACGCGCGCCTCTCGCGCCCCTTCCGCTTCGCGTAATTGAGCGAGCCGTTCTTGACGACCCTGATGAGCCAGTACTTCGCGTCGTTGATCGACGGAAACACCATCTCTTTCTCGGTCATCTTGATCAGCGCGTCGTGGCACAAATCCTCGGCCGCCTCTTCGGTTCCCGCGATGCGGTACGCGATCTTGAAAAGGATCGGCATGGTTACGTCGTAAATCTTTCTGAAATCCGCGTCGTTCGTCGCGCGGAGCGTCACTGCGGGTTCAAACAAACCGAACCCCCGTTGCGTTACAGGTCATGCGCGATCTCCGTCCGAACGGCGCCACGTGGTCCCCGCCGGCCCGTCTTCCAAAATAACCCCTTCGGCCTTCAATTGGTTACGGATTTCGTCCGCGCGCGCGAAATTCTTCGCCTTTTTCGCCTCGGCGCGCTCGAGTACCAGGGCGGAAACGCGTTCGTCGTCCGCGGAACCGGAAGTAACGCCGGTCGCGGCGCCATGCGCGGCTTCTCGCGCGGCGCGGGCGTCCTTCGCGAGATCAAGGGCGAGCACGGAGTCCATCGACGAAAGGGCGGCGAGCGCCTCGCGCGGGTCGACCGAGCCGTCGCGCACGAGTCCGTGCAGTTCGGAGAGGGCCCGTGGCGTCGAAAGGTCGTCTTCGAGATGGGCGCGGAAACGGTCGAGCCAGGGACGCGCGGGGGACGCGGTCGGGATGTCGGCTGTCCCGTCGGGAGCGACGTCGCCGGCGGCTTCCAGGAGACGGGCGACGCGCTGCACGAGGCTCTTTCTCGAGTTACGCGCGCTTTCCATCGATTCCCAGGAGAAGGCGAGCTGGCTCCGGTAGTGGCCGCCGAGCAGGAAGTACCGGTAGTCGAGCGGGTCGAAGCCCTTGTCGACGACCGTTTGCAAGGTCAGGAAATTCCCGCCGGACTTGGACATTTTGCCCTTGTCCATCACGAGGAATTCGTTGTGCAGCCAGTAACGGACCCATTGCTTGCCGGTGGCGCCCTCGCTCTGGGCGATCTCGTTCGTGTGGTGTATGGGTATGTGGTCGATACCGCCCGTGTGGATGTCGAACTGCTCGCCGAGGTATTCCATGCTCATCGCCGAGCATTCGATGTGCCAGCCGGGATAGCCGGTTCCCCAGGGAGAGTCCCACACGAGGGCCTGGTTCTCGAACTTGCTCTTCGTGAACCAGAGGACGAAGTCGTAGGGGTTGCGCTTGTTGGCGTCGACGTCGATCCTCGCGCCCGCCTTGAGGTCGTCGAGGTTGAGTCGCGCTAGCTTTCCGTAGTCCGGGAAGGTCGATATGTCGTAGTAGAGGTTTCCCCCGGAGAAATAGGTATGACCCCGCGCCTCGAGCCGCTCGATGAGGCCGATCATGGCGTCGATATGGTCGGTGGCCTTGCAGACGACGTCCGGCTCGAGGATGTTGAGCCGCGCCGTGTCCGAGAAAAAGGCCTCGGTGTAAAACCGCGAGATCTCGAGCACGGACTGACCGCGTTCCTTCGCGGTCTTGACCATTTTGTCGTCGCCCGAATCGGCGTCGTCGGTCAGGTGGCCGATGTCGGTGACGTTCATCACGTGCTTTACGGAGTATCCGAGGTACGCGAGGCTTCGGCGCAGAACGTCCTGGAAGACGTAGGCGCGGAGGTTTCCGATGTGGGCGTAGTTGTAGACGGTCGGTCCGCACCCGTAAAAGCCCACGTTCGTGCCGTGTACGGGCGTAAACTCCTGCAACTCCCTTCCCATCGTGTTAAAAAGCCTCAAGGCCATGCGTTCCCCCGTGTCGATATTTCACGCTTTCTGCTATATACTGGCAAAAGCATGAATACTGTACGGAATATATGGGAAAATAGCAATATAACCGGGCAAAACCCGGATTTGGCGGGCATCGTACGGTTTGACGAGCCGATGTCCGCCCATACGACCTTTCGTATCGGCGGTCCCGCCGATTGTTTCGCCGAGCCCTCGTCGGTTTCCCAACTCGTCGCGCTTATCGAG
>JAEWMY010000053.1 GCA_023393015.1 Spirochaetota bacterium
ATGTCGTCCTCGACGACGTTGACGGCCTCGACCGACCAGCGGAACCTGCCCTCGTCAAGGGCCTTGAGGTCCGAGAGGATCACGTGGGTTTCGCGGGTTTCGCGCGCGGCGTGGGTCTTCTTGCCGGAAAGGTCCTTGAGCTCGAAACGGTATGCCGTCGCCCCGGGAACGGACGCCCAGGAGAAGCGGATTGACTTATTGGACGAGAGGAATTCGGGACCGAGGATGACGCCCGGCGCTGGCTCGACCAAGGCGCTCGCGGGGAGCTTGGGTATGGGGGATACGACGATCGATGCGGGTTTCGTCGGCGTTATGTTGAGACCGTCTTCCGTATGCCCGATTACGGTCCACCACCAGGTTCCTTCCTCGAGTCGGGGAAGGCGGACCTCGCGCGCGGGATTCGCGATGACGATCGAGCCCGCGTCGTACGCCCTGAGCGAATCGACGTCCGCGGCATCAAGGCCCTCCCGTCGCTTCGATAGGACGAGACGCGCCGAAACGGGTCGCTCAACGCTCGACCATCGCGCCGAACCCGGTTTCAAAAGCGCCTCGATCCCGTCGATTCGCAGCCCGTCCTCGGGGGATTCGAGCGCGATCGGCTTGAGGCGTTTCAGTTCGAAGGGATACTTCCCGATGACGCCGGTTCGCCTCGTCGAAAGCGGGGTTTCCTCCGCGAAGGCCTGTACCGTCCAGTACCAGGCCCCTTCGGCGAAGGACTCGAGCCGTATCGTAAGTTCGGTGCCGTCGATGGCCGTACGCTCGAAAAGGGGGGTCGTACCGCTCGCGGGCCGGAAGAGTTTCAGCGCGTACATCGTCGCGCCTTCGACGGGATTCCACCGGAAGGTCGAGGGGAGGCCCGAACGGACGACGACGCGCCCGCCCGATTGCGGGCTCACGGCGACGGGCGGATCGAGCGGCGGCAATATGGACACGCGGCGCGGCGGGGTTGCGAGCTCGAGGTCGCCGAGGTGAGAGACGAGCCTCCACTGCCATTCGCCGACGGGAAGGGCCGCTCCGCTCGCGGATCCGCCGTTTTGCACGGAATCCACATAGGCGTCGGAAAAGTCGCCGGTTGCTGATACCTGGAAACGGACGTCCGAGGGGACGTTCGTCTTCCACGTAAAGCGCGTGTCGGCCGCGAGGTTCATGGAGATCGCGTAACCGTCGGGCGGGAACGAGGCGCGATGGACGAGATCGCCCGAGAGGGCGACGAAACCGCGCACCTCGGACGAAGGCGAAGAGATTCCTTCGGCGTCGGTCTGGCGTACGGCCCAGTACCATCGCCCGTCGCGAAGCTCCGTTCGCGCCTTGTCGAGATTAACGACGTTGTCGCGCACGACGACGTCCACGACGGGCGAGGCGAGGGACGGCGAGTCGGAGACGGTGAGGCGCGTCGTGTCGATGTCGGGATTGTCGCGCCAGGAAAAGACGAGACCCCGCGAGGTCGAGCGCGTGTTGAGTATCTCGTTTTGGCGCGGGACGAGGAGGGCGGGCGCGGTAAGCTCTCCGCTCTTGCGGACGACGAAGCTCCTGGTTTCGGTGCCGCCGACGTATCCCTCGTCGCCGTGGCGGTACCAGGGGGTCACGCGCCAGTACCAGCGTCCTTCGCCGAGACTGGATATGATGGAGGAGGGCGACGTGCACCGTTGGTCCACGACGGGGGAGTTCATTCCGGGGTTGTCCGCCACAGCGAGCCGCCAATGGCCGACGTAGGGGTTCGACGTCCAGAGGAACCGGACGGCGGGTTTTCGGGAACGGAAGGAGTAGGAGTAGCCTTCTGCCGGCGCGATGGGCGCGGGATTCGGGGCGGAGTGGACGGTAAACCGTCCCGAGTCGCGTACCTCGTCGCCCTCGAGGAGCCTCCAATGCCAGGTTCCCTCGCCGACCGGAACGCCGACTCGACCGGCCGACTCCGTGATCCGCGTGGCACGTTCAGTCTCCGCGAAAGTGCGGTCGCGCGAAAGGCCGAGCGTATACTCGGTATCGTCTCCCGTCTCGAGCAGGGCGAAGGGAACAGCGAAGTCTCCCTGATCGTGCTGGAGGAACCGCGCGTTAGGCGCTGGTGTCGCGACGCGGACCACGCCCGTTTCGATCTGTCCGGCTGCGGAGAGAAGGGCGTTCGATCCCGAGTCCACGCGGACGCCGTCCGCGGTCTCGACCGAACCCGCGATCACGCGCACGGAAAGACCTCCGGTATCGCCCGCGCTCAAGGCGGCCGAGCTTCCCGAGGCGAGGTCGAGCCTGTTGCCGCCGGAAGAAAGGGCGAACGAAGACGAGCCCTCGCGGGACGTCACCAGGACCGAACCGCCTTCGAGGGATATCTCCGGCGTCGAGGAGTCATTCACGACAACCTGGATCATCGTGTTCTCGGTCAGATCCACGGCGTTTCCGTCGGGAAAATGGAGCGTCGCCTCGGAAAGCTCCGCGGTGCGGATCGTGTCTCCGTTGTAGACGGGAGACTCCTGCCTGAGCCGATCCCAAAGGACGCGCTCCGCTATGCGGCGCTGGGCCGTACGGTGCTTGAAGGTGATGACGGCCACGGGGCCTTCGTTGTATTTGACGAGCGCCGCGTTCAATTCCCTCGCGAAGGCGTAGAGGCTCGCCGCCGCGCCCGCGAGGCAGAACAGGACGACGAGCGCGTCCTTAACCCTCGAATGAATATTTCTTTTCTTCGTCATCGAGGCGTACCTTTTCGTATTCGGGGGTGGGAAGTCCGAGCAGCTCGCGCACTTCCTTGAGGGATGACGGTCCCGATTTTCCCGCGCCGGGGATATCGTCGGCTGTCGGTATGTTTACGAGCGCGAAGAGCCGGATTTTCTCGCTTTTTCCCTTTACGGTGACCGCCGGCATCTCCTCGACGAGCACGTAATCGCGAACGAGGTTCCAGGTGTGCTCGGTGATGAGTATGTCCGTACAGAGCGGCTTGTTGAGGGACTCCGTGCGCGAGGCGAGGTTGACCGAATCGCCTATGACGGTGTACTCCATGCGTTCGTGGGAACCGATCTGTCCCGCGATGACCTCTCCGGTGTTTATTCCGCAACCGATCTTGATGACCGGTTTCCTGTCGCCGCCGCGTCCCTTGTTGAACTCGATGAGGGCGGCGCGCATCGCGAGGGCGGAGCGCACGCAGTTGCGCGCGTCGAGCTCGGGCGTTCCCGCCGACACCGGCGCTCCCCAGATCGCCATGACGGCGTCCCCGATGAACTTGTCGACGACGCCGCCCGAGGTATTGACGCACGAGACCATCCTGGTCATGTATTCGTTGAGGAACTCCACGACCTCGTACGGCTCGAGGCGTTCCGATATCGAGGTGAATGACCGTATGTCCGAGAAGAAGATCGTCGCGGTTTTCGCCTCGCCGCCGAGGGTTAGCTCGCCGCGCGCCGCCTTTTCCGCTATCTCCGGGTTGATGAACCGGCCGAAGGTGTCCTTGAGCCGTTCCCGTTCCGCGAGGCCGAGGGCCATCTCGCCGAATCGGGTCGTCAGGACGCCGAGCTCGTCGCGGCTCTTGGACGCGAGCGCGACGTTGAAGTTGCCGCGCGCGATCTCTCCCGAGGCCGCGGCGAGGCGACGGATGGGCTTGCTGATCGACTTGGAGAAGAACCAGATAAACAGGACGGCGATGAAGAGGACTGCCAGGGTCAGCCAGACGTTCTGTATCGTCGTGCGTCTGACGCCCTCGAAGACGAGGGCAGACTCGATCGTCGTCAACACGCCGATATCGGCGACGTTGATCTTGCGGTACGCGCCGAAATACTCGCGCTTCCGTCCCGTTTCGGCGTCCTCGTGCCTGTAGCGTATCTGGCGGTTGACGTCGTTGCTGTTCTCGCGCATGGACGAGACGAGGGGGTAGTCGCGCATGTTGAGTCCCGCGAGCACGAGGTCGCCGTCCGAATGCACCAGGAGATCCCCTTCGTGATTGACCATGAAGGAGGTGTTGAGCGTACCGGTACCGAAGGCCTCGCCGAGTTCTTCGGTGGAAAAGAGGATGATTACCGCCTGCCTGTAGCCCCATTCGGCCCAGGGGTACACGAGAGCCATCATCGGGACGCCGAGGACGGGTGAGGCGTTCAGGGCGAATGAGGCCCCTTCCTCGGCCAGGTCGACGCTGTCGGAGACCGAGGCGGTAAAATCGCCGACGCGGGAGGGATCAAGCTCGTTCGAGAGGAAAAAGCGGTTATTCAGGTATTCGGTAGAACGCGTCGCGCCCGATCCGTCAGAGAGGACGATGGCGGCGATGGCGGGGTTACGTTCGTAAAAGAAGGCGGAAGCCTGGCGCGAAAGGGCTCCGGTTGAGCCCGCGGCGTTTATAAGGTCAAGGAGCAAAAAGACGTTCGCCCGTATGGTGGCGAGCTCCGATTCGGCCGCCGTCGCCGACCTCGTATTGACCGTGTGGTTGTTTTCCTCGGCCGTGACGCGCACGTCAGAGCTGACGTAGTACGTTACCAGGGCCGTAATCGTGCCCAGGGAAACCAGGACTAAAATCGTGATAATCAGGATAAGCTTGACAGCTATGGAAAACTTGATCTGAGCCCCAGAAAGCCCGTCGACGGCAGGATCCTCGGAACGCATTCGATACCTCTATATTGATGTAATGCGTCGAGTCTATCCTATTACGTACAATTTTTCAAATATATCCAGATAGTATTTGACGAAAATGGAACTTTTGGTCCCTTCCCGACCTTGACGTCTCAAATTTTCGACCCTATAGTGAAACGGACGGTTAGCGCCATGACGCGGCCGTCAAGGGAACGATGGAGTTTTACACGACCGGGAAGAAGTATAGCGTTACGTATCGGCTTCCGCTCGTCTGGCGCGTCATCGATTCGTTCGACCGGGTCGAGAACGAGGGGAGTTTTTCGGTTCTCTTCGTCGAGGACGGAAAGGGCGTCATACGCCTGAACGGGGTTCGCCACGTCCTTTTCGCCCCTTCGTTCCTCCTCCTTTCGGAAAGCGACGCCATTTCGGCGGACGGTGAAATCGCGGACTTGCGGTGCCGTCAGCTTCGGTTCCTTCCCGGCCTCCTCAACGCGCGCTTTACCCTCGAGACGATACGGGACGAGACCAACTTCGGCGACCTCGACAAGCTCGACCTTTTCTTGCTCCAAACCTTCTTTGATTCGGGAGCGAGAGGCCGCAGGATCCCGACATCGTACCTCGCCTCGTTCAAGGGTTTTTTCGACGGCGTGTGCTCGGCCCTCGAAGACCAGATCGACGACCTCTGGCCCTGCCGGAGCAAGGCCACCTTCATAGAGCTTCTCACCCTCGCGCGGCAAATACGGGAAATGTCGACGCGGTCCGAAGCCCCCGCGGTAATCGGTCCCGAGGCCCCGTCCAAGGAAATCCTGGAGATCATGTATTACCTGCAGGCTCACTACGGATCCCGTATCAGGATATCCGATCTCGCCGGCAGGTTCGGCCTGAACCGCACGACCATGCACTACCGCTTCAAGGCCTTTACCGGCCTTTCCGTCGGGGAATACCTCGCGCGCACGCGCATATCGATGGCCGCGACCATGTTGCGCGACACCTCCCTTACGGCCTCGGAGATAGCCTGGAAGGTCGGGTTCCAAAACTACGCGAACTTTTACAGCAGTTTCAGGCGACATTGCGGTTCGGACCCCGTCCGCTACCGCAGGGACATCTCCGTCATGAAGACAAAATGTCCGTGCTGAGGGAAACGCGCGCGAATTTCGACAGCACCACGCACATGCACGAGTGCAGTTCCTCGCCGGTCTTGCCGCCGTCGGCCTTGGCGTTCGAGCAGTCGGAGAGCAGGGTGAACCGGTTGCCGCGGTGGTATCCCTCGATTATCGTCGATGCGACGCACATGGTCGTGCCGTAGCCGACGATGAAGAACTCCGTCTCCTTACGCTTGGCGGCCACCCGGGAAAACGACTCGTCGGAATAGCAGGAAAAATTCGACTTCACGAACTCGCGCTCAGCTCCCACGGGCTCGAATCCGGGAACGTAATTCGCGTACGGAGTTCCCCGCGCGAAGACGTCGCCGTCCTGCTCGTGGCGGACGTGCATGATCTCCCAGTCTCCTTCCCTCGCGCGCTCGAGCAGGTACTGGATCTTGAACAGGCTTTCCTCGACGTTGTGAATGTGGAACGGCCGCGTACGGTCGCTGTATTCGCGCTGAACGTCTACGAGAAGCAGGATTCTTTCCATTACGGCGCGCCTCCTTGTTTTACGCCTTTCGCGTCGCCGTCTTTCGCCGATACGAGGGAGAGAAAGGCGATATTGAGCGCGAGACGGTCCCGGTACGAGGCGATATCCATGAACTCGCCGGTCGTGTGCATTCCGCCGCCGCACGGTCCTATACCGTCGATAATGGCGACGGCGAGACCCGAGAGGTGGTTGCCGTCGCTACCGTACCCGACCGCCTCGCCCGCGAAACGGAAGCCCATCTTCCCCGCGAGGGCCGAAAGGTCTTTGTCGAGTTCGGTCGAGTCCTTCGCGGGCATGGCCGGAAGCCAGGCGACGCCGGTCAAGGTCGCCGCGCTCGCCGCCCCGTCCCTCGATTCAGGCGCGTAGGTCGCCTTCGCGATCGCGTCGATATCGGCGAGCAGGCGCTCGAGGTCGTCCGGGTCGCGGTAACGGATGTCTATCATCGCCTCCGCCGCGTCGGGCACGACGTTCGCCTTCGTGCCGCCCGAGATCGTCCCGACGTTCACCGTCAAGCCGCGGGAATAGTCGGTCAACGCCGATATACGCGCGGCCTTTTCGCAAAGCTCGCGTATCGCGTTCACCCCGAGGTCGTGCTCGAGTCCCGCGTGAGCGCCCTTGCCCGTTACCGAGAGCTTGACCCACTTGACGCCCGCGTGCGCGGTGACGTAGTTGCCGTTCGGAAGGCCCGGCTCGAAGACGAGAACGTGAGCGATACTGTCGAGGGTGGAGCGCAGGGCCTCGACGCTGTTCGTCGACCCGGTTTCCTCTTCCTCCGTGATAACGATCCTGACATTTCGTCTGGTATTCTCGTCCTTCGTTTCCGAAAGGACGTTGAGCATCATCACGATCCCGCCTTTCATGTCGATGACGCCGGGTCCCGTGTAACGGCCCGGCGAGACGTCGAAGGCGAAGGGATTCGTCTTGTCGAAAACGGTATCGACGTGCCCGAGGAAGAGCACGCGCGGCGAGGCTCCCGCCGCCGAAAAGACGTGAACCGTCCGCCCGTTTTTGCCCGGACGCGCCTCGTGAACGTATCCCAATCGCCCGAATTCGGGGATTACGATTTTCATGCATTCCGCGATGCCGGCGGCGTTGCCGGTACCGGTGTTTACGGACACCATCCGCGAAAGCAGATTCTCCCAGTAGTCGCCGATGCCGTCCCGCGGAAACGCGAGGGAGGCGGCGAGCAGGAAGAGCGGTACAAAACGTGATCGATTCATATAGCCTCCTTGGGCCACGCGTCGGCCCGCGAGAAATGACCGGCGTCCCGTACCTCGAGCGGTCCGGGGTAGTCGGGGGCGTTTTCCGGTCGGTTGAGTATCATCGGATCGGCGTCGCGCAGGGTCATGGCCTCTCCGCCGTCACGGAGCATCTCGACGTACTCGTAGTTTGAAAACGAGAAACGGTTTCCCGTCGGTACGAAGCCGTAGCCCCGGTAGAAGGACTCGAGCCGGCGCTGCGCGTGGAGCAGTATCCGCCGAAACCCCTTTCGCCCGCACGCCTCGAGCATGAAGCGCAACAGTTCGTGTCCGTATCCCTTGCCCCGGTATTCCTCCCTGACGGCGAGACGCTCGAGCTTGGCGAAGTCGGCGAAATAACGGATACGTCCACAAAGGGCCGGTTCGCCTTCGACATATCCGATAATCTGCGTCGCGGTGAAGTCGTTTCTGTCGAACTCCTCGTCGTAGGGGCAGTCCTGACCGTGCATGTAGACGATCGCCCGGACCGCGACGACCCGCATCAATTCTTCCATGCTTTCGACAATCTTGATATTCGCGCCCATGTCAGGCCCCCGCGTCGGCGGCGACCGCGAGGATTCCGTCGCGAAAGACGAACCGCATCGAGCGGACGAGGAACTCTCCCGCGTCGCGGTTTATGTTTTCGATGATATCCTCGGTAATCCCCGCGGCCATCCCGCGCGCCCCGTCGCGGATGGCCGTCGCCGAAACGTCGTCCTTCCTGACGACGGGATAAGGATAGAACCATCCCGACTCGTCGTAGATGCTGCGAATCCACATGCCGCCGAGGTCGCTCCCGTGGAGGACGTGTATCCGTTTCCCGCGGTTTTCACGCTTGATCGCGGAGAGTATCCCGTAGAAACCGGTTTTCTCGTACGTTTCGCGCATGTCGAGCACGCGCGTCTTTCCGGTAAGTCCCGCGTCGGCGAGGGCGAGCTCCATGATCTTTTTTCTCGTTTCGAACTCGTAGAACCGGTTCCCCGTCGGGAAATACTGCGCGTGCACGTCCGCCCTGTCGGTCCGCTCGTAGACGCGCATCCCGCGTTCCCGTTTCGCGACGCGGATCTCGCCTTTTCTGAGCGCCTCCTGATGGAGGCGCGGAACGACGGTGCTGTGCAGGTAGACGAGCTCGAGTCCGCGTTCCTCGATAAACGCCCTGAGCATCGAAAGGTGCGTCTTGTGGAAGGGATTGAAGGTGCCGAGGAAGACCCCGACGCCGCCTTTCGGCGCGAATCGCGCGCGGATGTCCGAGGCGATGCCGACGCCGAAGACCAGGAGTCCGAAAACGATCCCGTTCGCGAGGAATACCGGGCGTACCCAGGAGACGCCCGAGGCGGAGAGGGCGGTCACGACGATGTTCGCCGAAAGGCCGAGCATGACGTTCGCGTTCTTGTTTCCGATCTCGCGGTTCGCGAAGATGATGCAGAGGTACTGGATTCCCTGCGAGGCGACCGTCGTCACGGCGGCGACGCCGGCGAAGCCGCCGACGCGCGAGATGTTCTCATGGCTCACGACGCCGGAGACGATGAGGACGCGGAATATGAAGAGGTTGAAGGCGAACTGAAAGGCGAAACGCGCGAGGCGGCCCGCCGTCACGAGGGCCGTCTTGAGGCAGGCGATCTCCTCCGCCTTGTTGCTGATCCGGGAATAAAACGGAAGGAATACCCCGACGAAGGCCGATATGAAGACGAGCCCCCCGTTCGACCACGTCCCGCCCGCGAAGGCGTAACTCGCGTACATGAGCGCGCCGATGCAATAGCCCAACCGCGTGGAAAAGCTCCGAAGATACCGTATCATTTCCGGCCCCCCTTTTTCCCCAACCTATCATGGGTATCCCGGGGCCGCTTTCTTTCCTGTAAAAAAATCGTATCGGTTTGTAAAGGGGGGCATTAGACCCTGTACAGCGTAAACGGTTCCTCCTTGCCCCGAATTTCCACGTTTCCGGCGAAAGTCGCGGGTATGTCAGGGGGAAGGGCGGCGGCTACTTCCCGCGAAATCAAGATGTCGCACGAGAGCTCCTTCGTCAGTTCCTGAACGCGGCTCGCGGTATTTACCGTGTCTCCGATAACCGTGTATTCGAGCCGTTCCCTCACGCCGATGTTTCCCACGAGCGCGGGGCCGTAATGGATGCCGATGCCGTGCGAAACGGAGAACAAGCCGTTTCTCTCGCGCTCCCGGTTAAAGTCAGCGAGTTCGGCCCTCATGGCGAGAGATGCGCGAACGGCGTTCGTCGCGTCGCCGTCTCCGGGAAACGGCGTTCCGAAGGTCGCCAGTATTCCGTCTCCGATGAATTTATCGAGCGTTCCTCCGTGGTCGAGGATTACGCGAACCATGAACGAGTGATACTCGCGCAACATGGAAAAGATCATCTCCTGGGGGTATGTCTCGGTCAGTCGCGTGAAAGATCGTATGTCCGTGAACATGACAGCGACGTTCTGAGTTTTGCCGCCGGGCGAGAAAAAGTCGTCATCCTCCCGATTGATCGCCGCCGCGACGTTCGGGGAAAAGTACCGGGCGAGCTGGCTGTTCCTGACTTCGGTCTTGATCGACGCGACGAGATTCTTTCGCATGCTGTGGCAGACGTAGGTCAGCATCATGCCGACGCACCAGACAAGGCCGGTCCACAGCGGGAAGAGTCGGGCGGTGATACTCCGGTCGGTATGGCCCGCTTTCGAGGAGACGACTATGTTGAAAACCAGGTAGGCGACCGATAGGTGCGTCAGGACGAGGGGGTACAACGGTTGGACGCCAAGGGTGTTCAACGCCATGAAAAGCACGATCAGATAGATGATTCCCGAGTCAAGGACGCTCGCGCTGAGCTCAATCAGGGTTTTGTCCTGAAGATACCAGATGAGCGGCATCATGACGATGACGGCACAGTCGAGAAAGACCGAAAAGAGGCCGATGACGGTCGTTTTCTTCCCGCGCGTCTTTATGAGTTTGAGGAGCGCGATCGTAATCAACGCTATTGGGGTAAGGAACGCCAGGGTATGGGAACGCTCCGCGTGCGAATGCGAGAAGGCGAATTGAACGAGGATCGTCAGCGTTATGGCGAACAACTTCGCGCCGAGCGTCACGATGATTCCGTTTCGTTCCCGGTTCTGGAACAATTCCCTGGTTGATTCTGTCATGCCGTACTCCCCTGACGAGTTGCATGGATATCGATGGGGTATGATAGCATGTATCGGAACGATTGCATAAGGAGACGATGTATCTGATTATCGAAAGGCGATCGGTATCCCACACGATTTCCGGAAGCGCCAAAAAAACTATCATTTTTAGCCGTAATAATGAACTCTGGGTATAAGAGTAAGTAGATCTGAAACAACTGCATAATAATATATGAAAAGACTTTGCTTTGTGGGAGCAGGACATGGTATTCGGGTTTATCCTCTCCATTCTTATCCTCATCGCCGTCATCGACGCTCGGACGTATCGCATTCCTGATGCCATGGTTTCGTATATCGTCCTTGTAACCGCGTGCGGCGACATCGCCGAATGGGATCAGGCCTTAATCGCGTATCGACTCTTATCCGCAAGCCTGACGTTGTCCCTTTTTTGGACCGTGTACGTGACGGTCGGCCATCTGGGATTTGGGGATGTCAAGCTCGTAACCGCACTTGCCTACGCATTCGGGTTCGCGTACTTTCTCGCGGCCTTTCTCGTTTCGGCCATCGCGTGTCTTTTTGCCTACTATATTAACGTCAGGCGGCGTATTTGGGCGGCGAAGACGAGAATACCCTTCGCGCCGTTCATGCTGACTGGTTGCGCGGCCGTTAGTATCGCGCGCGGGGTTATGTCCTATGAGTAAACGGCTTGCTGTGCTGGCGTTGATACTCGCTTTTTCCGGTTCGGCTGTGTCCGCGCAGAAGATCGGAAAGATGGAGTTCAAGAACCAGAATATCGTCGATGTCCTCGCCATTATAACCGATATGGCGGGGCGTTCGATCATCATCGATCCCTCGGTTACGGGACGAATCACCTTTCACTTCGCCGAATCCGATTACACGGACGCCGTGAAGAGCTTCTGTGCGGCCTCACATCTCTTTTACGAGGAGCGAGCCTCGGTTCTCTACGTGACGAAGGTGTCCGTGACGAACGGCGCGAAAAACGAGCTTTTCTCGGTTACCGCGACGGACGTCGATATTGAGCAATTGGTGCGTCATGTCGCCGCCGAGCGGTCCGTCACGATCCTCTATGACAGCCTCCCGAAAGAGACGATATCCGTGCGCCTGACGAATACCTCGGTCGAGAATTTCCTGCAGGTTGTCGTCAAGAAGTACCCGGGCTATGACGTGATCGCGGAGAATAATGCCTTTTATATCAGAAAGTCCGCAGGAGCGAGCCAGTCAAGCGGTATGAGGCATGGTTCCGTTTCGATCAAGAGAGAGGCGGGGGATCTCTATTCCATCTCGATTCCGAAAGGATCGCTGAACGCGATTATTAGCCAGCTTTTCAAGACAGCCTCGCTCGAGTACTCGTTGCTCAACAAGGTCGACGTTTCGCTCGAGAACCTTTACTTCAGCGAGAAGAAATTCGACCAGATCCTCAAGCTCATCCTCGAACAGGGAAATTGCGACTATGTCGTTAAGGACCGTGTGTACTATCTCTTCGAGATACAGCGGAAGGACGTGCTCAAGAAGCTCAAGGATATAGAGGTTGTACAGCTGCGGTATCTCTCCGCGGCGGAACTCAATTCGATTCTACCGGCCGAGATGAACGCATCCCAGTTCATGAAGATCGATCAGGCGAACAACGTAGTATACCTCGCGGGAAGCGGTGAGGAGGTTGGTCCCATACGACAATTCATAGAGACAATCGACGTACCAAATCCCCACAAGCGGTACGCGCTCTTCGTCACCAAGTTCTTGACCCCGGTCGAGATCCTGGCCATGATGCCGAAAAACTACCTTCCCTCGAACCCCGTCGTCGTCCCGAACGCGAACGCCTTCGTGGCGCAGACGAATCAGGAAACGGAAAACAATATCAGGGAGTTTGTTTCGATCGTGGACAAGAAGCGCGACGCCTATCCCGTCTATCTCAAGTACATCCAGAGCGACGCCTTGCTCGCGGATTTACCGCCCTCGATCAAGAAAGAAGACGTCGTTAAGACGAAGAATGAAAATATGGTATTCTTCGTCGGATCGGCGGAGAAATATGGCGCCTTCAAGAAGGAACTCGACCTCATAGACCGTCCGCGCCGGCAAATTCGCTATCAGATGCTCATCGTACAGTACCAGAAGAATGACGGACTTACTTGGACGAAATCCCTTTCGGCGACGCCGGGTAAAAGCGGCGGGACGATGTCCTTTGAGAGCGGGGAGAGTCTCCTCAAACTCAACTTCGACGTCATATCGAAACTCGGCTACTCGTTCGCCGCGAAGCTCGGTAGCGAGATAACAGAAAACCGCGCGCGGGTTCTCGCGGATACGACCCTTATCGGACTTTCGGGCGAGCCGGTCTCGTTCCAGAATACGAGCACGTACCGATATTCCGACAAGACGCTTAACTCGGAAACGAACGAGTACACGTACATAACGCGCGAGCTGACCTCGGGAATCGTGCTCAAGATCAACGGATGGGTTTCGGGCGACGAGATGATAACCATAGCGGTCGACTCCAAGATCTCGAAACAGACGGAGGCGGATGGTGACGGCTCCGCGACCGCCATCCCCGGTACGTCGGAGAAGGGCGTCGTCACCAAGGTGCGCACGAAGTCCGGTTCTTCTATCGTTATAGGCGGACTCTTGCAGATGGACAAGACCGAGACGAGGAAGCGGATACCGGTATTGGGGTATATACCGCTCGTCGGTCTCCTTTTTCAGGATATCATTACGACCGAGGAGACGACCGAACTCGTCATCTACATCACGCCATATCTTCATAATGACGATGGCGCTCGGGCGGACATGAACAAGAATATCGAGGGTTACTATCTCAAGTACGTCTCAGAGGCGGCACGGAGTACCGATGACTGACGTCTTGCGTTCACTAGACGAGTCGTTACCCGGACAGTACTCCCGCGATTTCATGCGCGCGAACGGCGCCGTCAAACGCGGGGAGACGGACGCGGCCGTTTCGGTCGTCATAACGCCCGATTGCTCCGAGCGAACCCGCGATTTCCTTAACGAATTCCATTCTCCCAAGACGGTCGAGTTCGTCGAGGTATCCCGCCAGGAGTTCGCTTCGTTTATCGGCGCCCGTTCCGCGCGCGAAGTCGCGGTTCCGACCACGCGGGATAAAAAAAACGGGCTCGAGATCGATACCGTCGCGAAGGACGCGCCGGTCGTCAATATCATCAACGCGATCTGTATCGACGCGATCGCCAGGAACTCCTCGGACATCCATATCGAGTCGTTGCGTGACTCGATCAGAATTCGCTATCGAATCGACGGTCACCTCGTCACGGTCAAGACGATCGACCGGTCACTGTTCGCTCAGGTTTCCTCGCGTCTCAAGGTCATGGCGAACCTCAATATCATGGAGCAACGCCTGCCGCAGGACGGCCGCATGACCGTATCGATCGGCGGCGAGACCATCGACATTCGCGTGTCCACCATGCCCATTACCTGGGGCGAGAGCATCGTGCTGAGGCTTTTCGATTCCAGGGGCACGATACTGACGCTCGAGAACCTCGGATTTCTCAATGACGAGCTCCGGAAGATCACCGAGTGTCTCAAATGGCAGACCGGGCTCATTCTCGCTACGGGGCCGACCGGAAGCGGCAAGACGACGACCCTTCACGCCCTGCTTAATCTCCTCAATACCGAGGATCGGAATATCGTGGCACTCGAGGACCCGGTCGAGCAGGTGATCGACGGGGTTAACCAAGTGCAGATCAACGAGGAAATTGGCGTGAGTTTCGGCTCGATGCTCCGTCGCGTCCTCAGGCAGGACCCGAATACGATCATGGTCGGCGAGATTCGTGACTCGGAAACGGCCGATCTCGCGCTCCGCTCGTCGCTGACCGGGCATCTCATTCTTTCGACGCTTCACACGAACGACGCGATATCGGTCGTCTCTCGCCTGCGAAACATGGGCGTCGAGCCGTATCTCGTCTCGGCGGTTCTTCGGTGTTCCGTAGCCCAGCGTCTGGTACGAAGGGCCTGTCCCCATTGCTCGAAAGAGGTACGACCGCGGGACGCCGAGAAGCGAATCCTCGAGCGTTCGGGATTATCCCCCTCTCGCGTGAAGGAGGCCGTAGGGTGCGATCGATGCGAGCGGACGGGATACTCCGGACGTATCGTCGTCGAGGAGGTACTCGTGGTGGACGATACCCTCCGGAGCATGATCGAGACGGGCGCGAAGGAGAGCGATCTCCGACGACACGCGCGGACGATCATGAACTCCATGGCGCGCAACGCCCTCGCGAAGATCGCCGACGGAATCACGACCTTCGCCGAGGTCGAGCGTGAGGTTAACCTCGCGTGAACAGGTACGACTGCGAGATATTGAACGCCGACGGCACGACCTCCCGAACAGTGCGCGAAGCCGCTTCCCGCGAGGACGTGCTTTCGCTGTATACCGGTACCGGTCGTTTCGTGCTTTCGTCCCGGATACTGCGCCCGTCGCGCGGGAGAACCGGCGGCGGACGTATCGGTGAGCGCGACGTCCTCTCGTTTACCGAGATCATGGCGACATTGATCCGTTCGGGCCTTTCGGTCCAGCAAGCGTTGTTCGTGTTTCAGGGACTCGCCCCGCGGCCCGCCGTCGCGCATCTCGCGGCCTCCGCGCTTGACGCCATACGATCGGGCGACTCCCTGCATACCGCGCTCGGTCGATACGAGTCGGTATTCTCTCCGCTGTACCTTTCGATGATACGGATCGGGGAAAAAACCGGGTCCGTAGACGGTGTCCTTAAAATCCTTTCCGACTATCTTCGATTGCTGCAATCAGTTCGTGGTAAGATCCGGAACGCCCTTATTTATCCCGCGCTCGTTCTCGTATTGGCGGTGGCGGGCAGCCTCGCCATCGCCTTGTTCGTCGCGCCCCGTATGGCGGAGATCCTTTCCGTATTCCAGTCTGATGCGTCCGTTTCGCGCGGTGGCGAGGCGTTTCCAGCCCTTTCCGCGCTTCGGGGTCTTTTGCTCGCCTTCCTTGTAGTTGTCGTCACGGGCGTGATGCTCGTTCCCTCGCGACGGTTATTCCCGTCAGTGGCGGATATCCTCGATGCCCTCGTCCTGCGCCTTCCCGGCGCGGGATTGGTGCTGACGAACTTCGAGACGCTCAATTTCGCCTTCGCCATGGAGATGCTCGTATCGAGCGGCTTTTCACTTCCCGAGGCCCTGCGCGAGTCCGCCGTTTGCGTCGGGAATCGTTCGTACCGAAAGGCCCTGCTCAGGATACTGACCGGACTCGAAGCGGGCGAACGCCTTTCCGAATCCTTTTTCCGCGAGAGAATCGTTCCCCGTCAGGTCGGGATGTGGCTCGCGGTAGCGGAAGAGACGGGTAGCGTCCCCGTTGCCTTTTCGCAGATCAGGTCATTCTTCCAGTCCGGACTCGAGGACGCGACCGGACGGATCGTCGCTACCATCGAGCCAGCCGCGATACTCGTCGTCGGGCTCATCGTACTGATCCTGATACTTCAGTTTGTCGTGCCCGTATTCGGCATGTACGGAAAGGTGTTGTAATGAAACGAAACGCAAAGCGAAACGGAGCGGAGGACGGATGGACGTTTATCGAGACGATAATCGTCATCGCCATCATCATGGTATTGACCTCGTCGGTAGGCATCATCGCGATTCAATATGTCGACAAGGCGCGCGTGGCGACTGCCAAGGCCCAAATCGATACCTTCGGCGTCGCCCTCGAGACGTACTATATGGATTGCGGCCGGTATCCCGACGCGGACGAAGGCCTTGAGTCGCTCTGGAAGCGTTCTGATTCCGCGTCGCGCGCGGCCGGATGGAAGGGGCCGTATCTTTATCGGAGCGTGCCCGCGGACCCGTGGGGAAATCCGTACGCCTATTCCGTACCGGGAGCAAACGGGTTACCGTACCGAATCGTCTCGTTCGGCTCCGACGGAAAGGAGGGCGGCGACGGATACGCCGCGGACATCGACTCCAATGAATAGGAAGGGACGCGAGGATGGGTACGTTCTCCTCAAGACGCTCGTCGCCGTGATCCTGATAACGGTCTCCTTCGCGGCAGTTCTGGCGGCCTTGGCTCCGTCTCTGGCCGGTTTCGCGCGCGAGATCCGGGTAATCGAGTCGGAACTTCCGGCCAGAAACGAACGCGTTCGGGAGTTCGTCCGTGAGATCTGAAAGCGGGTCGACCGTGATCGAGCTCGTCGTCTCGCTTACGATCATCGTGGCCGTCGCATCGACGCTCTTTCTCGCGTTTCAGTCGGGCAATGACGGCACCTCGTACGGCATTCGCGCAATGCGTTCGGCGTACCGCGCGCTCGCGTGCGATGACGCGTACCGGACGGCCGTCAGGGAAACTGGAATCGCCTATTGGGATAGGACCGAAAGCCGCGTCAAGGAACTTGAGGCGCGTTTGCGGGGAATCCCGCGCGGGGGACGGGTCACGAACGTGCGAACGATCGCCTCCCCGAGGGGAATACCCGTCGGCGTCGAGATTCGCTACGTGCTCGACGGTAAGGAGCATGAGACCGTCGAGACCTTCGGTTCCCGGGGAGTGATGGAAATACGATGAGAAAGGCGAATGAAACGGGATATATCGAGATTACCGGTGTCGTTCTCTTGATCTTCGTTTCGTCGGTACTCGCGTGCGCGCTCCTTTATTACGACGCGCTCAGGCGGTACGGGCATCGTTCTCTCGAGCGCGGGGAGATCGATCGCGCCGCGCGCAACATCGCCCTGACCGTTCTCGAGGACGTGTCGTCTTTTCTCGAGGAGCCGTACGATTCGAATAATTCGGATGCCTTCGCGCGCCTGATCGACCGGTATGCCCAATACTCACTCGAGTTCGAGGACGTCTCGAGCGGACTTAATGTAGCGTTTTTGCCGGAAGGTGAATTCGCGGAACGACTTCCCGCGGCCGTCTTTGTTCCCGGCAAGGCGGAGGAGTTCGTGAAGGCGATACAACGAGGAGAACTTCCCCGATCGATCGACGACCTTCGGGAGTTCGTACGCGAGGAGGCGCTCGAGTGGTGCGTCGTATACGGATGGATTCACAGGATCACGCCCGTTTCGCCGGGATTGCGGTATATCGCCCGACTGTACGGAACGGAAAACCGGGGGAAGCTTTTTCCCCTGATAAACGAGATACCGCTCGTTAACGTCAACTTCGCCCCGCGCGAGGCGATTCGGTACTATCTGACGGATCCGAAATACGCCATCGAACGCAGTGAAGAAAAGGCGAAGAGCCTTTGCGATCTCGCCGAGGTCGGCGTCGTCGATACGGAAACGCTTCGGTCCGTCCTGGAGACGGAACGTACGAACGCTCTTTATTCGGTTCTGGGCGTCAAGACGGCCTTCTGGCGGGCGACATACCGGGTACGGGGAAAATCGTATCGATGCGTCCTGTGCGCGCTGCCGAGCCGCGAAAACGCCTCCGAGATCGAGCGGTACGAGATGATCTCCTGGGGGATGACCGATGAATGACGCAAACGACTACTTCGCCTCCCGGCTCGAAATCCCTGTTTTTCCTATTTCGATCCCGGAAACGGGTAGGGGCAAGAGACGCGAGATCGCCGGGCAAATCGTCCGGGGGATGTATCCCGCGTCGCTCGAGGGGAAACGAATCGTTCTCAGGCGAAACGGAGCGCGCGGCTCGTATCTAGCCTTCGTCGTCGACAATACGGCCCGTTCGGGTCTCTTTCGCTCTTCTACCCTTTACGCCGAGCGCCTCGCGCGCCGGACGGGCCTTCGGGACGGAGAGCTGATCGTCCTAGACGCGACATACGAGGAGACGATAACCTTCTCTTCCGGTTCCGTCGCCTCTACAGTCGCGCGCTTTCGCGGGGAGTCGTCCCGCGCGGAATCGGCGCGGCGAAACGCCAAAGACGCGGGGTCCCGTCGAACGGCGTCTACCGGAGATATCGTCATCCTGTGCGACAGGGCCGACGCCTCCGCCCGCTCGCAGGCCGAACGGTCTGGAATCGTTACCCGCTTCTTCCCCGAGGGATTCGTTTCGATCGTCACGGAGGCGTGGTATTCCCTCCATCCGCTCAACGCGCGCTTCGTTCGGGCCACTGTCGCCCTTTCGCTCGTCATTGCGCTTCTCCTCGCGTCTTTCGCCGTCACTCGCGTCGCCGATCGGGCCGTGGCGGCCGCGCGCGTGGCGGAGGAAAAGCGGGTCGCCCTCGAGCGCGAAAAGGCCGAGTCCGCACGGCGGGAAACGTTGCGTGCCGAATACGACCGTCTCCTTGCCGAGTATACGGTTCGCGTTCTGACAAGGCCCCATGATCCGTATTCCACGCTGTCGCTCGTACACGACGCGATCGGAAACGAGCCGAAGGTACGGAAAATAGAGATCAAGGATAACGATATCGCCGTCTCGCTTGTCACGGGGTATTCCGTGCCCGTTGTCGCTTCGCTCGAACGGAATCCGTATATATGCGATCTTTCGTTTCAGGATTACGGAGCGGATCGTACGAAACCGGGTTTGTTCATAACCGCGTCCGTGCGGTATCCAAAACTTCGGGAGGAGGAGGGAAACTTACCCGAAAAGATCGCGAACCTTCGCGAACGTCTGAGCGAGCTTTCCGATCGCGACCGGAAGATGCCCTCCCTGGTCTCCGGTTATTTTGACGGTCTTGTCACACGCGCGAGGGACACGGGCTGTAGTCTTGAACGCGTGGAGTCTCTGGAGGAGGGAGGATATGTCGCCCTCTCGTTTCTGGCGAGGGGGACTGCTCGCTCCGTGCTTCGGTTCCTGAAGGACACGTCTACGGGAGCGAGCCGATTTGTATATCGGAGCGCCTCGGTCGAGTATTTCCGTGAGAGCGCGAGCGTCGTACTCACGGGCGTGATCCTTACCGGGATCAAGGCGGAGGCGACGGACCGCGAAACTTCGAGCGAGCTTATTCTCCGTTCCGCGCGAAAGTCCCCGGCCGATCTGACCGGCTTGTTTTATCGCGCGGATATCGCGGCGGCGAACGACGGCCTTCCGAAAGGTCCTCGACGCGAAACCACGCGCGAACGGGCGACTTGGCTTCGGTATATGGGGTATATTCGGGACGGCAACGAGGAGTCGCTCTATCTCCGGAACGAGAGGGACGGATCGACGCTTCGCGTCGGTCGTTCAAGCGGCGGCTCGGACGGGGTGATCGGAACGACCAGCGGGGAGATTGAACTGCTCTTGGGCGGGTCACGGTATGTCATTGAGAGGTAGGAATGAAAAAAGCGAACAGTATCTGCATACTTGTCGGAATTATCTTTATTTTCTCCATAAGCTGCGCGTCGAACACGAAACGGTCAAGTCAAGGAAAAGACGCGATCATGTTCGGTATGCTTTACGATCACGAGAATAATCCCGTTAAAGGTGTGTCCGTCAGTATCGACGGAAATCACATGGGTGAATCGGACGTACTGGGTCGGTTCACGCTCGTTGACCTACGCCCCGGCGAGTATACGCTCACGCTCGAAAAAGCGGGGTACGAGAGGATCGAGGATTCGTTCGTCTTCGATCCGCTGTCAATGCTCTATTACCGGATGATCACCGCCTCGCAACTCATCATCGAGGCGGAGCGGGCCCTTGCGGGCTTTGACTATCCTGCGGCTCGGGAGATGCTTGACAGGGCATTGCAGCTCGAACCATTTCGGTATGACGCGGTGTATCTACAGGCTATCGCGTATTACTGCGAGAAAAACTACGAGAACGCGATAAAAATGCTGGATCGATTGCGGGAACTGGGGTATACAAGTATATATGCGGAAAAACTGAAGCATGAAATAGTGGATCGTATGAAATGATTAGTATTTCCATTAACCAGAATATCTTGCGTATAGCGTTCGTCGTTTGCTTGTTGGTGACTTCCCGTATGTTTTTATAATGAGTTCGACGGAGATTCAACGGTCTTTACATGACTATACTAAATGCGATTCTTGTAAATCAAAGGACGTGTTCGTATTGAAAATTATAGCAACCAATACGCAGAGAGTCTTTCTTTTACTTAATCGGTTCGGAGTCGGACTGCTCGTTTGCGCTTTACTGTCTTTAATGAAGGATCTTGTCCGAATTGGAGCCATTTTGTTGACCGTAAGTATCGTACTCATGATCCCAGATTCTTTGTTTACTGTCAAAAGAGCCGTAAAACACGATGAGCCATTGACGCTCTACTGGATTTCAAAGTTTGCAGGTTTGCTGATGTGTTTCGTTTTGCTGGTTTTGCAACTCGTTGGCGTATTTGATTCCGGGTAACATGAAATAACGTGATGACGAATGGAAGACATACGATTGAATTTCTTTAAGAGATTCGTTTTCCCATTACTGGAACCAGTGTTTAGTTTTTTTTCTGCCTATGGCATAGAGTCTACCACGGTCATTGGTGTTCCTGCGGTATTGATTGTCATCCTGAGCCTGAAGAATGTCGAAAAGCGGTCATATGACTATTATTTAAGAATTATCGCGATTTTTTTGATAATAAATACAATTGCTATATATCAATGATTCATTGCTAGTTGTATCCTGATTTCGGAATATTGTGGAAGGCCGTATTTATGAGTAAAGTAACTACCGTATGTATCGTTCTTGTCCTGGTCTGCCTGTTCTCTTCAGGCGCATGTGATCCCGCGAGAAGACAAACGCCTTATGCGATAGTCAATCAATCGTCATCCGATATTGTATTCTCATACTATTATGTCGAGAACAAGCCGGATATCGAGGATTATCTGTTAAAATCCCTGCAGAGGGATATCGAAGTATTCAATTCAACCGGTTCCTATTACGGACTTCTGCAACCGAATGGCCGGTTTACGGTAAAGACCTACGGAACGCGCGAGGAATTGCTTGTTGACTCGTCTCGAGCACTGCTGTTTGTATGGGTACATGAAGCGCGTAATCTCAAAACACTGGAAACCCTTTCTTCCGTCACTTTTGACGATGTCGATTTCTTCTTCTTGGGTACCGCGAAAGACCTTGCTGAACGCAACTGGGAAATCGTATATCATGGCAAGGACAGTGAATAATTTTCTTGTCACGATCGCGCTTTTCTTGTCGCTCTCCGGTTGCACATCCGGCGTGTTTTTCGCGTTCGAAAACCTCGGCGAGGATGTTATCGAAATACGCTTCACCCTTTCAGAAGACCTGCGGCTTCACGGAGACGAACAGGAAGTGAAAGTCACCTTGGACCCCGGACAAAGGCATACGATCAGGATGTCCGCGCAAGCCGCCTTCAATAGAAACGATCCGGGGTTACGGCGGGACTATATCGAAATCGACACGTTCTTATCATACTTCAACGCGTTGGAAATTCGGAATCCGGGTACTGACGACCGACTCGATATTTCCGACATCGGGCAGGACGCCATCGCGTATGACTATCCGCCGCCGTCGAGTATCGTCTATATTCTGGGCTTGAATGCCGGCGATTGACTTCGGTTATCGTCAATGATTTTTGCTTCGGTCGTGACCTTGCCATGGAGGACGTGTTCCCTCGACGGCGTGACGACGACGTTTTCCGCGTATTCATTCGTTCGTATCGCCCGTACGACGGTTTCAGGAAAAACCCGTTACTTTTAACGCTCGCCCCCTCCCAATAGAATACTTGTTATGGTATACTTACTTTTGTCGCACATCGTTACGCAGAGGGGATCAATGCACGCCAGAAAGTCGGTTTTTTTCACCATTTTAACGCCATTGGCGATACTTACCGTCTCGCTCCTTGCCGTCCTCGGCTCCTGCGTCAATCGTACCTTGTCGTTACCAAAAGCCGTCGGGGGTCGCTTCGACGCGACTGAATGGTCATTCATGACGCGTGGCACGCTCCCCCTCGACGGGGAATGGGAGTTTTTCCCGGGCGAACTCCTTGCTTCCGGAACGGGGGCCACGGCAATGGTCGTGAAAATACCCGACTCCGGATTGTGGCAAAAAATAGTCAAGGACGATGCGGCGCTATCACCCTACGGGTGCGCTACATACCGTTTGACGCTCATACTGCCCGAAGGCTCCGACAATCTCGCCGTCAAGATTCCCTCCCTCTTTTCGGCCGCCCGCGTCTTCCTGAACGGCCGCGAGATATCCTCGGCCGGTACCGTCGGCGTTACCGCGGAAACGGCGATATCGCGGTATAGCCCCGAGGTAGTCGGAATCTCGCCGGTCGCGGGCGCGAACGAGCTTCTCGTGCAGGTGTCGAACTTCGCGGAGCGTCGGGGAGGCTTCAACGCGAGTTTTATCCTCGGCGAAGAGAGGTCCGTAAAAAAGCTCTTCGTCCAGAGCCTGGCGATGGATTTGATCATCTTCGGCTCGCTTCTGACGATCGGCCTCTATCACCTGTGCCTGTTTCTGCTCAGAAAAAAGGATCATTCGCCCCTGTGGTTCGGCGTGTTTTGCATCATCATCGCCTTGCGAAGCCTTCTCTACGGCGAACGGTTCCTCTTCGGTTTTTTCCCCGGTATCCCCTGGGAGGTCTTTAACCGACTGGATCACCTGACCTTCTATGTCGGCATACCGGTTTTCAGCGCCTATATTATGCTCATCTTCTCGCGCGATATCTCCCGCGTCGCGATGTACATCTATCAAAGCCTGGGGCTGGTCTTCTCGCTCTTCCTCTTCCTGCCGCCGTCCGTGTTCAACGCGACCGTCACGGTCTACGAGCTCATCACGGCCGGGTACGTCCTGTATCTACTCTACGTCATCGTTCGCGCGCTCGTTCGCGGGCGCGAGGGCTCGCTGACCACCGTGATCGGCATCGGCTTGTTCCTCTGCTTCGGCGTGAACGAGATCCTCTTCAACATGGGGATCGTCAATACCTTCAACTCGCTTTCGATCGGCCTCGTCGTGTTCCTGTTCACCCAGTCCATACTCATCGCGATGCGGTTTTCCAAGGCCTTTGACGAGTCCGAGCATCTGGGAAAGACGCTCCTTTCGACGAACGAGTCCCTCCGGAGGTTCATACCGAAGGAGTTCTTCCTGTTGCTCAACCGGAACGAGGTCAGCGAGATCCGCCTCGGCGACCAAGTCGAACAGGACATGGCGATCATGTTCGCCGACATCCGCGGGTTTACCCTCCTCGCGGAGCGGTTGGGGGCCGCGAAGACCTTCGAATTCCTGAACGATTATTTCAGTCGGGTAGGCGAGGTGATACGCGAGAACGGCGGTTTCGTGGATAAGTACCTGGGGGACGGCTTTATCGCCCTGTTTCCCCGGTCGGCCGACTCCGCGCTCAAGGCGGCGATCGGGATCCAGCGCGTGATCGGAAAGTACAACGAAAACCGCCCCGACGGGGAGGCCCAGCCTATCGAGGTCGGTATCGGGCTCAATTTCGGTCCCCTCATCCTCGGTACCGTCGGCGAGGTGCACCGGATGGATACGACCGTTATCGCCGACTCCGTGAACCTCTGCAGCAGGCTCGAGGGCTTGAGCAAGCTGTACGGAAAGGGGACCATCGTTCCGTTCGAGTTCCTCGATCGCGTCGACAATCCCGACGAATACCACTGGAGATACCTCGGTCTCATCAGGGTTCACGGAAGGAAGAAGCCGGTCGAGATCGCGCACGTCTACGACGGCCTGCCTGAACCGGGATTCGAGAATTTCAACGCATCCAAGGGACGCTTCGAGGAAGCCCTGCACCTCTACCGAAACGGCGACTATGAAATGGCGATGGAAGAGTTCCGAAAGCTCGCCACGGAAAATCCGGACGATCCGGCCGTGTTCACCTTCATGACCCAGATACAGCGCATCATCAAGTCGGGTCTGGCCTTCGAATGGGACGGAATCGAGGAGATGCCGGCCCAATAATGGATGGACACGCAATGTAAATAAAAAAGGACCTCCCTACGGGGAGGTCCTTTCGCGTACGCGATCCTATCAACCTTGATTGTTCTTCTTTTCCTTTTTCATCTCCCGCTTTTCCTTGAGCGTGTGTTGCGGCTTTTTCTTTTCTTCGGCCTTTCCCTTGTCCTTACCTTTCGGCATATCGATACCTCCTATCGAGAAGCTATGATACGGATAGTATATTGCCAAAAGGACCGTTTAGACAATGAAAAAGAGAGCGGAGACGGGTACGTCGTCAAGGCGTCCGTCCCGTTTTCTCTTGACAATGTATGCGAGTTATGTAAAAGTAACTACCATGGTAGTTACTATAACAGAGCGCCTCATGGAGCTCGGATTAAGCGAGTATGAAAGCCGCGCATGGATTTCGCTTCTCAAGGCAAATCCCTCAACCGCCTACGAGGTCGCGAGGACAAGCGGGATACCGACCGCCAAGATCTATCCCGTGATGGACCGTCTCGTGGAACGGGGGATGATCCTTGACCTTCGGGAGGGCGAGCGCCGAAGGTACGCGCCCTGCGATCCCGAGGACTTCCTCGGCCGGTTCCGTCAAAAAACGGAGGAGACGCTCTCGTCGCTTTCGCGCGATTTGTCCGCGCTCGCGTCGACGGAAACGGACGTCTCCTACGTGTGGAACGTGTCGGACTACGGCGAACTCATGGAACGCGCGGGAATCATCGTCGCCGGCTCGCGTCACGCCATTCTCCTTTCGTGTTGGGGAGAGGAATACGCGTTGCTGGCCGACGCCCTCGCCGAACGAAAAGCGGCCGGCGTGGACGTCGCCGTCGTCCATTTCGGGCCGGTCGAGATCCCGGCTCATTCCGTCGGCGCGTTCTACGAACACCCCATCGCCGACACCCTCTACGAGGAACGGGGAGGTCGCGGATTCGCCCTCGTCGCGGACGGGGCGGTCGCCCTGAACGCTACTATCGCGAATGACGATACCCGCCCGGAAGGCGGTACGGTACGCGCCTCGGGTGCCTGGAGCAGAAGCGAAGGGTTCGTTCTGCTCGCCGAGGATTACATAAAGCACGACGTATATATCATGAAGATCGTTACCCGGTTCGACCGCCAGCTCGTGAAGCGGTTCGGGCGGGGATACCGGCGGCTCAGGGACATATTCAGCGACACGGAGGAAAACTGATGGCGGTAATCTGGATTGACGGCGGGTGGCGCGCGAAGGAAGACGCGCGGATTTCCGTGTACGATCACGGGCTTCTCTACGGCGACGGCCTTTTCGAGGGTCTTCGGTGGTATTCGGGCAAGATTTTCAGGCTCGAGTCGCATCTTGACCGCCTTTGGGACGGCGCCCGGGCGATCGCCCTCGCGATACCCCTTTCGCGCGGCGAGATCGCGGCCATGCTCGCGGAGGGAGTGAAGCGCGCCGGAACGGCTGACGGTTACATACGGCTCGTCGTGACGCGCGGGGCGGGGGATCTCGGCATCAACCCGGCCCTGTGCCCGACGCCCACGGTCATCGCCATATTCGACGACATACGCCTCTACCCTCGCGAGTGTTACGAGCGGGGAATCGCCGTTGTCACGGCTTCGTCGCGTCGCCTGCAGGGCGACGTTTTCGATCCCCGCATCAAGTCGCTCAATTACCTCAACAACGTCCTCGCGAAGCTCGAGGCGCAGGTCGCCGGTTGCATGGAGGCCGTGTTCCTGAACCGGGAGGGCTACGTCACCGAGTGCACGGGCGACAATATCTTTATCGTGAAAAACGGCGCGCTGAAAACTCCGGCTTCCTGGCTCGGGCTCCTCGAGGGCGTCACGCGGAACGCCATACTGGAGATCGCGCGCAGTACGTTCGACCGCGTCGAGGAAACCACGATGACGAAATTCGACCTCTATACGGCCGACGAGTGCTTTCTCACCGGTTCGGGAGCCGAGGTCATACCTGTCACGAAAATCGACGGGCGGCCCGTCGGGACGGGAGAGCCCGGACCGATGACGGAACGGCTCCGAACCGAGTTCGCTCGCGCGGTGCGCTGAAACCGAGTCGCGCGTTCGGTGCGCCGAAGCAGATTCGCGTTCCCGGTGCGCCGACGCGCCCGTTACCTGAGACGGGCGCCGGGGACGTACTCCCGCGCGATTTCCACGAGGCGGGCGGCCTCGGAAGGGCCGTAGGACGCGATGTCGTTCCAGGCGGGATCGAGGCAGTTCCCGGGAGAGAACTGCGCGAACTCCCAATCGGCTCCGTCGTGCAGGAGACCGGCGATTTCGCGTATCTCACGCTCGCCGACGAGGCCGGGCGCGAGCACGGTGCGATACTCGACGCGCGTCGTGCCCGCCATCGCGGCCTCGCGGAGAATTTCGAGCGATCGCGTGAGTTCCCTCCCGGCGCGTTCTCCCGCCTCTGGTTCTATCGCGAGCTCCGCGTACCGCGCGGGGCTCGTCTTTACGTCTATCGCGAGCATGTCGGGCCTTCGTGCCGTGTCGGAAAGCAGGGCCGCGAGGCGGTCGGGAAGCGTCCCGTTCGTGTCGATCTTGACGGCGAGGGAAAGCGACTTTGCCTTGCGGATAAGCTCGTCAAGAGCGGGCGAAAGGAGCGGCTCCCCGCCCGAGACGGTAACCCCGCCGATGACGCCCCGCCTCCGCTCGAGGTGCGCGTAGACCTCCTCGAGCGTGACGTATCCCTCCGAATGTCCGGCCTTGGGGCCGCTCGCGACGCTCGCCGAAGCGAGCTCGCCGTTGTGGCAATAGGGACAGCGGAGATTGCACCCGGGAAGAAAAACGGCCGCGCACACGCGGCCGGGAAAGTTCACGAGGCTGGTTTTAAGAAGTCCTACGAGCATGGTTTTCAGAACAGGGCGCCCGCCGGAACCGTCTGCCGCTCGAGGCAGGAAAGGGTCCTGAGCTCCCGTACGGAGTGGGCGCGTCCCACCTCGTTGCCGGCCTCGTCGAAGAAAATGGCCGTCGGGGCGGAGTACACGCCGTAATGCTCGGCGCTCGCGCGGCCCGCGTCGGTATCCACGTCGACGAGCTCGCCGGAAAGGGGAAGGGCCGTGCACGCCTCCTTGACCGGGGGGCAATTCGGGCAGGTCTTGCGCACGAAGAGCTCGTAGCCGGTCGCGACGCCCGAGGTTTCTCCTGCGGAGGCCGTGGCCGTTACCGCGGAAACGGCGGCTACTCGCGCGGCGTCGTCCGTCCGAACGGCTGCGCCGTCACGGGGAAGGTGGCTTTCTATTCGGGCTTCGTCGGCGACGAAGAGCTTTCGGTGGTTGTATTCCTCGCGCTTTCCGCGGTTCCAGTTCCTCACGGACCGGTAGTAACCCACGATGCGGGCGTAGACCTCGGTCGGCCTGCCGCGCGCGACGGCCATCTCCTCCCGTACCTTCGCGATGTCGGCGTCGATTTCGGTAATCGTTCTCATTTTTTCCCTCCCAGGATCAAGTATACTGCCATTGCGTTCCGTAATCCAGTTTACCGGGCCGCGGCCTTTCTCTCTTCCTCGAGCTCGGAAAGCCTCGAGGAGAGTTCTTCCGTACGCTCGGCCCTGCACTTGGGGCACTCGAAGTGCTCGCCGTCGAGATACCCGTGCACGGGACAGACGGAGAAGGTCGGCGACACGGAGAAATAGGGTATGCGGTAATTCGACGCGACCGCCTTGACGAGATCGCGGCAGGACTCCCAGTCCTTGATGGCCTCGCCGAGGAAGATGTGGAATACCGTTCCCCCGGTGTATTTCGTCTGCAGGTCGACCTGGTGGTCGAGCGCGTCGAAGATGTCGCTCGTATACCCGACGGGCAGCTGGCTCGAATTGGTGTAAAAGGGGTCCTCGTCGCCCGAGGTGATGATGTCGGGATAGGCCTTCTTGTCGTGCCTTGCGAGACGGTACGAGGTGCTTTCCGCCGGGGTCGCCTCCAGGTTGAAGAGGTCTCCCGTTTCCTCCTGGAAATCCGCGAGTTTCTGACGCATGTGCGTGAGTACCTTCTCCGCGAAGGCCTTTCCCCTCGGATCGGTGATGTCCACGCCGAGGAAATTGAGGCAGGTCTCGTTCATGCCGCAGATTCCGATGGTGGAGAAGTGATTGTTGAGGTGCGTGAGATAGCGCCTCGTGTACGGGAAAAGCCCGCCGGCGAGGAGTCGTTCGATCACCTTGCGCTTGAGAAGGAGGCTGATCTTGGCCTGTTCCATGAGGAAGTCGAGTCGGGCGAAGTACTGCGCCTCCGTCTTGGCGAGATAGCCGATCTGGGGCATGTTGATCGTGACGACGCCGATGGAACCGGTAAACTCGTCGGAACCGAAGAGTCCGCCGCCGCGCTTTCGGAGCTCGCGCTTGTCGAGCTGGAGGCGGCAGCACATGGAACGCACGTCCGACGGATTGAGGTCCGAGTTGAGAAAGTTCTGAAAATAGGGCGTGCCGTAACGGGCGGTCATCTCGAAGAGGAGCCGCGCGTTGTCGCTCGACCAGTCGAAGTCAGCCGTGATGTTGTAGGTCGGTATCGGGTACTGGAAGCCGCGTCCCGCCGCGTCGCCCTCGAGCATGAGCTCGATGAAGATGCGGTTGATCGCGTCCATCTCCTTCTGGCATTCGCCGTAGGTGAACGGCATCTCGCCGCCGCCGACGACGGCGTTCTTGTCGGCAAGGTCGGCCGGACACACCCAGTCGAGGGTGATGTTCGTGAAGGGAGCCTGGCTACCCCAGCGGCTCGGTGTGTTCACCCCGTAGATGAAGCTTTGCAGGCACTGCTTCACCTCCTTGTCCGACAGGGAGTCCTTCTTGACGAAGGGGGCGAGGTAGGTGTCGAAGGAACTGAAGGCCTGGGCGCCCGCCCATTCGTTCTGCATGATGCCGAGGAAGTTCACGATCTGCTGGATGAGCGTCGAAAGGTGGCGCGCGGGCTTGGAGGTGATCTTGTCGGGCACGCCGCCCAAGCCTTCGGCGATCAGCTGTCGGATTGACCATCCGGCGCAGTAACCGGAAAACATGGAAAGGTCGTGGATGTGGAAGGCCGCGGTGCGGTGCGCCTCTGCGACTTCCTCGGGATAGATGTTCTTGAGCCAGTAATTGGCGGTGATCGTTCCGGAGTTGTGGAGGATGAGACCGCCGAGCGAGAAGTTGACGTTCGCGTTTTCCTTGACTCGCCAGTCCGACTGCGAGAGGTAGCCGTTCATCGTCTCGTCGATGTCGAGAAGGAGGGTCTGGGTGTCGCGGATCGCCTCGTGGCGCGCGCGGTACAGGATGTAGCCCTTCGCGACGCGGGTCTCGTTCGCCTCGATGAGTACCGTCTCGACGATATCCTGGATCTCCTCGATCGCCGGTATCGAATGCGCGTGGCGGCCGGCCATCAGTACGCGGAGTTTCTCCTCGACGAGGTCGGTGAGTTCTTTCGCCCTTTCCGGGTTCCGCGTTCCGTTGACGGCGCCGAAGGCCATGTCGATCGCGTGTTCGATCTTGGAGCGGTCATAGGGCATGACCTCGCCGGAGCGCTTGACGACGCTCTTCAGGAACGAGGCCGTCTCGGGATCCCTGGACGTACCGAGAAAACTCTTCCATTCCGGGAACACCCCCTGGTCCACGCCCGTCGCATCATTGTTTACTGCCATGTATTCCCCCCACTTTATTAACTTCTTCTATGAACTCTTCAAGGTTCTCGAAATGCCGGTACACCGACGCGAACCGGATGTAGGCGACTTTGTCCACTTCGTGGAGCTTCGCGAGCACCAATTCCCCGAGCGTCGAGCTCGGAATTTCGTGCGCGCCCTTGCCCGCCATGACCGCCTGATCCTCGATCTCGTTGACGATGTTTTCTATCGTCATGCCCGAGAAGGGGCGCTTTTCCACGGCCCGCTCGATGCCGTGCTCGAGCTTCGCCCGGTCGAAGGGCTGGCGTCGGCCGTCGCGCTTGATGACCATGAACTGCTTTTCCTCGATGCGCTCGTAACTCGTAAAACGGTAGCCGCACCCGATACACTCGCGCCTTCGGCGTATACTGTCGCCGTTCGCCAGTGTGCGCGACTCGATGACCTTATCGTCGAAACTGCCGCAATGGGGACAGCGCATCGCATTACCTCATTATAGAATAGTGCCCAGATATGGTGTCCTGAGCCCGTAAAAATGAGTCTAGCACTATTTATGGTGTTTGTAAACGAAAATATGCAAAAAAGAATAAAATCAGGGGGTGCGGTTTCGCATCGCCCGCTCGGTGGTTTCCGCCATTGAAAGGAGGTTCGATACGAGGACCGGAAGGAGGATGACGAGTTTCTTGCCCCCGCGAACCGCGCGCGCGAAGGGGTTGCCGCCCCGCGCTCCTTCGCCGCCGCGCGCCATCCATGCCCTGTCCAGGGCAGTCCAGACGGCAAACACGCGGGGGACGAAGATGATCGTCAGGGAGAGGGACAGCACGGGATCGGGAAGCCGGGCGAGCGGGGGAAGCAACGAGACGACGCGGTCGCGCGCCGAGGTCAGCGTCTCGCGAATCTCGAAGCCGCTCGTCGTGCGGTAAAAGGCGCTGCCCGAAAGGGTGACAAGCGCGAGTCGCCAGAGATAGAGAGCCGTATCGGAAAGGCCGACGCGGGCTGTTTCGATCGACAGGGGGCGGCCCGCGAGAGTGAATACCGCCATGAGAACGCCGTATCCCGCGATGACGCGGGCGAGGCGGAGAATCTCGCCGCCGCTCGGGCGGGATAGGGCCGTCGCGATCGCGAGAAACGCGGTGAGGCACGCGAGCGGGAGAACGCCCGCGGAAAAGGCGAACGGCGCGGTCAGGAGGAGGGCGACGAGCTTGACGCCCGCCCCGACGCGGTGGAGCGGGGTGTCGGCCGCCGCGTACAGAAAGAGCGGCGGGTCTCCGGGTCGGCTCATCGTGTCACCTCACGCGATTCCGCCTTCCACACGAGATCGGCGGCGCTCGCGTACGAGCCGAGCGGGTTCCGTATGCCCCAGGACTCGAGGGGCGCTGTCGCGAGCGCCTCGTCGGGCGACCCGTCGAAGACGATCCGTCCCGCGTTGAGGACGACGAGGCGGCTCGCGAGGGCGAGAACCTTTTCGAGCTCGTGCGTCAGGACGACGACGGTCTTGCCCTCGGCCTTGAGCGAGGCGATAACCTCGTTGACGTGCGCGACGCCGGGCCAATCGAGGTTCGCGTACGGTTCGTCGAGGATGATGATTTCTGCGTCCATCGCGAGGATTCCGGCGACGGCGAGGCGGCGTTTCTCCCCGCCCGAAAGCGTCCGCGCGGGAAGGCCCTCCTTGCCGGCAAGGCCCGCACGCGACAGGGCGTCGCGCGCCCGTTCCTCCGCCGCTTTCGCGTCGAGTCCGAGGTTCCTCGGGCCGAAGACGGCGTCCTCGAGCACGGTGTCGCCGAGTATCTGGGCCGAGGCGTCCTGGAAGACGAGTCCGACGCGGTTCTCGCCGCCGTCGGGGCGGCGTGCGACGCGAATAGAGCCGCTGTTCGGCCGGTCGAGACCGGCTATCAGGTGCATCAGGACGCTTTTTCCGGAACCGTTCGCACCCGAGATGACCAGGAACTCACCGCGTGGGAGCGAAAGGCGTATGCCGTCTAGGGCCGGAGTCTTCATCCCGGGGAAGGTGCGTGATACGTCGTCAATCGCGACGATCGGTTCGTTATCGTTCATGGTCCCCGAGCGTTCGCGCTACCACGGGCCGGATCTTGAGGGTGAGCGGCACGAGTATGACCATCTTGACGATGTCGCCGACGATGAACGGCGCGAAGCCCTTCGCTATCGCCTCGGGAACGGAGAGCGAAAGGCTCTTTCCGAGCATCATGACGCCGGGAAGGTAGATGCAGGCGAAGCCCGCGATCGTGGCGCTGATGACGCTCGCCGGGGAGGCGTCCCGCCCCTCGGTTTCCGCGTTCTTCATCGCGAAGCCCGCGACGAGGGCGGCGAAGAAGTACCCCGCGAGATACCCGCCGGTCGGACCGGCGAGTACGGCCATCCCGCTCCGCCCGCCGGAAAAGACGGGAAGCCCGAGAATGCCGGCGATCAAAAAGAGGCCGACCGCGCCGGCGCCCTGGACGGGTCCGAGCACCAATCCCGCGAACACCGCGAGGGCGTTCTGGAAGACGATCGGTACGGGGCCGATCGGGACCGCGAAGAGGGAGCCGGCCGAAATAAGCGCGGCGAAGAGGGCGGTAAATACCGATCTGAGAGACGATGTTTTCATGAATTCCTTCCTTTGTCGATTAACGTGATCGATCCGGGGGGGAAGGCGCGCTCCCCCCCGTCTTCCGTGGAGATTCGGGCGTAGCCGCGGTCGTCGGCGCCGAGAAAGACGCCGGTGGCGTCCGAGGTTCCGCGGACGGCTGGCGGGTGCGGTCCCGCGCGGTACGAAACTCGTGTGCCGACGAGCGGACAGAGGGCGTTCCATCTTCGGACAAGCTCGTCGGTCGGGTCTCGGGGAGCGGCAAGGGCGTCGCGCAAGAGGGCCGAGCGCGGAACGGCAACCGAGGCCGCGCCCGGCGTCGAGGGCGCGTCTCCGGTATTGACCCCGACGCCGAGGGAAAGGTATTCGACGGACGCGCCCGTGACGAGGTATTCGGAAAGAACGCCCGCCGCCTTGCCCCAGCGGTCAGCGGTTCGCGCGCGAACGGCGACGTCGTTCGGCCAGAAGACGCCCGTCTCGACGGCGGCGCGCGTCGCGAGCGAGTCGGCGAGGGCGCATTGCATGCGGAGCACCTCGCGGTGCGCCTCCGTGACGTGCAGGGACGGTTTGGTTATCAAGGTAAAAAAAAGCCCGCCGCGGGGGGATTCCCACGCCCGGGAACTCGTTCCCCGGCCCGCGCTCTGGCGTTCGGCGAGTATGACAGTCCCGTCTTTTGCCCCGGAAAGGGCGGCCTCACGGGCGCGGTTCATCGTGGAGTCCGTCTCGTCCCAATGGCGAACCGTGCCCGCGTAGTCCGAAAATTCCCAGGGGAGGAGCGAGTCGGCAGGGGTTTCGAGGAGTCGATACCCGTCTCGCGCCGACTCGACGCTATATCCCGCCCGGATGAGGGATTGAATCGCCTTCCAAACGGCGACGCGGGAGATACCGATCGTCCGTCCGAGTGCCTCGCCGGAAAGCGGCGCCTTCGAGGCCTTCAGCGACTCGAGAACGAGCTCGCGGGTGCGTTCCGGTCGGTGATCGCGTTCATGTTCTGTCACGCCGCCTTCGTTAACCATGGATAATTACAGGTTAACGAAAAGCGAAACCGGTGTCAACGGCGACGCCGACGGAACTCGGCTACGAGGAGCCACAGGATCAACAAGAGGCCGAGAATAGAGGGAAACCAATCCCCGAATCTCGCGTAAAAGGTCGTTTTCCGCTCGAAAATCGGTACGTCGACGCGAAGGGCGTCCGCCGTAAAGAGGGGGAGATCGGCGAGGACGGTTCCCCGGGGATCCACCACGCAGGTATACCCGGCGTTGGTAGAACGCACGAGAGTGGTGCGGAGCTCTACGGCCCGGAAGGCCGCTATGACGAAATGCTGCATCTCGGCGCTGTCGGTTCTCGACCAGGAATCGTTCGTAAGGTTGATGAGAACGTCGCTTCCGGAGTTGTGGAGGGCCGCGCAAAGCGAGGGGAAGGCGTCCTCGAAGCAAATCGGCGTCGCGAACCGAACGGTCGTACCCTCGTGGTTGACGACCGACATCGTCTTGATCTCGTTTCCCGGCGTCCATCCGGAGGAAAACCCGACGATCGTATCGAAAAACTCGCGAACCCATCGGTATTCGGTAAAGGGCATGTACTCGGCGAAGGGAACGAGCTGGATCTTGGCGTACCAGTCGAGACGCTCGGCCGCGGGGCCGACGAGTATTACCGAGTTGGAAAAGAGCAACGGCTCGCGCGAAACGATGACGGGTGAGCCGACAAGGAGCGGCGTTTCCGTTTCCGCCATGAACGCGGTGAACGGATCGTCCGCGGGAAGCCGCTCGTAGAGATCCCGGTGTTCGAGATAGGGCCGCGTGAGGATGGATTCGCTCCAGACGACGAGATCGGCCTTCGGTCTTCCTTGCGAGAGCGCGCGTCTCGTCAACTGCTGTCCGACACGGAGGTTTTTGCGCAGTCCGCCGTCCTCCCAGGTGTCCGCGTTGTGTTGTACCAGGATGGTGTCCAGGGTCGTAACCGGCCGCGATTCGCGCGAGAGGGTGACGGTACCGTAGGCGAGGGCGAGAATCACGAGTCCCGCGGTAAACGCGACGGCTTTGACTTGATCGCTCCCGAACGGGTGGTGGCGAGGAAGCGTCGAAAGTGCGCGCGGAGTCGTCGAAAGTTCGCGCGGCTGACGGGACTTCGAGCCTACGGGGGTAAGGGGCACGAGTTCGGCGAAGACGCAGGAGACGAGGGCCAGGAGAAATCCGATCCCCCACACGCCGGTCAAATCCGCGATCTGGATAAGGGGCTTGAGGGGGAAGCTCGTCATGACCAAGGTTCCCCAGGGGTACGCGAGAAAACCGATGGATTTTAGCCATTCCCAGAGGGTCCACACCGCCGCGAAGAGGAAGGGGCGAAACGCTCTTCGTGATCGAGAGACGTACCGGAGCGCCCATCCGACGGGCGCCGCGTACAGGAAATAGGCGATCGAAGAGGCGCCGAGGGTAAACACGGCGAAATCCTTGAAGTAGGCGAGCCAAAAGCTCGCCATGACGTGGACCAAAAGGGCGAAAAGCCCGCTCAGCACGCCGGCGAATCGGTACGACCTCGTCTCCCGGACGGCAAGGTAGAAGGGTATGAGGGCTACGAACCCGAAGGGCGCGATGCCGTTCCGGAACAATTCGTTCGGTATGCCAAGGCTCAGCATGATCGACGCGAGCAGCACGCAAAAAAGGGCCTTCAGGGGTTTCATAATTGCGTCATTTTACTCATTTTTGTTGAATCATTTCAATATTACATCTATTATGAAGGGGATATGCGGAATATCGAGTCGTGTCACGCCGGTGAATTTGAGTCTGCACCCGATCTTGTCGTGTCGGTTCCGGGGCGTTTCCATCTGCTTGGCGAGCATACCTGGTTTGCCAAGGGAAACACCCTTTCAATGGCGATAAACCATCATTTATTCCTCGCCGTGTCCGCCCGAAGCGACCAGAACTACCGGCTGTATTCCGTGTCCCTGGGCGAACGGAAGAAGATATCCTCGTCCAACCTCAAATACCGGAAAGAGGACCGGTGGGCCAATTCCGTTAAAGCCGTTATCTCCTCCTTCGTGGAGTACGGCATTCGCGTAACGGGGCTGAACTTCACGATTCTTTCCGAGATCCCCGCCGACGCCGGTCTCGGTACCCCGAACGCCCTCAAGGTAGCCACGGCCCTCGCCCTCAGGCGGTTATTCGCCCCGAACCTGGCCGAGACGATACTTGTCGCCCTTCTCGAGCGGGCCAATACGCACTTTCTCAAAACCTACGCACATCGCGCCGATATCCTCTGCGCCATTTCCGCCAAAAAGGGCCACTGCGTACGGACGGACCATCACAAGGTAACGGCCGACCTCGTGCCCTTTCCGAACAACCGGTATTCCGTGATGCTGATAGACTCCAAGGTTCCCCGGCTGCTTGCCCGCGAGGATCTGGCGCAGCGCATTCAGGAGTGCATCAGGGCCTACGAGATCGTCAAGATGGATCCGGACGCCCCTCCCGATTTCAACCAGCTTACCGAGGAGATACTCGAGGAGATCACCGACATACCGGAATCCGTCAGAAGACGGGTGATTTTTATAATCAGGGAGTCGGAAAGCGTTCGCGAGGCCGTAAACGCCCTTACCTCGCGGGAGTTTACCGCCTTCTCCCGCATCGTCAACCGTTCGCACGAGGGACTTCGGGACCGCTTCGAGATCTCCTGTCCCGAACTCGACTGGCTCGTCAAGCGAGCGCTCGAGTTTTCCGTGCCCGACGTGCCCGATCTCGTGTGCTCGCGGATGACGGGCCGCGGTTTCGGCGGCTGTACGTACGCGATCTTGCCGTCCTCCAACATGGACGCCTATGTCAAGAAACTGGAGGATTACGAGCGTATATTCGGCTTCAAGCCCCTTCTGTATCCCGTGATGCCCTCTGACGGGGCCCGCGTTTTATGATATACTCACCCGCATGAGAATCCTGGTTACCAACGACGACGGTCTTTTTTCCGAGGGGATTCGCGCCCTTGCCGACTGCCTGCGCGCCCGCCACGAGGTGTGGGTCGTCGCGCCGGAGTCGAACCGCTCGGGCGTTTCGCACGGGATAACGATGTACGGGCGCCTTTCGTTCGCCCGAAAGGGAGAGCGGGAGTTTTCCTCGAGCGGTCTTCCCGCGGACTGTGCCATGACCGGCACGAAGGGTCTCTTGCCCGCTCCGCCCGACGTCGTCATCTCCGGCATCAATCACGGGGCCAACATCGGCACCGATATCGTGTATTCGGGAACCGCCGCCGCCGCCCGACAGGCGGCCTTCGAGGGGATTCCGGGAATCGCGGTCAGCCTCGTGGCCGACGGCGACGACGCCGACCGTTCCGTCGACGAGCGGTTCCTGTGGGCTCCGCTCGCCCGTTTCGTGCTCGACAACCTCGAGACGCTCGTTTCCCTGTGCGAACGCGACGTCTTCGTGAACGTCAACGCGCCGTCGCTTCCGTCGTACCGCGGGGCGCGCCTGACCGGCATCGCACGCCGCGAGTACCGGGACACGATCGCCCTTCACGCGGAGGGCGACGGTACGCTCAAAAGAACCTTCGAGTCGAGCGAGATACTGACGCGCGGCGACGAAGACTCCGATTGGGCCGCCGTCCGCGACGGCTTCGTATCGGTCTCGCGCGTGCGCGCCCAGCCGGTTTCGGCCGGTACGCCCGCCGGCGATCCGCCGTCATTTCGGGTATAGGGAGGACGGGACACGATGACCGACGCGATGAAGGACGGAATCAGGCAGTACCGGAGCGGGACGTACGGGGACGCGCTCGCGTCTTTTTTGGGGATACCCGCCGGCGAGGCGTCATCCAGCCTCGATCTCGCGTACTACATCGGCCTTTGTTACGCCCGCCTCGAGCGGTACGACGACTCGCTCGTGTACCTTGAGCAGGTCGTGACGGCCGACACCGATCTCGCGCGCGTCTATCAATGCCGCATGGTCCTTTCCGTCATCTACTCGATGACCGGCCGCACCCGCCTCGCGGCCTTCGAGCTCGGCAAGCTCATCGAGGCGGGGTACGAATCCGCCCAGGTGTTTTGCTCGCTCGCGTACGTTTCCTACGAAAACGGATCGGTCGACGACGCGATAGACTGGTATGACCGCGCGCTCGCCCTCGAGTCGGGCAATTCGACCGCCCTCAACGGTCTCGGATACGTGCTCGCGGATTCTGGCCGCGACCTGACGCGCGCGCTCACGATGTGCCGGAAGGCGCTTGACGCGCAGCCCGACAACGCCGCGTATCTCGATTCGATCGCCTGGGTCTATCACAAGCTCGGTCTCGCCACGGAGGCGCGTACTTACGCGCGGCGCGCGCGTGAGAAGGATCCGGACAACGAGGTAATCGCCCGCCATTGCGAGATCGTCGCGGACGGGGGGATATGACGATGACGAAGATGACGACGCTACCGACTACGCTGCCATCCGTGACTCGCGCGCCGAACGCATTTCACGCGCATGGAGCGCTTCGCTATCTCGCGCTCGCGCTCGCGCTCGCGTTCGCGTATCCCGCGTTATCCGCCGAATCGGACTCGCGGGAGCCGACCTCGGCCGACCGTATACTCGCCGAACAGGAATTCCGCCGGGGCGTGCAGGCCTATTATCGCGGCGCCTTCAACGACGCCGTCATGGTTTTCGAAAAGGCGCTCTCCCTCATCCCGGGCGAGCCGCGAATACTCGACTGGCTCGGCAAGGCATACTATCGCACGGGCGTCGAGAGCGCGGCCCTCCAGCAGTGGCAGTTCGCCTCCGAAGCGGGATTCGGCGGAATCCTCCTGAAGCAAAGGATGGAGGTCGTGCGGGAACGACGCGTCGCGCGCGAACCATTCGACACGTCGTCCCGTTTCGTTGAATCGACCCAGATATCCTCGAAGGGACCGAACGGCGCCTTGTTCCGCCAGCCCGTCTCCGTCGCCGCGCTTGGCGACGGAACCTTCTGGGTGTGCGCCTACGGCTCGAACGAGCTCGTCCGCATGGACGTCAACGGCGTTATCGTACAGCGGAGCCGCGGGCCCGCCGCCGGTTTCGACCGTCCGCTCGATCTCGTTCTCCTCGGCGACGGCAGGATGCTCGTTACCGAGATGGCGGCCGACAGGGTGTCGGTGCTATCCGAGGACGGAACCTGGCTTTCGTCGTTCGGCGCGAAGGGTCGGGGTCCCGGCGAGTTCGTGGGTCCGCAATATGCCGCGCGGGACGACTCGGGAAACGTGTACGTGACGGATTTCGGCAACGCCCGCGTCGTCGTGTTCGCGCCCGACGGCTCGCCACTGCACGCCTTCGGCGGGAAGTCGCCGTTCTTCGCGGGCTTCAAGGCGCCCGGCGGCATCGCGGTTATCGGGGAACGGGTATACGTCGCCGACATGGTGACGGGCGCCTTGCACGCGTTCGACCGTTCGGGAAATTTCGAGGAGACCCTTCTTCCCGAGGGAACGATCCGGCAATGCGAGGCCTTGCGCGTATGGCGCGGCGGCCTTCTCGTCGCGCTTCCGACGCGCGTCGCGTATGTCGACATAACCACCGGGGCGAGCCGCGAGATCGCGAGTCTCGGCAAGGCCCCCGGACGCATAACGGGCGTCGTTCCCGACGCGAACGGCAACCTCGTAATGACGGATTACAAGAACGGCTTCGTGCAACTCGCGACTCCGATGGGAGAGCTCGTGGGAGGCCTTTTCGCGCAGATCGAGCGCGTCCGCGCCGACGCTTTTCCCCGCGTCCAAGTCGAGCTTCGCGTCGAGGATCGCGCCGGAAAACCGATCGTCGGCCTGAAAGGCCACAATTTCCTCGTCACGGAAGGCGGGCGTCCCGTTTCGGACATGCGCCTCGAGGGCGCGGGATACCTTGACGACTCGTGCGACGTGACGATAATCCTCGAACGCTCGCCCGCGGCCGACCGGCGCGCCGCCGACATGCGCGCAGCGGTCGCCTCGATAGCGAAGGCGATGGAGGGACGGGGCACGCTCAGGCTCGTTTCCGCCGGCTCCGTCCCGGCGCAGGAAGGCTCGGGTCCGCCCGATACCGGCGCGTGGGACGCCCTGCGGCCCAAGACAGCGGCATCGTCGGCCTGGGCCTTCGACCTCGCGTTGAGGCTCGCCGTCAACGACCTGGTAAACGCCTCGCGCAGGCGCGCGGTTTTCTTTGTCAGCTCGGGCGAGGTCGGGGAACGCGGTTTCTCGAAGTACGCCCTCAACGACCTGTCTGCTTACATGAAGAATAACGGGGTGCGTTTTTCGGTCGTCTCCCTCGAGAACCGGGGAATAGCCGACGAGTACGCCTATCTCGCGGAATCGACGGGAGGCAAGGGTTGGTACGTATGGCGAAACGAGGGGCTCTCGCAGGCCGTGCGGGACATCCTTTCCGCGCCGAACGGCTCGTACCTCTTGTCGTATACCTCGGCGATGCCGACGGATTTCGGCAAACGCTATCTTCCGGTCGAGGCAGAGGTTTACCTGATGAGCAGATCCGGCCGGGACGAAACGGGGTATTACGCCCCGCTGGAATGAAATCAGTACGAAAGTTTCCCGCCTATCCCCACGGATAGCTCCACCGTCTCCGCGAGTTCCGAGTTGGTGTAGGCGGCACCCGTGGTCACGTTGACCTCGCCGTTGCGGCCGATGCCCGTGGCGACCACGTGCTTCCACGATACCGTGACCGAGAAGTCCTCGCCGTTCGCCACGGCGACGCTCGCGGTGTCTTCCCGACGCGTCGAGAGCGGCGCGTCGGTCCAACGGTCGACGAGCGAGGTGAGGAACGAGCCGTCCGCCGGACGCTTCCACACGAACGAAACGGTGTTTCTCGTCAGCTCGCCAGATCCGGAGATCGAGGGCGAGGTGTGGTGAAAGGCGTTTTCGAGCGACACCGTGCCGCCCTTCGCGAAGAAGAGAAGGGCGGAATGCCAGGTGTCCACGCTCCAGGTGAAATACGACGCGCCCCAGCGCGCGCTCCATCCGTACAACTGCGAAAACTCGTCCTGATCGTACCAGGTGAAAACCGGTTTCGGGCTGAGGGCTCCGGCGACGTTGAGCGCGGTGAAACCCGCCCGTACCGAGGCCGACCAGACGTCGAGTTCGGATTCGTTGACGGCGTCCGTCGCGCTTTCGCGCATGATCCACATCGAGGCGGTGGACGGTATCCAGAGGTCGCTTCGTCGGCCGCCCAAGCGACGCGTCCAGTCTATCCCGTACCGGTTCGAAAATTCTCCCGACGTCCCGTCCGAGTCCGCGCGGAGCCGCGCCGTGATATCGTCGGCGAAAAGGTCGTATACCGGCGCGATGCCGAAAAAATATCCCATATTTCCTATGTCGGAATAAAGCCGCCGCGCGTCGGTCAGGTAGGACCCTCCCGCCTCGAGGACTTTCGTAGCCGTCCCGACCCTCTTCCATGAGGGCGTGAGCGTGGACGAGCCGAGGTTGACGGGAAACGAGACCGTTGAGCCGATCGACGAGGAGCCGCTTGCCGCGCTGACGGCCGTGTACCGGGACGTCGCCGAAAGCTCGATCCTGACTGACTGAAGTCCCGCGCCGTCGGCCGCGCTCCAGGGGGCGGACCATCTCAAATCGAGTGAGTTCGAGCCGCTTCTTTTCAGCGCGTCGCTTTCTCCGGCTGAAAGGGAGTAAAGCGCCGTGTCCGTCCACAGCGCCTGCCACGAGTCGTTTTCGATGTCGCCCCGCGGAGCGATCCCCGTTTGCGCGTACGTCGCGCGCGCCGCGAGCGAGAAATCTCCGGCTCCCGTTGCCCCCGTGGACGGTTCGACCGAGAAGGCGAGTTTGCGTTCCATCGTTCCGCCCGTATACGCGACGCCCGCGGAGGCGCGGACGGGGAACGGCCATGAAAGCGCGGCCGAATCGTCCCTGCGGAACGAGTCGCCGGCAAAGTCGGCGAAGTAGTACTCCCTGAGCGTCAACGGCCCGATCGGCGCGGTGACGGTGTATCCGGCGCTGTCCACCGCCCTTGCCGAAAGGGAGTTCGCGGACAGGTTTCCCTCCGCGCGCACGAAAAGAACGTCGATGGAGCCGCGCGCCGTTCCCGCCACGGCCGCCTTCGTGCGCTCGTCGCCGACGACGGCGTCGGACGCGACCGAAAACGCCGGGTTCGCGAATATCGCCCTTTCTCCGGCCGACAGGAGCGCTCCCTGACGCGACCAGGAAACCTCGGTCCGGTTTTTCCCGACGAGCTCGCTATTGGCGCCGTCGAGATGGAATTCGTCGAGGGCGAGGGCGTACGAATCGCCAGGTGCGGGGGCCGCCCAATCGACGAACGAAAGTTCGAGGAGTGTCGGGGATTCGTCGACATCGAGCGCGGTTACCCGACCTTGCGCGGGGCTAACCTCGGCGCCGTCGATCAATACCCTGCGGCCGTCGAGATCGACAGTCACGCGGTGCCAGGAACCCTCGTCGAGCAAGGTGGCGGAGAACTCGGCGTCGAGCGCGGTCGCGTTGCCCGAGCCGTCCTTGCGCGGGCGCGCGAGCGTGAGACGCACCGTCTGGGCGTCGCTTCCCGAGAGGCTCGAGACGTCTTCCGCGAACAGGAAGAACGACAGCGAACGGTAGCCCGAGAGGGGCGTCGGCTCGAGATATTTCGTCAGGACGACGCGGTCGGTCGCGGCGGCGGGGGCGAATTCGATTTCGAGGACCCGGTTTACCCCTCCCGCGTTGAAACGGAGAACCGGCTCGGGCGCGAACGAGGAGAGGGCGTGCGAGTCGACGCGCTCGGCGAGGGTGATTCCGTCGCCGCCGAGCGACTCGGGTTCCGCCCGCGCCTGAAACTGCGAGTACCTGATTTCGAACTCGGCGGAGGCGAGCCGGACGGGAAGGGGATCGAGCGGGGAAGGGGCGGGAAGCGTCGCCGCGTTCGATCGCACGACGAGTCGCGCGTTCTGTCCCGCCGAGAGGGCCGCCCTGTCCGCGTCGCTGAGCGTAACGGTCCGCACGACCCAGCCGTCCGCGCCCGACGGCGTCTCGATAAGCCAGGTGCGTACCGTGGCGGGATCTTCGTAATAGCTTTCCGCCCTCGTGCCGAGTTGCAGGAAGACGTCATAATCGTCCCGCGTCCCGAGATTCCGCAACCTGACCGACACCGTCCTGGCACCGCGGAGATCGGCGCCGCCCAGCTCCCCGACGAGTATCTCGCCCGCCGACCACGCGTCGGCCGAGGTCAAGTCGACGGACAGGTCCATCACGGCGCTGATCGAGGAGGAGGAGAAAAGCGCGGGGAGGTATTCCCCGTCGAGACCGTACGGTTCCGCGTAATCGGCGGTCGAAAGCGTATCGGCTGGAATGAGATTCGTCTCGATGACCGGTTCGATCGACGGGGAAACCCCGCGGTACCAGGTTTCAGCGGGGTACAGAGTCGCGGCGGAGTCGTCCATGCCGTACACCCGGTAAAATCCCGTCGTATCGGTAACCCCGAGTTCGAGGGCGAACGCGGTTTTCGCGTCGAGCCCCCCGGTCCGGTACTCGACGCCGGTCGCGACGGTAAACGTGCCGGGACTCGTCTCGGACGCGTCGGTGAATCCCCCGTCGGAGACGTTCCACTTGAGGGCCGTCGCGAGCGAGAGGGTGAGACCTTCGGCCGGGAACCAGCGCACGCCGGCCGCCGTCGTCACCGTGGCGTTCCGCGCGGAGGAATCGGTATCGAGCCACGAGATGACGACGGTCTCTCCGTCCCTCGGCGGGTTGAGCAGGGTCAAAAGGCCGTTTGTCTGGTCGAAGGTGAACGCGCGATCCGCTATGCCGTCCCGGACGACGGTGACGGTACCCGCGATCGCGTCGCCGCCGAGCGCGATGGAGGAAACAGGCTTGTAGGAACGCGAGCGCAATTCGAGACCCGTCGGCGACACGGGAGAGGGAAGGTACGCGCGGGGGTATTCGGGGAAGATGGGGAAGCGGCTCGCGGGATCCCGCGCGGCGAGCGCGGATGGAGGCACGGCGAGCGCGTCGGTTCTCGCGATCTCGGCGTAGGTTTCCGAAAGGGACGTCGCCGCGAGATGGCGAACCGGTATCTCCGTGTTGCGGTTCACGACGGCGAGGTCCGTACCGCCGGCGCGGTATCGCGATGCGATGACGAAGGGCGAGAACCTTCCCCGTTCCCGAAGGAGGAGCGCGTCCTCGCCGTCGATCGTCGTAAGGAATCTCGTCGGGTCCGCGAGCGAATATCCGGCGAGGTCGGCGGGCTGAACGTAGTCGTCGAACCATTCAGAGGTGTCAGTCACGAAGGCCGCGACGGACGGCGCCGTCAAGCCGGCGTAGGATACGGCGACGCCCTTCGAGGTTTCGCTCGCGAGCTCGAGGACGCCCTCGACGCCGTGGAGGCGGTATTCGGCCTGATCGAGACGCCTCCACCGGCGTCCGGCGAAGCCGGTGCCCGAGTCGGCATACGCGCCGTTTTCGTCCTCGACGTATACGCTCGGCGTTCCCGTCACGTTCGCCGCCGGCAGGACGAACCATTTACCGGTAACCGCCTCCGAGAGGTCGATTTTCTCGTCGCTGATCTCGTTCATCCCCGACAGCCTCAGTTCCCGGCGCGCCGCGGTATCGTAGCGCGCGACGGCGGACGCGTCCCAGTTTTTGCCGCCGAACGATCCCATGACGCCGGGCGCTATGGCGTCGCCGCCGCCGACGTCTATGAAGGTAAAGTGATCGGGAAACGAGATGCCCGAATTTCCGAGCCGAACGTGCTTTACGGTATCATCTTCGCCTCCGAGGTAGCCGGCCGCGACGGTATTCTTGGTAAACTCCTCGGCGAAGGACGACTCGAAGTACCAGGTCTTGTCGATAAAAAGCCAGGAGGACATGTCGACCTTCTGGGTGAATACCGGCGGCGTTATCGTCGCCGAGGAAGCGGAGCGACCGAGGTTGATCGTGAGCGAGCCGGTCAAGTCGACTTCCCAGGTTCCGTCGAGGACGAATTCGACCTCCTTGTCCCCCACGTTGAAACTGTACAACGATGTCGGATCCTCGGCGTCGAAGACCCCGCTCATGCGCGCGAGGAGTCCCGCCTCGGTCCCGTAGGTTCCCGTGAAACCGGGCAACGTTGGGGGCGATTTTTCGGGTTGAGCATCCGCGGGTTGCGCATCCGCCGGCGGCGTTTCCGCCGTCGCGGCCTCCTGCGCCGCCAAGGCACGCGGGACGACAGATGCCAGCGCGAAGACGAGGAAAGCGCGCCGGGCGTTCATTCGTCTCCGTCCGTTCCGGGGGAAATCAGCCTTGCGCGCGTTACGAGCCGCTTGCCGCGTTTAACCGAAAGGCCGTGAACGGCCGCCTCTATCTTGCGCGCTCGTTCGCGCGCGCCGTCGGCGAAAAGGGGCAACTGTTCCGGAGCGGACGAGTCCCTGAGGTTGCACACGGCGAGCCCGATGAGGCGCACGGCGAGTCCCCGTTCGTATTTTTTACGGAAGAGCGCGAGCGCGCGGGCGTACAGGTCGCCGGAGTCGCGGACCGCCTCGTCCGCCGTTTCCTGAATCGAAACAGTCCTGAAATCCGAATAGCGAATTTTCACGTGAACGGTATTGCCCGCGAGGCCTTCGTCAAGCAAACGGAATTGCACGTCTTCCGCGAGCTCGAGCAGCAGCGTTTCGACTGTGTCCCGGTCCGTAACGTCGAAGGGGAAGGTCCGCTCGCTGCTGAGGGAGCGGGACGCGGTTTCGCCCTGGAAGATGCCGACGTCGACGCCCCGGATAGCCCGGTAGAGAAACGCGGCCCCGGCCTGACCGAGTATGGTGGCGAGCAGGGCCTCGGGGCAGTCCCGTATCTGACGGACCGTCCGCAGTCCCGCCGACTCGAGCCGCTCCCTCGTTTTTTCGCCCACGCCCCAAACGTCCTTGAGCGCCCGCGCGAGCATGAAATCCGCCTCGGTGCCGGCCGGAACCACCACGAGTCCGTCGGGTTTCGAAAGACCCGAGGAAATCTTCGCGAGATAGCGGTTTGGCGCGACGCCGACGGATACCGTCAATCCGGTGCGCTCCCTTACCCGCGCCTTGAGTTCGAGCGCGACGTCCGACGCGGGACCGAACAGCCGCTCGGTGCCCGTCATGTCGAGAAACGCCTCGTCGACCGAGATTTGCTGAACCTCGGGGGAATACTCGCGGAGAACCGACATCACCTCGCGCGACTTCTCGCCGTAGCGCGCCATCCTTCCGCGGAGGAACACCGCATGCGGGCAGAGCTGGACGGCGCGAGCCATCGGCATCGCCGAGCGGACTCCGAACGCGCGGGCCTCGTAAGAGCAGGTAGAGACGACGCCCCGCGTGTCGGGATCCCCCCCGACGATCACCGGCTTCCCGCGGTATTCGGGATTGTCCAGCTGTTCGACGGCGGCGAAGAAGGCGTCGAGATCGACGTGGAAATACACCTCTTCGCGCCTCATCTCGGCGTCTCCCCGGCGTCTCCCATCGAGACGGGGTAGAGACGGACGACCTCGAGGAGATACGACGGGATAATCTCCTCGCTGTCGGAAACGATGCCCCAGGGGTTTTCCCTCGTCAGGAGCCGCACCTCGGCCGTCAGGACCGTCTTCCTGTCCGAGGAAAAGGTGAACGAAAACGGCGGCGTCGGGTTCGGCTCCGACGCGAAAAGGGCGCGAACCCCGGCGTTTTCGAGCTTGAAGGGTATCGACGCGGTATGTACGGCGAGCGAGCCGCCCGAGAACACGCGGACCTCGATCCGGTCGGCGCTGATCGCGGGCGATACCTCGACGTCGACGAATTGCTTGTCGAGGAAGGATCGCGCCCGCGTCTTGAACGAAAGTATCTCGCCGGGAGATCGCGGGACGGCGGACGCTTCGACCGTTGGCCTGAACGACACGTCCGAAAGCGAGCGTGGCGCGTCCGTCGCGAAGCGTTCCCCCGATTCGTCGAGGATGTGCCGGACGAGCACGGGCAGGGGACGGCCCGGCGACCAAACCGGAAGGAGGAAGAGGAGGGCCGCGCAGGCGACTGTCGGCGCGAAGGCGATGACGGCGTTGTGCGGCACGTACGCGCGCTCTCTCCTCCCGAAACGGCCGACCGTGTGGGAGAAACGCGCGCCCATCATCTGGAAGGGCATGGCGAGGAACGCGAGCCGTACGTTCCAGAAGTCCGATCCGCGGAACAACGGGCCGATCGCGTCGGCGTCCGACAGGGCGAGCACCGAGGCGTAGGGAACGAAGGGAACGAGCATAAGGAGCGTTCCGAGCAGCTGAGTTGAAGGCCTCGATAACCGGTAGACGGCGAAGGTGACCGCGTACGCGGCGAGAAAAAGGAGCGAAAGGGAGAAATCGACACCGGAGAACACGACGATATTCACCATCGCCGAGATACCGGCGATGTATCCGTAGATGAAGCCGTCCTCGGGAAGGTGGATTATCTGGTTGAGCGAAAGCACGACGGTGATGATGAACCAGGCGAATACCGCCTTTGCGACGAGCGAAAGGCGCGGAATCAGCGTCCAGAACGACGCGGCGCCGAACCGCGCGGTAACGAGGAACGAGATGAGGCTTCCGGCGATGTGGAGCGCGAGTATGGTAACCGCCAGATAGAGGAAGGGGAGCCACCACACTCGGACGAGGTCCTTGAGACGCTGTTCGCTTTTCTTGCCGAACAGGAAACTGAAAACGAAGATAAAGGCGAGGATGACGGCGAACACCGTAATCATCGCCACCACGAGGGCCTTTTCGCTTATGAAGTAGTAGCGGTCGCGGAAGGATTCCAGGAGATAGTGCCTGTCCTGTCCGGCTCGGGACGGGGACGACGCCTCGTTCGCGAGTCGGAGCAGGGCGTCGGTGGGGTCCGCCGCCGTCTCGAGCAGTATGACGGGATAGCCAGCGCGGAAGAGCGCTCCCTGTATCGGATTTTCGGGAATCCAGCCGAGCCGGTAGAGGGGAAGCCTCGTCTCCTCGAAGGACCACTCCATCCCCGACTCGTCAAGGCTGTCGCGCGTCGCCTCGACGAGCCATCTCGGGGGCGTACCTCCCCGCACTCCGTTCCTAACGAGTACGGATTCGTCTTTCCCCGGCATCAGTACCACGACGGAGACGCTTTCCTCCGTCTCTATCGTCGAAATGAGTTTTGCCGTGCCCGTGGGTATGGCGGAGCGGTATTGCTCGGGAAGCGGGGAAAAGTCCCCTTCCGTCACGCATAACAGGATGTTAACCGGGGGTGGCGATGAGGCCAGTCGTTCGGCAAGGCGCTCCAGGACGTCCACCATCGAGCGGTTTTCCTGGTTCGGCGTCGTGACGACAAAGAGCGGGCCGGCCTCCGGCCCGAACCGCATATACCGATTGTCGAGCGACATGGCCGTCATGGAGACTATTAAGGAGAAGATCGCGAAAAAGGCGGCGTTCCGTCGCTTCATTCGGTCAAGGATAAAGACGGGGACGAAGACCGTCAAGTATAACCCGTACGGGGCGCCGGTAAAGGCCGCGTAATTCCGTGTACAAAAAAACCTAACTGGTATATACTGGCCCTAAAACGATCTACGCGGGGGAGCGAATGGCTGCCGGTGAAAAGAAAAGCATCCTCAATCTGCCATTGAAAATCATTCTGACGCAGGAAGGGTCGACCTTTTTCATCAGGCAGAACAAGAAGCTCCTCAAATTCAAGCTTGCCGACAACGTCGAGGAGTACGGAATTTCCCTCGACGAGTTCACGCCCGCGACCATCCAGCGTCTTTTGCTCATCGACTACATCTCCAAAATCGAGATATCCAAGCCCGAGTTCGTGTCCTCGCGTCCCGAGACGATGGACCTCTCGAAGCTCGTCGTGTATTCCGTACTGTACCGGCAATACGACGCCTACATCTTCAACAAGATACTGAGCTCGGACGTCATAAAAAAATGGAACCGCCTCAATCCGGCGAACATCATCGACGAGAAGACGCACATCAACGACAACTTCCTCAGGAACGTCCTCAAGAAAAACGAGAAGATCATCTACGAGGCGAAGCAGGAAATCCTCTCTCCCCTCTATACCTTCATCAACAAGAACGCCTCGCTCCTCCCCGAGGAAAAGAACATACAGCTGCTCCTGAGCGAAAAGTTCATGAACAACCTCAGGCCCTTTACCTGGTTCATCATCACGAAGTTCCGGGACGCCGACGGCTTCGACGCGATACTCCGAACGATCCGCTCGAGCCTGACCGAATACATGGACAAGGCGAAGATCGCCGAGTACATATCCCTCATGATCATGGAGCTCGTCGTCAACGCCGAGAACACGAACCTCCGCAAGGAGGTGAAGAACATGTACAAGGGCACCGTCGACCCCAATACCGTCATGTTCGACCCGAACATCCGCAAGAAGGTGATCGCCGAACTCGAGCGCAAGCACGAACTCGTCTTCCTTTCCTGGAAACTCGGCGGAGGGTCGACGTCGATCGGCACGCAGGGCAAGCTGCAGGTCACGATCTACAACAAGGACGACCAGTCGGAAACGGTCCGCGAGAGCATCAACGACAAGAAAAACGCCGATCTCAAGAAGAAGTCGCTCATCGACTTTTACAAGGAGATACCCGAGGGGGAGGAAGACACGAGTCTCGGCATGTACTATCTTTCGTATCTTTCGGAGGCGTGCGAGAAGGTCAACGTGCGGTTCGAGTCGAACGCGAACCAGTTCCGCGAGTCCGACCTCACCGTCATCAACCTCTCGTTCGTGTTCTGAGCGTCATGGGTAACCCGCGTTCGCCCGCGGTCGGGGCGATCCTGTCGAGCCTCGCCGGCTTTTTCCTCGTCGTGTCGTGCGCTCAGGGTAAACCGGAAATCCGCTCGCAATCCGTTCAGCTCCTCCGCGTTCAGGGCCCGGCCCTTGTCTTCGCCGAACGCCTGTCGGTATTTGTCTTTTTCGAGGATTCCGACGGGGATGCGGACTTTTCCTCGATCGCCGTGACGCATCTCGAGACCGGCTTGCGCTGGAACCTTCCGGCCGAGTCAACGATGACCCGGCTTCGAGGCAAGGACCGGTGGGTCGGCTCCAATAATCTCGCGGGCCCCGGTGACGGGCCATTGCCCGAGGGCGCGTACTCCCTTGCCGTATACGATCTCGCCGGAAACGAGGCCGTATCCACGTTCTCCGTCGCGAAGCCGTTTTTCCCCGAGAACGCGCCGGCGCGCCTGACGATAGAGGGAGACGTCTGGAAAATCGAGCGGAATCCGGCGTCCGGTTCCTTCAAGAACACCTGGCTCTTCCTCTTCAACAACGAACAACGGCTCGTGCTTTCCTGGCGGGTCCCGTCCGACGGAGACGTAGTGACGGGTTCGGTCGCGGCCCTCGTCGACCAGGCCCGCGACGCGGTTTCCGTCCAGTGTTATACGGAGAATCCCTCCGGGACGGCGGGGGTATTGTTGACCCCGGTGGATTTGGAGTAGAATCGGAACAGGCATGGGCGAACACGATACGGACAAGGAAACGCGGCATCTCAGGGAAGTGCATACCTACGTACTGCGGGCGGGCAGGATGACCGAGGCGCAAAAGCGCGACTACGCGATCCACTCGGCCAGATGGTGCCTGCCGTTCCAGGAAACGATCCTCAACTTTACCGACATTTTCGAGAACACCAATCCCGTCACCGTCGAGATAGGCTTCGGCATGGGAAAGGCGACCGCCGAGATCGCGGCCAGAAATCCCGACAGGAACTACCTCGGGCTCGAGGTGCATCGCGCCGGAGTCGGCCGTCTGCTCGGCGAGATCGAGCGTCGCGGTTTGACGAACGTGCGGATCATCGAGTACGACGCGCTCGAGGTTCTTTCCAGCATGGTGCCCGAAGGATCCCTGTCCGCGGTCCACGTCTTTTTTCCCGACCCCTGGCCGAAAAAACGGCATCACAAGCGGCGGATGATGATCAGGCCGAGAACGGACCTCATCGCCTCGAAACTCGCCCCGGGCGGGTATGTCTACATGGTCACCGACTGGGAACCGTACGGCGAGGAAGCGTGGATGGAGCTCGCCATGACGGGCGGCCTGAAAAGCAGGTACGAGGGATTCGCGCCGCGGCAGGCATGGCGCCCCGAAACCCGCTTCGAGCAAAAGGGAAAGGCCGCGAGCCACGAGATATACGAGCTGATGTTCGAGAAACTCCCGAGGGAGGGCTGACGCCGTGTCCGCCCCGAAAGGGCGCGCGAGCGCGCGCGAACGCGAGCTTGAACGGCTCGTTCGCCTTCATCAGGGACTGTACTACTCGGGCGCGCCCGAGATCTCCGACGAGGCCTTCGATCTCCTGTGGGACGAACTGAAGGAACTCAATCCTGATCATCCGGTTTTCCGCACTATCAATTCCGAATTCTCGGACGGCTTCGCCAAGGAGTACCATCTCATACCGATGGGAAGCCAGGAAAAGGCCGCGAATCCCGAGGCCTTTCTTAAATGGGCCGAAGGCGTCGGTTTCGACGAATTCCTCGTCCAGCACAAACTGGACGGCGCGAGCCTCGAGCTTCAATACGAAGGCGGTAACTTCGTCCGCGCCGTTACCCGCGGCGACGGACGCGTGGGCGACGACATCAGCGCGAACGCGCGGAAGATGGGCGGCGTGGTCACGACCCTCGCTGGCGAATGGGGCCCCGACGGCCCGCGTCCCTTCTCGGGCGGCGTTCGCGGCGAGGTCCTGTTGCCCAGGGCCGCGCTCGCGAAGTTCTATTCCGACAAGGCGAATTGCCGCAACGCCGCCAACGGCATCATGAAGCGGAAGGACGGCGTCGGCTGCGAGCATCTCGTCGTCGTGTGCTATGACGCCGCTCCCGGCACGCCGGGAAGCCCCTTTACCGGCGACTCGCCGTTCGGCGACGAGGAGGGTAAGATGGCCTGGCTCGTGTCGTGCGGTTTCGAGACCGTTCCGACCGAACGGTGCCGGGGAGCCGAGGCAGTCATCGCCGCGCGCGCGCGGGTCATGGACGAACGTCCCTCGCTTCCGTACGACATCGACGGTCTTGTCGTCAAGGGAATCGAGATAGATCCCGTCGACCTCGCCCGATCCCGCCCGGAAAAGCAGATCGCGTTCAAGTTCAGCCTCGAGGAGGCGATAACCACACTCCGATCCGTGGAATGGAGCGAGTCAGGCGTGACGTATACGCCGATCGCGATCGTCGATCCGGTTCAGCTCGCCGGGACCACGGTACAGCGCGCGAACCTCGTGAACCCGAACATGATCGCCTCGCTCGACCTCAGGATAGGAAGCCGTATAGCCGTCACGAAGCGGGGCGAGATCATCCCGAAGATCGAGGCCCTCGTGTCGAATCCTCCCGACTCGACGCCGATACCGCGCCCGGATTCCTGTTCCGCGTGCGGGACGCCCCTCCTTGACGAGGGTACGCGCCTCCTGTGCCCGAATCCCTCGTGCCCCAAGATCGTCCGTCACCGGATCGAGAAGTGGATATCCGTACTCGACGTCCGGGATTTCGGCGTGGGACTCGTCGCGCGTCTCTTCGAGACGGGTCGGCTACGATCCGTTTCCGATCTCTATACCCTGACCCTTCCGGAACTCGCGGCCCTCGACCGCATGGGCGAGACGAGCGCCGCGAAGGTTCTGCGTTCGCTCGCCTCGAGACGGGAGGTAAGCCTCGCGGCCTTCGTCGCCGGTTTCGATATCGAGGGAATCGGGGAAACCATGGTCGAAAAGCTCGTCTCGGCCGGTTACGACACCCTCGAAGCCCTGCTCGCGGCGGACGCGGAGGACTTCTCGGCGGTTCCGCAATTCGGCGATATCCTCGCCGCTTCCCTGCGTTCGGGACTGGACGCGCTCGCCCCCGAGATGCGTTACCTCGTCGACTCGGGCGTCATCGCGATCCGACCGCCGGCGAAATCGGGCCCGCTCGCCGGGCGTTCCTTCTGCTTCACCGGCGAGCTTTCCGGCATGAAGCGACCCGAGGCCGAAGCCCGCGTCAAGCGCCTGGGCGGTTCGGTAAAGTCCGCCGTCGCGAAAGGCCTTTCCTTCCTCGTCACGAACGATCCCTCGTCCGGTTCCTCGAAGAACGCCAAGGCCCGCTCGCTCGGTATCCCTGTCCTCGACGAAGCCGGCTTTATCGCACTGACCGAGACTTCCCCGAGCGGCGCCGTCGACTCTGCCGCCGCCGACGACTCTGCCGACACCGTCGACTCTGCCGACACCGTCGACTCTGCCGACACCGCCGACACCGCCGCCGACACCGCTACATCGCGATCCGCTTCGGAGCGGAAAAAGCAGATGGAGCTCGACCTGTGAAACCGTTCGGGAAGGTACCGCGTCTGATCGCGGCGTCGGCCATCCTCGCGTCCCTCGTCGCTGTAGCCTCCCTTGTCGCCTTCCTTTCGTTCGTCGTGTTCGGCGGCCCGATGGCCCGTCTTTCGCGCGTGTCGGTCCGCGAGGGACGCCTGCCGGTCACGGTGACGGTCTTCGGACGGAGCGTCGACACCGTCAGCGCGCGCGTTTCCCTGTACCGCCCCAACGGCGAACTCGTCGGCATGGTAGAGCGTTCCTGGCCCGGATGGGAGCTTCGCGTTGACTCCGTACTCGTGTCGACCGGATCGGGATGGCTCGTCTTTCCCTTCCGCGTGTATACGGACGAGACCGCGGCGAATCGCGGGGTCGACCTCATGCGTCACTACGACCGTGACGGACGGCCGGCCCTGTACGATTCGCCGACGCTCAGCGGCCGGGAGAAAACGGCCCTGTCCCGTCTTTTCGCCCTCGTCAAGACGGAACGCTGGATGCCGCCCTTTTTGGGAACGCTCCACAGGAGAACCGTGACGATCCGCTCGTTCGAGTCGGGACTCGAGTATCATCTGACCGTCTCGAAGGACGGAGCGCTCAGCCTGTCCGCCAACTGACCGGCAGCGCCCCGTTCGCGATCGATAGACAAACGTATTGTGCAAGGAGAATCACGACATGAACAAATTCGCGCGACGGTATCTCGTCGACGCCACGGGCGGCATGGCGCTCGGGCTTTTTTCCACGCTCATTATCGGGTTGATCCTGAGGCAGATGGGCAACCTCATGCCGGGAACGGCTCCGGGCGGTTTCCTGAAGCTGATCGGACAGGTGATCACGGTGCTCACCGGTGCGGGTATCGCCGCGGGCGTCGCAAACGGTCTCGGAGTACCTAAGCTCGTCCTGTATTCCAGTTTGATCAACGGCCTCGCCGGGGCATACGCGCTCAAGTTCGCGGACGGAAGCCTCGTAACCCAGACCGGAATACTCCTTTCCGGTCCGGGCGACCCGCTTGCCGCCTTCGCCGCCGCTCTCGCCGGCGCGGAGGCGGGACGTCTCGTATCCGGACGCACCAAGGTCGACATCCTCGTTACCCCCGCCGTTACCGTACTCGCGGGCTGTCTCGTGGCAGTCGTGGCGGGGCCGCACCTGACGCGGGCCTCCGTCGCGCTCGGCGAGGTGATCTCGCGTGCGACCGAACTCGCGCCATTCTGGATGGGAATCGTCATCAGCGTCGTCATGGGATTATTGCTCACGCTTCCGGTGAGCTCCGCGGCCGTCGCGATCATACTCGGCCTTTCGGGTATCGCCGCGGGGGCGGCTACCGCCGGTTGCGCCGCTCAGATGGTCGGCTTCGCCGTCATCAGTTTCCGCGACAACGGCGTCAACGGGTTTTTCGCGCAGGGTCTCGGAACCTCAATGCTGCAAATCCCGAACATCGCGCGAAATCCGCGCGTATGGATACCGCCGACGGTCGCGAGCGCTATTA
>JAEWMY010000050.1 GCA_023393015.1 Spirochaetota bacterium
GCCGATTCCGGTGGACGTGGCGATCTTCCAGGCGAGATAGAGGAGATACGCGAGCGATCCCCAGCGGAGGATGTCGTGCGCGAGGGGGAAGGCGGCGAAAAGGCTTCCGAGTCCGGCGCCCACCGAGAAAAAGAGGATGTTGAACCCGAGCACGACTCCCAATACGTGGGGCAGGGTACGGCGGTAGCCGAAGTTGGCGCCCGTCGCGAGGGCGATGAGGTTGTTGGGTCCGGGGGTGAAGCCCGATACGAGCGAGAACGAGACGAATCCCGCGATGAGCGTGTGGTTCATGGCGCCATGATACGCGAGCGGACGGGCGTTTTCAAGGGAGGGGAGGCGGAAAATCTCGTCGAAATGGGGTATGCATGTATCGGAGGCAAAAAATTTGAAAACCGCTAACACGGCACCCGAATCCCTTTCCGACATCGTGGACATACAGAATACGCTGATTCCCTCGCTCGCCGACCATGAGCGGACGGTGCGGAAGAAGTCGAACTCCCTGCTCGTTCTGATCGTGACGGTCGTGTTGTTCTTCTCTTCGGGAGTGATAAACGCCGACGTCCTTCACGTCGCGATCCTCGTGGGGGTTTTGTTCGTCCACGAACTCGGGCATTTTCTCATGATGAAGGCGCTCAAGTACAACGACGTGAGGATGTTCTTCATACCCTTTTTCGGCGCGGCCGTGTCGGGAAAGACTAAAAACAACTCGACGCTGAAAAGCTGTCTCGTTTCCCTCATGGGCCCGTTTCCGGGGATACTGCTCAGCTTCGGATGCCTCGTGCTCTTCGGCCTTACCCATCGGTACGTTTTCCTGAAAACCGCCGAGGTATTGCTTTTCCTGAACCTGTTCAACCTGCTTCCGATCCTCCCGTTTGACGGCGGCAGGTTTCTGGAAGCGTTGTTTGTCGACAACGTGATCGCGCGATCGATATACGCGGTTTTCAGCGTGTTGCTCCTCGCGGCGATCGCGATTATTCTCGAGGATATCCTGTTTCTCGCGATCGCGGCTCTTTCCCTGTGGTCCTTTGTCGGCAACGTCAATATCTGGAAACTGGGGGTCGCCCTGAAAAAAAAAGGCCTGCGCGCCTCGTCGATCGGGGAGCTGTCGGAGGATCCCGATACCGCGAAGGACGTCGCCGACTCCCTGTACGCGGCAAAACCGAAGGCCTTTTACCCCAAGATCGAACTCAACGTCGTGTACGATTGCTTCGACACGATTTTCGGCATCGTGGGTTTCAAGTCGTTGCGGGCGATCTTCAAGGCGCTGCTGTTCGCCGCGTACTTGATCGTATTCCTCGTTTCGTTCGCGTTTCTCCTGTATTTCGTCTTTCTCGATTACAAGGAGGTCGATGTCGCGAAGGGCCTCGGGGACGAAGCCGCTACCGTTTGCCAAATTTACATGGCGGGCGAACTCGCGTCGGAGATACCGATCGACACGAACGGACTGTACGACGGAAAGGGTTTCTCGTACGAGTCGTTTTCGGAGGAAGATCAAAAGATCTCGTCCGAGTATTATTACGCGTCCGGGTACCGGACGGGCGTCTGGACCGACTATGACGATGCGGATCAGCCCGTGAAGCGGGAAGAATACCGGGACGGCACGATCGTTTCGGAAAGTACGTACGCGGACGGCGCGTGGACCACGATCCCGTACGAGGGGTTTTCCGCCGGAAGGAAAATCAAGGAATATCTCAGAAAGGTTTCCCAGCCGCGCAAGTCGCTCGCTCCCCGGTTCGAGGAATGAGGCGACTGACTCGAGGGTCAGGTCGTATTCTGAGCCGGAGCCTCGTCGCGGTTTCGCTTCTTTGCCAGCATGGCGCGGTCTGCGACTCCGATGAGGGTTTCGGGATCGTTTCCGTCCTCGGGGAAGCGGGCGAAGCCGATCGTCGCTTCGACCCGCACCGCTCGTCCGTTCCAGTCGATCGGTTCCCCGAGCGAAGCGCGTATTCTTTTTTCCGCCTCGACGGGATCTACCGGCACTTCCGCCTGCGGAAGGACGAGGACGAATTCGTCGCCTCCCACGCGCGCCGCGAGATCGGTCGCGCGGATCATGTGGGATAGCCTGCGGCCCGTTTCGGCGAGCACCCTGTCTCCCGCCTCGTGCCCGAAGGTATCGTTTATCGGCTTGAAGCCGTCGAGATCCAGAAAGACGACGAGGATGCTCCTGTTTTCCCTTCCGGCCCGGAGTATTTCGACGGGGAGATACTCCTCGAGCCTCAACCGGTTCGGGAGCCCGGTGAGCCGGTCGTTTCGCGCGAGCTCGTAGTGCGACAGGCTCTCTTCGAACAGCAACTGTTGGTTTCTGAGGAGACGCGTGACCATGGTCGGAATGAAGAGCATGAGAAGTCCGCAGAGGAGGACATACATGGATCGGTATACCTGTCCGGGAATGTTGGCGCTCACGAGGCGGGACGTCAGTGCGGGATCCATGTGCGGCCAGAAAAGAAAAAATAACACGTTCATGGAAACGATGCTGAGTATGGTGGCATAGACGATGAGGGGGCGGTCAAGGCGCAGAGCGGCCAAAAAAAGAAGCACGGGATAGAGGATCAGCGTAGCCGTGGTTATCGGGACCAACGGGGAATTCGCCCAAGCGTCAATGCCGTTGTAGAGGGTCAAGAAGATTACGTCGAGGGAAACGGAAAAGAACCGGACCTGCGGCACGAGCCGCTTTCGGACTATCAAGAGGGTCAGGACACCGTTATAGAGCAGGGCAACCGCCGACATGCCCATTCCGTAGAGCCCGGCGACGCTTTTCTCGGCAAAGTAGACATAAGCGGCCAGCAACGCCATAAGGCCATAGAGAATCCACCGGAAAAGCCATGCGACCTTCTCGCCCTTGAGAATCTCGTTTTGAAAAAGCGGTTTGTAGTCCTCCATCAGCTGGATTGTAGAGCTTTTTTCCGATACTGTCAAAAGAGGCGAACGTTCCCTTTTCGGAGCAATTGCGATAATCGGAGGCATCGTATGGAAGTAAAAAAAATCACGCTCGCGCTCGTGGTTCTCGTCGCGGTCGCGTGCGATAAAAACAGCGGCTCCGCGCGAAAGCACGGTGATATGAACATCACGGACGACAAACGGCGCTTCGCGATCGACCTGTCTTTACAGACGAGGGGAGGCGCGCTGTTCGTTCCGAAGACGTTGCCGAAATCGGGCGCGGCGCTCGTCATCGCCCTGCACGGCATGGGTTCGAGCGGCGAGGCCTTCCGTTCACGGGGCTTCGACGCGTACGCGATCAAGCACGGGTTTATCGTCGCGTATCCCGACGGTCTTAACGGCGGATGGAGCTCGCACGACGACAACGCTTTTTTCGGTTACATAATCGAAGGAATGAAACGAAAATACGATATTGACGAGCGCAAGGTCTTCATGACCGGGCATTCGCTCGGCGCGATTCAGTGCTACGAAAGCGCGATCGCGCTCGGAGGCGCGCTCCGCGCGATCGCCCCGGTGTCGAGTCCCATGTCCGCCGATACTGTCCAGTTGACGGTTTCTCTCGGCCCCCAGCATCGGGGGCGGGAAGCGACCCCCACCCGAGTGCTCGTCATCCATTCGCTGGACGACGAGGTTATACCCTACGACGGGAAGCTGATCGGCAATATCTACTCGATCAAGCACACCCTGGAATTCTGGAGAGGCGTCAACGGTTGCACTGACGAGTATTCCGAGTTTCCTTGCGGAACGGGATTCGAAGGACGGCTCTGGCGGGGAGAGCGCGCCGATTGCCTATTGGTAACGCGGTTTCGCGGCGGCCATAGTTGGCCCTCTACGGCCACCGAGATGATCACCGCGTTTTTCCTGGAGTCGTAGGGAGTGAGACCGGGCCTCACCCCGTAACCGCGTACCGGGACGTCTCGACGTCGAGCTTGTCGCTGATGGCGCCGACCGAGTCGGCGTGCACGGCGACCGTCGCGATGTTGCGCTCGAGCGAGATCGTTTCGGTTCGGATGGCGGCGCTCGCCGCCATGACGCTCTCGGCGGAGGCGCGTACCGCCTCGATGCTCTGCGAAACGACCGAAGCCTGTCCCTTGATGGTCGACGTGTTTTCCGTCACCTCGGTAGTATAGTTGTTGAGCTCCACCATCGCGTCCATGACCTGGTTGCCGCCTTCCTTCAGCTCGCGAATGGCGTTCAGAATCTCTTCGAAGCTCCCGCTGACGAGGGCGATTTCCTTCTGGATCGTCTCGAACGACTCGGACGAGCGGGCGCTTGACTCGGAGGCCGATCCGATGTTCCCGATGACCTCGCCGAGGTTTGACTTGATCGTCTTCGAGTTCCTGGCGGAGGCCTCGGCGAGCTTGCGGATCTCGTCGGCGACGACCGAGAACCCGCGGCCGTATTCGCCTGCGTGGGCGGCCTCGATCGCGGCGTTCATCGCGAGAAGGTTCGTCTGCGCCGCGATACTGCTGATCATGTTGGCCATATCCTGAACCGTCGTGATGCTCTGGTTGATGCGCGTGATGATCTCGTTCGTCCCGCGGATCTGCGATTCGCCGATCCCGGCGACGCTCACGAGCCGGGCGGTACCGTCCTTGTTGCGCTCCATGATTCCGCCCAGGGAAGAAAGGGACGAGGCCATTTGCGTGACCGCCGCCGTCGACTCCTCGACCATGGCGGACTGCGAGAGAATCATCTCGGACGTCCTGGTCACGTCATCGGTGATGCGCGCGATTGCCTCGCGCGAGACGTTGACCGTCCCGTCGAGCGCTTCCGACGACGCGCGAACCCGGTCGGCTTCTGTCGAGAGCCGCGCGATCGATTCCGCGGAACTCTGGACAGATTCGGCGAGCTCCCTCTTGCTTTCCGTCGCCTGCGTCGAAACCTTTTGCAGCCTGAGGATCGAATCGCCGAGGTTCCGGCGCATCTCGTCCATGAGCTTTCCGAGCTCGGCGATCTCGTCGTTTCCCCGCACGAGCGCGCTTTGCCGGAGGTCGCCTTCGCCGATGGTCCTGATGACCTTCTCCATGGCGCCGACGCGGCGCGATATTCTTTTCGACATCGCGAGGGCAAGGGCGATCCCAGCCCCGCCGAAAAGGAGGACGGCGGCGATCGCGACGGCGAGCGATATCGCCGTTATCCTTGCAAGTTCGTCCGCTATGACCCCGTTTTGCTCGTCGATGATGGCGACGGAGCTCGAGCAGGTTGCTTTCATGACGATGAGGCTCGACGCGTAGGCGGCCGAAGACTCGAGAAACCGGTCGTAACCGGGTTTCGTGCTGTAATATTTCAGGGTATCGAAATTGACGAGCTTGAGGCTCTGCCTGAAGCCGCCGACCTCTTCGCCCTGGACGATGAAGTTTTCGATTCGTGCATAGAGTTCGTTCCGTCGTTTTCGCGTCATTTCCCGCATCGCCTCGATTTTTCCGAGCGCCTCCGCGATCGTCGGGCTCAACCGCGCGAGCAGGGTGATTTCTTCTACCGCCGTGAACGCCGCCTCGGTCCGGTCCACGGCCTCCATGTAGTCCGCGAGGACCGAATCCGACGGTTTGTACCAGAAGTCGTTCGTGAACAGGGCTTCGTCGTTGAGGCTGGAACGCAGGTCGGCGAGCAGTTTCCGTTCGGACTCGATCCTGCCCTTCTGAAAGCCGGACAACGCGAGAATCCCTCCTGCGAGCAAGAATACGGCCGAAACGAGACCGATGATTCCGAGTAATTGAGACCTGATTCTCATGCCGCGCCACCCCCTTGTTTGCAGAAACATAATACAACGAGATGGGGAATTTGTCGAATTCTCGGAAAACGATTACTTAATCAGATCTTTCTGTTGTGGTTTTTCGCGTACTCGACTATATCGAAGTTCTCGAACAGCTCGACATAGTCAGTGCGAACCGTGGTGCCCATGACTTTTCCGACAATTTCTTCGATTTGTTTTGGGGTTTTATGCTTGAGGTTGAATTCCTTGATAATCCGTAACATGTGTTCTTTCGTCATTTTCGCGTTCATAAAGAACTTTGCCAATTCCAACGGCAGGAATATCCGTTCCGTCTGCGATAGTACGTCGGAATACCATTTCTTCTCGTATTCATAATACTTGTTCTTGGCCAAAAAAGAGTTGCCGTTCAGTTGTTTGCCGGCATCTTCCAAAAAGAGCAACGCGAACGTATAGGCGAGTCCTTCGGATAGTATGCTTTCTTTCGCCCGTCGTAACGAATGTTCGACCCGCAAATACGAATGACCGATTTCATGCAAGACACCCGATATGTACAGGCTCCTGGTCGTATCGGAAGCGGCGGTATCCGTAGGTACGCCCTTAACCTGAATATACATTTTCTTGCTGCGATGATTATTCGCGTACTGCGGTTTGTCGCCGAGCGAGAGATTGATCTTGTGATTCAGGAAATACTCCCGCCCGAGCGCGTCGGCGATCAACTTGTTGATACCTTCCGTGATATCCCTGATGGACGGCGCTATTTGAAGTAATTCCTTGTCCGCCTTCTTTACCTTGGTTGGAATCATGGTGGCTCCTTTGGTATATGCATGGGATATACCATAATGCTAAACCATAACGCAAAACGGTGAGATTTCTTGGTTTTTTCGATTTTTATTATGCGCCCCCGGTAGGAGATCGTCACTAACTGTCGCGTCCAGTGAGCGATACAAAAAATAATCCCAACCTTCTGCTTAACCTGCAATCGACCATCGGGAGATTGTCAGGTTGAAGCATCGTTGGGATCCTAATAAAGCAATATAAAATTGAGTTCAACCCGACTCGCGCCCCAAGGCGCTCGCGGGTTAACTCGGTTCTTATATTGGCAGAAAATTATACCGGTCAGCCCAAGCTATTTATATTGGCAGAGGTACAGGAAGCACAGCAAAGCCGACTGTCATATATTAACTCACTCAGTACAATTCATATCATTTTATTTCTGATTTAACACCTATCGACTCAAGAAACACCCGAATCTCATTGGCATATTTTTTTTGCTCCGCCCTATACTCTTCATCTTCACCCTCAACAGGATCTAAAGACGGCCAAGAGCCCAGACCACTAATATAACCCCATGTATCCCTTCCTTCGCGATCCGGTTTGTTCGGACTAACACCGGCAGCAATCGCTCTTTCAATTAATCTAAATCTATCTTCCTTAGTGTAATTATTATTGAAAATGTAACCCGAAAGTAATCCTGAATCTGCATCTCTAATACTAATCAAGGCATTATCATTTTGGTTTATTATTGTATCATAATCTGGCAACCAGTGGATCCCGATATACATCCATGGATTCTCATCAAGCATATCGAAAGACAATCCTTTATCAATTAACATTACGGCAGTTTTAATTTTGTTTTTCGCCAACGCATAACCTAGGGGCGATAAATATTCAGTATTATAATCACTATCTCGAATCCCATCAGGAATGATATCATCCAAAGTGTTTTCATCAAAATTGTCAATAAGATTCTTCAACACAGGTACTTCATTGTACACCTCATTGAAATTTTGCTTGCCGTCATTGATACCAACAATAAATTTTGGATCTTGTTGCATTGATGCCCAATAAAAAATTGAATAACCTTTAGATAGGATTCGAAACTGCGTCGTGATGCATTTCCTTTTTACTAATTCTTCCAAATACTTCTTGCCATACGAGTTCACTAGAAATTCTATTATTCTGAAATTATCCCACTTTATATCTGCTCCATTTTCGATCAAAAAATTAAACATCTCAATACTATCGTTTTCTACAGCAATTTGTAAAGGCTGCTTGTTATACATACTCCCAGATACTTCAATCCCTTCCTCAATTAATGCTTCAACTTTCTTGAAATCATTTCTTTGTACTGCGGTCACAAATTTCGAGTATCGATCATACGTACACGAGACTAATTGTATTAAAAAGAGAATCAAAAAAACATTCCTTACCATATCACTCTCCTATTGTTATGACACAACCAGCAACAACATCCCTAATGTAATACTCAACATTTACATTCTTTCTAAGATATGGATCATAAACTTGAAGTTTTCCTCGTTGTCCAACGCCTGTAACAGTGATAAAGTGAAACTCTCCACTTCTTGCAGATTTTACTTTTGCAATAAAGAAACATCCTTTTGAGAAAGACTTTGAATAATCAATCAACATATTCTGTGCGTCCTGCATTGTATCGATCCATGAAATATTAGGGCTCAAACCCGTCATATCCTTCAATAGTTTTGCAGCATGAGGAACATGCGTTGCGAAATCAGTTCCAATATGGTATTTCGACAAGTTAAATGTGAAATACTCTTTGTTTCTTGCTAATTTTGCAACAGATATATCAAGCTTGGCATCTGACGGTATTCCTAAATTCGCTTGCTGTTGTCTACGAATTGTATTTCCAATATTTACAAAGTCAGCAAAGAAACACCCAAATCGCCCTATTGTGTTTTTGATAAATGTATTCTCATTCTCCCAATACCCTGTTTCTTCATTCGCAGGGTAGGCACCAGCATTTTCTTCACTATTTTGATATTGCCATGATGACGGTTTAAACAACTCCCTCCCATCCGGATCTATGTACTTTACCGGATTATTGTCTCTCGCCTGTCAAAGATCGTTCGACTCAGTATAGCACGGTTTCGGGACGGAAAATAAAAAACCCCGCTTTCGCAAGCGGGGCGGTTTGGAGGGATGGGCGCGGGAAGGGAAGCCTTTGGTAAAGGTTCCCTTCCCGCGTGGTCTCCTACTTCAGAAGGATGAATTCCACGCGGCGGTTTTTCCACCAGTTTTCGCGGTCGCCTCGTTGGACGACGGGCTTCGTGCCGCCGAGGCCGACCGTCGAGAGGCGGCCGCCGTCGACGCCGTTCCGCACGAGGAAGTCGCGCACCGCGTCCGAGCGCTGGCGGGAGAGCGGGATGAGTTCCGCGTCCTCCTCGCGCTGCGTGCCCGTCACGTTGTTCGCGTGGCCCTCGACCTGGATGCGGTAGTCGCGGAACTTGTTGAGGATCTCCGCGATGCGCTTGAGCACCTGCACGTTCTTGTCCACCACCGCCTTGTCGAGACCGTTGAAGTCGGCCGCGTTCTCGCGGAAGATGATCGAGGGGACGGCGATCTTGAGCCGGTTCCCGTCGCGGATCACGAGCACGTCGACCGGCACGTAGCCGCGCACCACGCTCGTCATGCCGACCTCGTCGCGCACGGTGAACGTGAACGGATAGTCCGTCGCCGCCTGCACGAGCTCGCCCTTGAGCGAACGTCCGTCCCAGACGATGCGGTCGGCGATCTTGTCCGACCCTCCGGTTTTCCAGAACACGTTGCCCGCCGTGCCCTCGGGCTCGCGGATCTCGAACGACCACTCGGCGATCGCGGCCGCGGACTCGGCGGAAAGCGCGATGAAGAGCTCGTCGTCGAGACCGTCGTTGTCGGGACTGAAATACTTCGGGTCGAGGCGCACGCCGAGGGAGGGGGCCTTCGCGTTTGAAAGGAACGCGGCGCTCGTAGCCGTCACCTCGTCGCCCTTCTCGTACGAGAGCGAGAGCTCAGCGACGAACTTGCCCTGCGCGACGTTGCCGGACGAATCGAGGCCGTCCCAGTTGATGACCGCGGGAAGCGTCGCGGATTCCGCGGAACTCCAGGACTTGACGGACGCGGTTTTCGCGGATCCCTTGCCCGACGACTCGGGCCTGATCGAGACGTTCCAGGAGGCGAGCCGCTCGGCTACGTTCGTCACGAGTGAGACGCGCTGCGTGTCCTTGACGCCGTCGCCGTTGGGAGAGAAAGCAGGGTGCTGAACCGTCACGTACGCCTTCGGAACCCGCGCGTCGACGACGATTCCCGCGAGCTGTTGCGTCGTTCGGTTGCCCGCGCGGTCCTCGCTCTGCGCGACGTAGGCGTAGGTTCCGTCGGGAACGCGGTTGCCCGAGTTGTCGGTTGCGTCCCATTCGACGTTGGCGACTTCTCCTTCCCATTTCCAGGATCGGACGACTTGCTTGCGTTCGTTGACGATCGAGGAGGACCACAGTTCTTCCTTGGAGGACTTTTGCGTCACGGGGAGCGCGTCGCGCTTGCCGTCGCCGTTGGGCGAGAACACGATCCACGGAGCCGATATCTCGATCGAGGGGAATCGCGTGTCGATAACGAAGTCGGGAGCGGCGGAGCGCGAGGTTTGCTGGTTGACGAGCGTTACCTCGAGCGTCGCCGAATAGACGCCGTCGGGGCTCCGCTCGCCCGCGGTAGCGCCGGTGGCCGGATCGGCGAGACCGTTCCAAGATAGGGTCGCGGGAACGCGTCCCGTGCCGGAGAAGGTCTTGACCGCCTTGCCGGACTTGTCAGAGACGACGAGCGCGTAGCGCTCGACGGCGGTACTCGCCTTGATCACGGGCGTGAATACGATCGCGTCTTTCGACCCGTCGCCGTTCGGAGAGAACGCCGAGTGGTTCGCCTGCAGGATGACGTCCGCCTTCTCGGTGTTGAGCTCGATGACCGCGAGGTTAGACGATCCGGAGTTGCCGGCGAGATCGCTCGCGGTCAGCCTGTAGCCGTACTTTCCGTCGGGAGCGAGCTTGCCCGATTCGTCACGCCCGTCCCAGGACGCCGTCGCGTCGGGAACGGGACCGAAGCGGAAGGAACGAAGCGCCTGGCCGCTCGGTTTGCCCGAGGCGTCGAGGGCGAATACCTGGCCGAGCCAGGATTCCTCGCGGCTCGCCTGCTGGGTAAAGGATACCGTGTCGAGCTTGCCGTCGCCGACGGGCGAGAAGATGGGGCCGGAGGCCCGCACGCGCGCCTCGGGAGGCGTGACGTCGACGGTGAAGAAGGGGGACTTCGCGACGGGCGAGTGTCCGTTGACGTATTTCGCCGAGAGGATGGCCTGGTATTCGCCTTCGGCGAGCCGGGCGCCCGAATCGGAGGTGCCGTCGTAGGCGAGCGGCTTGACGGCGCCGGTTCCCGAGAAGGCGCGCTGAACGGCGCCCGCGCGGGAGACGATCGTCATCTCCCAGCCCGAGAGGCCGGCGAGGACGGGGATACTCGGGGTGAGCGTCACGGCGTCAGTCGTGCCGTCGCCGTTCGGAGAGAAATGCGCCGTATCTATGGTAACGTTGATGGCGGGCTTCACCGTGTCGACGATGATGTTGTCGACGCGGGCCGCGACGGCGTTTCCGGCGCGGTCGGTGGAGGAGATTCTCCAGGAATAGACGCCGTCGGGGGCGATGGTTCCAGCGTCCGTCTTGCCGTCCCAAACCGCCTCGGCGGGGGAGGCGTCCTTCGTTTCGAAGACGCGCACGACGGTACCGGAACCGTCCAGTATCTCGCCCTTCCAGAGATCCTCGGGCGATCCCGATTGCGCGACGCGGAAGGTATCCTTGTTGCCGTCGCCGTCGGGGCTGAAGATCATGGCGTTGGCTCCCGACGGGGGAGCCACGCTTACGACGGGAGCGGTGACGTCGACGTACACCGTGTGACGCGCCGAGGCGCCGGGGTTGTCGTTGTCGTCGACCGCGGTCATGCGGAAGGCGTAAGCGCCGTCGCCGGCCACCTCGCCCGAGTCGGTTCGTCCGTCCCAGCGGATAGCCTCGGGAACGACGATGCCCTCTTTCGGCTTCGTCAGGGCGTTCCAGACGGACTTGAAGTCGCGCATTTCGGGACGGTCTTCCTTGTTGGCTATCGTGCGGATTACCTTGCCCGACTCGTCCTCGACGGTGAAGGTCCACGCGACTATGTAGCGCTGGTCGCGTACGCTGACGGGCACGACCAGGTCGTCCTGCGTTCCGTCGTCGTTCGGCGAGATGTAGAGCGGCTTTTCGTAATCGAAGGAGATGTTCGGCGCCTTGTTGTCCTTGACGCCGAGGCGCGCGTTTATGCCGCCGCCGACCGCGTAGAGGTCCTTGTAGAGCGGCTTGACGCCGAAGGAGGGGGTGACCTCGCTTTGAGCCCAACCGTTCCGGGCGAGGAAAGTGTCCTTTCCGGTCGAGTCGAGCTTGAGATTGATTCCGATGCCGAAAGACGGGATGTAGGTTTGCGCGTCTTCCGAGCTTTCCTTCATATTGTAGGTCCAGCCCGTCCGGACGGTCACGATATCCTTGATGAGGGCCTCGAGTCCCGCGTCGAAGACGACGTTTTGGAAGGTCGGCAACGAGAGGTCGGTCGAGGCGCCGAGCTTGAAGCCGTTGACGTCGACGAGCGTCGCCGCGACGCCGAGCCGGGGAGTGAAGGCCGAGGGATATCCGGTGGGATTCCCGCCGTTTATTCCCCAGGTGTCCGGGGTGAAAGAGCGGCCGAGGCCGGTAACCGCGAGTCCGAAGCGGACGTCGCGTACGGCTCCGAGATCGCCCGCGAGATAGAGGAGTCCGATATCACCGGTCAGGCCCCAACCCTCTCCGACGCCGCCGAGCAGGCCGACGCCCATGTAAAGACTGTCGGTAAGGTCCTTGGCGAAACCGGCGTGCAGAAAGCCCGCCGTGCCGAGCGGGAGCGAATCGAAGGGACTCGTGACGAAATGGAAGCTTCCCGAGAGCACGCCCCATCGGGTGGGGTAGAGCGCCCCGAAGTTGATGACGTGGCCGAGACCCGACTGGTCGCCCGCGCTGATGATGGCCGCGTACGAGGCGTCGAGGGCGATACGTTGCTCGCCGGCCGAGAGCGCCGGGTTGACGAGCAGTTCGCCGGGTAGGGCAGGGCCGAAGGCTCCTCCCGCCGCGCTCGCGTTTCCGCCAAGGAGTTCCGGCGAGAATAACGCGATCGCGGAGTCTCCGCCGAGGGGCGGGTTGTAGGCGAAGGCGAGACCGGAGATGAGCAGTACGGCTACGATTCCCGCCAGGATGCGGGCGGGGCGTTTGTGATGTCGGTTCATAGTATCCTCCTCGGAGTACTTTCCTTGCTATGATAACACGTGTCCGTATAATTCCGTTACGGTGGGATGTTTCTTGATACACACTTAATAATTCATAATATATAGATAAAAAAAGCCCTATTATCTTGACGCGTATACGGCGGATCGATAGTATTATCCATATGAGTGTCACATCCTTCAAGGGCGGCGTTCACCCGCCCGAACGTAAATCGCGCTCCGAACATCTCGGTATAGAGTCCGCGTTTCCCCAGACAAAGACCGTCTGGATTCCGGTAACGCAGGGCGGCGCCCCGAATACCCCCGTCGTATCGGTCGGCGACGTCGTCGCCCGGGGGCAAAAAATCGCTTCCTCCGAGGCCTTCATGTCCGCCCCCGTCCACGCCTCCGTCGCGGGTACCGTCAAGAAGATCGAGACGAGGCTCGTGACGGGAAACGTCGACGCCCTGTGCGTGGCGATCGAAGCGGACGGCTCGGACCGGACCTCTTTCCTGCCGCCGCTTGATCCCTTTATCTGCACGCGGGAGGAATCCCTCGCGCGCGTGCGCGAGGCGGGTCTCGTCGGCATGGGAGGCGCGGCCTTTCCGACGCACGTCAAGATGAATCCCCCGAAGGGAACGAAGATTGACTACGTCCTCGCGAACGGGGCCGAGTGCGAGCCCTATCTCACGATCGACGCGCGTACGATGGCCGAGCACGCCGAGAAGGTCGTCGACGGTCTCGCGATCGCGATGCGTCTTACCGGGGCCCCCGCCGGCATCATAGCCCTCGAGGACAACAAGGCCGACCTCGCGCCGGTTCTCGAGAAGGCCGTCGCCTCCCAGCGATGCAATCCCGTGGGCCCGGGCGCCTGCGATATCTCGGTGAGGATCTGCAAGACGAAGTACCCGCAGGGCGGCGAGAAGATGCTCATCAAGGCCGTCGTCGGCCGCGAGGTTCCGTCGGGCGGGCTTCCGTCCGCGGCGGGCTGCGTCGTTCAGAACGTGGGAACCCTCAAGGCGCTCTCCGAGGCCTTCCGCGAGGGGAAACCCCTTGTCGACCGCGCCCTGACCGTCTCGGGCGGCGCGTGCGCGACGCCGAAGAACATCGAGGTTCCGATCGGGACACTCGTCGGGGACTTGATCCCGGGCGTGATCGAGCTCAATCCCGGCGTCGTCAAGATACTGGCCGGCGGTCCCATGATGGGCGTTTCCATGAAGGGCGCCGACTTCCCCGTGCAAAAAAACACCTCGGGCGTACTCTTCCTCACGAAGGACGAAACCTCGCTTCTCGAGGAGTCGCCCTGCATCGGATGCGGCGCGTGCGTGCGCGCGTGCAGCTGCCGCCTCGCGCCCGTGCTCATCACGCGCGCGATCGACGCGGGTAACCTCGAGGAGGCCAAGCGATGCGGTCTCATGGATTGCGTCGAGTGCGGGACGTGCGCCTACGTGTGCCCCGCGCGAGTGAAACTCGTGCAACGCTTCCGCGTCGGCAAGGCGCTCGTGCGTGCCGAAGCCCAGCGGGCGCAAGTACGAGCCGCGGCCGCCGCGGCGCGCGCGGAAAAAACCAAAGGAGAGCGGTGATGGCCGAATCCGACAAGAACGAGATATATCTTTCGTCGAGCCCGCATTATTCGATAACGGCGACGACGAGGCACGTGATGGCTTGCGTCGTGCTTGCCCTGCTTCCGATCGCGGCGTACGGCGTGTGGCTCTTCGGCGTGAGCGCCCTCGTGACGCTCGCCGTCTCCGTGGTCTCCTGCGTCGTCTTCGAGACGGCCTTCCGCCTCGCGACGGGCCGGGAATCCCGCGCGGGCGACTTTTCCGCCGTGATAACCGGGCTCTTGCTCGCGCTCGTGCTGCCGCCCTCGACCCCGGTCTGGATGACCGCCCTCGGCGCCCTCTTCGCCGTCGTCGTCGCCAAGGAGTTCTTCGGCGGCCTCGGCGCGAACGTGTTCAATCCGGCGCTCTCGGGCCGGGCCTTCCTGCTCGTGAGTTTCGCGACCCCGCTCACCACCTGGCTTTCGCCGAGGACCGGCGGCGTTACCGACGCCGTCGACGCGGTTACCACCGCGACGCCCCTCGCCTGGATGAAGGCCGCCGAGGGAACGGTCGCGAGCGCGGCTGATATCGCCGACAAGGCTGGCCTCTTTTCCGCGGGAGAGCTCTACTGGAACCTCTTTCTGGGGAAGCGCGGAGGATGCGTCGGCGAATCGTCGATCTTTCTCATTGTCATCGCGTTCGCGTTTCTCGCGTTGACGCGGATAATCGACTGGCGGGCGCCCCTCGCCATGGTCGCGACGGCCGTGATCGTGGCCTGGATGGCGGGCGTCGACCCGCTCCTTACGGTACTTTCGGGCGGACTCCTGTTCGGCGCCACCTTCATGATCACCGACTACGCGACGAGCCCGGTCACTCCCGCGGGACGTCTCGTCTTCGGCGCGGGAGCGGGGCTCATCACCGCGCTCATTCGCGTCTTCGGCGGATTTCCCGAAGGCGTCATGTTCTCCATACTCATAATGAACGCCGTCGTTCCCTTCCTGAACCGGATCATCCCGCGAAAGTACGGCCGGGTCAAACCCGCCCGCGCGACCGGCGCCGGAGGAAGCAAATGAAGACCATGATAAAACTTTCGTTCGTGCTCGGCATCTACGCGGCCGTAGCCTGCGTCGCCCTCGCGGGGGTCTACATACTGACGGCTCCGCGCATCGCGGCCGCCGCGCGCGCCGAGGTGAACTCCTCGCTCCTGGTCATCTTCCCCGAGGCCGACGATTTCGTCGAGGTCTCGGGAGAGGTCGAAAGCCCCGCCTCGTCGATCGCCTTCAACGGGGCCTTCGTCGCGAAGAAGGGAGACGAAGTGCTCGGCATGGTGGTCAAGGCGACCGGCGCGACCTACAAGAGCACGACGTTGCTCGTCGGCGTCGACATGAAACGCGCGCTCAAGCCGCTCGTGTTCATGGAGAACACCGACACCCCGGGTCTCGGGACCAAGACCTCGGAAGAGCCCTTCGTCGGCCAGTTCGCGGGCAAGTCCCTCGACGACGCCTACGCGATCGGCAAGGACGTCCAGGCCATATCCGGGGCGACCATCTCGTCGAAGGGCGTCGCCCTCATAGCGCGCGTCGCGGGATACGCGGCGGGCGAATACCTCTCCTCGAACCACGGCGCGCCCGCGGGAACGGGAGCGGCTCCCGCGATCGCCGAACTCAAGCCGATGGGCGACGAGCAGGCGCTCGCCGAGCTCTTTCCCGACTGCGAGTTCGAGCCGATAGGGGGATTCGCGAACGGTCTCGAAAAGTCGATCGTCTTCGACGCGGCCTGGCTCGCGAAGGGCGGCGGGAAGATCGCCGGCGTCGCGATCAAGGCGCGGGGGCAGACCTACAAGGCCTCGACCCTTATCGTCGGAGTGAGGCCGGACCGGACGCTCGCCGGAATGCGCGTGAGCGCGACGGGCGACTCGAAGAATTACGGATACGAGATGCTCGATCCCGCTTTTTACGGGAAGTTCGCCGGGATGTCCGTCGACGCGCGTTTTACCGTGCGGGCCTCCGGTGCTGACGCGGAAACGGACGCGGACGGAATAGACTCGATCTCCGGCGCGACCGTGACCACGCTCGGCGTGGCGAATATCGTGAAGGTCGCCTCCCTTTCGGGCGCGGCGTATCTCGCGGACGGCAAGGGCGGCGCGGAATCTCCAGCGGGAGCCGAGCCGTTCTCGCTCAACGAATTGCCGGAACAGGAATAAGGAAAGGCGAATGAACAAATACGCGCAGCTGTTTACGAACGGCGTACTGAAAGAAAATCCCCTGCTCATGCTCATGATAGGGTTGTGTTCCTCGCTGGCCGTCACCACCGCGGTGGCGAACGGAATCGGCATGGGTCTCGCGATGACCTTCGTTCTCCTCATGAGCGAGCTCATCATCAGCGGCTTCAGGCGGCTCATCCCTTCGTCGATCCGCATACCGATATTCATCATCGTCATTGCCGCCTTTACGACGATCGTCGATCTCGTGATGAAGGCCTATACCCCGGCGCTCTCGAAGTCGATGGGGGTTTTCATCCCGCTTATCGTCGTCAACTGCATCATCATGGGACGCGTCGAGTCGTTCTCGTACAAGAGGACCGTGGGCGAGAGCCTCGCCGACGCGCTCGGCATGGGCGTCGGGTATACCTGGGTGCTCGTAGCGATCTCGATCATACGCGAGTTTCTCGGATCAGGTTCGTTCTTCGGGATCAACATACTCGCTGAACGGTATCAGATGAAGTTTTTCGCGAATCCCCCGGGAGGGTTCTTCGTGTTCGGAATGATGATCGCGGTCGGCTTCGCGATAAATCGCGCGATCAGCGGCGCGTCCGCGCTGTCGACAGTCAACAAAGGTGGCGAGGCATGACACACTACGCGCAAATTTTCGTTTCGGCGATGCTCATCGAGAACGTCGTGCTGATGCGCTTCCTAGCGCTGTGCCCGTTCATCGGGATGTCGACCGACGTCAAGAAATCGACCGGTATGGGAATGGCGGTCCTTTTCGTGACGGTTCTCGCGACCGCGGTGACGTACCCGCTGTATACATTCGTGCTCGTACCGCTCCAGCTCGAGTTCCTGCAGATACTGACGTTCATCCTCGTCATCGCCTCGCTCGTACAGCTCGTCGAGTTCTATCTGAAGAAATCCGCCCCCGCGCTTTACAGCTCGATGGGCGTGTATCTCGCGCTCATCACGACGAACTGCGCCATCCTCGCGGTTACCTTCGACGTCATCGTCAAGGGATACAGTTTCGCGGAATCGATCGTGTACGCGATCGGCGTCGCCGCGGGATTCCTCCTTTCGCTCCTTCTCCTGACGGGCATACGCGAAAGGATCAAGATCGCGCCGGTACCGGCGTTCCTCAAGGGGACTCCGATACTCTTCGTCGCGGCCGCCCTGCTCGCCATGGCGTTCGGCGGTTTCTCCGGGCTCATCAAGTAAGGGAAGGTAGCATGCAGACCATCATCTATACGTTCGTCGTGTCGCTCGCGCTCGCCGCGATGCTCGGTTTCCTTCTCGGCGTCTTCAAGAAGGTTTTTCACGTAGACGTCGACCCGACGGAGTCCGCCGTACGTTCGGCCCTTCCCGGGGCGAACTGCGGCGCCTGCGGATATCCCGGATGCGACGGCCTCGCGGCCGCGATCGCCCGCGGCGAAGCCCCCGCGAACGCCTGCACGGTCGGCGGTGCGGCGGTCGCGGCTGAGGTCGGGCGCATACTCGGCGTCGAGGCCTCGGCGGAAACGAAGGCGGTCGTCCTTCTCTGTCAGGGCGCCAACGAAAAGTGCAAGCCCAAGGCCGAATACGTCGGGGTCAAGACCTGTCAGGCCGCGAAGCTTTCGGTCAACGGCACTAAGCTCTGCGACTGGGGTTGTATCGGTCTCGGCGACTGCGAGGCGTCGTGCCCCTTCGACGCGATCCATGTCCTCGAGGACGGCATCCCGCACGTCGATTACGCGAAATGCACGGGCTGCGGCATCTGCGTCGTCAAGTGCCCGCAGGCGATACTCTCTCTGTTTCCGACCGACCGAAAGGGCGCGGTAACGCTCTGCTCGAACCGCAATACGCGCAAGGCCCAGGTCATCAAGGATTGCAAGGTCGGTTGCATCAAGTGCGGGAAATGCGAGAAAGTATGCCCCAAGTCGTGCATCAAGGTGACGAACGGCATCCCCGTCGTCGACTACGCCGTGTGCGACTCCTGCGGCGAATGCGTGACGAATTGTCCCACGAAAGCGCTCGCGTTGCTTGAAACAACCTTCGCGGTGAGGTAGTCTGGCGTAATGCCGGATACCACTGAAGAAACGATACACGGTAAAGACGAAGCGGGCGGCGGACCGAAAAAGTCCGCCGTCGTCGCGATCATAGGCCGGCCTTCCGCCGGGAAGTCCACGTTTCTCAATACCGCCTGCGGGGAGAAGGTTTCGATAGTCTCCCCCGTGCCGCAAACCACGCGCAACGCGATACGCGGCATCGTCAACGCGGAGCGGGGGCAGCTCGTCTTCGTCGATACCCCCGGATACCACGAATCGGACAAGAAACTCAACCTCAGGCTCAAGTCGCTCGCGCGCGACCGGCTCGGCGAGTCCGATCTCCTTCTCTATCTCGTCGACTCGACGCGCGAGGCGGGGAGGGAGGAGGCGTTGATCGCGGAATTGCTCGCGCCGTACCTCGACCGCGTCGTCGTCGCCGTCAACAAGACGGACCTGCCCGAGGCGAGACCCGCCTCGGTTCGCGCCTTTTTGTCCGCGGCCTTGCCGACGTTGGGCGCCGACCGCGTGTTTGACATCTCCGCGAAGACCGACGCCAACGTCGACGCCCTGCTGACGCGGCTCATGGACATGGCGCCCGTTGGGGACGCCATGTATCCCGAGGAGTACTACACCGACCAGGCCGTCGATTTCAGGATCGCAGAGGTAATACGCGAAAAGGCGATCCTCAACACGCGCGAGGAAATTCCCCACGCGATCTACGTCGAGATCGCCGACCTCGAGATGAAGAAGGACGGCAAGGAACTGTGGGCGCGCGCCTTTCTCGTCGTCGAGCGGGAAAGCCAGAAATCGATGGTGATAGGGAAGGGCGCGACGATGATAAAAAAAATACGTCTAGAGGCCGTACGCGACCTCAACAAGATATTCGACTATCGCGTGAATCTCGACTTGCAGGTAAAGGTAAACCGCAACTGGCGCCAGAAAGACCCGCTTCTGGGCCGCCTGACCGGACGCTGAGCGTGAGCGCCTGATAGCTATGTGGCGCGCCTGCAAGCCGCGTGCGCGCCTGATGACATCGTGAGCGCCTGATAGCTATGTGGCGCGCCTGATGAC
>JAEWMY010000015.1 GCA_023393015.1 Spirochaetota bacterium
GTTCTGGAGGACGAGCTCCCTGCTCTGCAGCGCCCGTTTGACGAGCAGGGAAAGGCGGTCGAGATTAAGCGGTTTCGTCAGGAAATCGTAGGCACCCGAACGCATCGCTTCCACCGCGTTCTCGACCGTTCCGTGTCCGGTAAGTACGATAACCGGTATGCCCGGCGACTCCGATGTAACGCGCCTGAGAATTTCCTCGCCCGACACGCCCGGCATGCGAAGGTCGGTTATGACGAGGTCCACGTCGCCGTGGAGGGCGAGCTCGAGCCCCTCGTCGCCGTCGGCGGCGAGAATCACCTCGTAGCCGTCCATCTCGAGGGCGGCCTTCAGTCCCGTCCTGATGTTTTTTTCGTCGTCTATGACGAGAATCGAAAACTTCATCATGTTGCGCCCTCCCCGTACTCGATCATCTTCTGCGCGCGCCTCATCACGGGCAGGGTTATCGTGAAGGTCGTCCCGCGGCCGGGTTCGGACTTGACGCGGATGTCGCCGCCGTGCTCCTTGACGACCTTGTAGGCCATCGTGAGCCCGAGGCCCGTGCCGTCGGCCTTCGTCGTGAAGTACGGCTCGAAGACGCGCGAAAGCACGTCTTGCGGAATGCCGACTCCCGAATCCTCGACCGAGATGACCACGGTATCGTCCCGCTGACGGGCGCCGAGGGAAAGCGTGCCGCCGTCCGGCATGGCGGACATCGCGTTCTTGACGAGATTGACGAGCATCTGCCTCAGGAAACGCTCGTCTCCGCGAATGCCCGGAAGGCCGTCGGCGACGTCAAGCACGACGGAGACGTTCGCGCGGGAAAGTTCCTCGCCGAAAAAGGTCGAGATCGAGCGGATCAGCTCGCCTATGTCCATCGGGGAAAGCTCGATCTTGAGCGGGCGCACGGCGAAGAGGAAATCGACGACTATCCTGTTGAGTCGCTCTATCTCCTCGTCCACGATGTCCAGGTATTCCGAAAACTTGGAGTCGCTCCGCGCATCGCACGAGTCGACCGCCTTGCGGAGCAACTGGACGTAGATGCTGATCGATCCGAGCGGGTTCTTGATTTCGTGCGCCACGGTAGCGGCGAGGTTCGTGAGGCTCGCGAGGCTTTCGAGCCTGCGGCTTTTCATCTCCTCGTTTTTTTTCTCGGTTATGTCCTCGACCGAGATGACGGTTCCGCGTACCGCCTTTTTCTGGACGAGCGGCATGATGCCGACGCTGACGTACCGCGTGACCGAAAGCTCGTTGACGGCGAACTCGCGCGAAAGGACCGTGTCCTCCGCCTCGATCGTCTCCTCGATGAACCGCGATATCTCGAGGTCGCGAATGCACGACCACACCGGCCTGTCCTGGGCTTCCCTGAACTCCATCGGAAGGATTCTCGCCGCCGACTTGTTGTTCATGACGACGATATGGAACGCGTCGCAGACGATCACGCCCGTACCGAGGGAGTCAAGGACCGCGTTGAGCGTCTCGTACTCCTCCGTCACGAGCGAAAGGAGGCTTTGCATCTGCTCGGCGTTCATCCGCGAGGTTTTTTGAAGCGCCCTACGGATAAACTCCCTCACGACGGACTCCTCATAGCGCTTCCTTCATCTCGTACGAAAGGCGCTCGAGCGCCTGCGTCGGCGAGATATTGAGGATGTCGACCGAGGTCTGCGCGACCCTGACGGACTCGAGCCACGAGGCGTACACGAGCGACTCCCGCGCGGAAACCTGTCCCGTCCTCACGGAGGCGGAAAGGACGGCCATGATCTCGGTGAGGAACAGGCGCCACACCTTCGCGGGCTTGCACTTGTTGAGCGAGGAAACGACGGACGGAATCGTCGTCGAGTCGCGCGCGGGCGCGGCGTTGCCCGGGACGGCGAAAGCCGCTTCTAGCGCCGACGGAAGGGAAACGAGCGGCGCCAGCGACGCGTCAAGCGCCTCCGACAGGACGAGCGAGAGAAAGGCGCGCGCGCCTGCGCGTATCGCTTCGGGGGATACGGGCAGGAACCGGTCGAAATATCCCGACAGGGACTCGCCCGGCGGGAGCGTGTCGCGGAAAACGCGCGAGACGACCTCTTCCCGGTCTTTCGCCTGGCGCTCGACGAAGGCGTACGTCCGCACGCGCGACAGTATCGTCGGGATGATGGCGCCTCTCCTCGATGTGGTGAGGATGAACACCGCGTCGCGCGGGGGTTCCTCGAGAATCTTGAGGAAGGCGTTTCTCGCCGAATCCTGCATGCGGTCGGCATTCTCGACTATCAAGACCTTCTTCCGTCCGTAGGGCGTAAGGCGCGCCCAGGAGGCGGCGTTGCGGATGACGTTGACGGGCACTCCGTCGGGAAGGAAATCGTCCTCGAGCTTCGCCGCGGACTCCACGAGCGTCGAGACGGTTTTCCCGAGGGAGTCGGCGTCGCAATCGTCCGCGTCCACCATCGTCTCGAACTCCTCGAGGGTTTCCGCTATCGACGCGAGAAGGGGCATGGCGCGGGCGAGCCGCGCGTCGTCTCCGTCGTTGAGCTCGGGCGAAAAACGCGCCGTCAACTTCCGTATCGACCGCGCGAAGAGGAACCTCGCGGCGGTCTTCCTGGGGATCCCGCCCGGAGCGCCGGGCGCGCGGGAGGCGAGCAGCGCGGCGGCGGAGGCGCGTATCTCGAGAATGCAATCCCTCGGGCCCGTTATCGCGAGGTCGGGATGCGTAAGGGATCGATGCAGCGCGCAATCCCGGCAATCGCACGCCCACGGCGCGTTTCCGGACCGGCATGACAGTGCCCGCGCGAGCTCGAGCGCCGCGGTCATCTTTCCCTCTGCGGGAGGTCCGTAGAAGAGAATCGACGGGGGAAGCCTGCCCGACGAGATGTCGTCCATGAGAAGGCCCGCCGCGCTTTGCGATATCAGATTCTCGAACATGCTTTCGTCCCCCTATCGGACGGTCCTGAGATAGACCGGGAATGACGCCGTCGACGACGCCAACAAGGGCTCGAAGACGCGCGCGAAAAGGCTCCCCTCCACGAGGAAGGAAAGGTCGAAAAAGCCCTGACGCGTTATCGCGAGAAGGATGACGAAAACGATTATGAGCCCTTCGGCTATACCAAGAAAAAAACCGAGGGCGCGGTCGAGATTCGTCATCGACTCGCCCTCGAAGGCGTTGCCGACGACGCGCTGGACCGCTTTTACCGAAAGATACACCACCACGAAAATGGCAAGAAACGAGGCGACGTCGACAAGCGCGTCGGCGCCCGTGAGCCGCCCGACGTACGGGGACAGCGCGTCGTGGAAAAGCACCGCGACGACGACGCCGGCGATGACGGCTACCTTGGAGAAAAACTCCGCGATGAATCCCGCGAGAGTCGCGCGGACGATGGCCAGGACGACGATGACGAACATGACCATGTCGAAGGCGGTGAGCGTCATTCGGCCCTCCGTCGGGGGGAGTCGAGCCTCGAAAGGATCAATTCGGCTATCGCCGCGGCGGCCCGGACCGAACCGAGGCGGGCGGAGCTTTCGGCCATTCGCTCGCGCGTCGCGGTATCGGAAAACACGCGCATGACGGCCTCGCGGAGGTTCGCGCCCGTCGCCCGCTCGCCGGTCAGCACGACGGCGGCGCCGCGCGACTCGAAATACGCCGCGTTTTCCACCTGATCGCCGCGCGAGGCGCCCTTTTCGAGCGGCACGAGCACCATCGGCTTCCCGGCGGTGGCGCATTCCCATACGGAATTCGCTCCCGCCCGCGCGATCACGAGATCCGCGCACGCGAGCACGTCCGGCATCTCGGCGCGGATGAACGGAAAGGGCCGATAACCCGCCCGCGGGGCGGCCGCGGACGACGGGGCGTCCTGCGAAAGGCCGGTTTGATGAACGACGTAGAACGACGGAAGGAGATCGTCCAGGACGCCCGACACGAGGTCGTTCACCTGCCTCGCGCCGAGGCTTCCCCCCTGGGCGAAGATGACGGGGATCCCGTCGTCGGGAAAACCGAGAAAGGCCCGGCCGCGGGCCGCAGAAGCCGAGTAAAAGGCCTCGCGTACCGGGTTGCCCGTCACGGTAACCTTGTCGCGCGACCGCGCGGGGATACGGTCCCTCGTTTCTCCGTAGGAAACGAGGATGTCGCTCGCGAACCTCGCGTTGATTCTCGTTGCGAGGCCCGGGGAAAAATCGCACTCGTGCGTGATGACGGGGATACCGAGCAGTCTCGCGGCGACGCACGGGGGCACGCTGACGAAACCGCCTTTCGAGAACAGGAGGGCCGGACGGCGACGCGCGAGGATCGCCAGGGACGCGAAAAAACCGCCGATGATCCTGAAAAAGTCGACCGCGTTTTGAAGGCTGAAGTATCTGCGGAGCTTGCCCGACGGTATGCCGAGAAACTCGATGCCGGCCGACTCCACGAGCGAACGATCCACGCCCCGAGACGATCCGATCCAGAACAGGGAGCAGTCGCGTTTTCGTCGCAACTCGTCGATGACGGCCAGTCCGGGAAAGATATGTCCCCCCGTGCCGCCGCCGGCAAAGGCAATCGTGTTCATGCGCTCAGTGTATCATGATGACACAGTATTGAAAAGCGCGAGCAGGGCCTCGTTTTTGAAGAGACGCGCGTATCCGACGGCGGAAAGGCCGAGATTGTCGGCTATTCCCGGATCGGCCCCGACCGAAAGGAGCAGCGAAACCGTCTCGACGTCGCCGCGTCCGGTCGCTATGACGAGGGCCGTTTGCCCGTCCTTGCTCCGCAAGTCGGGATTCGCCCCGCTCTCGAGCAGCATCTTGCAGATGAGGATATCTCCCTTTTGCGTCGCGTCCATCAACGGGGTGTATCCCCGGTCCTGCGATTGAACGTTCACGTCGGCTCCGGCCGCGACGAGAAAGCGAACCATCTCGGGAAGCTGTGCCCGCGTCGCGAGGGAAAGGACGGGGTTGCCGTGCACGTCCGTTATGGAGGGGCTGAACCCCGCCTTGAGGAAAAGCGAGGCGTTCTCCTCGTCGCCCGAAAGCACCGTAGCCACGAAGTTCTCGGCGAAACAGGATATTCCCCGTTCGATAAGCGTGGCGCGCGCGCGGGCTTGCCGTTCCTCGGACGAATAGCGCACGGTCTCCGATTCGAGAAAATCCTCGAAGGTATCCGCCGAAAGGACCGTCCCGATGTATCCGTCCCGCATCGGCAGGCTTTTCCCCGCGTCCGACGAAAGTATGAGTATCCGTATGCCGCGCCCGATGCAGTAACCGGAATAGAACAGCAGTGCGGGCTCCTGAAAGGGGTCGCCATGATGGACGAACAGGACGTGCGATGCGTCTTTGAACAGGTGATGCGGGCTCATACCGTCCTTGCCCTCCCACGTTTCCTCGACGGGAAGGAATTCCACGTCGCACCGATGCCGCTTGATCATTTCGAGGAGGATCGCCGCCTGATCGCCTTTCTTTTTCGCGTATAATACGACTATTTTCACGCTTGCCCCCTCCCTTATTTTCGGCGCCCGCGCGTACCGGCATGAACGGAAAGACAAACCAATAAAAAAAGCCTCCCGTCATGGGAGGCTTTCTTCGTGCCGTCGGACAGAATTGAACTGTCGACACATGGATTTTCAGTCCATTGCTCTACCAACTGAGCTACAACGGCTGGTAGAAAAGTTTATATCCCGTATGAAAAAAAAAGTCAATACTGAACCCGGGGAAGATTCCGGTTGCGGGATTACATCAACGCGGGGATCACCAGATTGAAGCTGCCGGAGTCCTCGGGTGCGTCCCCGTCCCGTCGCGGGGGAAGCGATACCAGATAAGCCCCCGCCCTCGTCCGTTCCAGGAACACGCATTCGAGCACGTCGACGTCGCGGACGACAAGAAGATCCTCGCACACGAGCAAACGCTGTCCGTATACGTGCTGTAACTGTATGATAAACGAGCCGTTCGCCCCTTCGGATATCCGCTCGACCTGGAATTCGGGTATGCCGAATACCTCGCCTCCGCTCTCGAACAGCAATACCGGCGTGACGAAACCGGGACCCCGTCTCCGGGAATCGATACCCCCGCGGCCGGCGGACGCGGAACGGTTTCTCACGTCGCACAGCAAGGCCCTGTACTCGAGAAGGAGCGATATGAGAAACCGGCGGGATTCGTGTACGACTTGCACGACAGGCGCGTACGGTATGGTGCTCCACGCCTCGTCCCGGACCATCCTGGCGGAGACGCTCTCCTCGACCTGCCAGCGCTCCATCTGTTCTATTATCGCGGTCGGAGCGGTTTTCTTCATGATTTGCGAAAACACGGAGGGACACGCGCTCGAGGAACAGATGACCGAGAGATAGTGGAGCGTGTCCTCGCTCTTGATGACGGCGTCGATCACGACGGCCCGCGCCTCGATGAACCCGAGCAATACGCGAAGGCGCATGTTGCCGGCGGACGAGGCGAGAAACGACGCCCGTTGCATGTAGACGCGCACCTGGTAGAGGTACTCGCCTCTCCGTACGGCGCCCTGCAAAACGGGTGTATTGTCGAAACTGTAGCATTTCTCCGTCGAGACCATCGCTTACAGTATCGACAGACGCCTCAGCTTCTTGAATCTTTCGTGGCCGTATCGAATCCCGAGGCCTTGTTGACGTGGATGTCGAGAATGAGTTCGACCTCGCCGAGCGAAAGCGAGAGTTTCGAGGCGATTATGTCGGCAGAAAAACCCTTGTTCGCGAGGGAAACGACGTGTTCGACCGTCGGTATCACCGGCTGGACGCGTCGCGAGGCGTTGACGACCCTCGATCGCATGATCGACTCGCGCGAGTACGTTCCGTCGCCGCGCGCGGCAGGCGGCGCGTCCGTAATCCGCATTTCGGGTATCGCGCTCCTTTGAACCTCGGCTGGCATATCGTCACCGGCGGACGTTTCGTTGTCGGCAAGTATTTCGGCCGCAACAGCGACAGGGCGGGAAAGCGAGGACATGGTCGATTCCTCGTCACGGCGCTTGGCGGACTCGCGGTCCGCGAGAAGTATCCTGCGATCCGCCTCGTCTATCAGGGAACGCAAACCGCGTATCCGGTTTTCGAGAAGGGCGACGTCCCGATCGGTCTCGCGACCCAAGTCGGCCACGAGGCGATCCAGTTCGCCGCGAATCTCCCCGAGTACCCGGTCGGGAGAGAAACGGGACGAGAGGCGCCGGTAGAACACGATTAAAAGCACGGCGTTGACGGCGACCGCCAGGACGGACAACAAGAATATCATGCTGGCGCTAACCGGATATATCTATGATGGAGCCGAGGCTCGGATCGCGGATTATCTCTTTCGGGGGGTCGTCCGGCTCTCCCTTGTTCTCCCTGGCGCCTTTCGACGGCGTCCCCGACGGATTTCCGGAAGGAGAGTCGTTTCGTTCGTGTACCGTGCCGGTCTCTTCGCCGCCCGTCTCGGTTTCCCTGACGGTCTTGAGACGCTTTTCCGCGTCCTCCCGGTTCTTGGCCATCTCGGCCTCGCGCGCGGCCTGGGTCGCGGCCGTTTGCTGGACCTGCGCCTTCCCTACCTTGTCGAGTTGCGTATAGAGCGTTTGAAGGTCAATCGGCTGAATACCCATTCGGGACCCTCTTCATGTCCTCGTCAGGACCCTGATATTTCCCGTACCGCACGAGTCCGTTTTCGAGGTAGAACGTCGTGGCCTTGCAATCGGTCCTGACCTCCTCGGTCACGTCCCGTATCACTATCTTCACGCCGGCGAAAACCTTCACCGACGCGGATACCTTGCCGCGCGTCTTGAGCGTATTGAGGTAGTCCTGTATCTGCTTGACCTCGGCGTTGATTTCCTCGAGCTCGGTCTGCAGTATGTATTGCCGCTCGCCGAGCTTCTTGAGAGACGCTTCCTTGTCTTCCGGAAGCTCCTTCTTCTGCTTCTTCAGGTTCGAAAGGGTGGTGAAATTGAGTTGCACGTCCTCGAGCTCGTGCTCCGCCGTCTGCTTGTGCGCCATAAGGGAATCGAGGCGGTCCTTGCTCTTGGGATCGAACCCGACGCTCAGCACCGTCTCGCTCGCGCCGCCGAAACTTCCGAGCGTCTTGGCGTGGATTTCCTCCGACGCGCTGAGCATGCCTCCGATAATGGCCGCGCGCTTTCCCTGGCAGAGGATCTTGCGGTTGGCGTTGACCTGCGAGTTTATGATTCCGTCGGAGACGATGACGAACTCCCCTGCTTCAACCTTGGTGTTCTCGATGAACTTCGACCAGATCGAACGTCCCGCGCGGACGGCTCCCTCGCCCTTTCCTGCGATGCCCTGACTGACGACTATGTCGCCCTCGGCGTCGAGTTCGCTCTTGCCGACGGTACCCTTCACTTCGATGTTTCCCGAGGCCTTTACCGAGAAACCGTCCTCCACGTTTCCGCTGATGAACACAGTGCCGAGGAACATGATGTTTCCCGTCTTCAGGGACACGTCCCCCTCGATGCTCAGTATCGGCTCGACGTTGATCTTGTTGTTGAGCACGAGCACCTGCCCGTTCGTTTCGGCGACGATCGTCACGCCGTCGTCGGCGACGCGGGTGTTTTTACCCACCGGCATCGGGATGTCGCGGCCGTTCTTCGCCTCGAGGTATTTGCCCGTGACGGTCTTGCCCGCCTTTCCCCTCTCGGCCGGGATCTTTTGCGCGAGGGGCTGCCCCTCGACGACGTTCTGAACGAGGTTGAGTTCCTTGAAATCGACCTTTCCCGAAGCGGATTCCTTGAGCCGGATCTTCGAGCGGTCGATCTCGAAATTATAAACGATGTGGGCGTCTGCCCCGTCCTGCGGCTTGATTCCCTCCGCTACGAGATAATTCTGCTTGTATACGGGCCGGTCGACGAAGTCGCGCACGCGCGCCTCGTCGAGTCCCGCCACGACGCGGTTGTTCTTCATGAAGGCGATGATCATGTCGGCGGAGAGGTCGGCGCCGCCGGGGCCCGGGGGCGTCGCGTACAGCCACGCCTTCATTTCCTGGTCGGTGATATCTACCGCCATCATGGAGTCCTGGGCCGGGTTGTGTTTGTACGGCGCGACGCGAACGTACTCGCCCGCGGAGTTCCTGACCACGCCCTTGACGGAGTCTTCCGTCAACCCGACCACGCCCCTGTCGCGCAGGGCGTCAAGCGCGTCCTTTACCGTCGCGGCGCGTCCGTTGCCGGACGGAGTCGTTACCTTGAGGAACACGCCGTCGTGCGCGCACATGACGAAGGCGTTACCGTCCCGATCTTCGATAAGTGGGGCCGCGTCGACGAGAACGGACTCGCCTCCCCCGGCGACGTCGGCACCGGTCTTTTTCCGCGATCTCTTCCTGGTCTCGTAGGCGCGAATGAGCCAATTGCGCTTCGTCAGCGCGAAAAAGCCCGAGGTACCGCGTTGCAGGATTTCGTAGTCTATGTCCCGAACGGCGACGCCGAGCTGGATAGCCGCGTCTGCCAGGGCTTCGTCGAGCGTGTCGGCCGCCGACTCCACGAAGACCCGGGAGCGGTCCTCCTCGAGTTGCTGGGCCATTGCCTCGCGAATCTGCTCAAGGTCTACCATCCGACTCACGCTCCTTGATCCTAGATAATGCCTTTCCGTATGTTCGTGAGTTTTGCGCGAAGCCTGAGGTTAGCCTTCGTGTGAAGCTGCGAAACGCGGGACTCGGTAACGTTGAGCACTTGCCCGATTTCCTTGAGCGTCAGGTCCTCGTAATAGTACAGGACGAGAACCATCTTCTCCTTCTCGGGCAACTCGTTGATTGCCTCGACTATCACGCGCTTTATCTCTTCCCGCTCGACGATCACGTCGGGATTGAGGGAAGAGGGCGACTCGATGCTGTCGCCGATCGAAATCCGCTCGGAATCGTCGCCCGAGTACCAAACGTCGTTCAGCGACATGATGCTGGTACCCGAAATCTTGAAGAGCGTTTGATGGAACTCGCTTTCGCTGACGCCGAGTGAACCCGCGATCTCCGTGTCGGACGCCATCCGGCCGAGTTTCGACTCGAGACTCACGATCGCGTCCTCGATCTCGCGCGTTTTTTGCCTGACCGAACGGGGAACCCAGTCGATCGAGCGGAGCTCGTCGAAGATGGAGCCGCGAATGCGGGTAACCGCGTAGGTCTTGAATTTCACGTTCTTGTCCGGATCAAACTTGTCGATCGCGTCGAGTAGGCCGAACACGCCGAAGCCGACGAGATCGTCGAACTCCACGTTGCTGGGCATACCGACGGCTACCTTGCCGGCCACGTATTTTACCAATGGGGCGTATTGTTTGATAAAGAACTCTCGGATGGCAGGATCCCGGGACTTTTTATAGTCCGCCCACAGCTCCTCTTCCGTTTTTTGCGCCAAAAGCGAATTCCCCATGTATACACCCTTTTATTACTGCGTACCTCAATTGTCGCGGGACAACAGGGTACGGATTGCCTTGACCATCGTGGCCGATTCTACGTCCGATCCCGGGAAATCCCGGGAACCGCGCTGCGACGGCGCGGAAATCGCCGTGGACGACGAGAACCCCGTTTCCGCCGCCTCGGGACCTTCGTCCGTTTCGGGACGGGCCGCCGGAACGAAATCCTGCAAATCGGGCAGGATATCAAGTCCGTCGGCGGTAACGGGCATCGCGGGGCGGCTTGACGGGCCTTTCTCCGCCGTTCCAGACGCCGAACCGGTTACGCGCTCCGCTCCGCCCCCCTGCGTATAGGATCCGCTCACCGTCACGCCGGGAACGAACTCGCCGGACGAAAGATCCTCGACGTCCGTCGGCGCGTCGTCGGAGCGCGAGAGCGAAAAACGCCCGGCGCTCGCGAAATCCGGAAGGCGATCCGACGCGTCGCCGTCGAGGGACGAGAGCGAGTCGGTCGAGTCACCCAAGGTAACGTCGACCATCGTCCCCATGGCCGGATCGCGCGGGACGGATTCGGCGTCTCCCGAAAGCAATTCGGGCAGGAACTTCCCGACAAGCGCCATACAGGCGACAGACAACCCGCCGAACAACGCTCCCATGCCGAGGGCGCGAACCAGAATCATGTGAAAAACGGCTCCGCTTGCGAGGCCGATGAGGAAGGAAAGCGCGAAACCGATGACAGCTCCGACGACCGGAATCTTCGGTTCGAACATGTATACCCCCTCCCCGATACTAGACTATGCGAAAAAGTGTTACTGGTCAAGGTTTTTTTGCGTTTTGATCACCGGCCGCGGCCCCGTGCCGACCGTATAACGACCGTATCGGGTACGCGGAACCGGGGAAATCCCGGGGAAAACGCCCCGTTTCAGTTCCAATCTCGGCCGAGAAGCTTTCGCATGAACCTGCCGAAACCTTCGGTCTCGAGGAATTCGGTCTTTTCGATTCGGGATACGATGTGTTTCAGGCACACGGAGGCCTTGCCCTTCGGATCGCTGACGAGAAACGGCTTTTGCCGCAACACGGCCTGCGAAACCGCCGGGTCGTCGTAGATGAATCCGAGATACTCGACTTTGAGGTTGAGAAACTGCGCGGCTATCTGGATCATCCGGTCCGCGACGCGTTTCCCCTCGACCGCGGTCTTGACCCGATTGACGATCATCTTGAGATTGATATTGAGGTTGTCGACTTCGGTCGCGATGATCTTGATAATGCCGTACGCGTCCGTAATCGAGGTCGGTTCGGGCGTGGTCACGATCACGACCTCGTCGGCGGCGGCGACGAAGCCGAGCACGTTCCTCGAAACGCCCGCGCTCGTATCGATGATGATGATATCGGTATCGGCGAGGGTGAACATTTCCTCGATGAAGGAATTCCGTTCGTCCTCGGTCATGTTGGCGATTTTGGAGAAACCTGAGGCGCCGGCGACGAGTTTGATGCCGTATTCCGTGTCGAGGATGATCTCGCTCATCTTCTTCTGCTTGCGCATGACGTGATACAGGTTGTATTGCGGGATAATGTTCATCATGACGTTAACGTTCGCGAGCCCCAGATCCGCGTCGATGAGGATGACCTTTTTCCCCATTTGCGCGTAACTGATGGCCATATTTGTGGCGACGTTCGTCTTGCCGACCCCGCCCTTCCCGCTCGTAATCGTTATGATCCGGGTCTTGCGGTTGCTTCTCGGCGCCTGCGATACGTCGAACTCGGGAGCGTCGCCTTCGGCGCGGACCTTTTCCTTCATGAGCGAACGCAACTGTTCTGCCTGGTCTTCCATATTCATCTCCATTCGAACCTGGTCTCGCTGACCGGGAACAGCTCCTCAACGCGGGAACGGTTTATCCTGAATCCGTCGAGATTCGTCAAAAACCGGACCACGGAAGCCGGCTCGAAGTCCTGCGGTACGCGTTGACCGGTCGTTATGTAGGCGAGCGACTTCTTTTTCTCGTCGAGCACGCTGATTATGTTGCCGACCCTCGTCGTCTCGTCGAACTTCGTGACGATGACCGAGCCGTACCCGAAAGTTTCGTATTGCTGCATGATATCCCTCATGTCGCTCGCCTTCGTCGTAGCGCTGACGGCGAGATGCACCTCGGATAACGTCCCCGCGGCGTCGAGAAAATGACGCATCTCGGCTATCTTCGTATAGTCCTTCGGGCTCTTTCCGATCGTGTCGATCAGGATGACGTCGGCGTCCTGATGCATGGCGACGAGGGCCTTCAGGTCCGACGGCGTTTCCGCGCACGAAACCGGGATATTCATGATATTCCCGTATATCTCGATTTGCTGCCTCGCCCCTATACGGTAATTATCGATCGTAATGACCCGGACGTTGAGCGGCCTCGAGCCTTTTTGCGCCGCGAGCGAAAAGGCCGCGGCGAGCTTCGCGACGGTCGTCGTCTTTCCGACGCCCGTCGGCCCCACCAGCGCGATAATCCTGGGACGGGAGGGACAATCCTGACTCACGATCGAGATTGATTCCCCGATCCACTTGACGACGGCGTCCTGCACGCGGTCGAAGTCGTCGAGCTCGTCCAAGCTGAACTCTGACCGTATCCGCGAAAGGAATGCCTTGACGAAACCCGTCGAGAAGTCGTTTCGCTCGAGCAGTTCCTCGATCTTCGATACCGTTTCGTGCTCTCCCGACAGGGCGTCGGGCGAGCCCTGTTCCCGGTCGATCTTCTCCTCGAGCTTGCGCACGGCCCTGAGGATCGTGTCGAGCTGTTCTCCCGCGGCCCCGGCGGATCCGAGCGCCGCGTCGAGCCTGCCGCCCTGCGCCGGCGACGTCGTCGCCGGAGACGCGGCGCTCGGCCTGATCTCGGGGACGCGCGACGCGAGGGAGGGGGCGGTCTTGACCGCCTCGCGGATTATCTTCTTGCGTTCGCGGTCAAAGTCGGTCGGCGCTCGCGCCGCTCCCGGCGGCAGGGAATCTCCCTGAACCGACGCGCCGGTATAGCCGGTTTGGGGCCGGAAACCCGGGCGGGAAAGCATGAAATAGAGCTCGATGGCGTCGCGCTCGAAAAAGCCGAACACGCCGCCGGTCTTGACCTTCTTCTGCCTGAGTATATGCACGTCGGACCCGTACCGGGCCCGTATTTTCTGGAGGCATTCGTCGTATGTCGCGGCCTGCTCGCTCAAGATGTCCATCGCGCTCGCCCTTTCCTCATTGCTCCATCCTGATTTCGCCTATCGCCTCTACCTTTATGTCGTTGCCGATTTCCGGCACCGAAAGGACGACGAGATCGGGTATCTCGCGTTCCGTCGACGACTTGATCAATATACGCGCCTCTTCCGGACATAGCACTATGGGCAGGAAGCCCGACTGCTGCACGGAATTGACCGACTGCGTCATCGCCCGTATCCAGCCGCGCATGACCGCGGGTTCGAGCGCGGCGACGGGCCCGTTGACGGTGTCGACGCGGCTCTCCACGATTTTCTGGACGAGCGACGGCTCCACGGTCAACACGTGCAGCGTCATGGCGTCGTCGACGTATTGCAGGCAAATCTGGCGCGCGAGCGACTGGCGGACCTTCTCGACGAGGACGGTCGTATCCTTCGTGACCGGACGGTAGTCCGCGAGCGTCTCCAGTATGACGACCATGTTCCGGATCGAAACCTGTTCCCGAAGGAGCCCCTGAAGGACCTTTTGCATCTCGCCGACGGAACAGGTCTTGGTCACCTCCTCGACGACCGCCGGGTAATCCTTCCTGATCGCGTCGATGATGGACTGAACCTCCTGTCGTCCCAGTATCTCGGAAGCGTGTCGCTTGATGATCTCGGTCAGATGAGTCGCTATGATCGAGGGCGGGTCCACGACCGTGTAGCCCGCGCGCTCGGCGCGCTCGCGGTTCTCCTCGGAAATCCAGATGGCGGGAAGGCCAAATGTCGGATCGACGGTCTTTTCGCCGGGGAGGTCTTCGGAAACGCCGCCGGGATTGATGCCGAGATACCAGCCCATGCGGATGCGGCCGCGCGCGACCTCGACGCCCTTGATCTTGAAGCAGTATTCGCTCGGCTCGAGGCGCATGTTGTCGATTATGCGGATTCGCGGAACGACGAGTCCGAGATCGAGAGCCGACTCGCGTCTGATCCTCGTCACGCGCTCGAGAAGCTCCGCGCCCTTGTCCTTGTCGACGAGGGGGATGAGGCCGTACCCGAGTTCGAGCGAGAGGGGGTCGAGCGGGACGACGGGGCTCACGTCGGTGGGATTCTCGCCCGTCTTCTGCCGTTCCTTTTCCTCTTCCCGCGCGAGCGTCTTCTTGAAGGTAGAGGCCTCGGCCTTGCGTAGCCTGAATCCGATCCACGCGAGGGCCGCCGCGAGCGGCAGGAGGACGTACCAGGGAAAGCCGGGCAGGAACGCGATGACGGCGAGCGTGCCAGCTCCGACGTAATAGACCCAGGCGTTTCTCGAGAACTGCGTCCTGATATCGGAGCCGAAGGTCCCGTCGGAAACGGCTCGCGTCACGATGAGGCCGGTCGCGACCGAAACGAACAGCGAGGGCAACTGGGACAACAGCCCGTCGCCGATGGTAAGCGAGGCGTACGTCTGGATCGCCTTGGCGAAGGGCTCGTTGCGGAAAAGCATCCCGAACGTGAGCCCGGCGACGAGGTTGATGACGGTTATGAAAATGCCGATCTTGACGTTTCCCGAGACGAACTTGCTCGCGCCGTCCATAGCGCCGTAGAAATCGGCTTCTTTTTGCACCTCGGTCTTCCGGGCGCGCGCCTCTTCCTCGGTAATGGCGCCCGAGTTGTACTCGGCCTCGATCGCCATGTTTTTCGTCGGCATGGCGTCGAGCGTGAAGCGCGCGGCCACCTCGGCGACGCGCGTCGAACCCTTCGTGATGACGAAGGCCTGCACGGCGATGAGTATGATGAAGATGACGAAACCGATTACGAGTCCCTCGGTGCCGGACGACCCGATGACGAAGGTGCTGAAGGCCTTGACCATCTTTCCGTTGAATTTCATCCCGAGCGAAAGGATGAGCCGCGTCGAAGAGACGTTGAGACCGAGACCGAACACCGTGCTCACGAGCAGAAGGGTCGGAAAAACGGAAAAATCGATCGCGCGCCTCGTATAGAGAACGATGAGCAGGATAAGAAGATTGAGCACGAGGTTCATCGCCATGAGGAGGTCGAGAAGAACCGTCGGCAACGGGATGATGAGCATGAGGACTATGACGATGGCGCCCATCGCCACGAAGAGGTCGCTTTTCTGTATTGATGCAGCCTTGTCAGCCATGTGTCTTTTTTACAATTCCTTCAATACCCGGGATTTTCTGGAATCGAGCGCGTATACCTTCGCGAGGATTACCGCGAGCGCCTGATAGTACTCATCTGGTATCATATCACCGATTTCCACTTCCGCATAGAGAGCCCGGGCGAGCGGGCGGTTTTCGACGATCGGCACGCCGCTTTCCCGCGCTATCTCCCTTATTCGCAGGGCGAGCCTGTCGGCGCCTTTCGCCGTCAGCGTCGGGGCGCGCATGGTCGCGCGGTCCCACTGCATGGCGCAGGCGAAGTGCGTCGGGTTGGTAATGACGACGTCCGCCTTCGGAACGTTGACGGCCATGTTCTGGCTCAAAAGCTCGCGCATGCGCTGCCTGAGACGCGACTTTACGAGCGGGTCTCCCTCGAGCTGCTTGTATTCTTCCTTGACTTCCTGCTTCGACATCTTGAGCGATTCCATGAACTGCTTCCTTTGAAACAGGTAATCGGGTATCGAGATGGCGAGGAAGAGGAAGGCGGCGGTCAGAAGGAGCCGCGCGGTCATCGAGGCGACGAAGGCGACGGCCTGCCACAATCCGGTCGAGAGCATGTTGACGAGCCGCGGAAGCTCGCTCCGGATGCTCAGGTAGGCCACGAAGGCGATAACCGCGACCTTGACGAGGGATTTCCCGACGTTGAAGAGCCCTTCGGTCGAGAAAAGCACGCGCGAGAAATACCGGGCGAAATTGGGCGCGACCTTGCTCAGCTTCGGCTCGATCGGCTTGAGCGAGAAGATGAACCCGCCGTTCTGCAGGACGTTCGAGGCGACTCCGGCGAGGAGGGCCGCGACCGTCACCGGAAGCACGAGCTTCACGAAGTACCGGAAAAAGGCGCTGACGAGCGCCGGGTCGTCGATGTCGGCCGTGGTGGCCCTCGTAAGGTAAAACGAGAGCAGTTCCGCGAAGGTTTTCATCATGTCCGGCGCGAGCATGATGACGGTCAACGCCGGGATCAGGAGGACGATCGCGCCGTTGAGCTCCATGCTCTTCGCAACGCGACCCTCTTCGCGCGCCTTCCGGAGCTTGAAGTCGGTCGGATCCTCGGTACGGCCCTCGTCCTCCGCCGCGAACCACTGCAGGTCGAGGCGCAGCGCGAGCGCGAGCGGATCGTCCGGCGGCGGACAAGTGACGCGCGCGCCCGTCACAGGGCGCCTCCCGCCGCGACCAGCAGGGCCTCGAGCGCGGCGAAGCCGCGTTCCATGATCTGCATGAAGAGGTTTATCATGATGGGAAGGGACAGCACGAGAAGGAAAAAGGTAACGATGATCGTTATCGGGAAGCCCTCGGACAGGAGATTCATCTGGGGCGCGGCCTTCGAAAGGAGGCCCATCGCCACGTGGATGAGAAAAAGCGTGCCGATGACGGGAAGCGCGATGATCATGGCGTTCAGGAAGAGGGTCGTAAGGCCCTTGAGGAAAAACTCGACGAAGTCGCCCCGCGCGGACACGAGATTCGCGCAGTTGATCGCCTGTATGCTCCGGAAAAGGCCCCCGACAAACAGGGTCTGAAAGCCCTTGATCTGCACGAAGACGAGCATGGCGATGAGGTTGAGGTACTGACCCATGAGCGGGTTCTCGATCTGCGCGAGGGCGTCGTACACCTCGGACGCGCCGAAGCCCATTTGATACGAGAAAAACTGGCCCGCCGAACTGAAGGTCGAAAACACGAGGCTGACGAAAAAGCCCGTTATGACACCGAGCATCCCCTCTCCGACGACGAGAAGGGCGTATTGAAGGCTGAAGGCGTCGACCTGCCATCCCGCGGTATTGACAGCCGGATACACGAGAAACGCGGTGTAGCCCGCGAGCGCAACCTTAGCGACCCTCGGCACGGACTGGATCGAGAGCAAGGGCGTCGTCAGTATCATGGCGAACACGCGTACGGCGACAAGGAGGAAATAAGGCGCGTCGCGAAGCATCGCGTCGAACGGACTCATACGCTAGCGCACCATCTGCGGAATCATCTCGAATAGCCGGATCGTGTAGTCGCGGAGGGAGGCGAACATCCATCCGCCGAGAAGCGCGAGCATGCCGAGTATCGTCATGATTTTCGGCACGAAGGTGAGCGTCTGTTCCTGGATGGAGGTCGTGGCCTGGAAGATGGCGACGACGAGCCCTACGATGAGGGCCGAAAGGAGGATCGGAGAAGCGAGAAGCAGTATCTCGAATACCCCGCCGCGCATCAGGCTGATTACGGAACCGAGCGTCATGGCGCGTTACCCCCTTTCACAAAAACGAGTTGAAGAGCTGCCGGGTAAGAAGGCCCCAGCCGTCGACCAGTATGAACAGAATGAGCTTGAACGGCATCGATATTTGTACCGGGGGAAGCATGATCATTCCCATGGACATGAGCACGCTCGCGACGACCATGTCCACGATGATGAACGGTATATAGAGCAGTATCCCGATCTTGAAGGCCACCGTCAGCTCGTGCAGGATGTACGCGGGAACGAGCACCCGCGTCGGTACGTCGGCGAGCGTCCGGGGCTTTTCCATCTTTCCCATGTTCATGAACATGGCGATCGTCGAGGTGTCGTTGGACATCTGGCGGTACATGAACATGCGTATCGGTTTCTCGGCCTCGACGTAGGCCCCTGGTATGTCCAGTTGGCCGTCCGCGAGGGGTTTGAAGGAATTGTCGTACACTTGCGTAAACGTAGGCCACATGATGAACAGGGTCAAAAAGAGCGCGATCCCGTTAAGCACCTGCGTCGGCGGAACCTGTTGCAGTGAAAGGGCGCGTTTTATGAAGTCCAGCACGATCGATATGCGGAGAAAACTCGTCGTCAGTATCAGGATGCTCGGAGCGAGCGAAAGGACAGTGAGCAAAAGGAGGAGCTGTACCGAAAAGGCCACCTCGCGGTTGCTTCCCGGCTCGCGTATCTGCAAGTCAACGAACGGAATGCGGGTAGCCTGCCGTTGCGCGTTCGGCGCGGTCGCGCCCCGCGCGCTTCCCTGCGGGAAACCCTGGCCGCCCGAGGCGGCTTGTTGGGCGGCGACCGAAACGGGAAGTGCGAACATGAGAAGGACGAGGATGACGAACACCGCGTTGAAGGCGGCTCGTTGCCTGCGTATACGGCTCATTCGGCGCTCCCTCCGCCAGACGGATTTCCGTCCGGACGCGAGCTCGCGAGGCGCTCGCGTTGGCGTCTGATGAACTCGGCCGTCAGCGTGGCGGACGATCCGTCGTCGTCCTCGCGGGCGGCCGAACGGGGACGTTCTCCCGTCTGGACCTCGCCGGTCTTCGACTCCGCGCTTCCCGCCCGTACCGAACCCGGCAGGAAACGCGCGAGAACCCCCTCGAACGGCCCGACTGGTTCACCCGAGGTCCGTTCGGCCTCGAGGTTCATCGCGTCGATGAGCTCGCGGTCGCGTATCTCGGCGATAAGGCTCACCGACTGTTCGGTGACGCCGACAAGGAACGCCTGCGAACCGACCGATATGACGCGCGCAGAAGCGCTTTGCGAAAGGGGAATGTGCGCGAGAGATCTGAGATACGGATCCCGGGCGGCGTTGATGCGGGAACTTTTCTTGAGAAGCCAGATAACGCCGTATATGCAGGCGCATACGAAGGCGAGCACGAGAACGACGCGCAAGAGGAGGAAAACGGTCGGAGTCCCGCCGGCGGCGTCAACGCCTTCGATACCGTCGCCGGTATCGAGCAAAAGGGCCGTTTCATCTCCGGGTACGGCTACGGGGACCGTTTCGCCCACGGCACCGTCGGCGCGTCCTTCCGCGGATTGCGCGGCGGATCGCGCGATAAGCCCAAAACAAAGAACGCACGCGAACAGGAAGCCAGCAAACGGCCCCGGCCCGGTGCGATAAAAACGCGTATTCATGTACCCCTCCCACCCCGAAAAAAGTCGTTACATCTCGGACACCCGCTCTATCGGCGAAAGGATTTCCGTTACGCGAACGCCGAAGTTTTCGTCGATAACCACGACCTCACCCTTTGCGATAGGCTTATGGTTCACGAGGATGTCGACCGGCTCGCCGGCGAGCTTGTCCAGCTCGATGATGGTTCCCTCGCCCATTCCGAGGATTTCCTTGATGACCTTCCGCGTTCGTCCGAGTTCGACGGTCATTTCCATGTAGACGTCCATGATCAGGCCGATATTGCCCTGTTCGACGCCCAGGTTGTTCATTTGAAGATTTGGAAACTGTACGGACTGAACGTTCGGGTTCATGCCCATAATCTGTCCCTGCATGCCCATGTTTGGCATACCGCCCATATTCATGCCTCCCATTCCGGGCATACCCATGCCCTGCATGCTTTGCATACCCTGCACGTTCTGCATGCCGCCCATGTTCATTCCGCCCATGTTCATCGATCCCATTCCGGCTTGCGGCTGTTGCATCGCGTCCATGCCCGGCGACATGGCGCCCATGACGTCGCCCTGAGAGGAGGCGTCTTGCGCGCCGTAAGCCCTGGCGATCGCGGTCGCGGCGGCTACCGGGACTATCTCCCACAGCGAAAAGGCGCCGTCTTCGATATTGACGGGATAGGTAAACACGGCGAAATCCTGCTGGGGGAATCGCACCATGGCCTTGGGAACGTGAACCGACTCCGCGGGATTGTTCGCAACTCCCTTGAGGCCGGCCTTGTCGAGCGCTGTAAGCTCGATTCCCACGTGCTGCGATATCGTCTCGCTGATGACCGAAAGCGACATCTCGTCGAGCTCGGCGTTTTGCTCGTGATTTACGAGGCTAACGACCTTTTGCGCGAATTCCGGCGCGAGGACGAACAGGTGATCTCCCGAAAGTCCCTCGGAAAAATCGATGACGCATCCGACGACCATCTCGGGAATCTTGCGGAGAAAGGAGTCGCGCTTCATCGTTTCGATGGTCGGCATGCCGAAATCGATCGTCTTCCCGGTCATGGACTCGAGATTCGACTTGAGCGCGGGTACGCAATCCGACACGAATTTCTGCAAGGCGCTTATCTGCCCGTCGTTCATCTGGGCGGTCGGAGCTGCGGAAGCGGCACCCATCCCCCCCATGTCAACGCCCGCCAATAGGGCGTCAATCTCGTCCTGGGATATGGATCCGTCACTCATACGCTTCATCTCCTTCTACCGAAAGTTCTTCGAATTCTTCCTGTTCAATGTCGGCAAGCTTCTTGAGTACCTGAACGGCGACCTTCTTGCCGATCACGCCCGCCTGGCAGAGGAATTTCTTCTTGCTGCCGACGCTGAGGGTAAAGGGGTCGCCGACGCGTACGTTCGACAACCGCACTACGTCACCTACCCTGAGGTTGAGAACGTCCCTGACGGGAAGGTTGATGGTACCGATCTCCGCCACGACGTCCATATCGACCGTCGAAAGTTTCTCCTTCAGGACGCCCATGTACTGCGTCGTGGAACTCCTGCGTACCGACGAAAACCAGAACTGGCTCGACAGCTTCGAGATTATCGGCTCGATCGTGATGTAGGGAATGCAGAAGTTCATCATCCCCTCTTCCTCGCCGACCTTCGTTTCGAGGGTCACGAGTACCACCATTTCGGAGGGAGGAACGATCTGGGCGAACTGGGGGTTTGTCTCGATTTGCCCGAGGCGCGGCCTCAAGTCGATCACCTGCGTCCACGCCTCGCGCATGTTGGCGAGTATCCGCACGATGATGCCTTCCATTACCGACTGTTCGATATCGGTAAGGTCGCGTTGGACCTTGGTTCCCTGCCCGGTACCGCCGAAAAGGCGGTCGATGATCGAAAAGGTAACCGAGGGATCTATCTCCAGGATCGCGTTGCCCTTCAGGGGGTCCATGTTGATGACCGCGAGGGTCGTCGGCGTGGGTATCGAGCGGATGAATTCCTCGTAGGTAAGCTGATCGACGGAGGCGACGTGCACGTGCGCCATGCTCCGAAGCTGGGCGGAAAGCGCGGTAGTAGTGAGCCGCGCGAATGTTTCGTGCATGATCGAAACCGTGCGGATCTGTTCCTTCGAAAATTTGTCGGGACGCTTGAAATCGTAGATCTTGATCTTGCGCGTGTCGTTTACCGGCCTGAAATCCTCGGTATCGGTGTCGCCCGCGCTGATTGCGGTGAGTAGCTGATCTATCTCGTCCTGCGAAAGAACTTCGGTCATGGCGCCCTTATTGTTCCACTATGTCGTACTGGGTGAAACGGACATCCTTTATCTTGGTCTTTGAAAGGATGTTGTCGTTTATGGCGTTGCGTATCTCTATCTTGATCTTGTCTTCGTTCCGGAGCTCCGCGGCCGTCTTGCGCGTGAAGTATTTTCTGAGGAAGTCCTTGAGCTCCACGAGTCGCGACGACAGCTCCGCGGGCGTCGCCTTGTCCTCGAAGGTATAGCCGAGGGCCACTTCGACCACGACGGAAGCCGGTATCTGGTCCGCCGTCTTGGTCCTGATCGATCCCACGGCCTGGTACCACTGAAGCACCTCCCGCAAGCCGGTGTATTCCTCGGAAAGGGGAACCGCGGTTTTGTTCTCGCCCGTCCCTCCCATGATATTCACGGTAACGACGACCACGGTGATGATGAAAATGAGGGCGCCGAGAACGATGGCCACCCACTTGAGCAACTGAGGAAGGAGCCCTATGCCCTTTTTGCCTCCGCCGTCTCCCGCTGGACCCTCTCCGCCTTCAAGGTTAATGTCGTCCTGATCGTCCATTTCTGTTCCTTATTAATTACCTTCCGAACATGATACCATCAAAAATGGCCTTCGTCCAGAATAATTATGTCGACGCGCCTGTTGTAGGCGCGACCTTCCGCCGTGTCGTTCGAGGCGAAGGGACGCGTATCGGCGTACCCGGCGACGGCGAACCTGGATTCATCGGCGCCGAAATCCGTCAAGTAGTGCAACACGTTGACCGCGCGCATCGAGGAAAGCTCCCAGTTGCTCGGCCATTGCGCCGGATCGGTCGCCCCGGCGTCCGTGTGTCCCTCTATCCTGAATCTCCTGTCCTCGAGCTCCTCGGAAGACAGAAACTGCCCGATTCCGAGAAGGGTGTCCCGCGTTTCCTCGATATTGAGCTCGGCGCTTCCCGTCCTGAAAAACGAGTCCGCCGCGAGTGTTATGACGAGCCCGCGCTCGTCGCTCGTGATCGAAATCTTGTTCGTCTTGATCTCGGGGGCGAAGAGGCTTACGGCGCGCTTGACCGCGAGGCCGAGGGACCGTCCCTTTTCCATCGACGGCATCGAGTTGATCGTGTTGCCGAGATCCGAAAGCCGTCCGGCGGCGAGGGATTGCCCCCCTCCGGTCGGGTCGCCCTGTATGGAGGCGGTCATCTGCGCGAGCTGGACGACGTCCGCCTCGGACGGGTCATACAGCATGACGAAGAAGCACATGCAGAGCGTGATCATGTCCGCGTAGGTGTTGAGCCATCCCGAGGTCGCCGCCTTCGCTTCGCGCTTCTTTCCCATCCGGCGCCTCCGTCAGTCCTTCATTACGTCAGACTCGATGACCTTGCGATCCTTCGGAGTCAGGTAGGTAAGCATCTTCTGGGCGAGAATGCGGGGATTGTCGCCGGCCTGTATCGAAAGCACGCCCTCTATGACCATCTCGCGGGACTTCGCCTCCATGCTGTTCTGGTATCCGAGCTTTCCCGCGATGGGAACGAAAAGCCAGTTCTGGAGCATCGATCCGTAGAGCGTCGTGACGAGCGCGGTCGCCATGTTCGGGCCGAGCGAGCTCTTGTCGGCGAGGTTCGAAAGCATACCGATAAGGCCGATAACGGTTCCGAGCATTCCGAAGCCGGGAGCGAGCGTCGCCCAGGCGTTGACCAGGGTGATTTGCGTATTGTGGCGGGCTTCCATCTGGTTAAGCTCGTTTTCCATGAGCGTGCGGATAACCTCGCCGTCGGTTCCGTCGACAACGAGCCTGAGGCCGTTCCTCATGAACTCGTCGTCGAGGTCCTGGATTTCCTCTTCGAGCGCGAGGATACCCTCGCGCCGCGCCTTCTCGGAGAAGGACACGAGCTTCTGCACGAGCGTCCTTTCGCCGAAATCGAAGGTTTTGAAGCACCGGCCCATGATTCCGAAGATGCCGATGACGTGCCCGAGCGGGTACGTCAGATAGAGGCAGAGATACGAGCCGCCGGCGGTAATGAACAGCGAGGGTACGTGAAACAGGCCTCCGAGCGATCCGCCAAGGAAGGCGCCGAAGATAACGATACCCAAACCGCCAAACAGACCGATCCATGACGCGATATCCATAGAATCCTACTCCTCGTTTTTGAATGCGCCGATTTGGCGGCGATACGCGACGATCCTCTCGATGACGTCGACGGGTTTTTCCCTGATGACGACGCGTTTCCCCGAAAGCATCACGAGCGTGACGTCCGGGTTGCACTCGATCGCCTCGATCTGGTGCGGGTTTATCCAGTATTCCTTGCCGTTCAGCTGCGTTACCGCGATCATCTGCCGTCTCCCGATCTTCCGCGACCGGCGGCGGCGCCGTCAAGGCGCCGTCGCGCGGATCATTCTAGCCTATTAGCGTTTCAGGTTCAACACGGTGTCGAGCATCGTGTCGGACGTCTGAATGGTCTTGGAACTCGCCTGGAAACCGCGCTGGGTCACGATGAGGTCCGTGAACTGCTCGGTAAGGTCGACGTTGCTCATCTCGAGCGCGCCGGCGATGAGCTTGCCCTTCCCCGCCACACCAGAGACTCCGATGTTGGCGATTCCCGAGTTGTTGGACTGGACGTAGGTGTTCTCGCCGGCCTTCTCGAGGCCTCCCTGGTTCGCGAAGGTAGCCATGGCGATCTGCCCGATCGTCCTGTTCGCGCCGTTGGAGTATACGCCGGTAATGATACCTGACTGGTCGATCTTGAAGTTTTCGAGATAGCCCATCTTGTAACCGTCCTGCTCGTAGGCCTTCGTCGAGCTCTTCTCGCTGAACTGGGTAACCGTGTTCTTGACGGAACCGATCTCGCCGAGGTTGATCGAGAGGGTTTGCCGCGTCGGGGTACCGTCCGGCTGTGGGTTCGCGCCCGCCACGTTGAAGGACACCTGCACCATGACCTCTCCGGCCTCCGGCGTCGCGTTTCCGGCCGTGTCGGTAACGCCCGCGAGCATGCCGTTATTGTCGAAATTGACGACAAAGGTATTGCCGGTGCCGTCGGTCGTATTGAGCCCGACGCGCGTGGCGGCGGCTCCGCCGTCGGTCGGGTCCACGTTGACCGTCGCCTGCCACTGGTTGTTCGTTCCGGGCACGCGGGTAAACGAGACGTTCAGGACGTGTTCCTGTCCGAACTCGTCGTACACCTGGAATTCGGTGGCCCAGGTGGAACTGAGGATGTCGGCCCTGCTCGCCCCTTCGGGAATTTCGGGAAGGCGCTTGTCGAGGTTACAGGCGTAGTTGACGTTCGTGGTGGCGCGCGCGTCGATCTTCTGGCCGACCGGAACGACGAGGTTCTGGGGCTGGCTCGAGGTGTTGAGGATGAGCGTACCGTCGATGTCCTGGGCCATCCAGCCCTGCACGCGCATGCCGTTCGCCGGGTTGACGAGCGTTCCCTCGTTGTCGAGACCGAAATTTCCCGCGCGGGTATAATAGGACTTCTCGCCAGATTTCATGACGAAAAAGCCGTTGCCCTGGATGGCGACGTCGGTCTGGACGCCGGTTGTCTGAAGCGAACCCTGGGTGTGGATCGTGTCGATCGAGGCGATATTCATGCCGAGGCCGACTTCCTTCGGGTTTACGCCGCCGAGTTCGTCGGTAGGCTTCGCGGCTCCGGACATCTGCTGCGAAAGAAGGTCCTGGAAGTTGACGCGTCCGCGCTTGAAGCCGGTCGTGTTGACGTTGGCGATATTGTTTCCCAGAACGTCCATGCGCGTCTGGTGGTTCTGCATTCCGGATACGCCGGAATAAAGCGATCTCATCATAGTGTCGTACCCCCGTTGTCTGCGTATATGGTCTTTACCGACGACCAGTCGTACCATGATCCGTTCACGAGCACCTGGGGGAATTCCCCGCGCGTCGCCGCCTGAATGACGCCGGTCACGGTATTGTCGCCCGATTCAAGGTCGCACGAACGGCCCACGGAACCCGCCGCCTCGGAACTGCCGAGCATGCTCGAAAGCTTCGTGAAGCTCGCGTTCATGTTCGTCATCTGCTCGAGGCTCGAGAACTGCGCCATCTGCGCGATGAATTGGGTATCCTCCATCGGCGCCGTCGGATCCTGATGGGACAACTGCGCGATGAGGAGCTGGAGAAAATCATCCTTGCCGAGTTCAGTCTTGGGGGTCCTTCCGTTGACCGCAAGCGTCTTGTTGAAGGTATCAACCTGCAGTTGGGTAAGCGTCTTTTCCTGTTTGCTCATGCCGTTTCCCAACAACGATCCGATATCCATTCCGCCTCACCTTTTTGCCGTCAGGCAAACACGTCGATTGCGGACATATCGTATCCACGATAGCCGCCTACAAACCTATCGGACGAATTCGGCCCGGACATTACATCCGGAACCGAGGACGCGTAATACGGCGCGATCGCCGAGCGCGCGTCGGTCCCGTCGCCTTTCCCGTATCCGCCGCTTCCCGACCAGGAGAGGTCGAATCCGGCGCTTTCGAAGCCGCCTTCCACGAAGGCGTCGGAAAACCCGTCGAGGTTCTCGAAAAAGGCGTCATAGGCCTCTTTCGACGCGACCTGGATCTTTCCAGATATACGCTTGTCGGAGGAAAGCTCGAGGCTGATGCGGACGTTTCCGAGGGACTCGGGATGCAGGGTAAGGCGGATCGTGCCGGAATTGCCGTCCCTGAGGACGATTTTGCCGGCCTTTACGAACTCGCCCGCCTGTTCGCGAAGTTCCTGCGAAAGCATCGTCGAGAAACTCGCCTCGCCGGCCTGAACCCCGTCTGCGCGCAGCGCCGCCTGCGTCTCGCCGTAGCCGCCCGATGGACGCTCGGACCTGAAGCCGATGGACATATCGGCGACGCCGTCGGCGGTTTCCGTCGTTTCCGTCTCCAACGAAGCGCCCGCCGCCTTATCGGCCATGTTTTCTCCGGCGATACGCTCCCGGGCGTCGGCAAACGAACGCTCGTCGCGTACGGCTATGGCCGCCTTTCGGTCGCGCGCCTGATTCTTTCCGCTGACCTTCGCCGTTGGCTCATCCATCCCGGACTCCGAATCCGCGTACGCCGAATCGCCGTTTTTTCGAGCGTCCGCTCCGAATCGTACGGATTCGAATCGGGCGTCGTGCGTGAATGCGGCCGTCTCCGAAAATTCGCCTTCCGCGGCGTTTGCGCGCGCCTTCGATCCTTTACGAAGGGACTCGATACCGTCAACCGACGATTCGAGCGCGCCTTCCCGCTCCCCGATTCGAGGGCGGTAACGGGGGTCGAATTCGGCTACGCCCTTCTTGCCGTCGATCGCGACGGCGATAAGGGCGTCGGTATCGCCGGATGCCGTCCGTCCGTCGCGAACTGAAACGTTCGTTCCAAATCGCGCCGAATCCGCGTCGAAGCGCGGGTTGCTTTTGCCCGGCCGGGCGGTATGCGCCCCTCCGGCCCCGAGTTTTTTGAGGGCGTCACTCTCGCCCGGGGCAAGAATGCCCCCTGCTTCCCGTTCGGCCGTTTTCCGGGACGAGAGTTGTCGTATCTCGTCCATTCCATCCATGGAGCCGGCGAGCATCTCTTCGATGATCGCGAGGAAAGAAGATCCGTTTCGTGCAGTTTCTGTTCCCGTAGTCTCGTCTCTCGCGGGGTCTCGTGTCGCGTTCGGGCCTCCGGCGCGGTGCGCGTCGGCTACTCGGGGCGGCTCGGCCTGCAGGACGTCGGGCATATGCATCACGTACGTACCTCCTGATGAGGGACTGGACAGTCCTTCCCCTCCATTTTCGTTTGATTCGGGAGGCAAGTTGACTCATTTTTTCGGGAAATCGGTATTACGGGACGGAAACGGGCTTGTTCGCCATCTTTCTCTGAATCTCGGCCGCGCGTTCCGGGGGCATCTTGGAAAACCAGAAGGCGACGGACGAGGCGCGTCCCGCCTCCGCGGCGAGGGCTTCGACGGCCCGCAGGACGTCGATAACGTCCTGGTCGTCCATTGCGAGGAGGTTTTTGACGGCGTTATCGGGGGGCATTCCGTTCATGTACACGGCGATTTGGCGGACGTTGGCGGCGCGGTCGTCTGTTTGGCGCATCATCGAGATAAAGGTCGTTTCCCGCTCCTCGACCGACGCGAGCCTGTCCTCGAGTTCCTGGGAAATCTGGAGGATCTCTCCTTCCCTGCGTTCGACGTCCTTCTCGCGGAGGACGAGTTCCTCGGAACGAAGGTCGATCGCCTCGAGGCGTTTCGCTATGCGGTCGGCGTCCAGGTCGCCGTCTTCCTGCGGAAGGGTCGTCACCCCGGAGCGCGGGGTCATGCCGAAAAGCGTATAGAGGGGGCCGAAAAAGCGGCGCGATTCGATAATCCCGAGATAATCGAACCAGAGTATCCCGCCGGCGGCGAGCAGGAGTATCAATAACAGAAGCGCAACAACCCGACCAAGCGTACCGCGACGAGCCACTGTTTCCCCCCGAAACCGGCTTTCGCCGGTGTTTTGATCATTATAACCGCAGACCTCGCGCCTGCACAAGGGGAAAAAAGGCGGTCCCCATGGCGGAAAAGTGCGTGTTCTGGTATAGTCCCCTCCCATGACCCATGACTATCGCGCCGAATTGAACGACGAACAGTATCTCGCGGTTACCTCGATCGAGGGACCGGTTCTCATAATCGCGGGCGCGGGCTCGGGAAAAACGCGGGTAATCACCTTTCGCATGGCATTCATGCTCGACTCCGGGGTTCCGCAGTCGCAGATTCTAGCGCTGACTTTCACGAACAAGGCCGCGAGGGAGATGTCCGCGCGCGTGAAGGAGTTGACCGGGAAGAAGCTCCAGATGCTCACCGTCAGCACCTTTCACGCCTTCGGCGTCCGCGTCCTCCGCGAGGACATCGAGCGGCTCGGCTGGCGCGAGAACTTCAGCATCTACGACGACGTCGACCGGAACCAGCTCATCAAGGAAACGGGCCGCGAGCTCGGATTCACGGCCGACGCCCTCGACGTATACGCCATCGGCAACCTCTTTTCCCAGATAAAGACGGGCATGCGCGACTGGGGCGACGGGGCCAACGACCAGTACCGGCGTCTCTACGAGGAATACCAGTCGGGCTTGAAGCTGTTCAACGCGGTCGACTTCGACGATCTCATCATCCTGCCGCTCAAGCTCTTCAGGGAGCACCCCGAAGTGCTCGCGAAATACCGCGAACGGTACAAGTACGTCATGGTCGACGAATTCCAGGACACGAGCGTCCAGCAATACCAGTTCATGCGCGCGATGGCCGACCGCAACGTCTGCGTCGTCGGCGACGACGACCAGTCCATCTACTCCTGGCGCGGCGCGAACTACGAGAACATCCGCATGTTCGAGCGCGACTTCCCCGGACTCCTCGAGATCAAGCTCGAGCAGAACTACCGCTCGACCGGCACGATTCTCGCGGCGGCGAACGGCGTCATCGCCCACAACACGAACCGCAAGGAAAAGTCCCTTTGGTCGGGAAACGATTCGGGCAAGCCCATCGAGATTTACATACCAGAGAACGAGGCGGACGAGGCGGATTTCGTCGCGGATACCATCCAGTCCATTCGGATGGAGGAGAAGCGGCGCTACGCGGACTTCGGCGTGCTCATCCGGGCCAACACCCTCTCGCGCGCGGTCGAGGAGGCATTCCTCGAGCAGAACATCCCGTACCTCATGTCGGGCGGCACGAGCTTCTTCCAGCGGAAGGAGATCAAGGACGTCATCAGCTACCTCCGCGTCATCGCGAACCCGGACGACGACATCAACCTCCTGCGCATCATCAACACCCCGAGGAGGGGCATCGGGCGCAAGACGATCGAGGATATTTCCGCGATCGCGACGGCGAAAAAGTGCTCGGTGTGGTCCGCGATGAACGCGATCGTCGCGGCATCCGACTCCCCGCTCGCGGAAAAGACGAAGATCGACGTCGACGCCTTCGTTTCCTTCGTCAACGACCACCGCTCTACGATGCTTTCGGGCAAGGACCTTTCCAACAAGGTCAAGAAGATGGTCGACGAGATCGACTACTGGAGCTACCTCGTCCAGGAGTACCAGAAGAACGAGAAGGCCGCGCGCTACAAGTTCCTCAATATCGACAGTCTCGTCAACTCGATATCTACCTGGGAGAAGGACCCCGACAACTTCAAGAAATCGCTCTACGACTACCTCAACCGCATCACGCTCATCACGCGGGACGACATGGAAGAGGACGAGGATACGGGAAAGGTCAACCTCATGACTATCCACGCGTCGAAGGGACTCGAGTTCCCGGTCGTTTTCATCGTAGGGTGCGAGGACGGCATCATCCCCCACGCGCGGTGCCTCGAGGAGGGCGACGGCAACGTCGAGGAGGAACGCAGGCTCTTTTACGTCGCCATCACCCGAGCGCGCGACAAGCTCTTTATTTCAAGTTGCCGGAGACGGCGCAAGATGGGCGGCGTCGTGGACTGCGCTCCCTCGCCCTTTCTCGAGGAGATTCCGGAGGAACTCGTGGAGTATCACGAGCCCTCGGAACCCGTCGAAAGCGGGGACGCGATCGACATACTCGCCAAGATGAAGGCGAAGTTCTCCGCGCAATGACCGCGAATGTCGATCGACTGTAACCGGGGCATGGTTCCGCCGGTTTGGAGGCTGATATGCAGGAAGACGATTTCGCCCCGGGAGGCATCGTTCCGCTCGTACGGGCCCTCGCGAGCGTGAACGTTCGAAGGAAGGAACTCTCGGCGCTCGCGCGCGAGCTCGCGGGCGAGGAGTATTCGAATGCCGCGCTTTCCGCCGGTGCCGGGACGGCTCAGCCGCTATGGGGGCTCGTATACGCCCGAGAAGACGCCCTCGGTTTTTACGTGCACCCCCCGACGTCGGAGTTTTCCATGATTCTGGATCGCGGAAGACTCGCCTCTTCGCCTATCGACGTGCTCATACCGGCGAACCGCCTCGTATCCGTCAAACTCGCCGACAGACAGGCCGTTCGAACGCCGCTGAGCCGCCTCATGCGCCGCGTGGCGGGAGAGCCGCCCCGCGTCCTTAGCGCGGAATGGATGGCGGCCGATACGACTCGTCGTCTCGAGTTCTTCGTCGAACGCGGCGCCGACGAACTCGCGGAGGTTCTTTCCAGGCACTTCGCCCGTTATAATTAGCATTTTTCTTATAAACGCGTATCCGACGGCCATGCGCCGATTTCGCATCACTCGGGAGGTTTACATGAAGGTATCGGTCAGAATCGTTTCGGGACTCGCCCTTTCGCTCGTCGTGCTCGGCTCGTGCGCGACGGCGCGTCTTTTTTCCAACGCGGAGCTCGGCGGGATCAAGGTCCGAAAGAGCACGGGGCTCGTGGCGGGCGCGCCCGTTACCGCCTACGAATATTCGTTCATCCCGACGCTCAGCACCAAGGGGCTCGGGCTTTCGGGAATGCTCGTGATCGACCGCGGCGGATCGAGGGAGTACTATCTCACCGTCGAGGGCATACGCGCGAAGGACACCAAGTCCGTCACCGTGAACGCCGACGGCTCGTCGTTCCCGCTCGCGGCGACCGTCGTCGCCATCGAGCCTACGCTGACCGGCGAAGGCCGCTTCGTGAAAAACAGCGACGCCTTTACCCGCCACTACCGGCTTTCGGCGGGAGAGGCCGCGCGAATCGGCCGCTCGTCCGCCGTCCGGGTCGAGTCGGGCAAGTACGCCGACGAGATAATTCCCGAGGATATCGCCGCGATTCGATCGATCGTCGGGGGCTGAACCCGCGTGTTGTCGGTCCACGGACCGGCGCCCGGCAGGGCTTGCGCACTGCCGGGCTAGCGGGCCTCGAGCCTCATGTCCCCGTCGCGTATCCAGCCGATCTTCCTGAGCGGCACGTACGCCGCGAACGACAGGAGAGCCGGCAATACGGCGCACACGAGGACGATCGACACGATCGTCTTGGTCGCGCCCTCGCCCGCTTCCGTCATGGCCTGCCACGACAGAAGCGGCCCGACGAGGCCCGACGTTCCCATGCCGGCGCCGGCGGGCAGGTT
>JAEWMY010000034.1 GCA_023393015.1 Spirochaetota bacterium
GTATTGATGCGGCTGTAGCCTGACGGTCCAAGTCCGGAGGGCGAACGGATCATCTCCGACTCCGTCCGGGTCCCGGGCGAGGAAGCTTCCCGAAAAACCCGATAGCGCGAGACCGAAACGAATCTCCGTTTGCCCCGACGGAAAATCGTTCGAAAGGGAAAGAGTGATTGTCGGTTCATGTTTGTCCCGAGCCGAACGGGACGCCTCTCCCCGGAGGGACGGCGTGAGGACGATCAGGAAAAGGGCGAAGCAGGAGACTGCGGACTTGGAGAGACGGGACATGCCGGGTTTTTGGGCGGGAACGGCGTTCCTGCCCGAAAAACCGGCTGACGGTTTATTTTTTGGCCTTTACTTCGGAGACGTAACTCGAGGCGAACTCGGGCAGGGCCTTGATCGTGCCGAGCCAGTATTCCGCTTCTTTTTTGGTCTTATAAGGTCCGACGCGAACGCGATAGCTCGTGGCGTCCTTGACCGACTTCGTGAAGATTTCCGCGTTGATATACCGTTCCGCGAGTTTGGCGCGCGCGTTTTCCGCGTTGATCTTTCCGGTAAACGATCCCGTTTGAATCCAGTATTCCGTTACCGTAACGGGCTTTTTCGGAGCGGGCCGTTCCGCGGTTGAGCCAGCCTTGGCCGTCGAGGGTTTTGACGTCGCGGGTTTGGCGGCGGTACCGGACGTTTTCGCCGAACCGGTCGCCTTGGCGGAGCTCGTCGCCGTCTCTGTCGACGGTTGCGTCCGTTTCGGTTTTTCGGTCGACGGCGCGTCGGTCGCGCCCCGCTCCGACGTCGTTCCCTCGGCGCTTCTGGTCGCTCCGGGTATCTCGGCGGGAACTTCGGTTCCGGCCGGAACGGTCGTACGCGCGGTTTTTCTCGTCAACCCCGTCACGTCGAGAACGCCGTACTGCGCCGAGGCGTTATCGCCGTTGACGATCGTGACGTTGACGTCTCCCCGGGGAGGCGGCAGTTCCGAGTCGAGATTCGGGGTCGAATCGGGATTGCGTACCCAGTCGTCGGGATCGATCCTGCGGACGGGGGCGGTTCCCTGGAGGCGCTCGTTCGCGACGGCGGTCGCCGTACCCGAACTTCGGGACGGGGAATAGAGGATCAGCGCCGTTCCGAAGATGACAAGCACGAAGACGCCCACGGCGACTACGATCCATAGTATTTTTTTCTGTTCCATACCAGCCTCAATATCCCTTGGAAAGGAGTAGACGTTCGAGCCGACGTTCGAGGGCTCCGATGCTTCCATGGTTCCGTACCCTCAGAATATCGACATCTTTTCCAATGTATTGAGCGTAGAGATCGCCCTGGGCGTAAAATCTCGCGAGAATTTGGCGTATGGGAAGGGAATCGCGCCTGATCGCGCGGAAAAGGCGGATCGGAAGCCAGGCGGTCACGAAGATAACGAGGTCGCAGCGATCCACGATCGGGGATTTGTGGAGGAGCGGGGCGTTTATGACGATCCCCTCGGGATGCGCGTCGATTTGTTCGCCCAAAAGCTCGTTTATTCGGGGATACACGATGGATTCGTGGAGGGCGAGGGCCGACGGGTCCGAAAAAAGGACGGAACCGAGGGCGCGGCGGTTGACGGTGCCGTCGGGATTCTCGAGGCTGATTCCGCGCGTTTCCGCCGTCGGTCCGAAGGCCGCGAAGACACGCTCCTTCACGTCCTCGAGGGCCCGGTGCGCGACGGGATCGGAGTCTACGACGAACCAACCCCGGCGGGAGAGAATCTCCCCGACGCGGTTTTTTCCCGCGCACATCGGCCCGGTCAGTCCGATGACGGGGCCGCGCCCGCCTGCCGCCTTTCGCCCGCCTGCCGCCGCGCCCCCGACCGCCTTGCGCCCGCCTGCCGCCTTGCGCCCGCTTGCCGCCTTGCGCCCGCCTGCCGCCGACTGGCGGCTGAGGCCTGTATCGCTCAATGGAAATCCCCCCAGCTTTGCCCCGACTCGACGCTGACACGAAGCGGGACGGCGAGCGATATGACCGCCTCCATCTCGCGCTTCGCGAGCTCACGTACCGCGGCGACCTCCGAGAGGGGGGCTTCGAGGATGAGTTCGTCGTGTACCTGCAAAAGCAGGCGCGAGGCGAGACGCTCGCGCGCGAGGGCGCGGTCGACGCGGATCATCGCGGTCTTGACGATGTCGGCGGCCGAGCCCTGGATCGGGGTGTTGACCGCGACGCGCTCCGCGCCCGACCGCTCGAGCTTGTTCGAGCTTCCTATAGCGTGTATGTAACGCCTGCGCCCCATGATCGTCTCGACGTACCCGGTTTTCCGCGCCGCCTCCTTCGTGTCCTCGATGAAGCGGGCGACCCCGGAATAGGTTTCGAAGTAGGAATTGATGAAGGAAGCCGCCTGTCCGCGCGGGATGCGAAGCTCGTTCGCGAGGCGGAAGGCGCTCATACCGTACATGACGCCGAAGTTGATCGTCTTGGCGACGCGCCTCATGTCCGCGCTCACCGCGTCCGTGTCGACGGCGAAGATGAGCGAGGCGGTGCGCTTGTGGACGTCGACCCCGGAGTTGAAGGCGTCGACGAGGTTTGCGTCTCCCGAAAGGTGGGCCAGTATCACGAGCTCGATTTGCGCGTAGTCGGCGGACACGAGCTCGAAACCCTTCTTCGCGCGGAAGGCGGAGCGGATTCGCCGGCCGTTGTCGTCCCTGACGGGTATGTTCTGGAGGTTCGGGTCGCGGCTCGAAAGCCGGCCGGTCGCCGTTCCCGTCTGTACGAAGCTCGTGTGCACGCGGCCCTCGGAGTCCGCGAGCGCGGGCAGGGCGTCGACGTAGGTGCTCTTGAGTTTCGCGAGCGCGCGATAGTCGAGAATCTTGCCGGGAAGGACGTCTTCCGAGGCGAGGTTCTCGAGTACGGAGTTGTCGGTCGAGTAGCCGGTTTTCGTTTTCTTTCCCGGGGTGAGCTTGCGATCCACGAAGAGGATTTCCTGCAGCTGCTTCGGGGACGCGACGTTGAATTCCTTTCCGGCGAGTTCGTGGATCTCCCGTTCGACGGTCGAGATCTCCCCGGTAAGTTCTTCTGAGAAGGCGGAGAGGGCGTCCTTCTCGAGCCTGATGCCGGCGAGTTCCATGTCGGCGAGGATCGGCACGAGCGGCAGTTCGAGGTCCGCGTAGAGGCCTTCGAGTCCCGCTTCGGCGAGCCGGGGGGCGAACAGTCCGTACAGACGGAGCGTGAGGTCGGCGTCCTCTGCGGCGTAGGACGAGGCGAGGGGGATCGGTACGTCGGCGAAGGTCGAGCCCTTCGGGACGACCTCGTCGTAGGACACGGTCCGGAGGCCGAGCTGGCTCGCGGCGAGCGACTCGAGGGAGTAGGACGCCCAGTCGGGATCGAGGAGCCAGGCAGCGAGCATCGTGTCCGAGAGGCGGCACGCCGGTCGCTTTCCCGGCAGGGAGTCGAAGACGCCGTGCGTCTTGAGAATCGAGTAATCGAACTTGCCGTTGTGCGTCACGACGAGGACGGACGGCTCCGAAAAGAGTCGCCTGACCGCCGCGAGCGCCCGATCGCGGTCCATGAGGGTGTGGGCCGTTTCTCCGAGCTCGGGCGTCGGTCCGAGTACGGGCACGTAGACGCCGCTTCCTTCCTTGACGGAAAGGGAGAAGCCGACGAGGCGCGCGGTGAGGGCGTCGAGGCCCGTGGTCTCGCAGTCGAAGGCGACGAGCCTCGCGCGAATCGCCTCGGTTACGAAGGCGTCGAGCTCGTCGGCCGAGACGACGGCCCGGTAGTCGCCCTCGTTCTTGGCGAGGTCAGTGTCGGGTAGGGCCGCGGAGAGGGGCGGGCTGAAAAAGGTTCCGTCATCCGGGCCGGCTGACGGACCGTGCGGTCCCGAACCCCGCGGGGACGCCGAACGGCCGCTTGACGACGCCCCGTCGGCGGAGTCCGCCCGGGCGTCCACGACATCCGCGGGGCCGGCGGGGGCGTAGAGGCGCGCCACGCTCGGGAGCCCTTCGCGGAGGAGGAGCCGCGCGCAGGCGACGGTGTCGAGGCTTTCGCAGGCGTAGGCGTCGATGTCCCGCTCGAGCGGGACGTCCTCGTTGAGCTCGATGAGCCTTCGCGAGAAGTAGGCCATCTCCCTGCCTTCGGCTATCTTCGCGCCGACGGCTCCCGTGATCTCTCCCGCGTGCTCGAATATCCCGTCGAGCGTGCCCCAGGCCGCGAGGAGCTTCAGGGCCGTCTTGTCGCCGATTCCCTTGACGCCCGGCACGTTGTCGGAGGCGTCCCCGGTGAGGGAGAGATAGTCGAGCATCAATTCGGGGCCCACGCCCCATTCGGCGGCGACTCCCGCGGAGTCGATCTCGTCCCAGCCGCCGGTCTTGCCGGGCTTGAGCACGGAGACGGGCCCGCCGACGAGTTGCATGAGGTCCTTGTCGCCGGAGACGATGCGGCATTCGCGGCCTTCGGCGCGCGCGCGCGCGGCCACCGAGGCGATGATGTCGTCGGCCTCGAAGCCGTCCTGCCTGACGATCGACACGCCGAGCGCCGTGAGTATCTCCTCGATAATCGGAACTTGCGCGTGGAGGTCCTCCGGGGTCTTCTGCCTCGTCGCCTTGTACTCGGCGTAGAGTTCGTGGCGGAAGGTGGGCGTGCGCGAATCGAAGGCGGCGATGAAGACCTTCGGGTCGTATTTCTGGAAGAGCGAGTGGAGGTTCCTGAAAAAGCCGAATACGGCCGAGACGTTTTTACCCTCGCGGTTGGTGAGGGGCTTCGATATGAACGCGAAGTAGGAGCGGTAGATGAGGCCATAGGCGTCGAGGACGTAGACGGGGGTTTTCATGGGGGAGAGTATAGCACGAAACGGGGTCGAAGGCCGACGCTCGGCAACCGACGGCTTGCGTTCGGCAACCGACGGCTGGCGACCAAGGGCCGACGGATTGACCGGCGGCGTACGCGGAGCCCGAGCCTTTCTCGGGCCGCGGGCCTTACTGGTTTATGTCTATGCGCGTCGCGGTATGCGCGTCCGAGGCATAGACGCTTTCGCGCCGGGCGTAGGGGTTCCGCAGGGAGACGACCTTTTGCCTGAGGAGCGTCATGTGCGACTTGAGAAGCTCGCGGTTTTTCTCGTTTTGCGCGAGCACGTCCTCTTTGAGGCGCGCGAGATCCGTCTGGAGCCTCGGTATCTCGGAGTCGTCCGCCGTGGGGTTGATCTCGCGGTACATCTCCTCGAGGGGATTGATGACCTTCTGTATCGTGTGGATCTCCGAGACGATCGCCTGCTCCACCTCGGTGTGACGTACGATGGAATCGACGTCTCCCGACCCGATTACCGACTCCTGCCGCTCGAGAACGCCGAGGTATTCGCGGAATTTCCCCCGCTGTTCCTCGAGGAGCTGGCGGAATCGCCTGAGTATGGCGATCCGCTCGTCCACTTCGTCCCTCGTAAGTTCCCGAACGGCCATGGCGGCACTCAACCGGCTATGTTAATGCCCGCGGGAGCCGATTGAACCTCGGCCGGCACGGCGGTACTGTTGATGATCTCTACCCAGGCGAGGCGAAGGTCTTCCATCATCGCCCGAATCGGGATGATCTTGTCCGCCTTTTTTTCCATATTGGCCTGAACGAGCTGGTCGTTGAACCAGGCGTACAGGGAGAGGAGGTTTTTAGCTATATCGCCCCCGGCCGCCAGGTCGAGGGATGCCATGAGTTCCGTGATGATCTCCTGGCTTTTAAGTATGTGATTGCTGATTTTCTCGATTTTTCCGGGGAAATCCTTCGGATCTCCCCCGAAAAGGCCGATCGCCTCGCCGAGATGGCGGATCGCCCCGTCATACAGCATTACCACGAGCGTTCCCTGGCTTGCCGTCCTGACCCGAGTCTCCCGATACGCGCTTAACGCTTGATTGTAACCCACTGTGCCCTCCCGTCAATCAATGGAATGTCGAGACGCGACATCCCCGCTAACCCTATCGGCAGGCTTACAACATACTTTAGAGCAGTTTCAGGCAAATTGCCAGCCAAAAACCCGACCCGGGAAAGTTTTTTAATGCTCGACTCATCCCCGCATTTTCCGTATTATTAAACCAAGGCGGTATCATACTTTATGAGCAATTCCGATAACGACAAAAACAACGGCCGGGGCAACCAGGACGATCCTTTCAATTTCTTCAAGTTCGGTCCCGATTCCGGCAATGGCGGGAAGGGCCCGCGCCAGCCGTTCCCCCGCATTCCGTTGTGGGCGATCCTGATGGCGATATTCGCGGGAATGGTGATATTCAACTATATCATGCTTTCCCGGTCCGATTCGCTGATACCGTTTTCGGAATTCCGCGCGCGCGTCGAGTCCGGGGAGATTACCCGCGTTCAGATTACTTCCGTATACTTTACCGGGTTCGCGAACGCGGAGCCCTCCGAGGTTACGAACGCCCCGTCGTTCGGCCTGTTCCAGTCCCCCGCCTCGCGCGCGAAATCGTATCGAACCGTCGGCATTCATACTGAAGACTTTATCCGCCTGCTCGACGCCAAGGGAGTTACCTACGCGGTACAGGCGGAGGAACGCAATTTCTTCCTCGACTTCGTCCTCCAGTGGATACTTCCCTTCGCCGTCTTTTTCTTCATGTGGCGTTTCCTGATGAGGCGCATGGGCGGCGGCGGTATGGGCGGCCTCGGTGGAAGCATCTTCTCCGCGGGACAGACCCGATCCGCGGCGGTAGAGGAGGGGAAGGTCTCGACCCGCTTCAGCGACGTCGCCGGAGTCGACGAGGCGAAGGAAGAGCTCGTCGAGGTAGTGGACTTCCTCAAGTTTCCGAAAAAATACACGGACATCGGCGGCAAGATTCCCCGGGGAGTCCTTCTCGTCGGCCCTCCGGGAACGGGAAAGACGCTCCTCGCGCGCGCCGTCGCCGGCGAGGCGAACGTGCCCTTTTTCCGCATCTCGGGCTCGGACTTCGTCGAGATGTTCGTCGGCGTAGGCGCGAGCCGCGTGCGGGATCTCTTCAAACAAGCGCGCGAAAAGGCGCCTTGCATCATATTCATAGACGAGCTCGACGCGATCGGAAAGAGCCGCATCAACTCCATGTCCTCCAACGACGAGCGCGAACAGACGCTCAACCAGCTGCTCGTGGAGATGGACGGCTTCGACGGCTCCTCGGGCCTCATCCTGCTCGCGGCGACGAACCGTCCCGACGTGCTCGATCCCGCCCTGCTCCGGCCCGGCCGTTTCGACCGGCAGGTGTCGGTCGACCGGCCCGACGTCAAGGGACGCGAGCAGATACTGCGCATACACGCCAAGAACGTGAAGCTCGCGCGCGAGGTGGACCTGGCCGCGATAGCGCGAACGACGAGCGGTTCGTCGGGCGCCGATCTCGCCAACATCATCAACGAGGCCGCCCTGCTCGCCGTTCGCGCGGGGAGGAAAGAGGTCGCCATGGTCGACTTGAACGAGGCCGTCGAGAAGGCGATAGCGGGACTCCAGAAGAAGAGCCGCGTGATAAAGGAAGACGAGCGGAAGATCGTCGCGTATCACGAAACCGGCCACGCCCTGTCGTCCGCCTTCACCGAGGGCGCCGACAAGGTGCACAAGGTTTCGATTATCCCCCGCGGAATCGGGACTCTCGGATACACCATAAACATGCCGGAGGAAGACCGGTACCTGAGCTCTGAGAAGGAGCTGCTCGCCAGGGTGGACGTGCTTCTCGGCGGCCGCGCCGCGGAGCAGGTCGCCTTCGGCATGATATCGACCGGGGCCTCGAACGACCTTTCGCGCGCCACCGAGATCGTCAGGCGCATGATCACCGACTACGGCATGAGCGAGCGGTTCCGCAACGTGGCGTTGAGCCAGCACGGCGCGGGATACGGCGCCGGGGATCCCAAGCTCGTGCGGGATTACGCCGAGTCGACCCAACAGTACATCGACGAGGAGATAGCCCGCGTCATAGACGCGCGGTACAAGGTGGTTGTCGACCTCTTGTCCGGGAAAAAGGCGCTCATGGAGTATATCGCGAAACGCCTGCTCGAGAAGGAGATAATGGAAGGGGCCGAATTCGCCGAGATCGTCGCCGCCGAGGGAAATCTCGCCGCCCTGGAAAAGAATTGACGGAACAGTGCCTTTCTGGTTTACTGGAAGGATGAAAGCTTCCCTGTGCCGTTTCGCCCTCGCGGCGTGTTGTATGGTCGCGCTGAGTCCCGTCGCCGGGGCTCAGGCCATCACTACCGCGGACGCCTTTTTTACGGCCGTTTCCGATACGTACGCAGCCATTTCAGATTATTCCGCGAATATCACCATTACCGCCGGCTCCGGCCAAAAGGCCTCAGTCATGGCGGGACGGGCCGTCTTCAAGCGACCGAATCTCCTCAGGATCGACTTTTCCGATCCCGACGAACAGACGATCGTCTTCAACGGAGAGCTTCTGACGGTTTATCTTCCCGACTACAACGTGGTTTTAAGCCAGTCGGTCGAGAAGAACTCGGGGGCATCCGGCGCCTCCCTCGCGACCCCGCAGGGTCTTTCGCTCATGAAACGCTATTATTCGATCGCGTACGAGAAGGGACCCGACCCGGTCCCGCTGGACGAGGGCTCGACCGAGCGCGTCGTGGTGCTCTCCCTCGCGCGCCGCACGACGACCGAGATGTTCCGCACGATCCGCCTTATGGTGAATCCGGAATCGAAGCTCGTCAGGCGCATCGACGCCCAGACGGTTTCCGGGGACCGCGTCGTCTTCGATTTTTCCGGGTACGCGCTCAACCAGGGTATCCTCGACAATCGCTTTTTGTACGATTCCCCGGCGTCCGCGAACATGTTCAACAATTTCCTGTTTTCGGAATAACAATACTAGGGTGGGGCAGGTTTTCGCATGGAAGCATTCGGCAAGAAACTGAGGGAAGCGAGAAACGCGCGTAATCTGGACCTTGACCAGGTGTCGCGCGAGACCAATATCACGAGACGTTATCTCGAGGCGCTCGAGGACGAGGATTTCACGGTATTTCCCGGAGAGCCCTACCTGCTCGGGTTTCTCAGGAACTATTGCGACTACCTCGGCCTCAATTCGGGCGAGATAGTGACCGCCTACAAAAACTTGCGGATTCAGGAGTCGCCGATTCCGCTCAAGGAACTCATGCCCAAGCGGCCCATCACCGACCGCTTCGTCGACAACATCATGCTCATTCGCGTCGGCCTCGGAGCCGTCGCGGTCGCAATCCTCGCCCTGCTCGTATGGGGAGGCGTCAGCCTCGGTTCGCGCCTCCTGTCAGGCGGCGACGGTGCCGTCTCCGTCGCGGGGGCGCGCGAGCCCGTCGAGCACGAGACGACCGGCGACGAATTCCGCGCCCGCGTCTTCGAGGGTGACACCGTCATCGTAGTGACGCCGAACGGGCGGTTCTCCATGGGTGTCGAATCGACCGCTTCGTCCCTCAAGCTCGCGACCCCGTCCGGAAGCCGGGTCGTGGATCTCGGACAGGACCTTTTGATCGACCTCTCGGGCGACAACGAGCCCGACGTGAAGGTCTTCGTGGCCGACATATTCCGGAACGACCCGTCCAAGGGCGCCGAGATTCAACTCGTGTCGGGCGCGGCCCTGACGGCGACGTTGACCGCGACGCTCGCGGGAAGCGCCGCGGCCGGGACCGAGGGCGTGGAGGCCGACGTGACCGTCGCCGCCCCGTCGTCGGCGCCCAACGCCAAGCAACTCGTGCTTTTCGAGGGCGGCTCCGCCTATCCCGTGACGTTGAACGCGACCTTCCGCGGATACTGCCTGTTCCGTCACGAGTCCGACCGGTCAAACCGCGAGGAACGCTATTACCAGAAGTCCGAGTTGCTCACCGTGCAGGCCAATAACGGCATCCGCATTTGGGCCTCGAACGGGAACGCCGTAAAGATGCAGATCGTGGCGGGCGGCAAGACCGTGGATCTGGAGATCAGCCGCCCCGGCGAGGTGATCGTCCGCGATCTCAAATGGATCAAGGACGAGGACACCGGTCGCTTCAAGTTCGTGGTTTTCAATATTGACTGAGAGACTTTTCTTCATAGACCAGCACGGATGCGCCAAGAATCAGGTTGACGCCGAGCTGATCGTCGGAATCATGCGCGACGCCGGATGGGCGAAGACCGACGACCCAGACGCGGCCGCTCTCATTCTCGTGAACTCCTGCGGCTTTATCGAGCCGGCAAAGAAGGAATCGATCGACGCCGTGCTCGCGGCGAGGCAGGCGCATCCGCGCGCGAAGATCGTGCTCGCCGGATGTCTCGCGGAGCGATACGCCGACGATCTCGCGGGGAACCTCCTCGAGGCCGACGCCTTTTTCGGCAACGGCGACCTCTCGCGACTGCCCGAACTCGTCGATCGCCTTTTTCCCGCCGAGCGCGCTGTCGCTTCCGCCGACGCGGCCGGCTCTACCGTCACTGCCGGTCCCGCCGGGGCGACACGAGTCGACGCGGTGCCTGTCGTGCGCCCTCCCCAGAAGGGCGTGTGCGCGGGGGATCGCCCCGAGCTTTTTTCGTTTCCCCGGTCCGCCTACGTAAAGATCACCGAGGGGTGCGACAACCGCTGCTCCTTTTGCGCCATACCGATCATCCGGGGCTCGCTGAGAAGCCGTACCGTCGCGGAGATTGTCGCGGAATGCGCGGGTCTCGTCGCCAAGGGCGCGTACGAGCTCAATCTTATCGGGCAGGATCTCGCCTCGTACGGACGCGGGGAGGGCGACTTGGCGGGTGGCGACGCGGTTGAACGCGACGCGTCCCCCGGCCCGGGCGCTCCCGCCGAAAGCCCGCTCGCCCGGCTCTTGCGCGCGATATCCTCGGTGCCGGGGAATTTCCGCGTGAGGCTCCTGTACCTCCATCCCGACAACTTTCCCCGCGACATCCTGCCGGTCATGACGGCCGACGCGCGCTTTTATCCCTATTTCGACATACCCTTTCAGTCGGGGGCGCGTTCGGTGCTTCCCCGCATGAACCGGCGCGGTACACCCGAGGCGTATCTCGAGCTCGTGTCGGACGTCCGCGCGGCCTTCGCGGCCGCCGCGAGCCCCTACGGCACGGTCGCCCTCAGAACCACCTTCCTCGTCGGCTTTCCCGGCGAAACGGACGCCGACTTCGCCGAAACCCTCGGGTTTTGCGCGAAGCTCCAAAGCATGTGGTCCGGGGCCTTTCCCTGGTCGCGCGAGGACGGGACGGCCGCCTGCGACATGAAGGGGCGCGTCGCGAAGAAGGTCTCGCAGGCGCGCGTCGACGCGATACGAGAGGCGCAAAACCGGATAACGCCCGAGGTTCTCGCCTTTTTCATGGGTAAGACCGTCGAGGTGCTCGTCGAGGAGGTGATTCCGGGAGACGCGAACGACTCGGGCGACGGAAAAGACGCCCGCGGCGCGGACGGCACGTCGGCCGTCATACCGGCGTCACGACTCGCCCTGGGGCGAGCCTGGTTTCAGGCCCCCGAGGTGGACGGTTCCGTCGTGCTTCAATATGAAGAAAATCAGCGCGATCTCGACGGGAAACCGATCGGACCCGGTTCCGTCGTCGAGGCCGTCGTCATGAACGTGAACGGCATCGACCTGGAGGCGGTGGCGCGGTGAGTCGGGAAGGATACCTCTCGGTGCTGAACCCGGAACAACTCGAGGCGGTCACGCACTCGGGCTCTCCGTTGCTCATTCTCGCGGGGGCCGGCTCCGGCAAAACGCGGGTTATCACCACGAAGATCGCCTGGCTTATCTCCGAGCGGGGCGTCGATCCCGAGTCGATCCTGGCGGTAACTTTCACGAACAAGGCGGCCCGTGAGATGGCCGAGCGCGCCACCCGACTCGAGCCCAGGGCCGAGCGATCCGTGCTCCGCACCTTCCACTCCTTCGGCGCCTGGCTTCTGAGGCGCAACGCCGAGCTCGCGGGGCTCGACTCCAACTTCACCATATACGACGACGACGACGCGGTTACACTGCTTTCAAAGGCGATTCCGGGCCTCACGCGCCAGCAGTCGTCCGCGGCGGTCCACAAGATCGCCCGCGCCAAGGATTATTGCCTCGGTCCCGACAGCCCCCTTCTCGCCGAGATCGATCCAGATCCCGAGTTCGCAGAGGTCTACGGGATATACGAAAAGCGCCTTCGCGACACGGGTAATCTCGACTTCGGCGATCTCATCCTCCTCCCCGTACGGATGCTCGCCGCCCACCCCGAGGTAAAGGACAGGCTCGCTTCCCGGTTTTCCGTCATCATGGTGGACGAATACCAGGACTCGAACGTCGCGCAGTTCGAGTTTCTCAAGGCGATAACCGGACCCTCGACCTACCTCTGCGTCGTCGGTGACGACGATCAGTCCATCTATCGCTTTCGCGGCGCCGAGGTCAGGAACATCCTTACCTTCGCCGACTCCTTCCCCGGCACCAAGATCATACGCCTCGAGCGCAATTACCGCTCCGTCGCGCCGATTCTCTCGGTCGCCTCGGACGTCGTCTCGAAGAACGAAGGGCGGCTCGGCAAGACCTTGATCGCCGAACGCGGCGGGGGAAAACGTCCCGTGTTGACCTTTCTCGCGAACCAGGACGAGGAGGCCGCCTTTTGCGCCGAGCTCGTTTCCGGCGCGCGCAAGAAGGGCTGTTCGTACGCCGATTGGGCGATCCTCTACCGGACGAACGCCCAGTCGCTCGGCTTCGAGACCGAATTTCTCCATAGGAAGATTCCCTACAAGGTCGTGGGCTCGCTCAAATTCTACGAGCGAGAGGAGATCAAGGACGCCCTCTCTTTCCTCGCCCTCGTCGCGAACGGACGGGACGAGATCGCCTTCCGCCGCGTCGTGAACAAGCCCGCGCGCGGCATCGGAGAAGTGTCGCAGGACAAGATCATATCCGACGCGCGCCGCGCCCTCTTCGAGGACGCCCCCGTCGGGATAGAAGCGGAACTCTCCTTCGACGAGCGCTCCGACCTCCTCACCGCCGCCCGCCGCGTGATGGACGGGCTTTCGAAAAAAGCCCGCGCGGGACTCTCCGAGTTCCTGCATGTCGTCGAGACCCTGCGCGCGGAGATCGACGGGGGCGCGCCGCCCGCAAGCGCGACACGGGCAAGCGCGACGCAAGCCGGCGCGACGCAAGCCGGCGACAACGCGTCGCCTGCCGACTCGAAGCAAGCCGGCGCGCGGCCTGAAAGCGCCATGCAAGCCGGCGCTACGCCGACGGCGGACGCGCAGCCTGAAGGCATTGCGCAAGCAAGCGCGCCCGCGGACTCAGCGCAAGCCGCCGTCAAGCAAGCCGGCGACAACGCGTCGCCTGCCGACTCGAAGCAAACCGAAACGGCCGCGCCCGCGGGGCGGCGCAAGAAGGGCGCCGTCGGACTCGCGGCCTTCGTGGAACGGCTCGTCGAGTCGTCGGGACTTCTTTCCTATCATCAGGGACAGGACGAGATCGCGGGGACCCAGCGGGTCGCGAACCTGCAGGAGCTCGTGAACGCGGCGAGCCTCTATCCGCTCAACCGGGAAGGGCTTCTCGAGTTTCTCGAGCATATCGAGCTTGACCGCTCTATGGCGGCCGAGGAGGATAATCCCGATTCCGTCACGCTCATCACCGTGCACAACACGAAGGGCCTCGAGTTCCGCCGCGTCGTCGTCACCGGCCTCGAGTCGGGCGTCTTTCCCCGCGACGACAAGCGGGGAGAGGACCTCGAGGAGGAACGGCGCCTCATGTACGTCGCCTGTACCAGGGCGATGGACGAGCTCTATCTTACGAGCTGCGCCGCGAGGCGCCTCTACGGCCGAACCGCTTTCATGGAGCCGAGCCCCTTCCTCTCGGAGACGGACGTGACCGCCCTCGAGGTGCTCGGGCGCGCCCCGCGCTCCTTCCTGGCCCGAGCGCGCGTCGCGTCCCGCGACGCGGCGAGCTCGCGCGGGCCGTCCCGCGCGAGCGAATCGGCGGAATCGGATGAATGGCTCGACTCGCCGGACGCGTACCGCGTCGCCCCCCGACGCGCGGCGCCGGCCGCGACGCTTCCCTTCGACGAGCTCGCCGAGCGATGGAAGCCGGGGCTGAAACTCTTCCATGACGAGTACGGTTATGGTAGTATTACGAAATCGCTCTATTCGGGCGACGAGTTGGTGATCATGGTACGGTTCGAATCCGGCGCCGATCGCCGCTTCATGCCCCGATACCAGGCGAAAAACCTCCTTTTGGTCAAAGACGAGTAGGAGAAGGGCCCCGTGCCCCGCCCGAACGCGTAAAGGAAACGGAAAGTCCATGGACAAGAACACGCACGCCATCGACGACACGACGCTCGACAACCTCCTCTATCTTTCGCGCCTCTCCCCGGAGAGCACGAATATCGAGATCCTTGCCGGGCAAGTGCGCCAAATCGTCGACTATTTCGACGTTCTCTCGAAGTTCGCGGGGGACGAAAACCCCTACGACGCCTACCCGACCACGACGGTCGAGGCCCTGCGCTCGGGCGAGCCGGTCAAGGCCCTCGAGGCGGGCGACCTCAAGCGCATCACGAGCGAGTATATGGACGGCTATTTCCGCGTACCCAAGGTACTCGGCGGGGGGGCGTAACCGATGGAAGAAAGCAAGATACGCTCGATGGGACTCGTCGAGCTGAAAGCCGCCCTCGAAGCGGGCACGCTCACGAGCCTCGATATCGTCCGCGCGTACAAGGCCGCCTACGAGGCGGACAACACTGGCGAAAAGCCCCTGAAGGGCTATGTCGAATTCTACGACACGGCGGAGGCCGACGCGAAAGCCGCCGACGAGGCCCGCGCCTCGGGCGACAGGCGGCCCCTCCTCGGGCTTCCCTTCGCCGCGAAGGACAACATTTCGATCAAGGGAAAGTCCTGCACGTGCGGCAGCAAGGTGCTCGCGGGTTACGTCGCCCCCTATAACGCCACCGTGACCGACCGCCTCCTTGCCGCGGGAGCGGTCGCCCTCGGGCGGACGAACATGGACGAGTTCGCCATGGGCTCGTCGACCGAGTACTCGGCCTACGGGCCCTCGCGGAACCCGGTGAACCGCGACCTCACCCCGGGCGGAAGCTCGGGCGGCTCTGCTGCCGTCGTCGCGGGCCTCCAGGCCCCGGTCGCGCTCGGCACCGAGACGGGCGGATCGGTCCGCCTTCCCGCGTCGTACTGCGGCGTCTACGGGCTCAAGACGACCTACGGGACCTTAAGCCGCTCAGGCGTCGTCGCCTTCGGCTCCTCCCTCGACCAGGTGGGCGTGCTCGCGCGCAAGGCCGAGGACATTGGCCTCCTTCTTTCGGTAATGGCCGGCAAGGACCGCCTCGACGACACGAGCGCCGACGTCGATTTCTCCGCGCTCGCGCGCCTTGAGAGCGCCGACGTCGCGGGGATGCGCATCGCCCTCCCCGAGGAGTTCATGCGCGAGAAGGGGCTCGACCCCGAAATCGCGCGCGTCTTCGAGACCGCCTGCGAGTGGTTCCGCTCGCGCGGGGCCGTCGTCGAGACCGTCTCCATCCCCGTCCTCGAGGCCGCGATCGGCTGTTACTACGTCATCGCGCTTTCCGAGGCGGCGAGCAACCTCTCGCGTTTCGACGGCATCCGCTATGGCCTTCGCACGGACCCGGGCGAGGGCTTCGACGAGCTCTACGTCGCGACGCGCTCGGACGGCTTCGGCGCCGAGGTCAAGCGGCGGATCGTCATCGGGAACTACGTGCTTTCGACGCACTTCTCGGGAGACACCTACAAGAAGGCGATGAGCGTTCGCTCGCGCATCCAGCGCGACCTCGGCGAGGTTTTCAAGACGTACGACCTGCTCCTGTGCCCGACGAGCCCGACGGTCGCCTTTCCGCTCGGCGCCAAGGTCGACGATCCCCTCGCGATGTACCTTTCCGACCTCTATACGACCTTCGTGAACCTCGCCCGCGTGCCCTCCCTTTCGGTGCCGATGGGCGAAACGTCCGCCGGGCTTCCGGTCGGCATTCAGCTCTGCGGTCCGCACTTCGGCGAGGGGAAGATCCTCTCCGTCGCCAAGGCATGGGAGGCGTCGAAATGAATGCGCGAGACGAGACGACGGTGGCCGAACGGGCCGTGCACGTCGACGGCGACCTCTCCTACGAGGTGATCATCGGCTGCGAGATCCACTGCGAGCTCAAGACGGCCACCAAGGCCTTTTGCTCGTGCGAGAACCGCTACGGCGGCATGCCGAATACCCGCGTGTGCCCGGTGTGCCTCGGCCTTCCCGGCGCCATGCCGATTCCCGGCCGCGAGTACGTCGAGCTCGGCGCCGTCGCGGGCTACGCCCTCGGCTGCGGAATCAACGCCTACACCAAGTTCGACCGCAAGCACTATTTCTATCCCGACCTCGTGAAGGGCTACCAGATCACGCAGTACGACATCCCCCTCTGCCACGACGGAGAGGTCATGATCAACCTCGCGGCGGCCGACGAGACCCCGAGGCTCAAGCGCGTGCGCGTCGAGCGCATCCACCTCGAGGAGGACGTCGGAAAGAGCCTCCACGTCGAGGGCGCGCACAGCTACATCGACTTCAACCGCTCGGGCGTTCCCCTCATCGAGATCGTCTCCCGGCCCGACATGTCGAGCCCGGAGGAGGCGGCCCTCTTCATGCAGACGGTGCGCGAGATCCTCCGGTACATCGGCGCGACCGACGGCAATCTCGAGGAAGGCGCCATGCGCTGCGACGCGAACCTGAACCTCCGCATCCGCGCCGAGGGGAAGGAATGGCGGACGCCGATTTCCGAGATCAAGAACATGAACTCCTTCAAGGCGATCCGCGAGGCCTGCGCCTACGAGATACGCCGCCAGCTCGCCGAGTTCCGCACAGACCGCCAGAATTACACGGCCGGCTTCAAGCGGACGATGGGCTGGGACGAGGCGGCCGGCGAGACGGTCGTCCAGCGCACGAAGAACTCCTTCATCGATTACCGCTTCGTCGTGGAGCCGGATATCCGCCCGATCGTCCTCGGCGAGGACTTCCTTTCCGCGGCGCGCGCGCGCGTCGGCGAGCTTCCGGCGGCCAAGCGCGACCGCTTCCGTGCCGAATACGGGCTTTCCGACTTCGACGTCAACACCCTTACGACCGACCGCGAGCTCGCCGAATGGTTCGAACGCGCGGCGAAAGCCTCGAGCGACCCGAAAAAGGCCGCGAACTGGGTGCTTGCCGAGGTGCTCGCCGTCGTCAACGAGACGGGTTCGGCCCTCGGGGAGCTCAAGATCGGCCCCGAGCACGTCGCGGGCCTCGTGAACGCCCTTTCGAAGGGATCGATCACGAGCAAGCAGGCCAAGGAGGTTTTCCAGGCCATGCTCGAGACGGGCGATCAGGCTGAGGCCGTCATCGCCGCGCGCGGCATGAGCCAGGTGAGCGACTCGGGCGAGATATCCCGCATCGTGGACGAGGTGATTTCCGAGAACCCCGCGGCCCTCGAGGACTTCCGCAAGGGAAAGACGAACGTCGTCGGCTGGCTGACCGGACAGGTCATGAAAAAGTCGAAGGGGCGGGCGAACCCGACCATGGCGGCGGAACTCGTGCAAAAAAGGCTTGCGGAACGGGGATAAGGCGATAGAATAGGGGTCAATCATGGAAGCGACAGTCTCGATCGACCTGAAGGCGGAACTCTCCAAGCGGTACGGAACGGTACGCCGGGCCTACGACTACCACCTCTACACCGCCAAGGGGGTGAGGCTCCTCGACCTCTGGCAGGAGGGCGGGGCGGCGATCCTGGGGTGGCGCGCCGGCAAGGCGAAGCTCGCCCTGAAAAGCGCCCTCGACCGGGGGATTACCGGTTCGTTCCCGACCGAGATCGATGACGAACTCGCCCGAGCGGTCCGGGAGGTCCTTCCCGACTACCCCTGCGTGCGCTGGTACGCCTCGCGCGACCGCGCACGACGCGCCTGCGCCGAGGCCCTCGGCCTCTGGGCCGACATACCCCTCATCGAGTCGCCGATCCTCCATCCCGAGGCCTCGATCGATATCGGCCCCGGCGGTGATTCCCCCCTCTCGTCCGCCAAGACGATACACGGCATCCCGATCTGGCGCCCCTGGCTCGACGAGGCCTTCTACGCGATGGGCGACCGGGTCGACTCCTCGTTTCTCCGCGCCGTCAACGACACGAACGACGCCATGGTCCTCGTTTCCCCGTTTCCCTTCGCCGGCGGCTGCACGCTCGCCGTGTTCTCCGACCGGGTGACGGCCGATCCGGCCCGCGCCTTGGCGATTCCCCCGTCGGACCCCGTAGCCCCGGCCCTGCTCGCGGCCCTGGCGCGTTCCTGGGCCGACTTGGCCGCCGCCCTCTTTTCCCGGGGCGAGGCCGACTGGGCCAAGTACGATCGTTTTATCTCTCCCCTGTGGGACCGCCGCGGGCCGTATCTCGTGCCGAAAACGCGGCCCTCGCGGTACGCGGAGTTTTTCTCGTCCTGCCTCGAGCGGGGGGTGCTTATCTCCCCCGACTACCATACGCCGTCCATCGTGCCGATGGTCGCCGACGCGGGGGAGTTTCGCGCGCTCGAGCGGAATCCCGTCGCATGAGCCACACCCTCGCGGGAGACCCCGCCGTCTTCGCCCTCGTCGTCCGCATCGCGCTCGGCGCCCTTGCCTCGTTTTTCGCCATTATCGTCTGGACGCGCGCCGCGAGTCTTTCGTGGATGCTCGTGGTTGCGGGGGTGCTCGCGAACTACGCGGGCACGCTCTACGACACCCTGAGGCTCTTCGGCCTTCTTGCGGGCCCCGAGTTCCTTGTGGCGGGCTATCCCCTCGGGTCCCTTCTTTCCGAAAATCTCTCGATTCTTTGCTTTATCGCCGCGTTTATCCTCTATTTAGGGCGGGATCGATAGTTCTTGTCGTGGTGATCGATTATTAAACATGACGTTCTATGGGCTTTTTGTCAGTATCCGGAGCGAATCTTGTTAAAAAAAACTTGACGCGCCAGATAAGTGAGGGTATACTGACTCAAAAGATAGGGCTAGCATAAAAAACCGTTGGTTCGGCTAGTCCAAAACTTTAAGGAGGAATTTCTTAAATGAAGAAAGCTCTTGCAATTCTTATGGTGCTCGCGCTGGTTGGTACCGCCGCGTTCGCCGAAATTACGATCGGTGGGTTCGGTCGCGGTATGTTCGTCTTCTCTAGTGATGCTAGTGAGACCTATACCAGCGCCGAGACTTCTTGGGGTGCCACTCCCCGCTTTGGTATGTCCTTTGCCGGTAAGTCGGACAGTGTCGGTTTCATCATCGACATCAATTCCGACGGCGGTGCGACGCCTTCCCTCGGCGATAACCAGCAGATCTGGGTAAAGCCGATCGAGATGGTGACCGTCCGCATCGGTAACATCTATGATGATACCCTTCGCGGCAACGCCTGCTTCGGTACGTGGGACTGGATTCGCCGTTATGGTCCGAACGTTGGTGAAGACGCGATCTTCTCGCGCCTCGGCGCCAAGCGCTCCAGCAACACGGACAACTTCGAAATCTCCGTGAAGCCGGTTGATGCCTTCTATGCGGCTGTGTACTTCTCCGGTATTGGTACTCCTGGTGCTGAGGCTCTCTCCGAAACCCTCTTCGACGACGTGCAGATTGCCGCCGGTTACACCATCGACGGTATCGGTCAGGCCAAGGCTCAGCTCATCCGCTATACCGCTGGTCTTGAAGTCGGAAACACGATTGAAGTGGCTTTCGATTACACCGCTATCGAGAACCTTTTCGTATCTGTCGGTTTTAAGATGGAGACCAACGACGCTATCAATGAGGACAAGATCATCAACCTCTATGGTAAGTACACCATGGATGCGTTCACTTTCCATCTTGGCAGCTACAACACGATTATGACGATTCCCGTTATCGATGAAACCGAGGTTAATTACACGATCGCTGTCGGTCTTGATTACGCCCTTGACGGCGGAATCGGCATCTCGGGTGAGGTTTCCTATGCGGGAACCACCGCCGACGGTGTTGACGGTACCTTCACCGTCTTCGGCGGCGTGAACAAGGGCTTCAGCAACGGTGGTATCGGCGCCGGTGTCGAGATCCTGAACGACGGATCCGATACCGTTTGGGCGATCCCCGTCCGCCTCCAGTACTTCTTCTGAGATTAGCGCGTAAGCGCGAAGCTACTTGAAGTAGTATGGGCCCCCGGTTATACCGGGGGCCCTTTTTTATTGCGAAGGGTTTGTATTTATGGTAGCATACCTCATGCGAAACTTATTAGTGTTGATTTGCGCTTTTTGCGTGTTTACGGGTTGCGCCTCTACCAAGGGTGACGTGCCAAACCTTCCGGGAAACGACGTCTATCAAGATTCGCTTTCCACTGATACGCCGTTACCTAGCGTAGTGACCTTCAAGAGTACGATCGCCAATGTCGATCCCTATGAAGTCGGATTTCTTTCCTTCTCGATGACTAATACCTTCGGATTCGGCCAAAGCGAAACGACCATGCAGGTTTTCTTCGTTCCGCGCACCAACGACGTGGAATTACGGTTTAACCTTGCGGGATCGAAGTATTCGGTTACGCTCGATTCGAGAGACCGGGTCCTCGTATTGGGTTCGATTAAAACCTATCTTGAGGAGTTTTCGGCACGACGGTTGGAACGTGAAGGAGATACTGTTTCGAACTATGGTGTCGTCAATCTGAACATGAATTGGGGATTGTTTACCAAGAATGCCATCGCCGAGCCTAAGGTGAAAATCGGTTATACCTTCGTCCGCCAGTCGCCCTATTATACACTGACGTATCCCGAGACCAAAAATTTGGAGTTTGAAAAGAATGACAGCGGCTCACGCATCGAGAACTCACCGTTTATCCGCTGGTTCATGACGCGCTCGCAGGCCCAGGCCTTCGGGGACATCCTTGACCAGAAATTCCTGGAGTCGACGCTGGAGACTCAGAACATTCCGAAGGGAGACTCGAACCCGGACGCATACTGACGCGCCCTCGCGTACGCCGACGTCGCCCTTCGGGGATCGCCCGTTTTTACGCGTGGCCGACGCGGGTAAGACCGATGTCGGCGACCGCGAATTAAGGAAGAATATCTTCGATGAAAAAAACTTTTGCGGTTCTTGCAGTTATCGCTCTCGCGTCATCGGCGCTCACCGCCGAAGTCACGATCCATGCCAGGGGGGGTGGTCTCTTCGTCCCCTGTGCCAACACGGGGGCGAGTGGGGCGGATTGCTATTCCGCCAGTATGGCCCCGTGGGGGGACGCTCCCCGTGTCGGTTTCACCGTTACCGGCAATTCCGACAATGTCGGTTTCCAAGTCGATATTAATGCCGACGGTAGCGTCATGAACCTCGGCGATAACAGGAAGATATGGGTTAAGCCGATCGACATGATCACCGTTACCATCGGTTCTTTCCATGACAATACCCTTCGCGGGGACGCCGCGTTCGGTTCGTATAACTGGATACGCGAGTACGGCGCCGAGATTGGCGAGGACGCGATCTTCACCCGCGTGTCGACTACCGAGTCGGAGGACGACGGTTCGATCGTTACCGGCGCCGGTGGACAGGGTTTTGCCGTGGCGGTCAGGCCGATAGACGCCGTTTACGTGGTCGCGGCCTTAACCGGTATCAAGGGCGAACGTTTGATAGACCTCGGCAGGAACATGCAGATAGCCGCCGGTTACACCCTCGACGGTATCGGCCAGATCCGCGCCCAGTACAAGTCCAACTCGGCCTACGTATTCGGCACCGAGACTGCCGGTATGGTCGAGGTAGCGCTCAAGCTCACTATGGTCGAAAACCTCATGGTTGATTTCGGTTTCCGTACGTGGACTAACCACGACGTACAGGACGAGACCAAGACGGTCTCCCTTTATGGGAACTACAAGTTGGAGGCCCTTACCCTCCATGCCATCGCCATCTATGACCTCAACGAGGATGATGACGGTTACAACCTCGGTATCGGCGCCGATTATGCCTTCGACGGCGGATTCGGCATTTCAGGCGACGTTCGCTACACCAACGCCATCAAGGCTAATGCCGCTGACGAGGTTATCACGTTTCTCGCAAGCGTGACAAAGGGCTTCAGCAACGGTTCGATAGGCTTCGGCGTCCAGGTCAAGCTCGCCGACGATACCGGTTACGCGATCCCCGTCGCTCTCGAGTACTGGTTCTAATTTTAGCGCGTGGGCGCGCAATACGCCGAAAGGCGTCAGAAAATAGAAAACCGGGTATGCCCTTCGGGGGTGACCCGGTTTTTCCGTATATGGTCGACGCGGGAAAGGCCGTTGCCGGCCTCGAGGTCGGCTATGAAGGAATCGATGTCGGAGTATTCGCCTTCGGCGCGGATTTCCACCGTGCCGTCGGAGAGGTTTCGGGCGTAGCCGGTTATACCGCGTTCGCGGGCGACGCCGAGCGCGAAGGCGCGAAAGCCGACGCCCTGGACGCGGCCCGAGACGACAAGTCGCGCGGCCCCGACCATCGCCCTTATACCTTGACGTTCCAGCCGTTGATGTCGGCTACCGTGCCGTACTGCGTGCCCTTGAGCTTTTCCTGAAGGCGGGTGCCGAGCGTTCCGGCCTTTCTGTCCGAAAAGACGTATTCCTTGCCCTTCCAGGTGATGCTTTCGATGGGGGTGATGCCGGCCGCCGTGCCGGTGACGAAACACTCGACGCAGGAGCGAGCGACTTCTTGAATGGAAATCTTCCGTTCGCTCACCCGTACTCCCTCGGCGCGTGCGAGGGCGATGACCGAGGCGCGGGTGATGCCGGGAAGGATGGTGTCGCCGAGTTCGGGGGTTACGAGCTCGCCCGACTTGAGGCGGAAGAAGACGTTGCACGAGGATCCTTCCTCGATGTACTTTCGCTTTACCGCGTCGAGGTAGATGACCTCCATGAAGCCCGCGTCCTCGGCTTCCTTCTTGGCGAGGGCCGAGGGAACGTAGTTGGACGCGCACTTGATCCAGCCGGTGCCGTTCGGGGTGGCCCGGATGCGGTCCGTGATCACGGCCTTGGTGTTCGCCCCCTTGAAGTAGCTCGACACCGTCGTCGCGCAGATGACGACGTAGGGGGACTTCGAGATGCCGACGCCGATCGCCCCTTCCGAATACATGAAGGGGCGTACGTACACGGCGCTCGCGCTCGCGAAGGAGTCCTTCTCCCATTCCGGGTCGTAGGAGGGGATGTAGCCGAGCTCGCGGTTGCGTTTGAGGAACTCGACGGAGGCCTTCACGAAGAGGTCCTCGGGAAAGCCGGGGGAGTAGAGTCCGACCATGGAGTCGCGGAAGCGCTTGGCGTTCCGGTCCGGGCGGAAGAGGGTGAGCGTCCCGTCCTTCCGGGGATATGCCTTCATTCCCTCGAAACAGCCGAGCGCGTATTGCGTCGTGTAGTTTACGAGCGGGAGATCGAAACGGTTTCGCTTGGCGTATACGGCGTTGCGCGCGGCCTCGTCCATGCGGGAAAGCTCGTCGAAGGGTATCGAGTCGGCCTGATACCAAGACTCGTCCCACTCGCCGGTTGCGGGATTGTATTGGGCTACGTAGGATATCGGGTACATCGCGAGATTGAAAGCCATAGGTTGTTCCTCCGAGACGGGCCGGAAGCCCGGCGCGCAGGTGTTCAGTATAAAATCTTACGCAAATATGGTAAAGACCTTTTTCCGCGCGTCTTGCCCTTTCGCCCGATCGCCGGTAAGATAGGTCATTCACCGTTGAGAGAAGAGGTCAATATGGCAATTAACTGCGGGATCGTCGGGCTCCCGAACGTGGGAAAATCCACGATATTTTCCGCCCTGACGAGCGCGCCCGCCGAGGCCGCGAATTATCCCTTTTGCACGATAAACCCGAACGTCGGGATCGTCGACGTTCCCGACGCGAGGCTCGATCACCTCGCGCGCGCGTTCAACCCCAAGAAGGTCGTCCCGGCGACGGTCGAGTTCGTCGACATAGCCGGGCTCGTCAAGGGCGCGTCGAAGGGCGAGGGCCTGGGCAACCAGTTCCTGAGCCACATCCGCGAGGTCGGCGTCACCGCGCAGGTCGTGCGCTGTTTCGAGAATCCCGACATCATCCACGTAAACAACAAGGTAGACCCCGCGGGCGACATCGAGGTCATCAACGTCGAGCTCGCGCTCGCCGACCTCGACACCGTCGACAAGCGCGCCGACCGTGCCTCGCGCGCCGCTCGCGTGCAGGGGAAGGAGGCGCAGAAGGAGGCGGAGGTCGTCCTTTCGGCCATCGCCAAGATCCGGCCCCTCCTGCAGGAAGGAAAGGCCGCGCGCCTCGCGGACCTTACCGACGACGAGAAGGCGGCTATCTACGACTGCCATCTCATCACGATGAAGCCGCAGATGTACGTCTGCAACGTCGACGAGGACGGGATGAAGAACGGCAACGCCCATGTCGAGACGGTCAGGAAGATAGCGGCCGCCGAGGGCGCGGACTCCGTCGTGATTTGCGGAAAGTTCGAGGCCGAACTCGCGGACCTCGAGACCGACGAGGAGCGGCTCGCGTTTCTCGGGGAGATCGGCCTCACGGAGTCCGGGCTCACGAGCCTCGCGCGAGCGGCCTATCACCTTCTCGGGATGCGGACCTTCTTTACCGCCGGAGAGGACGAGTGCCGAGCCTGGACGATCCACGCGGGCGACACCGCGCCCAAGGCCGCGGGAGTCATCCACACCGATTTCGAGAAGGGCTTTATTAAAGCCGAAGTCTATAGCTTCGACGATTTCGTGAAATACGGAACGGAGCAGAAGATACGCGAGGCGGGACGGTACCGCCAGGAAGGCAAGGAATACGTCGTCGCCGACGGCGACGTGATGTTCTTCAAGTTCAACGTATAAGGAGCGCGGTATGAAACTCGAAAGGGCTTTTTCTACGCTAACGGGCGCGAGATTCGGTTCCCGCGCTGGCGGCGTCGGTCACGGCGGTTACGTCGTTCCCGCCGTCCTCGCGGCGATAGTCTGCGCGGCGGCGCTTTCGCTTTCCGCGTGCGGAACGAAGGCCGTATCCTCGGTTCCCGAGGGGATGGAGCTCGTCTGGGCGGACGAGTTCGACGTCGACGGCTCCCCCGATTCCGCGAAGTGGGACTATTCCACGGGCGGCAACGGCTGGGGAAACGCGGAGCTGCAGTTCTACACCGACAAGCGGGGGAACTCCTTCGTCGAGAAGGGTAACCTCGTCATCGCCGCGAAGCTCGAAAACGGACTGTGGACGAGCGCCCGACTCAAGACGCAGTACAAGGGCGACTGGCAGTACGGCTATTTCGAGATACGCGCGCGCCTTCCCAAAGGCGTCGGCACCTGGCCCGCGTTCTGGATGCTGCCGACCTTCACCTCCTACGGTCAATGGCCCCGTTCGGGCGAGATAGACATCATGGAGCACGTCGGCTTCGAGCAGGACGTGATTCACGCGACGGCCCATACGAAGTCCTTCAATCACCGCCTCGGCACACAGCCGAACCACTTTGAAACCATCCGCGGCGTTTCCCGGGGGTATCACGTGTACGGCCTCGAGTGGGACGAGAACTACCTTCAGTGGTACGTAGACGGCGTCCCCTTTCATCGCTTCGAGAACACGGGAAAGGGATGGGAAGAGTGGCCTTTCGACAAACCCTTCCATCTCATCATTAACCTCGCCATCGGCGGCTCGTGGGGCGGACAAAAGGGCGTCGACCCGAAGATGACCGAGGCCGTCATGAAGGTCGACTACGTTCGGGTGTATCAAAAGAAATAGACATCGCGAAAAGTCGGCCGGCGCGCCGGAATTCGACCATAGATACCCCGGAGGAGCCTATGCCCGACCGGGGTTTTTTATTCGCGTCCGCGCTCGTTTCGATCGTCTGGTGCGCCTCGTGCGCCGCGTGCTCCGGAGGCGGCGGGATGGACGGCGCCGACTCGCGGGAGGCGAGTCGACTGCCGAATACCGTCAGAATCGCCTGCTGGAACGCGCAAACCTTCTTTGACGCCGTCGACGACGGCACCGAGTTTCGGGAATTCCGCGGATCCGCGTCCGCCTGGAGCGAGTCCCGGTACGTCGAGCGGCTCTCCCGGCTCGCCGAGGCGCTCGTCCTCGCCGGCGAGGTCTCGGGCGCGGGGCGGGGACGCGTTCCCGATATCGCCGTGCTTTGCGAGATCGAAAACGAGCGGGTGCTCTCCGATCTCTGGAACCGCCTTCCCCGTTCCGGCGGTTTCACCGACGCCGTTTTCGTACCGCCGGGGAAGGGTCTCGCCTTCGGTACCGGCATCCTCGCGCGAGCGGCCCCGGTCGGCGTTACCGCCCACACGATCGACCATCCGACCGAATCAGTCCGCCCGATGATCGAGGCGGAGTTCGGCTTCAAGGATGAAGGCCTCGTGATTTTCGCCTGTCACTGGAAATCGAAGGCGGGCGGGGACGGCGGCTCGAGCGTCAGGAGCGCCCAGGAGCGGCTGCTCGTCGACCGTATCGGGCGTCTCGCACGGGAACGTCCCGGCACGCCCTTCGTGGCCTGCGGCGACTTCAATCAGCAACCGGCGGAGTTCGGCCCGCTTCGGTCGTACCCGAACGCCTGGAGCCGGTGGACTTCGGGCGAGTGGCCCGGCTCCACGGGAATTCCGGCCGGTTCCTACTGGTACCGGGAAAACTGGGAGGCGATAGACCACTTTTTTTTCTCGCCGTCCCTCGGGGACGGGGAGGGTGACGAGGTAACGCGCTTCGCGCCCGTCGCGGAACCGCCGTTGGTCGACGTGGACGGACTCCCCGCCCGCTACGAGCTCTATTCCGGGCGGGGGTATTCGGACCACTTGCCGCTCACGCTGACAATCAATTGACCTTTTGCCGATTTCGGGGGAAAATCGACGTATGGAAAAGGGTACACATCGATTTCCCCGCGTTCTTGTCGTTTCGTTCATCGTTATCCTTACGGTGTTCGTCGTCATCCCCCTGGCCGTTTCGGCGTTCTCCCTGTTCGGCCGGATAGAAGGCGACTCGATCTTCCCGGCGAATCCCGAGGCCTTCGTGCGCGTTCCCCGCACGGTAACCGCCGTCGAGCGCGTCCTTGCCCATCAGCCGCTGGCAGAGATTCTCGCCGATCCCTCGTTCGCGTCGCTCGCCTCCACCGCGGCGACTTTCCGCGGGATCAGCCAGCGCCTGCCCGGTCCGTTCCGCGCCGTCCTGAACGGCTCGTCCGACGCGGCCCTGTACGCCGACGGTACGGTCCTCGTGTCATACGACGCCGGTTTCCTCTCTCCCTGGCTCAAGCTTACCCCCTACGTCGTCGGGAGACTCGATATCGAAGGGCTCTATTACGTCAACGCGGGAAGCCGATCCCGTTTCGAATACCGTTCGAAGGACGGCCCGACCGTGTATCTCGGTTTCATGAGGAACCTGCTCGTCGCCTCGAACGACGAGAGGCTCTTCGAGGAGACCGTCTCGAAGAGCCCGGGAACGGGGCCCTTCACGGACCCGAACGGTCCCACCGCGCTAGGCACGGCGCGTAACCGGCTCGACGGCCGTTCGTACGACATCGGCCTTCTCGTGTCCTCCGATTTCGCCACCTCCGCCCTCGGCGAGGGGAACCGGGCCGTGTCCGACTTTCTCGACGGGCTTTCCCTGCCCGGATTCGCCGACGTGACCGTCGCCCTCCAGGAGAACCGCGTCGTCCTTTCGCTCGCGAGCCCGGTCAGTTCCGGAAAACCCGAGCTCGCCTCCCTCCTCGAGCGCGACCCCCGCGTGCCCCGCGCGCTTTCGCGCCTCCCCGCCGACACGCAGTATTGCACGATTCTTTCGGCCGGAGATGCGAAGGCCCTCCTCGCGGCGGCTACCGCCGTCTCGGGGCCCGCCGTCGGCGATTCCTACGCCGAGGCCGACAGGATGGCCCGCTCGTTTCTCGGCCGCGGCCTCGACGACCTCGTGTTCTCCTGGACCGGCGACGAGTTCGCCGCCTTCGGGCTCGAGGGACGGCCGAAGCCGGTTTTCGCCGTGCGCGTCGCCGACGAGGCGAAGCGGCGCGAGTCCTTCGAGGCGCTCTTTTCGTCCATCCTGATAGACGAGGACTCGTCGACCGTCATCGACGGCGTGCGCCTTCCCCGTGTCGTCCTTCCGTCGTTTATCGACTTTCTCGCGCGGGCCATGGGCGTCGTGGTTCCCTCCCCGTATTACGTAATCGAGGACGGCATCCTTTTCCTTTCCGAGTCTCCCGAGAACCTTCTCGTCACGGTTACGTCGATCAAGAAAAATCAGTCCCTCGTCAGGGCGGACGGATGGAAGTCGCTCGCCGAAAGCGGGAACGACCGCGCCCAGCTTACGCTCTTCTATTCGCTCGACCGAACCGTGCCGTTTTTCCTGAAGGGCACGACGCCGTTTCACCGCGCCCTGCAGTTGTACCGGCAGGGGCTCCTGCGGGTATCCGTTACCGGAGGCCTTCTCGAGGCGACGCTCTCCGCGATGCCGGGTTCAGGTTCGGGCGTCGCGCCGATACCCGGCTTTCCGATCGAGGCGGGCGGGCGCATGGGAAAGGATATCTCCGTCGTGCGCCTTTCGGGGAAGGGCGACGCGCGTCTTTTGTTCACGGTGGACCGACGCGTCGCCGTTTCGTACAACCCGAAAAACGGACAGTCGGAACGGCTCGAGGCGAATGATCCGGTTTGGATCCTCGTAGACCCCGTTTTCAAGCCGGCGTCTCCCCGCGGCGACGGTGAAACCGCGGGCGTTTCGCCGCGCGACGCCGCCGCCTGGATCGTCAGTTCCGCAGGCGAGGTCAACCTTGTGACGGCCGATCTCAAGAGCCTTCCGGGCTTTCCTATCGCGACCGGCGTCCGTCCGTCGGCCGCTCCCGTTTCCTTCGAGGGAACGCTGTACCTCGCCGATCGGGATTCCGCCCTGCACGCGGTCGACCGCGACGGCGCCGTCTCCGTCGCGAGCCTTCCCTTTACCGACCCGCTTCGCTCGCCGCCCGCCTTCCTGCGCGCGGGGAAGAAGGCGTTCATGGCGACCTATCCCAAGAGTTTTCTCGGCGAGTTGTGGCTGACCGATCCCGAAGGGGTTCCCGAGGCGGGATGGCCCGCGTACGCGAGCGGCATCGCCTTCGGCTCCCCGCTCCCGTTTACGCGCGACGGCAAAACGATAGTGGCCTTCGTGACCCAGGCGGGCGAGTTGACGGCCTTCGCTCAGGACGCGAAACCGCTTCCCGGGTTCCCCGTTTCCCTGCAGGGCGTGTTCTACGCCCAACCCGCCTACGACGGCGATTCCCTCTGGCTCGTGTCGTCCTCGGGCACGCTCTTCCGCGTTTCGCTTTCGGGCGGCGTATTGTCGCATCGGATCCCCGAGTTTACCGCGGAGGAGGGCCTCGTGACCCTCCATGACGTGACCGGCGACGATATCCCGGAAATCTTCGTTACGGGCGACGGCTCGACGCTCCACGGCTACTCGCGCGATTTCGTCCCGCTCGCCGGATTCCCCCTGCCGCTGTGGGGAGAGCCGGAGTTTACCGACGTAAACGGAGACGGCAGGATCGACTGTCTCGGTTCCGGCCTCGATAACCGCATCCACGGATGGCAATTCAGATAGGAGACAACCATGATACACTCCCGCGCCGCGGCTTTCGCCGCGACAGTCGCGCTTGCCGCGTTTTATTCGCTCGTATCGTGCACGACCCTGCAGGACGACCGTCTCGGGTCGACCGGATCCGCCGCGCGCGACCGGGACTTGTTCGAGCTTGAGCGGGCCATCGTCCTTCTTGACGTTCCGCAGCCGAACCAGGCTACCGCTTCGTCGTCCGCGCGCGCCGACGCGCAGGCCGCCCGGCTCGCGTCGATCCGGAAAACGGAAGAGAAGATCGCCGAGCTCGAGCGGACAGACGTGAAGGATACCGTCTTTACCGCCCGGCTCGAGGCGTGGGCGGGCAGGCTCGCCCTCGCGGCCGGCAACCGGCAGGAGGCGACGAGGCGGTACGGGCGCTCGGTAGCCCTCGTGCCCGGCGATATCCCCGCGCTCGTGCTGTCGTCGAGGCTCGAGCGCGATCCCGTAAAGCGGCTCGCCACTCTCGAAAAAACGAAGACGCTGTTTCCCGATTCGGGCGAGCTCCGCGTCGAGGAGGGAAGAACCGCTTTCGAGCTCGGTCGATACCGCGAGGCCGTCGTCGCCTTCGACGCGGGATTTCCCCTGCTGCAGCCCGCGTATCGCGAGGCCTATCAGTCCGAGCGTGACTCGGCCTGGTCCCTGCGCGACCAGAGCGCGAGCGACGGGGCTCGAACCCGCGCCGTGTCCTCCGTGAACGCCGTAACCTGGGACGACGTCGTGGCGGTATCCCTCGAGCGTCCGGGTTTTCTCGACTTCATGACCGCCGGAAAGGAATGGAAGACGGATCGCGCCTTCGCCGCGCTCGCGAAAAGCTCGCATATCCCGAACGGGCCGCTCGCTCCGGCGAAACGCGAGACGACGGTGCGACGGGGCGAGCTTGCCTGGTATCTTTGGAGAACGAGCCTCGAGCGTTCCGGAGCGAGCTCCCTCGCGAACCGGTATTCCGCGCGATGGGCCGCGAACCCCTCCATGCAAAGCCCGATTCCCGACGTTTCTCCCGCCTCTCCGTGGTTCGACGGGGCGCTCGGGTGCGTCGAGCGCGAGATCATGTCCCTGCCCGACGGCCGACAGTTCTTCCCCGACGCGCCGGTAAGCGGTACCGAGTTATTGAAAGCGCTGAAAGCCGCCGCTCGGTAAGTTCGCGGGCGCCCTGAACGCTGGCAGGAGCCCTGAACGCTGGCAGGAGCCCTGAGCGCTGGCAGGAGCCCTGAACGCTGGCAGGAGCCCTGAATGCTGACAGGCGTCCGGAATGCTGACAGGCGCCCTGAACGCTGACAGGCGTCCTGAATGCCGAAATGCCGCTGCACGAAAAAAAACCCGCTGACCGGATCGGTCGCGGGTTTTTTTTCGGCGTACCCTCCGCTTCTTTGGAAGAGGCGGGGCCCGGGGAGGAGGACCCTTTCTTCGAAAGAAAGGGTCTGCCTCCCTGGATGTATTAGCCGTTCAAACGGGCTTCGAGGGCTTCCATCTCGGCCATGAGCTCCTTGGGGAGCTTGTCGCCGAACTTGGGATAGTGGTTGGCGCGGACGTCCGCGATTTCCTTCTTCCATCCCTCGACGTCGACGGAGAGGATCTCCTTCATGGCGTCGGCCTTCACGTCGAGGCCGGCGATGTTGAGGGCGCCGTCCTTGGGCATCCAGCCGATCTGGGTCTTGACGGCGTTATCCTTGCCGTCGCAGCGTTCGAAGACCCACGCGAGGACGCGGCTGTTTTCGCCGTAACCGGGCCACATGAACTTGCCTTCGGCGTTCTTGCGGAACCAGTTGACGAAGAAGATCTTGGGAAGCTTGTCCTCGGTGCTCTTCTTGCCGACGTTGATCCAGTGCTGGAAGTATTCGCCCATGTTGTAGCCGCAGAAGGGGAGCATGGCGAAGGGGTCGCGGCGGATCGTACCGGCCTTGAGGTCGAGGGCGGCGGCGGTGATCTCCGAGCCGACGATCGAGCCGAGGAAGACGCCGTGGTTCCAGTTGGTCGCCTGGTGCACCAGGGGGATGGTCGACGGGCGGCGGCCTCCGAAGAGGATCGCGTCTATCGGCACGCCCTTGGGATCGTCCCATTCCTTGGCGACGGCCGGGCAGTTGACGGCATGCGCGGTAAAGCGGGCGTTGGGGTGGGCGGCGGGTTCCTGGGCCTTATTGGCCTTGTCCTGTACCCACTTCTGTCCCTTCCAGTCCACGAGGGGTCCGGGGGCGTCGTACCCGATCTGCTCCCACCAGATGTCTCCGTCTTCGGTGAGGGCGCAGTTCGTGAAGATCGTGTCCTTCTTGATCGAGTCCATCGCGTTCTTGTTGGACTGCTCGTTGGTTCCGGGGGCCACGCCGAAGAAGCCCGCTTCCGGGTTGATCGCGTAGAGCCTTCCGTCCGCTCCGAACTTCATCCAGGCGATGTCGTCGCCGACGGTCTCGACCTTCCATCCGGGGATGGTCGGGATGAGCATGGCGAGGTTGGTCTTTCCGCAGGCCGAGGGGAAGGCGCCGGTAACGTACTTCACCTTGCCTTCGGGGTTGGTGAGCTTGAGGATGAGCATGTGCTCGGCGAGCCAGCCTTCGTCGCGGGCGATGACGGAGGCGATGCGGAGGGCGAAGCACTTCTTTCCGAGAAGGGCGTTTCCGCCGTAACCGGAACCGTACGACCAGATGGCGCGCTCTTCCGGGAAGTGGGAGATGTACTTGTTGTCGATGTCGGCGCAGGGCCACTGTCCGTTGTCGCTTTCGCCCGCTGCGAGGGGCTTGCCGACGGAGTGGAGGCAGGGAACGTACTCGCCCGAGGTGCCGAGGACGTCGAGGACCTTGGTTCCCACGCGGGTCATGATGTCCATGTTGCAGACGACGTATTCGGAGTCGGTGAGCTCGATGCCGATCTTGGCGATGTCGGAGCCGACGGGACCCATGGAGAAGGGAATGACGTACATCGTGCGGCCCTTCATGCAACCGGTGTAGAGGCCGGTCATGGTCTTCTTGAGCTCGGCGGGATCGATCCAGTTGTTGGTGGGACCGGCCGCTTCCTTCGTCTTCGAAGCTATGTAGGTGCGGTTTTCGACGCGCGCAACGTCAGAGGGCTGGGAGCGGAAGAGGACGCTGTTCGGCCTCTTCTTGAGGGGAATGCCCATGCCGGAATCGATGAGTTTTTTCATCATCACGTCGTATTCTTTCTGCGAACCGTCGCAGACGTATACGCTGTCGGGCTGGCACATTTTGGCGACTTCTTCGACCCACGCTTTTACCTTGGGGTGCTTGATGTCATTGATCGTCATACTTGCTCCTTGCTAAGACTGGTTTCTGAAGGGTGTTACGCGCTTCATTCAAAAAAACAATAGCGTATTTGGGGTCTTTGTGCAAGATATGTAAGGGAAAGTTGACAAATGCGGGTAATCGTAGAAATTGCGACTGAATGGCGATTTTTGCTTGCCGATAGCTAAAAAACGTTTCCGAATGTCAGGCTACGAGGTTGATTACCATGCCCGCGGCGGGCATCGCGGGTTTGTAGGGAAGCTCCGCGGCCATCGCGCTCACGGCCTTCACCTGTTCCTGGTACTGGTCGATAAGGGCGTTTATCTGGTTGTCGGACAT
>JAEWMY010000046.1 GCA_023393015.1 Spirochaetota bacterium
GGCGAAGAGCGGGGTAAGGAGGATCGACGACCTGTCGAGGATGCGGTCGACGCGCGTCGAACCCGCGAGCCAGTGAATCTCCCCGCGGTTGAACCGCGCGGTCAGATCGTCCGGGTCGTCGCTCAGGACGACCCGTATCGAGGGAAGGGCGACCTTCGCCGCGTCCCAGTAGTGCGGATTCCGCGCGAAGAGGATTTCGCCGTCGGTTATCTTCGAGACGACGAACGCGCCGCTCGACACGGGGACGAAACCGGCTTTCCGCGTCCGCGCGAGGGCCTCCGCGCGGCCGTCCCGGTGGACGGCGCTGAAGGCGTGGTGGCACAGCACCTTCGGGAGGTGTTCCGCCGGCGACACGAGTTTCACGACGAGCGTCCGCTTGTCCGCGGCGACGATGCCCACCGAGCGCTTGTCGGAGGTTTTTCCCTCGCGGTAGGCCGCGGCGCCGGAAACGCAATCGAGGAGCGAGGCGTACGGCGCGGAAAGCGAGGGGTCGAGGAGGGTGAACCAGGACTCCGCGATCTCCTGAGCTGTAATGGGCTCGCCGTTTCCGTACTTCGCGTCTCCCCGCACGGTGAAGGTCCACGAAAGCCCGTCCTTCGATACCGTCCAGCTCTCCGCGAGCGCGGGAACCGGATCCATCGACAGCGGATCGTACACGAAGAGGCCCTCGCACACGGCCGTCAGAATCTGCGCCTCGTCGGCGTTGTACGCGCGGTGAGGCCGCCAGTCGGGCATTCCCGCGGAGACGTTGACGACGAGTTCCCTTTGCGGAAAGTCGCGCGTAACGGCGGCGAACGCCGACGACAGGGCGCAGGCAAGGACGAGAGAGGCGAGAAATCGCTTGTTACGCATTGGTTATCCCCAGTTTCTTCAGTTGCTGCAATTCTTCGACCTGCGAGGCGTATTCGGCCCTGCATTGATTGGCCTTGACGAGACTGTTCCTGATGGCCGATATCTCCACCTTGACGCCGCGAACGCGTTCCCTCGTGGCGGCGGAGGACGCCTGCTTGAAATAGTCGTCGAGTCCCGCGCATTGCTTCAGGATCGTGTTGAGTTCGGCGACGTGCCTCGTCAACAGGTCGAGTATCTGCTGTTCCTGCATCATCTCGACCTTCTGGTAGGGCACGGAGTTTTTCAGCGTGAGCGCCGTCAGGACCTTCGCGCGATGCCGCAGGCCCTCGATGAACGGGTTGAAATCGACGATCTCGCGCTTGCCCGTCTGCGTCGCCGGATCTATCGTCGTTATGGCGATCTCCTGGCGTTCCTCGGGAAGGTTGAACGCCTTGCGGAATATTTCCGCGAGTTTTTCCATGAACGACTTTTCGACGCTCAGGAGAAGGTTCTGGTTTTCCAGGAGCTTCGTCGCGATCTCCTCGAGTTGCGGCGAGACGCTGCCGACCGTGCGGAGCCCGTCCATCAACACGGGCTTGAAGGATTCGGCCTCGGCCGACTTCGACGCGTTGGGCTTCGTCGACGAAAGGCGCGCGAGGAGTTCCTGTTGGAGCACGGAATGGTCGGGCGAGTACTCTTCCTTCAGGATTTCCTCGACGAGCTCGGTGTAGAACGGCTGATCCTTCATCGCGATCGCGAAGGATTTCTTGACTTCCCTGACGGCGTTAGTCATTCCGCCGGACGCGATCGACGCGGGGTCGATGATGACGCCGGGAAGAACGAGCTTTCGCACGGCTATCTTGTAGCGCTCTCTGTGGAATTCCGCGAGACCCTTGAGCGTCTTCGTGATGGCGAGCGAGGCGCGCGACAGCTGCGTGAGCGCGTCGTTGATGATGCTTACGGAAAGCGGGTCGCCGCCGCCCCTGAGAGATACGACGAAATCGGCGAGTCCCTTCGTATTCACGCGCGACGAGTTCGTCGAGAACGCCTCCCAGCTGAAGGCGCGGTTGAGCTGCACGAGTTTGGAGACGCGCGTCGTCGTCAGGAAATCGCAGGTGAACTGATAGTTGTTGACGACGAAGTCGAGCATGGCCTCGTAGTGCGAGAGCCTCTGGCTTATGGCGCCGGCGCGTTCCCCGTCCGTGTAGGAATCCTCGGAGGGAGGCTCTATTTCGCCGATCTTGCTGTCGTACTTGTAGGGATTTTCGTGGAGGAGTCCCTTTTTCACGAGGACGGTCTGCACCGTCTTCGTCGCGCTGTGCGTAATACGGTACTCTTCCATGAGTTTGGGCAGGAGAAACGAGTCGAACAGCTGTTGTCGCTCGGTAATCGCCTGGAATAACTGGTCGGTGAAGGCGTTTGTCTGCTCCATACGAATACAGTATCGGGCAAAACGACCAAAACGGCAAGTGCCGTCAGCGGGCGGGGGGCGTGAAGGTCAACGCCGCGATGATCAGCAGGGAATCCGCGAGCGTCACGTGCGAATCCGACCAGATATTGAACACGGGCAAACCCACGCGAAGCGACAGTCCGGCGCCCCAATCGTTTTCTAGACGGTACTTGGCGCTCGCCTGGAGCATGGGGTAGAACCAGCGGAGCGAGCTCCACAGATATCCGTTAATGCGGCTGACCTGCTCTCCCGCGGGAACGTCGCCCGTATAGGCTACCGCGTCCTCGTCGACGCTGGGGTCCAGAAAGCCGTACCTGATCAGGATCGCCGGACCCCCGCCGAGCGATATGAGGAATCGGTCCTTCTCGAAAGTATAGAGGAAGCTTCCGTCGAGAAGGATACACGGGACGATGGCGGTGCGGTTTTCTATCTCGGCGGGGAGCGCCATTCCGTCCGCCCAGAGATACTCGAGGAGGAAGATCGACGCCGACGGCGCGAAATAGAGATTCGGTTTCATGTAACGGCGGTATTCCACGCCGATGACGCCAACGAGCGGACTCGGGGCGCTGTCGAGGCCGCCTGGCCCGACCTCCGTGACGCCGTCTCCGTTCGAGTTGTAGACATAGTTCAACCCGCCGAAAAAGGTCCACGGAGAGTATTCGGCGGACACGGGCGCCGCGGCGAGAAAGGACGCGCACGCGGCGGCGATAAGGCACGTTACCCGTATATTCATCATTCCCAGTATATCCCATCGGGGAGGGCGATTTCCAGAAGTCCGGCCCTTCCGGTCTCGAAAAAGCGACGTTCCTCCCAGGCGGCGAGAAGCGTGGAACCGGTAATCATGAAGCAACCGTATGAGTAACCCGCGGCGAGACGAGGCAACTTGAAGGCACGAGAGTCGGCGTCCGTCCTTACGACGAAAGTACCGTCCTGAAAAAGCGCCGCGGCTCCCGCGTCGGATACGATCGCTTCCGCCGCGATCGGTTCGCCGGGGCCTTCGCGGGCCCAAGTCTGCGCGGCGTGAGCGTCCTTCGCGCGCGCGCGAACCGTCAGGGCCGCGGTCGGGGGTATCGAGTCGAACAGACGCGCGAGCGGTTCGGGCAGTTCCGCGATTGAGAAGGGTCGTACCGCCGAGCGCCAGGCGTCCGCGTTGATGACGCGGACCGCCGGCGTTTCTCCTCCCGCTTGTCCGGAGGGAAAGCGCTCGAATTCGAGATAGAGGAATTCCACGCGCGCGTCGCGTTCGCGCTTGAACGACGCGTACCACATCGCCCCGATCCTGTCGAGCGCCACGCACATGGATTCGGGGTTCGCGCCGAGATCCGCGGGAAGCGCCCACGGATCGAAGCGGCCCGTTTCGGGGAAGAACCTCAACAGGAAGGGGCCGGGGAAGGGCGCGGACGCCTCGGAGAACGTCGTGTTGCGGTACGCGCGAATCCCCGTTTGCCCGTCCTCGCGCACGAAGCCGCCGAGCGTCGAGGACGCGTACGCCTCCGGCAGGCGGTAGAGGGACGCCCCCGCGCCGCCGACCATGATTCCGAGCTTGTTGATGAGAAAGGCCGGCTTTCCCTGAATTTCCGTCATGTCAACGACCCGCGTCGCCTCGGTCCAGGGGACGAAACCCGCCGGGGGAATCGCGGCGGACGACGCGGCCTGATGAATGCCGCCTTTGGAGAAGTAATACCAGCCCGACGGCGCGTCGCTCCCGCTGGATACGGACGCGTCGGCGTCCGTTAGCCCGCTTTTCGGGGAGGTGTCTCCCGGTTTGCGCGCGCAGGAAAGAAGAACGAGCGTGAGTGCGAACAGCGGAAGCAACGATCGACGAGTCATGGTGAGTAAACAGTAACCGACATACCCTTATTCGCGCAAGACGTAGTATTCGTAATAGGCGCAGATTACCCCGCCGTCGGAAACGGAAACGGTGAGCCATCCGTCGTCCCCGAGAAAGCGCGTAATCCCGTCCGGAAGGAGCAAGGGCGTTTCCGCTCCCTCCGACCATCGCTCGCGCCTTCCTCCCGCCCACTCCGGCACGAGCGTCGATCCCGCCGCGGGGACTCCGCGCGCGGACCGTACCGCGAGTACCTTCGCGGGCCGCGTCGAGACGCTTGAGCCTGTAATCCTTCCCGAGAGCGCCGCGGACGCGAATCGCGCGAGGTCCGTGAGTCCCGGCGTTTCGAGGGAGGCGGATCGAGCGCGGAATTTTTTCCAGTTGATCCGCGAGGCGAGCGTTCTCGCCTCGTCCCGGTCGGCCCGCGCCGTCGAGAGAATCGTTTCCAGCGCCTGCGCCGCGACCGCTCCCGTCCCGTCGAGGACGAGCGAAACCGAGAAGGGCGTCACGCGCGCGTCGGCGGGATAGACCGCGCCGACGGGAGACGCGGCGAGTTCAGGCGCTCCCAGGACCGACACGTCGGGTCGCGCGAGTACGGCCGTCACGATTCCACGCTCGAGCGCGATCGCGCAACGCTCCCGAACGCCGGACAGTCGGCGGCGCGTGCCGCTTCCGTCGATCCAACTAACCGTCCAGAGGATGTCGTTCGTCTCGGCGACGCCCGGAGGAAGGGGCAAATCGCGCGGAAGCGTCAGTTCGACGCGATCCGACCCCGCGGAGGGAGCGATGAGCGGCGCGCAGGATGCGAAGAGCGTCAACGTGACTAGCGGGACCGCGAACGCGAACGAAAGGATGATCTTGTAGTTCATGTCCTCGTTATGGAGCGATTCCGGCATGGTGCCCGCGAACGAGCCGCGAGACAATCCGCGAACGAATCCGCGATTGACAGAAACGCCTTCGGGACCAATACTGATACGGGGGGAGAGACGCATGAAGGCCTTGTTTATCGGCGGAACCGGGACGATCAGTTCCGGAATCGCGCGGCGCGCGAGCGCGCTTGGTTGGGAAATCTGGCTTCTGAACCGCGGCACGAGGGGCGAGCGCGTCGTCCCGGGCGCGAAGGTGCTTTCCGGCGACGTCAATATGGACGAGTCGGAGATAGCGAAACTGCTCGCGGGACACGAATTCGACGCGGTCGTAGATTTCATAGCCTTCGTTCCCGGACAGCTCGAGCGGGACGTCCGGCTGTTCTCGGGGAAAACCCGGCAGTTCGTCTTTATCAGCTCGGCGTCCGCCTATCAAAAGCCGCTCAACCGGTATCTCGTAACCGAGTCGACGCCGCTATCAAACCCGCTATGGGAATATTCGCGGAACAAGATCGCCTGCGAGGACTATCTGATGACCGAGTATCGGGAACGCGGGTTTCCCTGCACGATCGTCCGCCCGAGCCATACCTATGACGACCGATACCTTCCCGTGGCCGTTCACGGCAAGCGCGGCGGCTGGCAGGTCGTCGACCGGATCATGAAAGACAAGCCCGTTCTCGTGCATGGCGACGGCTCGTCGCTGTGGACGCTGACCCACAGCGACGATTTCGCGAAGGCCTTTTGCGGCCTCTTGGGGAACCCGGCGGCGATCGGGGAAACCTTCCATATTACGTCCGACGAGTCGCTCAGCTGGAACCAGGTGTATGACAGGATAGGCGACGCCCTCGGCAAGAAGGTCGTCAAGTATCACGTCGCGAGCGACTTCCTCTGCGCGTGCGATCCGGAATACTCGGGAACGCTTCTCGGCGACAAGGCGACCTCCGTCGTCTTCGACAACACCAAGATCAAGCGGTTCGTTCCCGACTTCGTCGCGACGATCGCCTTCGCCGAGGGCGCGCGCCGGTGCGTACGCTACCTTCTCGACACCCCGACGGCGCAGGTAGCCGATCCCGACTTCGACCTGTTTTGCGAGCGCGTGATCGCCGCGCAGGACGCCGCGAAGGGCGCTTTCTTCGCGAGCATCACGAGGTAGTCGCGGGCGTCACGAGGTAGTCGCGGGCGTCACGAGGTAGTCGCGGGTGTCACGCGTGACACGCGATCAGTATCCGGCAACCGTACGGCGGGAGCTCGATCTCGATCCGTTCGCCGTGTTCGCGGTACGACCCGTCGGCCGCCGCGTCCGTGTCGGTCCAGTCGCCGCGTTCGTGTATCCATAGCGTCGCGCGCCCGCTTGACGAGTTGACCGCTACGAGCGCCTTCTCTCCGACGGTCTCGCGAACGAACGCGAACTGTTCCGACGCGAGGTGTACTTGACGGTACGAACCGCGCGCGAGGGCCGCCGAGTTTTTCCTCAGGCCGACGAGCGAACGCACTCGCTTCTCGAGCGCGCCCGAGTCTGTCGCGGGGGCGCATTCCGCGGGGACGCCGCTCCACCTGCCGTGATCCGCCGTCTCCCGTATCGCGGGCCTGAGCGCCGCGTCGCTTCCGTCGCGTTTCTCGCCGCGCAAGCCCCATTCGCTTCCGTAATACAGCGACGGAATCCCAGGAGACGAGAAGAGAAGCGTGTACAGGACGGGCAGATGCGCCGGGTTCTTAAGGACGCTCGCCGCGCGGTTCACGTCGTGATTGTCGACGAAGGTGTAGAGCGCGAGGTCGCGATACATCCCCTCGCTTCCCGATTGCCGGTTCAGGCTCCAGGCCAACTCGAAGAAGTTCGCGTCGTTAAGGCATGACCACAGGCCTTTGTACAGTTCGTAGTTCGTCACCGAATCGAGCCTGCCCGGCCGCGCCCAGTCGCGATAGTCGCCGTGTACGACCTCTCCCATCAGCCAGAAATCTCCTTTGACCGCCTTGCATCTCGCCGAAAGCGCGTCCATGAAATCTCGCGAGAGCACGTCCGCCGCGTCGAGACGGAGACCGTCGATACCGAAACCGCGTATCCATCCTTCGACCGTCGCGAGGAGATACTCCCGAGTCTCGCCGTTTTCGGTATCGAGTTTCGCGAGGTCGTAATGTCCGCTCCATCCCTCGTAGTCGAACGTATCGCCCGCGGGGCTTTTGCGTGAAAAGTCCACGCCCTTGTACCAGGATCGGTACTCCGACCGGAGCCCTCGATCTCGAAGGTCCCGAAAAGCGAAAAAATCGCGACCCGTATGGTTGAGAACGGCGTCGAGCACGACGGAGATTCCAGCGGCGTGACAGGCCTCCACGAGCGCGACGAGATCGGCGTTGACTCCGAGGCGACGGTCGACCGTCCGGTAGTCGGCGGTATCGTATCCGTGGGCGGTCGATTCAAAGACCGGTCCGAGATACAGGGCGGTGATTCCGAGCCAGGAGAGGTGGGGTATCCTGCCGATAAGCTCCTTCAGGCGCGTGGAGGGTGAAGAGGTGAAGTCGTTTCGCTCCGGGGCTCCGCACATCCCGAGGGGGTAGATGTGGTAGAAGATGGAAGAGTTCATTGATTCTCCTTTGCTATTATACCTACCGGTAGGTATATTGTATGATACTAGTTGATAAACTATACCTACCGGTAGGTATAGTAAAAGTGTAAAAAAAACACAACATACTTACTTAAGCTTTCTTACGAGAATATTCCATGCATGAATTGATGTACCGCTCGATTGAGCATATCGTTATCGAAATCTATTTCCTTATTAAGCACGAGCATTGCCCATGTCCTGACCATCCCCATGAAGGTCTCGCTGTACGCCTTGGCCCTTCCGCGCATGTTTCCGTGGTCTGAAACCGCGCGTTCGAACATACGTTCGATACTTCCGGTCAAGCCCTCCCGGAGCGGCAAATACGCTTGATAACTCGCGCTGTCGGGAGCGGCTGACGAGAGGGCGATTTGTAGCCGATAGAAAGAAGGATGGGCGACGGCAAAATGTATGATATCCCTGGTTAAAATCGTCAGGTTCATGACAATGTCATGATTGTATTCGGAGTCGCGATTGACAATTTCAAAGAGCTTCCCGCCGAAATCCGCGATTATCGCGTCCAGGAGACCCCGTTTGTTCCCGAAGTAATGATAGAGGGTGGGTTTCGTGATCCCTGACTTGTCCACGATCTCCTGAATACCGGTAGACTCGAATCCCTGAAAGGAAAACAACCCAAGGGCGGTCGTTAGTATTGTCTCACGGGTGGGGGTTTTTGACTCCATGGCTGTAGTATACCTACCGGTAGGTACAATGTCAACTTCTATACCGTTCGGTATACAACTCTTCCAAGAATTTTCTTACTTTTTTAACACAAAAAATCAGGGTACACTACCGGCACGAACCCGAAAAAGGAGAGAGAGATGGAAACGGCGTGTCCCAGGTGCGGTTATTCGAATAACGGAATCGATACGGTTTGCGCGAACTGCTCGGCGAGATTGCCGGAGGGAACGCCGACCGTCAGGCGAAGGCGCCATCGCTTTACCGTACTTCCCGTACACGTGTTCGCCCTCGTTGTGGCCGTTGCCGCGATCGGTTACGTGGTGTTCGGCGCCGGGAACCTGAACGCCCCGTCGGACCAAACCATCGAAACGCCCGATGTCCCCGATCCCGACGTGATCGCGGCCGACAACTCGAACGAGGCGTGGATCATCATGTGCGACTTCATGCGCGAAAAGGTGCGAACCCCGGGCACCGCGGCCTTTCCGAAACTGGGCGAGAGTCGTACCCTCGTCACGAAGCTCCCGAACGCGGCGTACGGCGTTCTCGGGTACGTCGATTTCGAGGGGGAGGGCGACAAGCGCGTGAGACGATATTTCAGGGGAAAGGTCGCGCAGTATCGGGCAGGGTTGTGGAAACTCGACACCTACGAGATGGATTATTGGGACACGATGGCCCGCTACTTCGTCGGTCTCGGGGAAGAGCCGGGTTCGCCCGGGGCCGTCGAGTGAACGCAGTGACGGCGACGACGGAGAGGCTCTCGCCGATCGCGTACGAGGAGTTGTCCCTGAACGCGTGGCCCGCGCTCAAGACCCTCGTATTCAAGGGCTGCGTCCTCCGCTTCGCGAACGGATACACGAACCGCGCGAACTCCGCGAATCCCCTTTACGTCGCGGGAGACGATCTCCGCGAGGTCATCGAATACGCCGAGTCCTTCTACGCGGCCGAAGGCCGTCCGTCCGTTTTCAAGGTACTCGGCGTGCCGGGATACGAGGCCCTTGACGGGATACTCGCCGGGCGCGGATACGGGAAGATCACCGAAACGTCGGTAATGACGGTCGCCCTTACGAGCGGCGAACGGTCCGCGCCCGAAGTCGGGATACGGGACGACTTCGACGACGGCTGGATTTCGGCGTGCGCATCCTTCAACGGATATCCCGATACCACGCGCGAAACGATGACCCGCATGCTCCGCACGATAGGCGTAGAGACGATCGTCGCGTCCCTGGCGGTCGACGGCGCCGTCGTCGCGTGCGGATACGGCGCGATCGAGCGCGGACGGGTCGGGTGTTTCGATATCATCGTGGACGGGGCGCGTCGGGGGAAGGGATACGGACGTGCGGTGATGGTCGCGATCATGGACGAGGCGAGGCGGCGCGGCGCGCGCGAGGCGTACCTGCAGGTTCTCGCGTCGAACGGTGTCGCGAGGCGGCTCTACGAAGGCCTCGGCTTCGAAAGCGCGTACTCGTACTGGTACCGAAGGCTCACGCCCGCGGGGTAAAGGCCGCGGGATAGAGATCGCGGAGGAGCGCCGTGCCCGTTTTCGTGCGGAAGAGCGAGCGCTCTCCCGCGGCTATCGCCTCGGGGGACATCGCGTCCTCGTCGGCGTTCACGAGAAAGTCGGCCTCGACCAGTATCCGGAAATCGTCGCCGTCGATCGCGGAGTAGGTGTGGTGACGGCCGACGAGGACGCAGACGCGGTCGGCGAACGCCTCGTCCGCGCCGGCCGCCTCGAGCATCCCGCGCGCGACGGGCGGGCCTTCGATCTCCTGCCAGGGGCCCGCCGCCGAGCCGTGCTTCCGCTCGGCCTCGTGTATGCCGATGTCGTGAAGGACCGCGGCGGCCTCGAGGCGGGCGAGCTCGCGGCCCGAAAGGCCCTCCTCGAGCGCGATCATCCTCGCGTACGAAAACACCTTGAGGGCATGGCAAACGCGTCTGACGTCGGGCGCGTCGTACGCGACCATCCTCCGGACGAGCGCGTCCGTCATCGAAACGTCCGCCACGACGACTACCCCTTGTACGCGCTTTCGTGGACGCCCGACACCGCCCGTCCCGACGGGTCGTTCATGCCCTTCCACGCCGCGTCCCACTCGAGCGCCTTCGCGGTGGAGCAGGCGACGCTCGCCTCGTAGGCGACCGTTTTCGCCGCGCTCGCGGACGGAAAGCACTCCTCGAAGATCGTGCGGTAGTAATACTGTTCCTTCGTCATCGGAGTGTTGACCGGGTATCGGTCCGGGGCGCGGCGGAACTGCTCGTCGGAGACCTTTTCCTCGCAGAGTTTTTTCAGCGAGTCGATCCAGCTGTAGCCGACGCCGTCGGAGAACTGCTCCTTCTGCCGCCAGACGATCTCGGCGGGGAGGAGGTCTTTGAAGGCCTCGCGGAGCGCCCATTTCTCGATCCGGGGCTTGCCGTCGGCCGAAAAGACGACGCTCGCCGCTCCCGAAAGCTTGTCGCGCGGGTTCATCCGCATCGCGACGTCGATGAACTCCTTGTCGAGGAAGGGAACGCGGCCCTCGACGCCCCATGCGGCGAGCGATTTGTTCGCGCGGAGGCAGTCGTAGAGGTGGAGTTTGGAGAGCTTGCGCACGGTCTCCTCGTGGAGCTCGCGCGCGTCGGGGGCCTTGTGGAAGTAGAGGTATCCGCCGAAGAGCTCGTCGGAGCCCTCCCCGGAAAGCACCATCTTGATTCCCATCGATTTGATCGCGCGGGAAAGGAGGTACATCGGCGTCGAGGCGCGGATCGTCGTGATGTCGTAGGTCTCGATGTGGTAGATGACGTCGCGTATCGCGTCGAGTCCCTCCTGGACGGTGAAGTGTATCTCGTGATGCACGGTCCCGATGTGGTCGGCGGCCTTGCGCGCGGCGGCGAGGTCGGGAGACCCGGCGAGGCCGACGGCGAAGGAGTGGAGGCGGGGCCACCAGGCCTCTTGCGTGTCGTCGGACTCGATCCTCTTCGCCGCGAACTTTTGCGTGACCGCCGCGATGACCGACGAGTCGAGCCCGCCCGAAAGGAGGACCCCGTAGGGAACGTCGCTCATGAGCTGGCGCTTGACGGCGGCCTCGAGCGACGCGCGCAGGGCGGCGATGTCCGTCTTCGCGTCCTTGACGGCGTCGTACTCCTCCCAGTCCCGCTTGTACCATTGCCTGGTTACCGGGGCCTTGCCGCTCTCGACGTAATACGAGGTTCCCGGCAGGAATTCGCGGATCTCCGTGCAGACGCCCTCGAGGGCCTTGAGCTCGCTCGCGACGTAGTAGCGCCCTTCGGCGTCCCAGCCCTGGTAGAGGGGGATTATCCCGATGTGGTCACGGCCGACGAGATAGCGGTCGCGTTCGATGTCGTAGAGGGCGAAGGCGAAGATGCCGTTGAGGTCCTCGAGGAGTTCCGGCCCCTTGTCGCGGTAAAGCGCCAGGATCACCTCGCAGTCGGATTCCGTCAGGAACTCGTATTTCCCCGCGTACCGCGCGCGGATATCCTTGTGGTTGTAGATCTCGCCGTTGACGGCGAGGGCGAGTTTCCCGTCCTTGCTGAACAGCGGCTGGTTTCCCGACAGGGGATCGACGATGGCGAGTCGCTCGTGCGCGAGCACGGCGCGATCCCCCGAATAGATTCCCGACCAGTCCGGTCCGCGATGCCTGAGCGTTTTCGCCATCCTCAGTATCTGATTACGGAACGGCTCCGTGTTTTGCTTGATGTCAAATGCCCCAACTATTCCGCACATCGCTCATTCCTCCTCAAGGATGGTGTGTCTCGCCCGAAGCCGCGCGCGTCCGACGGACGGCTAAAAAAAAGGGCTTCCCGCGTCAGGTCATATGGCTATGGCCGTACGCGGGAAGCCCCGTTGCTTCTCTGCTGGAACCTACTATACACAAATGCTATTTGGAGATCAAGGGGAGGAATGTATAAATATGCAAAAAAGGATTGTAAATGTAAATAATATACATCAAAAAATATTTGTCTAAAATGTGCAAAAAGTGCAAAAACTCTTGCAAATTTGACATCACTTGACTAGAATGAAAGTGGAGGAATGACCATGAGAAAACACCCTGCCGTGTTTGTGGTTCATTTCATAATCGTTGTTTTTACGTTCATCGCGATGGCCCGCCCGGTTTCGGCGCAGTCCATCCTTACCGTGCTTCCCGAAGGAACCGGCGGCCTGATCGTCGATTCCCTCCTGCTGGCCCCCCGCGAGACCGCTACCGAAGCGGATTCGCTCTCCCGTATCGCGGCCTTCGGCGCCCTCTATTCGCCGCTCATCGTCGGATTGGCCGTTGACGGTCAAGCGCGGGGTCGCGTCATCTCGCAGTATGCCGCCTCAGTCAGTCTCGCCACGATCGCCCTCTCCGACGGCGACACCTTCGGATACCTCACGACGAGCGCCGTAACCGGAGCCTCCTTCGCTACCTACGCCTTCAGTCGCCACGCGAGCGAATCTCAGCTCCGGGTCCCCGTTACCGTCGCCGCCTACTCCCTCGCGGCGATTACGCTCGCCGCGGACGCGAACGGAGAGCGCTCCGTCGAGAGCCTCGTGATCGACGTCGTCGCCGGCGTCGTTTCCGGTTACGCCCTTCCGGCCATGCACGAGTGGCTCGGCCTCGAGGACGTCTCCTTCGTCTTTCTGCCGGGTACCCTCGTCGTGAGCGTGCGTCTGTAATTCGCGTGCGTCTGTAATTCGCGTGCGTCTGCAAGTTCGGGCGCCGCTAAGCCCGCGCGTCCCGTTCGTGCTATACTCGGACGCATGACCGGATTCGACTATATCCTGCGCGCGATCGACATCTACGAGGAGTCCCTCCGCGCCGAAGAGGCCGGCGCGCGGCCGAAAACCGTGGAGGCCCTGGCGCGTCGCGTCGGGTATTCGACGCATCACTTTACGCACCTCTTTTCGGCGATCGTCGGGATACCCCCGCGCGAGTACATGGCGGGGCGCCTTCTATCGGCGATGGCCCGGGATATCGTCTCGACGGACGTCCCGCTCGCCGCCCTCGCGGCGGCCTACGGTTTCGAGGACTACGAAACCTTTTCGCGCGCCTTCAAGCGCCGCTTCGGCCTTCCCCCGCGCGCGGTGCGCGAGTCGGGCGTTATCGACTTCGCGCTCATGGAACGACCTTCCCCGACCCGTCCGCGCGGGGAACTTCCCCTCGACAGCGCCGAACCCGAGGTCGTGGACGATCCGGGGCACTGCCTCGTCGGGATGGCCTTTTTCATGGACGAGGGTACCCCGGGGTTCCACAAACCCTGGGAAACCTTCACGAAGGCCCGTCGTCTCGTACGCGGAGCGGCGGATGACGCGGCGACCTTTCAGTTCTCGTCCTGGTCCGACGACGAACGTCTCGGCGGGATTTCCATTCTCTGCGCAGTCGAGGCCGATCCCGCCGCGGTTCAGGAGCCCGTTTTCACCGCGAGAATCGTTCCCCCTTCCCGCTGTCTCCGCTTCGTACATCGGGGAGACCCCTCGACGTTCGCCGAGGCGTACCGCTACATCTACCGCGACTGGTTCGGTACGCGCGACGCCGCCCCGGCCGCCCGCTGGGAGTTCCAGCGGTACGGCGAGGGCGGTGATCCCGACGTTACCGGGATATACATCCCCGTCGCCCTCCCGTAGTCCCGTCACGACGGGAAGAGGAACTCGCCCTCCCAGTCGAAACTTCCGCTTTCCTCATAGCATGCCGGCCAATGGGCGCACCAGTCGGGTACGCGCGCGTCCCTGATCCGGTCGGAGCTCGGATGGTAGGGCTTGATGTCGAGCACGGGGCTTCCGTGCGCCGCGTCGATCCAGGCGAGGGAGACTATCCCCTTTTTCGCGTCGATGTCGACGATCTCGGCGACGCTCATGGCGATGCCGTTCGGCCGCCAGGGGGAGCGGGTCGCGAAGACGCCGAGCGCGTCCGGGGCGAGCCGGTAGGGTTTGGGCGCGGTCAGGGCGCTTCCGTCCCAGGGCGGCAGTTCGTGCGGGTGCCAGAGCACGACGAGGTGGCTGAACCCGCGCAAGCCCGCGAGTCCCGCCGCGTACCCGCCCGCGAGTTCCACGGCAAAGCCGCGATCCGCCCGAATCGATCCGATTGCCTTTATTTCCATAAAAACCTCCCGTTGCCCGGTGGGGGCTACGGGCTCAGTATGCGCGTTCCCGAGGCGTTACTCCTTGACGGAACGCGTGACTTTGATGACAAAACCGGCGATTTCGTTGATTTCATCCCGTTTCAAGTGTTATACTTACCATAGTCGGACACGTATCGCCCCCGTATGGGGAGACGACGCGAGTCCAGGAGGGTACTTGCATGATGCGACTGAACAAACCCAAACTGTACGTATTCTTATTTTTAATAGTAGCGATCACGACCGGAGCGTGGGGACAGCTTGTTGTTGAAGTTACGGAGCCGATTATTTCCGGATCTATAACAAGTATGTCAGGATTTGATGATTCCATTTTTGCTACTTTAGCGGACAATCTTGAAGCCCAGATTTTGGATCCAGCAATTGCAAACGAAATCACGCAATATACTAATCTACCGACGCTTGCTTCTGGTTTCGCGAACGCGGGCGCGGCGACGGCCCAGGAGGGCTTTCTCCGGGGTTCCCACGACATCAAGGTATTTTCGATTTCTCTCGGAACCTCGGCGGCCGTTACCCTGCCGAGTCTTTCCTTCCTCAACAAGATCGACTCGGCCGACTTTATCGAAGACGAGGGCGATGTCTACGCAGGTATCGCGACTCAACCCCTCAACGTCACGGCGAGCTTCAATCTCGGTTTTCTCGTTTCGGGACTTCGCGGTATGGCGAAAATCGGCTACGCGGACATCCCCGAAGGTCTTCTCGGCGAGGGCTATGCCTTTAACGCCCTCTCGGTCGGCGCCGGCTTGAGCTATCAGCTCATCGAACCGAAGTCCGTTCCCCTCGGCGTAGTTCGTTGGCGCGGTCTCGCCGTTGCGAGCGGCTTCTTTTATCAGCGGAATACCACCGAGATCGGCATTACTGACGCGGGCGACATCGGTATTAATCAAGTTCTGACTACGGGCGATGTTGGCTTGGGCGGAACGACTATTATCGGCACTGCAAGCTCTGCCCCAACCATCATCGCCTCGGTCGAGTCGTCGACCTATACGATTCCGCTCCAGGTGAGTACCGGATTGCGCCTTCTCTACATCATTGACCTCAACGTCGGCGCGGGCGTGGATATCGTCTTCGGGCAGGGGAAGATCAACCTTAAGTCGACTCAAGATTTGGAGTTTGAGGTTGATCCCGCGTACGCCGACCAGATTGATGTAACGCCTGGCTCGGTCAATATATCTAATACGACGAGCGGGGATCCCGATTTCGCGCGGCCGCATGTCATGGCGAGCCTCGGGCTCGCGATGGGACCGGTACGACTCGAGGTACCGTTCAAGTACTACTTCGACGAGCAGGGTAACACCTACGTGACCGGCGTTACCCTCGGCATGATGTTCTGACCGTACCGCGCGCGGTAATCGCGCAGCGACGAAAAAGCCGTCCGGGAAACCGGACGGCTTTTTTATTGATCGTGTCGGCCTCGGTCGGGCCGCCCGAGGTACTACTTCGCGAAGACGGCCGCGATGTTGACCGGCTCGAGCACGCGGTCGACGCCACGCTCGAGACAGCTCGCGAGCGCCTTGGCCGTGTCGAGCGAGGTGAGGCACGCGCAGTTGTGTTCCACGGCGCCGCGTCGGATGCGGAAGCCGTCCCGGTTCCGGTCGCGCCCGCGCGTCGGCGTGTTGATGACGAGCGAAAGCTCCCCCGCCTTGAGCGCGTCCATGATGTTGGGCGAACTTTCGGAAGGCTTTCCGATCGAACCCGCGTCGACGCCGTTCTCCATGAGATACGACCTCGTTCCCGCGGTGGCGAGCACGCGGAACCCCGCGCGCGCGTACCGCTCGACGATCGGCAGTGCCTCGGCCCAGTCCCGCTCGCGCAGGCTCACCGCTATCGTTCCCTTGTACGTCCCGTCGTCCTTCAGCCTGATCTTCATCCCCGAGGCGCGGAAGCCCTTGTAGAGCGCCTCCTCCCAGTCCTTGGCGATCCCGAGCGCCTCTCCCGTCGACTTCATCTCGGGGCCGAGCGCCGTCTCGACGCCGTAGAGCTTCTCGAAACTGAACACCGGCATCTTCACCGCGTAGTACTCCGACTCGCGGTAGACCCCCGTGCCGTAGCCCATGTCCGCGAGCTTCTCGCCGAACATGCACCGCGTCGCGAGGTGCACGATCGGCACGCCGGTGACCTTGCTGATGTAGGGAACCGTCCGGCTCGAGCGCGGGTTGACCTCGATGACGTAGACGTCGTCGCCCTTCGCGATGAACTGGATGTTGATGAGCCCGATCACGTTGAGCTCCCGCGCGAGGCGCGCCGAATAGTCGGCCATCTTCGCCTTTTGCGCCGCCGTCAGGCTCGGCGCGGGATAGACGGAAATCGAGTCGCCCGAGTGGACGCCCGTCCGCTCGACGTGTTCCATTATGCCGGGTATGAGTATGTCCGTGCCGTCGCACACCGCGTCGACCTCGGCCTCCGTTCCCTCGATGTACTTGTCCACGAGGATGGGGTTCTCCTGCGCGACGCGGTTGATGATCTCCATGAACTCGGCGACGTCGTCGTCCGAGAAGGCGATCTCCATGCCCTGGCCCCCGAGGACGTACGAGGGCCTGACGAGCACGGGGTAGCCGAGCTCGCGCGCCGTCGCGATCGCCTCGTTCGTCGTGAACACGGTCTTTCCCGCGGCGCGCGGCACGCCGGTCGCCTCGAGGGCGCGGTCGAAGAGCTCGCGGTCCTCGGCCCGGTCGACGTCCTTCGCCGCCGTCCCGAGAATCGGCACGCCCATCGCGGCGACGGGCTTCGCGAGCTTTATCGCCGTCTGCCCGCCGAACTGCACGACGGCGCCGATCGGTTTCTCGTTCTCGACGATGTTCTCCACGTCCTCGGCCGTGAGCGGCTCGAAATAGAGGCGGTCGGAGATGTCGAAGTCGGTCGAGACGGTCTCGGGGTTGTTGTTCACGATGATGGCCTCGTAGCCGAGCTCCTCGAGCGCCCACACGCAGTGCACGGAACAGTAGTCGAACTCGATGCCCTGTCCGATGCGGATCGGCCCCGAACCGAGCACGAGTATCTTGCCCTTCGCCGTTTTCCTGTCGCGTTCGTCTACCGCTTCGTTTTCGGAGGCGTAGTTGGAGTAGAAGTACGGGGTTACCGCCTCGAACTCGGCCGCGCAGGTGTCGACCATGTTGTAGCCGGGAACGATATCGAGCCGCTTCCTCAAGTAGCGGATTTCGCGCTCGTCCGAGCCGAGGAGGCGGGCGATCTCGCGGTCGGGGAACCCGGCGCACTTCGCCTCGAGCAGGGTGTCGTAGTCGCGCGCGCCGAAGGAAAGCCTCTTTTCTATGTCGATGATCCGCGCGAGCCGGTCGAGAAACCAGAGGTCGATCATGGTGAGCGCGTGGATCTCCGCGATCGTCTTTCCCCGGCGCATGAGCTCGGAGATTTCCCAGAGCCGCTCGTCGCCGATCTTGGAGGTGAGCCGCGTCATGATCTCGTCGGTGGAAAGCGCGGCGATCCTCCGGTGCCACAGCGACCACACGTTCTGCTCGAGCGAGCGGATCGCCTTCATGAGCGCGCCCTCGAACGACCAGCCGATGGCCATGACCTCGCCGGTCGCCTGCATCTGCGTGCCGAGCTTCCGCTTGGCGTTGACGAACTTGTCGAAGGGCCAGCGCGGGATCTTGACGACGCAGTAGTCGAGCGCGGGCTCGAAGCAGGCGTAGGT
>JAEWMY010000006.1 GCA_023393015.1 Spirochaetota bacterium
GCATGGGCATGCAGGGCCGAGGCGACTATGAAGACGAGCGCGATAGCGCGAACCGGTAGTTTCATCGTGGTATACTCCATATGAAGTAGCATACCCCCAATAGTTTATATCGTCAACTTATTATTAATCGAAGCCGCCCCCGCAAGGACTCGCCCTTGACCTTCACAGTCGCTCAGCTGAACAATTGGCGAGAATCGGTGGAAAAAGCGTATTCTTGATTATCCAGTTAAGGACTTTTCTAAAATGCAGATCAATGAACGCCATTAGTTACACATGAACGGAAAGCAAAACCATATAAGGGAAATCGGTTGCCCATGCATGATTTGGATATCATATCCGCTTCACCGCAAGAAGACGCGGATGCTTCCTATTCTTGTATCCTAAATTCTGGGCTCGTAATATTCTGCCTCGATTAGCTGAAATTCGTTGCGCGTTACGATTCGGGTGAGTTATACTACCGCCAGTGGAAGTCGCCGCATGGACGGCCGGGATTGGTGTTCAAGAAGGTTTTCCCGAAGGGATTCTTCGTGAACGCGGCGAAACTATAGGAAGCGATCATGACATCCAGCGAAAAAAAATTCTTGAACGCGGTTCACGCCGGAGACTTGAAGACCCTGGACGACTTGGCCAAGGGATCCCTTTTATCGAAGCCGGTCTCCCCGGAACTCCGCCTGCCAGCGGGTGGGCCCGTAGTGTTCGAGGCTATATCGGGTGGCCAGCTTCAGTCGCTCGCCTGGTTTCTTGCCCGTGGCGTCGACCAGAACCTGCGGGACGAGTGCGATTATTCGCTCTTGGAGAAGGCTGTCCTCTACAAACATACCGATCTGGTCCGCGAACTGCTCAAGGCCGGCGCGGATCCTGACGCGCACCGGAAGGATCGTGCCTCCCCCCTCGCCCAGGCGATAAGCAACCGTGACGAGCCCACCGCCGTCGCCCTGATTGAGGCGGGCGCCGATACAAGCGAGCTTGCGGATGGTCGGAAGACGCTTCTTGTAGAGGCCATCAACCGCGGTCTGACGGATCTGGCCATCCGTCTCGTCGAGGTCGGCGTGGACGTCAACCACGAGCCCAACGACCGCGATACGGCCCTGCATCGGGCGGCACGCAAGGGGTATCTTCCGCTGGCCGCCTTGCTGCTCGACAAAGGCGCCGATATCAACGCCAAGGGAAACGACCACCATACGCCCCTTTCCTACGCGACCTCCGAATTCAACGAGCCCATGGTCAGGCTGCTTCTGGAGCGCGGGGCCGACCCGGATATCTGCGACCGCTACGCTCATCGCCCCATACACGCCGCCTGCGTTTGGTGCAATGCCGATGTGGTACGACTTCTGATAGCGCGCGGCTCCAAGGTTAACGCGTTATACGAGGACGAGGCGACGCCGCTCCACAAGGCCGCCGAGCACTGCAAGGACGAGGATGGCAGCATCGCTCGGTTGCTCCTCGAGGCGGGCGCCTACCATAGCCCCCGGTGTACGGGCATGCGGAAGACTCCCCTTGGCATTGCCCGCTTCCGGGGAAATCGCGGCGTCGAGGCCAGGCTCCTTGAATACGGCGCGACCGAGGACGATTAGTGAGCCTCGGTCGCCCGGTGTTTCGCCTTCGACGCGCGTACCGCTAATAAAGCCTCTTTGGCCGTAATCGCCGCAAGGGCGTCGGGATGATCCTTAGAAACGCGTCGTCGATCCGGTGCCTGTTCCTTTGGTAGATAATGCCCGTTACTATCAGCAAGATGCCGATCACCGTTAGCAGGAATGGAAAGATCGGGGAACCCTTAAACCAGACATAGGAAATTCTGGTCAAGAACTCCGTCACTCCGATAACGCCGAAAACGATGAATACGACCTGGTCCAGGAATAGCGAAAGGAAAATCATGGACAGGTGCACGAGAAGGAGCGAAACGAGGGATACGGCGTCATCGTTGTAGAAGACCGAGAATCCCGACGTTGTCGTGAGCAAACCGAACAGGTATATCCAGAATGAGTAATCCCTTTTGGACTTGATATCTATCAGATACCCGAGCGCCAACATGGCAACCCCAAAGATCTGCGAGATGGTGGATCTGAGCGTCCAGGTTATGCCGTTCGTCGAGTAGATGATCGGGACTATGTCCATCGACATGAACCACAAGGCGAACGAAACGAGAAAGACGATAAAGGGGAACCGCGTTCTGTAAAAGACAAACGCGGCGACGAGAGTCGCGGATAGTTCCAGTACGATCCATTTGCCCTTTATCCAGATATAGAAATCGTCATACACCGTTCCCACGGGCCAGAAACCGAATAACCGCATCACGCTGAAAACGAAGAGGGGAACGATGGCTATTCCGACGCATAGTAGCATGCCGCCCGGGAGGCGCAGGTCATTTTTGCGATAAACGAGAAAGCCGGATGTTATAAACGCGATCAGGTACGCGGTCGAGGCAATCAGGATTCCCGCGGCGCCAAAATCATCCCAACTGGATTTCAACAGCCACGTCAGCGCGGACATTATTATCAGTCCGCCGCCGTAGAACAGTACCTTCAGGAATTTTGAGGCCGAGGGGAAGTCATTCTCGATGAGCCGTGTGAAGCTATCGACTTGTTCATCGGAAAAAACGCCTTTATCCCTCGCGTACCGCAGATGCTCGTTCGTGTATTTCATATATACCCCCGATGATGAGACGGAAATTCATTATACTACACGCAGCCGGCCTGGCAATTCGTCGTGTCGCTTCGCTCTCCGCGCGACCCGTTCGATACCAGGATGCTCATGTATGCCTCCGAACGCGTTGTCGCACGGCGACGCATATTACTCCGCTACGTTTCCGATCACGTTTCCCGCGCCATCGGTCGCCAGCTTTCCGTTCGAGAAATCCAGAATCGGCAGGGGGTTCCCCCAGGGATCGTGAAGCAGCGCGTACTTCCCGACCCGAATGGGTATGGGGCCGAAGACGAGCGTTCCGCCATTATCGGCGATTGACCGAATGGCGTCGTCCACCGCGTCGACGAGAATGCAGGTCTCGAAGGGCCTGCCGTCGGTATGCAGTACCAGCTCGTCGTCGGAATCGGGCAGCGACAGCCCCGCCGAATGATTCCCGTCCCGCCAGAGAAGCGCGTGCCCGAGGCTTGCGTAGAATTCGATTCCCTTGTCGAGGTTGTCGACGGGGATGCTGTAGCAATCGATCTTTCTGAATACGGGCGTTGGCATGGTTTCGGTCTTCTTGTGTAATGCTACCACGCATGACGAGTTCCCGACAACGATAATCTTCGGTTCGTGTCGATGTTGCCGTTGCTCGAGTGTCACGATATCCCTTCTGGTTTCGGTTCAGTATTTCACCGTTACCAAGACGCCGTACGAACCGTTCGAGAGTAGTGGTACGAGGGTCGTTCGCGCGGTGTCGCTCGCGCTTGCGACGTTCGCGCCGTTTCCGTTTTTTGATGCGACGCTCCTCCGGTGGCGCGATCGGAAGTCTTTGCCGATTGTCCAGCCGATGGCGTGCCCGATGAGGGCGCCGGCTACGACGTCGGAGGCCCAGTGGATGTCGCCGTCGATCATCGCGTAACCCATGAGGGCGGAGGCGGCGTAGGCGAGGACGGCGAAGGGGAGGAAGGATTCGTCGTCGCGGTAGAAGGATGCGAGGGCGGAGGCGGCGGCGAAGGCGGTCGCCGTGTGGCCCGAGGGCCAGAGGCCGCCGAGGTTCCGAAAGGGGTAGAAGGCGCGGGCGTCGTCGCTTCGCCGGAAGGGAAGGTAGTCGGGCGGGCCGTCGTCTCCCTTGTCGATGAAGGCGCGGCCGAAGGCGAGTTTCTCCGCGGTGGTGACGAGGAAGGTGACGCCGACCGCCTGTATCACGGCGCCCGAGGCGTATTCGGTTCGCGGCGTGTCCGTCGTCCAGTATACGAGGGCGGCGGGGAGGACGTGCCACATGGTGCCGACGATGAGGGCCCCGGCGTTGAAGGCGTCGCCGAAGAGGTTCTTGTCCGCCTCCATAATAACCTGGTCGGCCGGGGTGAGGATCATGAGCCCCGTCGCCCCGAGGGCCCCGAGGTGCCAGAGGGAGTTCGTCCCCGCGTGACTTTCGATCGTGTTGGTCCAGAAGCCGACAAACGGGGAGGGCGAGGGCGCGCTTGATGTCCCGGTCGACTCTTCCTTTGTCTCTTTGGCGAAGAAGCCGGACGGCGCGATGAGGAGAAGAATGAGCGCGAGCGCGAGGGTGGATTTCATACCGACTCCACATACTGTATCCCATGGTATGTCGTATTGACAACTGAAAATAATAGTCTCCATATTGGTCATATGGAGACCATAACCGTATCGCAGTGAAAGACGCATCTCGGCGTCGAGCTCAAGCGTATCGAGGGCGGGCTCGGTTTCGCCGTACCGCTGGCGAGGTAAGTACGCGCTTCTTGCCGGATTCGACTTGCTCGGGTAGGATTGACCGCATGAAAAGCGTAAAAACTTTCTGGAGCGACTATGGCGCGCTCGCGGCGACGTGCGCGCTCGTCTTTGTCCTTCATATGGTCGCGAACGCGAATTACGGGTTCCATCGTGACGAGTTGCAATTCGTGGCCGATTCGCGGCATCTCGCCGCGGGCTTCGTAGCCTATCCTCCGGTTACGCCGGTAATGGCCTTTCTGGCGAGGGTCCTGTTCGGGGAATCACTCGTGGCGTACCGAGCGTTCTCGGCCCTTGCCCATGCGGTTATCGTCCTGCTCGCGGGTCTCATGGCAAAGGAACTTGGCGGCTCGTCCTTCTCGCGCGTATTCTCGGCCCTGCTTTCCCTCGCGTCTCCCGTCCTATTGTTCTCCGGCTCGGTCGTCATGTACATGATTTTCGACTATTTGGCCTGGGCCGCGACGGCGTACTTCACTCTGCGGGTCCTGCGGGGCTCCGCGCGGAGCTGGATCGGCGTCGGAATCTCGGTGGGCTTCGGGATGATGACGAAGTACTCGATCGCCTTCGTGGTCCTCGCGATGATCGTTTCCCTTCTCGCGTTTCCGGAGCGGAAGGTTTTCGCGACACGGTACTTTCCGTTCGCGGTCGCCGTCGCGCTCGCGATTTTTTTGCCGAACCTCGTGTGGCTCGTCGATAACGATTTCGTGTATCTCGATTTCATAAGGTCGATCCACGAGCGGGATATTCGATGGGGAAGAACCGAGGGCTTTTTCATGGATCAGCTTTCGGACTGTATCGGGTTCGGTGCGGTTCCTTTCGCGTTCCTCGGCGCCGTCTTTTTATTCGCGCGCCGCGACGTCGCGTCGTTCCGCGCCGCGGTCGTCTGGGTGTTCGTTACGATAGCCCTCTTCGTCGCGATGAAAGGCCGCGGCTACTATACGGGCGCGCTCTACCTTCCGCTCACGGCGGCGGGCGCGGTCGCGACGGAACGATTCTTGGCCGCCCGCGCGTCTTCCTTCCGGCGTGTCGCGCTATCGTCGGCCCTGTTGGTTCTGTACGCGCTCAACTTCATGGTCACCTCGGCCCTGGCCCTTCCGCTCGCGCCGCGCGGAAGCGCGTGGTTTTACCTGATCGCCTCGCTCAACGATTCTTTCAACGAGCAGTTCGGCTGGGAGGAACTCGCCGCTGACGTCGCGGCAATCCGCGATTCGCTTCCGGAAGCCGAGCGGTCGCGCTTCGGGATACTGGCCGGCAATTACGGCGAGGCCGGCGCGCTCGATTTTTACGGTCGCGCGTACGGGCTTCCGAAGGTCATGTGCGTGACGAATTCCTTTTACGATCGGGGCTACGACGAATCGGAGCCGGAGGTCGTCGTCGTTACGGGCGTCGACCGCGAATGGTTGGAAGCGATGTTCGAGTCCGTCGAGGTCGCCGCGCGCGCGAGGAACGCGTTGGGAGTCGCCAACGAGGAGACGACATTCTTTTCGGAAGTATTTCTTTGCAGGAAGCCGAAGTTCCGCTGGTCGGATTTCTGGAAGGGGAATCGTCGCTTCGGATAAGCGGGATTTCGCGCTTGCCAGACGGGATTGCGCCCCTGCAAGGACCCTCCCTTGAGGGGGCTCCGAACGAGGATCAAGCGCAACCGAAGGTTGCGCCGCGTAGCGTGCTTCTTTCTGCCTCGATTTTATTCTTTACAGCGCTCCCCGCGGATTGACCGGCGCAACGCCGATTGCGGAGTAATCGTCGACGTTTAGGGTGACGAGGTCACCGGAGAGACATGGGGATCGATATCAGCATACCGTCATTCTTACATGGCAACGACCCGGTTCTTGCCGGTTTTTTTTGCCTGCAGAAGGGCCTGGTCGGCGCGCTCGATTATTGCCGTGGCATCGTCACGTGCATCGCACTCCGTAACGCCCAGACTTATGGTTATATTCAGTCTTTTGCCTTCATGTTCCAGTATGTTTTTTTCCACGCAGGTCCGTATTTTCTCGGCTATTACTTGAGCGCCGACCAGGCTTGTACCTTTTAGTATCAGGGTGAATTCCTCCCCGCCAAAACGGCAGAGGATATCGGCCTGTCGTATCGTCTGCTGGATTAGGGCGCTCGTCGTTTTCAGTACCTGATCGCCCACAAGATGTCCGTACGTATCGTTGAATTTCTTGAAATCGTCTATGTCCAGGATTGCCAGACTGAAAGGCTCGCCCCGCACGTACGCCTGGTCAATGGCTTCGTGAAGGTACTCGTCGAAAAACGCGCGGTTACGAACGAGCGTTAGCGGATCCGTTATCGACTTGTCGTAGGCCGATTCATAAGAGCGCATCATTCGCTTGCCCCATTCGCCCTGGAAGGCAAGCAAAATACCTATGATCAGAAAATTGAAGATAAGTGACATGACGGAAGCCGGTATCAGGAGGGGGTAAAGCTTTTCTCTCAGGAAGATAAACCCCAGTGTCGTTTCCAGGCAGAGTACGAAGGTTGTGAAGAGGGTGAATTTTACGTCAAAATACAGGGACGCGCCCGCCAAAATGACATAGAGCAGGAAGAGGTTGTCGATATTCCCGTCTTGCAGATACAGAATGCAAAACATGTACGTAATGGCGAAAAAAACGAAAAAATACTTGAACAGCGCGCTTGCGGGCCTGACAAAGTACATGATAAACGGTACGGCAAACATGGCTACCGCGAAACCGAATACCACCAGGGCTTCTGATAGCGAAAAATGATAGGTATAGACCAAGACGCTTTCTACGACTATTACTACAATTGCCGCGTACGTCAATATCTTGTTCGTTGTTTTCTGACTGACGTTGAACTTACGCATGCCGCCCCTTCGATCGCCTGATTAGCGACATATAGTAGTAAAGCGCTCCCCACGGATTGATCAGCTTCACGTCGATTCCGGAGAAAGCGTCGACGTTTCGTGTGACGAGGGAGCAGTCGTTTCGAAGGGCGGTTGCCGCGAGCATGGAGTCGATGCCGGGCGGGGCTCTTCCCGACGCCGCGGCTCGCGCGGTAATCTCGCCCCGGGTCATTGAACATTCCGGGTCGAAGTCGAGAAAGCGGGCGGTATAGGCCGCGCGGAGGCTGGCGAGCCAAAGGAGCAAGGCATGTTTCTTTTTGCCCGAGGGAAGCCGTTCGATTCCCTTGTGGAGCTCGCCGAGGGTGAGGGCGCTCACGAAGAGGGTCGATTCCTCCCGCGCGGTAAGCCAGTCGACGAGGCCTTGATCGGGTTTCGGCTTTATCGTCTCCGAAAGGACGCAGGTGTCGAGAAGATAGTTCACAGATCGGCCTCGCGCCCGACGTCACGCGAGCGTGTGATGTCGAGGTTCGTCCTGGGACCGGAAAACAGGAAAGAAACGAAGGAAGATTTCTCGCCTTTGAGTTTTTTGTATTCGTCCTCGGGAATGAGCATGATAGTCTCCTTTCCCCTCCGGCTCACGTATTGGGCGCCGGAGTCGAGGACTCCCGAGAAGAGTTCGCTGAAGCGGGCCTTCGCGTCCTGTAATTGCCATCGTTGCGCCATGATATGCCCTTGAGAAAAGTATACTAATGACCGGTCTGACCGGTCAATACTCGATTGCTTCCTGCTCGACGCCACGGCCGGTATTAAGGACGCGCGCGAGGAGACCGTCCATTCCCGGGAGGGCGCGCGTGTCGTCCCGGATCAGGGCCGCGCGGGAGAGGGCGGTTTTCTCGAGTTCGCGCGAGTGTGGCAGGTATGAGTCGAAGGTTTCCGCGTCCATCTTGATGGGCGTGACGGGTCGTTCCGCGGCGTCCATGACTTCTTGCAGGATAAGTATGCCTTCAGGGTCGAGGTCTCCGGCGTGGCTGACGGAAAAGCCCGAGCGCGCGAAGGCGGCGAGGAGACGCTGGACCGCGCGGTTCGGGTGACCGCCTGTATAGAGGAATGCATCCGCGAGAGGCTTCGATCGAGCGGTGGGGCATGTGGCGAGGGCGTAAAACGTTTCGAGGTTTTCCACCGTGACGAGGCGCGGAGCGTCGGCTGCGACCGAGTCGGCAGGGCCGGCCGGCTCAACGCGCGAGATTCTCGCGGCGGTTACGAGCGGGATGCCGATGACGCATCCTTGGGGATTCGCGATTGCGGCAGAGGCGCTTTCAGCATCGGAGTCGCCAGGTTCGGCGCCTTCGTCGAGGATAAACGAGAGGGGACCTGCGACGAGGGTTTCTGGGAAGGCGCGTTCGACGGCGGTGGTGTCGGGGACGGGTACGCCGGAGCGTCGCGCGCGCGAGAGAAGCGGGGCGAGTTCGGCGAGAAGGGACTCGATCCGCTTCGAGTCCGAGAAGAGGGTAATCGAAAGGGCGCGCGGCGTGATGCCCGAAAGAAAACCGTCCTTTGCGCGAACGGCGAGCGAGTCGGTGAGGAGCGTAAAATCGGTTATCGCTCGCGCGAGGTCTATCCTGCGGTCGCCGTCCGCGACATCGCGCGAACGGATGTTTTCGGCGAGCCAGGAGAAGAAAGCGCGTGACGGATCGTCTGCGACGCGCGCGAGCGCCTCTCGGGCCGCGTCGCGAGCGCGTTCCGCCTGGTCCGAGGGGAGCGGTCGGCCGAGATAAACGAAGAGGGCTTTTGCGTCCCGGAGCGTGATCGAGGCGAGCTCCTCGCCCTTGCGGAACCGTTTCCACGCGAGCGTGACGATCCCGTCCGATTCCAGTTTCTCCGCGGCCTCGAGAAAAGACTCGTAGACGTCGGGGCCCGCGGAAAGAAAATCAGCGAAGGATCGCTCGGGCGTGAGGCGGAGGGCGGAGCCTCCCTCCGCGTGGGCGGATCGCGAGAATCGCCCGGCGAGGGTCTCGAGTATCCTGGATTCCCCCGGCGTCATTCGGTTTCCCCGGCGACGGCGCGGAACTCGCGTATGCGCGCTTCTTGGCCGACTCGGCTTACGATGTGGACTCGGTCCATGAGCGGGGCGATCGCCTCGATCTTGCCGGGCGGGACGGCCATCATGAGTTGGATTCCCATCGACGAGTAAAACTCGATGACCTTACGGATTCGCTCGTCGTCGAGCTTGTCGAAGGCCTCGTCGAAGAGGACGAAGCGGACCGTCGATTCCGGTTTGTCCTTGAAGAAGCGGTAGAAGCTCGCCGCGATCGCGACGTAATACGGGGTTTGCGACTCCCCTCCCGACTTTTCGCGCAAGACCCGGGAGAGCGAGAGCTCGACCGGCTTCCCCGTCGCGGGATCGATCGACTTGGCGTCGCGTATGCGTATGTCGTAGGAGAAATAGGTGCGGTAGTCGCAGATGCTCCGCATCTCTGCCGAGTCGAGGTCGGCGTGGATAATGTTCTCGAAGAGCGCCTCGGTCGCCTTTCGCTCCTCGGGATCGACGATCTGCTCGAAGAGTCCGCCGTCGAAGCCCGTGATCTCGGCGGCCTTTTGCACGATCTTGATTTGTCCGCGCCGGTCGGACCGTTCCTCGAGGGTAAAGGAGTAGTGGTCGTTTCCGAAAGCGAGGCCCTTGAGGGTATCGTTGATCTCGCGGAAGCTTTCCTTGGCCTCGATGATATACTCGTTGAGTTTTGCTATGAAGTGCTCGCGGAATTCGCGTTCGGCGTCCTCTCTCGCGGCCGTGATCCGGTCGCGGTAGAGGGGGAGTTCCGAACGCTCGAGGCGCCAGAGTATCTCCCCGAGCGCGGGGTAATCGGCTATTTCGACGGACACGAAAGAATTAAACTGGTTCGCGAACTCGCCGACTTTTTTACGGTACTGCGCGAGCGTCTTCTCCGCGCGGGTCTCGATGCCCTTACGCGCGGGGCCGTATTCGGCGGCGATCTCCGATATACTCGAGCGTTTGAGACGCTCGTTCGCGTACTCCTCAAAGCCGGAAAGTTCCGACGCGCGTTCGGCGCAAAAGGACTCGAACGCGCCCGTTGTGTCGTTCAGTTCGTTCTTTAACCTTACCGACTCGCGCTCGAGTTGCTCAAGCCCCGCGGTTACGCGGGCCCGCTCGGTCGTGAGCCCGTCGCGCTTTGTCTCGAGGAGCGCGATGAGTTTCGTCAGTTCGTCTCGTTTCGCCTCGAGGGCGGCGAATGCGGAGATGTCGATACGGGAGAGATCGTCGCTCAACTCGGCGATCCTGGCCGCGAGTTTTCCGGCGCGTACGGCCGAATCCGCGAGCGGGCGGACGTCCGCGAGGGACCGGATTCCCTGGGCGATGAGGCGAAGGCGTCCTGAAATCTCGTCGAGCTCGCGGGATTGCGTTGTTTTCTTTTCCTCGAGGCTCGTTCGTTCCTCGCAAAGTTCGGCGAGTCTCCGTTCGCGGGCGCGCTTTCCGAGCCAATGGTTCTTCCAAACCTCTTCCTTGACGCGGGTCGCGGTATGGTTCGAATAGCTCATGCACTCGCGCGTGATCGCCTTTCCGTAGTTTTTGAGCGTGGCGATGTCGGCCGTCATGACGTCCCCGAGTATCGCGTTGAGGTAGGCTGCCGCCCAGGGGTTTTCGCTCGTTACGAGGGTCGCGAGGGACCCCCTGTGCGCCTGCTCGGCCCTTGCCTTGAGTTTTGCGATGTTGGGGAGGGCGACGCCCCCGATCGACTTCGGGAGCGAGTCGTAGACCTCGAGCGCTGCCTGGAACGAGGAACCTTCGACGATAACCGCGAAGCGGAGCGTATTGAGCCAGCCTTCGACGGCGTTCGCCCAGTCGGGATCGGTAATCTCGGCGAGGTCCGCGAGAATCCACGACTCGATTCCCCGGCCCTTGAGCGCGCGAACGAGCTCCGTCGAGGACTCGGGGTATTTCCGAATCCCTCGCTCAAGGTCTTTGAGTTCCGAGTCGCAGTCGCGCAATGACCGTTCCGTTTCGGCAAGTTCGCGCGTCGCGTCATGACGGCGGTTTTCTGTTTTCGAACGCGCGGTTTCGAGCGTATCCGAATAGAGGTCAATGAGGTCGCGCGCTTCGGTCGGCGTTTCGTCCTGTTTGTCACCGTCTCTCGCGTCTGTTATGTCGCCGGCGCTGAGGGCGTCTTTTACGAGGATCGCACACCGAGATAAAACGAGGTCGCATCTCTTCGCCTCGTCGACCGCTACGCGGCGCTCGCGCTCGAGCGACGCGATATCCTCCTTGATCTTTACGTAAAGGGAGTGCGCGTCATCCCGGGCCAGGGCGACCGTGACCTCGCGGAGCGTCGAGGAATGTCCCTCGCGCTCGCGCGCGTTGTCCGCGATCTCGGACGCGAGACGCTCGGCGCGTTCGGACGCTTCTCTCGTTTCGCGCCCGTTTTTCTCGACTCTTTCCATCGCGTTCGTCTTGTCGATAAGGACCTTGAGATAGTCTTGCTTCGCGAGATTCGACTGAAGTCGACGGTGCTCCTCGGCAAGGGCGCGCACCTCGGTGAGGACCGCGATCTTCCTGATCGTTCCGTTCGCCTGTCGTTCGGCTTCCTTGTAACATTCGAGGTTGTCCTTCATCGTCTTCACGCTCAAGGGCCGTTCTTCTAGAATATAGTCGCATACGAAACGGTCCACCGAGACGAGCGGGGTGAAGCTGACCGAGCGGGTAAAGGTCTCGAGATAGGGGTTGTAGTCCGCGACCCTGCGGAAGACCCCGAGTCGGTCGGTAAGGTTTCGGATATAGTCGCGCTTTGACTCGTGGAACTCGACGCCGGGGCCTTCGAGTCGGTCGCGGAATTGCCGCCAGACGAGGGGCGCATTGTTCTCGGCGCGTACCGCGACGTCCGCGAGGCGTACGGCCGGTCCCAGCCAGAAGCGCTCCGCCGTCCTTCCGTCCGAAAAGGCCTCGACGCAAACCCCCGCGACAAAATCGCCCTCGTCCCGCTTGAACGAGAGCATGACGTGCGCGACGGTGTCCCCGCGGAGATACTCGGTCGACTCGCTTCCGATCTTGCACCGCACGTACCCGGCGAGGTCGCGCCCTCCGCGGCGGTCTCCCGCGGCGAGGTTGAATCGGGCCTTTCTGAGGTCGGCGGCGAGGGCATACTGTATCGCGTCCACTATCGTCGACTTGCCCATCGCGTTGTTGCCCGAGACGAGCGTGCGCTCGCCGATCTCGAACGTCTCGTCCCTGAAGTAGTGCCAGTTGACCAGGCGGACTTCCCGAAGCGCGATCATTCCCCGTCTCCTTCAGTTGGTTCTTCCTCCGGCGCGCCTCCGCCGTTCCCGAGTGCGCCCGTGATCTCGTCAACGCCTTCCTGGTCGAGCGTCATCGCGATGGAGGGGAGGAGGGCGATCGGCGTTTCGGGATCGTCAAGGTCTCCCTTCGCCTCGATCAGCCGCCAGCGCGCGAAGGATCTGAGAATCTCGGCGAGGCGGGTTTTCTTGAGCTCGAGTCCGGTCACCGTCCGATATCGCTGGACGAAGTCGAAGAGCCTGACCGAGGGGAAACGCGAAAGGGATAGTTCCGCGCGCTTTTCCTCGAATAGGAGCCGTGCGACGAGAAGGGCGCAGGTTTCTTCCTTGCCGAGCCTCGTGCGCATCGCGGGTACGGGCCTGAGCGAGATGACCCCGAGGATTTCGTCGCGTTTGAGGGACATCCCCGCGCAGGAAAACCATGCCTCGAGAACGCGGATGTTCCGTATCGAAAAATCCCAGACCGCGTCGCTCGACTCGGTTCCGCGCATGACGAAGCTTCTGGTGAGGAGCGTTTGGCAGGCGAGGCGGAAGAGGTCCGCCTCCGGGTCGGTGAGCTCGCCTATGAGCGCGAGATCGCGAAAGTCCGTAATCATCTGTTTCTCCTCAATGTGACGTCGGGGATCGTCCATCCGGAAGCGGTCTCCACTTCTTTTGCATCCGGTCCTTCCTCGACGTGATACGGGAACGAGTCGCTTATCGAGTCCGCGTAGAGGATCGCGTAGAGAAGTCGCACGAAGCCTTCGGGCGAGTCGGCAAGCTCGCGCGCCGGTACTGGGCGGGAATCTCCTCCCCGTTCGTCGAGCCAGCGCTCGATCTTGCCCGGGTTGAGCTGACGCGCGACGCGGAGGGCGAACTCCGCCTCCTGTCGCTCGAATTCCGCGGAATCGACCGCGGGAGGCTCGGAGTATTCGACGCGGATCGTTTCGGATAGCCAGCGCCGGTAACGGGACTCGGGGGTAAGCGTGGCGACCCGATAGAGATGGTGCGGCGTCTTCGCGTACAGTCCCGCGATCCCGGCCATGGCACGCGCGGCGCGGAGTATCTTCCCGGATATCGTGGACTCGGGCTCGAGGAGTGTCTTGACCCGCTCCACGCTCGACTTCGCGTAGAGCATATTGCGTCGGTCAATCTCCTCGAGGAGCGGGTCGACGGCCTTGAGGATGTCGCGGATCTCCCCGAGCATTGTCTTAAGTTTGTCGCGCGCGTCGGAAATGGGGATCGCCGACGTGCGCGAGTACTTGAGCGAGCTTTCGTCGAGCCATTGCCCGTCCGCGAGGAAGTCGCGGACTTGTGCGATGATGCGCGGGCGGTACCGGGAGAGGTTGTCCGAGGTCTTGAGCCTCTTGTACGCCCCGTCAAGGACGTCGAGGGCGTAGGCGTCGTAGTGGAGGGCGAGGACGCCCGCGACGTCGAGACCTTCGGACTCGTCCGTCAGCCGTTCGTAGTGTTCGCGGATGCTTTGCGAGAGAACCTTGAGGGAATCGATGAGTGCGATCGTCTGGGCGTGTGCGTTGAGGACGAGATAGTGCCCGTTCTCCCGGGCCGCGTCCCCGCACAGGAGAGAGTAAACCGACACGACATGGCTTTCGTATTCGACCGAAAGCCCTTCTTCTACCCTGGCGAGGGCGTCGAGAAAGGGACGGGCGTGCGTCGTCATGTTGATTACCCGGGTATAGTCGGGAAGGGTTTCCTCGCTTATCCAGCCTGAGGCCGCGAATTTCCTGACGCAGCGTATGGCGAGATAGCGCGAGGTGTCCGCGGCGACGTCGTCTTCGGGTAGATAGTCGTCCTCGCCGGTTTCCTCCTCGGCCTCGAACTGCTCGCGGTGCGCGTCGAAGTAGTCGGCGAAGCGGGTGATAAGCGACTTCCGCTCGATACCGTGGGGAGACTCCTGGAAAAGACGGTAATACGAGACGAGGAGGGCCGCGTAATGCGCCCGGTTCGGGCTCGCGAGGGGCGAGAAGAACGACTGTGGGAGCGTCGAAAATATCCCGGGTGGCCGGATTCCCATGGCTTATTATAGTATGATTTTCGCGTTGATGGCGATATGCCCGCGCGAATTTCGTCCGCCTCACTCCCCGAACAGTTCGAGTTGTTCCTTCGCCTTGGTTCCCTCGCGCGAGTTGAGGTTGAGACGCGCGTTGATCTCGACGGCGGTTTTCCAGTGGCGCGTCGCGGCGTCGAGGTTGCCGCGCGTCTTCTCGATCTCGCCGAGGTTGTAGTGGGCGTTGCACATGTAGCCTTCGATTTCCTTCTGCCCCGAGTAGAGGTCGCGGATGTACTCGAAGTCGGAGACGGCGACGTCGCGTTTCTTGAACGACGACGGAAGGTTTATGTAGAAGTTGGCGCGCATATATCGGACGAACCATTCGATCGGACGGTTCGCCGAGAGGCTCGCGGCCTTGTCGAAGACGGCGATTCCCTTCTTGACCATCTTCATTTTCCTGAAGGGGTTTCCCGAGTCCCGACTCACGAGCGAGCAGCCGAGGCCGTAATAGGTCATGGCGAGGGGATTGTCTTTCTCGGTTTTCTCGAACCGCTCGCTGTGTTCGACGATCTTTTCCGACGCGCCCCTTTCGGGGTTATCCATCGGGGAGGAGAGGGCCGAATAGAGGATGGCGATGGCGAGATGCGCGTAGTGGTCGTCCGGGTTTTCGGCGAGTCGGCGCTCGTATTCGGCGATTTTAGCGTGGGCCGCGGCCGGGCTCTTGTTGAAGTACTCGTTCAGCCGGAAACATTCTTCCTGATCCGTGGCGAAGATGGCGGATACGAACGCGAGGACGAGGGCGAGGGCGACGGTTTTCTTTTTCATGGTGGCTCCTTTCGTTACGTGACGGCATCGCGTCGCGGTTCGCGCCGCAAAGGGCGTTTCCGCGAGCGGTTCATTACAGTGATAATTCCATCGACAGGGCGCACTCCCAGTCCGTCCCGTAGAGGGAATACTCGGCGTACGGCCCGCCGAACCGCTTCATGAAGCTCGCCTTGACGCTCAGGTTGTCCCAGCCGGAATAGCCGACGGCGGGCATGAGTATGACTCCGGAATCTTGCAGGTTCGCGAGCGCGGTAAGCGAGAGTTCGTATTCGTCGGTTGACGGGTTCGAAACGCGGATCATGAGGTAATTCCGTCCGTTGATTCCCGCGTTCAGCGCGTGCGCGCTCATGGCGAGGCCGGCGGCATAGAGATTCACGGGTTCGCTCATGTCGGCGCGCGCGATCTCGCGGTAACGGTCGGCGATAGCCTCCCACTCGCGCGCGGAGTAACCGGCACCGGTACCGTAGTATTCCGCGATAACGGAAACGCGCGGCAGGTTGACGGTTAGCCCGATGACGGCCTCGAGCCGGTTGCGTACCGAGCCCGCGCGGATCTCGGGCGGTACTGACGGATTCGCGCTCTCGACCAGTTCGACGCGTTCCCTTTTTTCGTCGAATACGAGTTCCGCGTGTGCCTCCGCGTACCGTCCGACGGATCGCGAGACCTGCGCGCCCGTCCTCCAGCGGTAGTCGAACGAGGCGGCGAGGCCGATCGCGTAGTCTCCGACGGTGACGTCATACCGCGCGTACCACTGACGCCGTTGGGGCGGCGACAGGTACCGCGCGAGGTTACCCTTGAAGTCGATTTCCGGGATAAACGAGAGCGCGACGACGCCGAAGTCCGAGAACCATTCAAGATTCGCCATCGCGCGACCGTTCGAGTATCGAAGATCGAAGTCGGAGTAGTCTTCGAGCGCGAAGTTGATCGGCGACTTGAAATAGTTCTGGGACTGGCAGACGCGCTTTTTCCCGAGGTCGACGAATACCGTTCCGAGTTTCACGGTCGTGTAGATCTCGCCGACGCGATTGCATCCCGAAAGTCCGCCTGAGAACGAAACGTTTCCGTAATCGTTGAAGGTGAAGGAATACCGATCGGTCGTAACGGCGTATCCGAGGGCGTACCGCGCCTGGTCGGCATAGCCCTCGTCGATGCCATGGACGTTCCCGGGATTGAGCGCGCTTTCCCGCGCGGCGTACCGATGAATCGACTCGACGCTCGCGGACAGCTTGCCTCCCGCGAAGGGGACTTCGCACGTTGCCCGCGGCGCTAGGGCCGCGCGGGCAAGCAGGGAGAGAAAAGCAATCAATAGCGCGCGCTCCGTACGATTCATTCCGTAGAGTCCCCTTTTACATCCGCGAGAGGTATTCTTTGGTGAAGAAAGCGTCGGGGATTTCGGCCTCGGTCATGTCGAGAAAATCGATCACGGTCCAGGCGTCTTTCGCGATCTTGTCCCGGAGGATCGCCCTCGTGACGATCTCCTTTTCGCCCATGGTCCGTATCCGACCGTACTCCACCGTCTTGAGGAGCTTCCCGCTCGCGGCGTAGCATTCCGCCTTGACGGGGAAGTTCCCCGCTTTCGCGACCCAGAGTTTCATGGCGCCATAAGCGGTACCCGTACGCTTCGCGACGAGCCGGAGCGTGAGGCATTCGACCGGCCCCGATTCCGAGTCGATGATATCCTCCCCTTCGATCGTCGGAGTATAGTCCGCGCCGAATCTGACGCTCATGACGTCTCCGTTCGAGGCTTGCCCCATAAGGCGCTGCGAGGCGGTGAGCCTGACGGGGCGTTTCGTTTTCGGAGCGAAAAAAAACGTTTCGTCGTCAACCATCAGGAGTTTTTTACCCCGCATGTTCGCTGGTTCTAGGTACTCGACGAGCGTCTTGTTCGCTCCCTTCGCGTTTCCCGACATCGTCGCGCTCTGGACGAGGACTCCGTTCTCGTAATCCTCGATCTTGATGTCAAACCGGAACGACTGACCGACGGCGCGGCGTTCGTCGACGCGTGATAGGAGCACTTCGCCGTCCAGGGCGTTCGCGGCATTCGCGACTGTGACGAGCGTGCCGAGCATGATCGCGATTCTTTTCATTCGCTTTCTCCTTATATTCTTACGCCTTATATCCAGCGCAAGGTGTCCGAGATCGATATCCGTACCGCCTTGCGCGCGGGCACGAGGGATGCCGCGAGAGCAACGCACGCGAAGAGAACGGAATAGAGAAGCGCGTCGAGCCGCTCGACGAAGATCAGCCCGCGGTACGCGCGAGTGTTTCCGGGAGGAGGCGGCAAGGGGATGCCGCCTGCGGCGTTGACGGCGCAGGCGACCGTGAGGGCGAGGGTGATCCCCGCGAGACAACCGCCGATTCCGATGAGGAGGCTTTCGGTCCCGACGAGTCGAACCGTTTGCGCGGCGTTCATCCCGACCGCCCGCATGGCGCCTATCTCCCGCATGCGGTCGTAGAAGGACATGAGCGTCGTATTGGCGACGGCGAATACGACGACGGAAAGGATGACGACGAGTGCGACGTTCATGGCGGACGAATAGAACTCGCTAGCCCCCTCGTAATACGGAACGATCTCGTTCCAGACGCGGTACTCGAGTCCGTGTCTCGCGCAAGTTTCCCGTATGATCGGCGCCGTCGCCGCGACCGCGTCCGTATCCGTAAGCATGACGATGAGGGTGTCGATAGACTCGGGGGTTCCGAGAAGGTCTTGCGCGGTGTCGAGGGCAACGCACGCGAAGGCGTTTTCCATCTCTTCGAGCTGCGTGGACACGATTCCCGTGACCGTGAAGTCCATCGCGTTGACCGCGCCTGAGCTCGTGGCGACCGAAAGGACGCAGTCGTCCCCGACGGAAAGACCCGTCGTATCGGCGACGCCCCGCCCGATGAGTATGCCGTTGGCCGCGCCGCTCGCCGGGACGTTACGGACTTGCAGTTCCTCGATGTTCTCGGCCTCGTCGCCGCTTTTGCCGTCGCCGCGGTCCACGGTCGAGAAGGCCATGAGTTTGTCTTCTTCCCGATACCGGCCGCCGTGTCCGACGACGATAGCGGTGCTTTCGCGGCCCGTGAGGAGGCCCGTAAGGGAAAGACGCGGGGCGACGAAGAGCACGCCGGGTACGAGGGAGAGTTCGCGAAGGGCCGCGCGGTAGCCGTAAATGAGGCGGATGTCGTCGTCTCCGTTCCGGTCGGCGTATCCCGACGCGTGAATCTGGAAGTGTCCGACGCCGCCGTTGATAATCGACTCGCGCAATCCCCACAGGCAATAGTTCGTGTAGCCTTTCGCGAGGAGGAGGCAGGCGAATCCCAACGAGACCGTCAGGAGCGTAAGGATCGTCTTTCGCGCGTGCTTGATCAGGTTCCTCAAACCGAGGGTAAGGTAGGGCATGGGTATCTCCTTTAGTTCCAGCGGAGGGAATCCGCGATCGATATCCGCGACGCGCGTATCGATATGAAGAGCGAGGCGACAATCGAGACGCCCACGAAGAGGGCGTAATACGCGAGGATCGACGTGGGTTCCGGTCGTATGAGCGTACGGAAGGGCTCCTCGTTGAAGACCGACGCGGGATGGTAGATGCCGCCCAGGACGTTTACCAGGAGCGAGATCGCCGAGGCGAGTATGACGCCCGCGGTACAGCCGATTATCGCGAGGATGGCGCCTTCGCACATGACGATACGCGCGACGTATGACCTCGTCGCGCCGATGGACCGCATGGCGCCGATTTCGCGCACGCGCTCCATGTAGGCCATGTAGAGGGTGTTGACGATGACGAAGACCGAGATTACGAGAAGTATCGCCGTAAGGATCCGCTCGTTCATCGCGAAGACCTCGCGGGATCTCGCGTAAAATACCGCGAGATCGTCCCATCTGCGCCATTCGAGGCCGCGTTCCGCGCAAAATGCCGTGATTTTGCCTTCGGCTTTCCCGGCGTCGCGCCCCTCTTTCAGATGGACGATGACCGTATCGACCGCGTCTTCCGCGCCGACGAGGCTCTGAACGCCGGACAGGTCCGCGACCATCAGCATGCCGTTCAGTATGTCGCTCCAGCCGAAGCCCTTTTTGGCGCCGGTAATCAGAAAGTCGCCCGCAGACGCGCCGCCGCCTTTCATGGTGACGAGGACGGTGACGCTGTCGCCGAGCGGGGCGCCGACTTTCCGGAGGGCGTTTTCTCCCAGGATCGCCCGGGAGATCCCGTCACGATCGCACGATCCGAAGAACGACCCGCTCGACACCTTGCCCCACTCCATCCGGGACTCAGCCTCCGCTCTGCCGCCGAAGCCCCTGACCACGGCGCTTCGCTCGTCGCTCGCGGCGATCCCGGCGAAGGAGAGACGCGGCGCCACGTAGTCGATGTCATCGTTGCGGAGAAGTTCCCGCTCGATCTCCGAGTAGCGCTCGATCAGGTATCCGTAGGGGGATACCCTGCCATGCTCCGAAAAGCCCTTCGCGTGGATCCGGAGGTTTCCGAATTGCGTTTTGATCGCGCTGTTCCTGAATTGGCTGAACATATACGCGTTCGAGCCGCCGTAGAGCGAGAGGGCGACGATCCCGAAGGAGATCATGAGAACCGTCAACGCGTTTTTCCTGAGGTTCTTCGTTATATTGCGGAAGGCGATCGCGAGGTATACCATCGGTCGCACCCTAGTCCTTCACGATCTCGCCGTCGAGGATACGCACGGTACGTCTGGCGAATCGGGACAGCGACTCGTTGTGGGTGGAGAAGACGAAGGTTGTTTTCGAGTCTTCGTTAAGGCGCGTGAGGAGGTCGACGATCACGCCGCCCGTCTTCGAGTCGAGGTTCGCGGTAGGCTCGTCGGCGATGATGATATCGGGCTCTCCGACGAGGGCGCGCGCGATGGCGACGCGTTGGCGTTGACCCCCGGAAAGCTCGTCGGGCCGGTGTTTCAGGTAATCCGCGAGTCCCACCGATTCGATTACGGACTCGACGCGGTTTCGGTCCGGTTTTCCGCCGCGTAATACCAGGGGAAACTCGACGTTTTCGCGCACGTTGAGCACGGAGACGAGATTGAAGTTCTGGAAGATGAACCCGACGTGCCGGTTCCGGAAACGGGACAGGGCCGCGTCGTTCATCATCCGCGCGTTTTCCCCGCTGATCAGGACGTCGCCCGACGAGGGGTTTTCAATGCATCCCATGACGTGCAAGAGCGTGGATTTTCCCGATCCGCTCGGTCCCATGAGACAGACGAAGTCGCCCTTGTCGATCTCGAGATTTACGGCGACGAGGGCGGCGATCCGTACCTTGTCGAGCATATAGTACTTGTGAACGTTTTCGAGGCGTATCAGCATAGTCACTCCTGTGCCGGAGTGTACCGTGTAGCCCGGGCGCCGTCGCGCGTTTCCTGACAAGAGGTCGAATTCGCGGTGCAAGACGCGCGATTCGGCGTGAGTCGCGAATTGACAAGGCCCAGCCTCGGACTTACTATAAGGCGAGATGATTACCTACAAGATCAGCGCGTCGACCGAGACCGCGAATCTCCTGAGGGAGCTATTCCGCTCCATGGATTCCGTCGAATCGGAGTCCGCCGATCTCGCCTTGGTCGAGCGGGGGTACCCCGCGCCCGATGACGGGTTTTTCGTTTCATTCAGCGCTTCGAACCTGGCTCCCCTTGTCCGCTTCTTGAACGGACTCAATCCCGAACGTCAGGGTCCGCAATTCCTGATCGGACGGAAGCACGAAACCTTCGAGCCGTTGCTCCTTTCCGATATCCTGTTTTTCCGCTCTTCGGGCAACTCCCTGTACGCGCATACCGAAAAACAGGCGTACGAGATCAAGCACAAACTCTTCGAAATGGAAAACCTTATCGCGTGCCGGAATTTTATCCGGGTCAACAAGTCGAACATCGTCAACATCCTCAAGATACGCGAGATCATCCCCTGGTTCGGCGGGAGAATCCTTCTGCGGTTTACCGGCAGCGAGGAGCGTATAGAGGTATCGAGAAATTACGTTCGGGACTTCAAGCAGTTCCTGAATATGTAGGGGGAAGCGATGGATGTCGTCAGGGATTTGGTCAAGGTAATCCTGATTTCCGCGTGTATCGGCCTGTGCGTGGGCGTTTCCTTCCAGGCGCTGACCGGCGGGGCTCTTTCCCTCGGAGTGATTGCGGGTTCGATAGCCGGCGCGACGATCGGCTTTGTCAGCAACATCTGCTTCACGCTCGCCTATCTCGCCTTTCGCCGTCGTCCGCCGCTTGCCTTCGCGGTCGTCATACTCGTTATCGCCTTGGGCACGCACGCGTTCAACCTGTACTGGAACGTCTCCTTTCCACTTCCCGGCCTTCTCATCATCGCCGTGTCGGAGGTGCTCGGAATCGCGGCGACGGCCCTGCTCTTTTACGATTACTCCACGCTCAACAGGAAACTGAAGGGAAAGATCGAGACTCTCGGCAAGACGGGTGACGATTCGCGTTAAACCCTGACAGAGGATGTCACGGCCTTCCGCTATACTCACGCGTATGACGGAGGTTCTGACATGAAGGTTTTTTTGTACATACTGGACACGATGGCGGACTGGGAAATCGCGTTCCTGACGGCGGAGCTCGCATCCGGCCGGTTTTTCAAAAAGGGCATCGCGCCCGTCGAGATCGTGCGGGTCGGCGCGTCGCTCGCGCCCGTTATCTCTATGGGCGGCTGGCGGCTCGTTCCCGACGCGGTTTTTGACGGCGACGTTGTCGGAGACGACGACATCCTCGTCCTTCCCGGAAGCGTGAAGTGGCTCGAGGAGGGTCAACGCGCGGTGCTCCTCTACGCGAAAGAACGGATCGCGCGCGGGGGACGGGTGGCCGCTATCTGCGACGCGACGACGGGACTCGCGAGCGTCGGCGCCCTCGACGCCGTCCCGCATACGAGTAACGGCAAGGGGTATCTTCAGATGATGTGCCCCGCGTATCGGGGAGAGTCGAACTACGTCGACAAGCCGGCGGTTTCGTCGGGAAGCCTCATCACCGCCTCCGGCCTCGCGCCCGTGGAGTTCACGCGCGAGGTGCTCGCCGCACTCGGCGTCCTGACCCCGAAGGCCCTCGACGCATGGTACGGCCTTTTTACCCTCAGGGAGGAGAGATTCATGTACGAGCTTCTGGGCGAAGTCGGGGAGCCCTCAGCGTGAAGCCTTCTTCGCGAATGAAAGGGCGAGAGCGACGAACCAGACGAGTTGAATGACGCCGAAGATCCCCGCGAGGTCGTGGAGGTTCGGCAAGACCGATATAAAGCCCGGAACGCAGGCGACGAGGCCGAGGACGGCGATGCCTTTCGGGAAAAGCGCGCCTTTGAGAATCGCGAGCGAGGCGAAGAGGGTGAAGAGGCTTCCGAGTATCTCGCCGTTGCCGTTCCCGAGACCGGTCGTGACCGTTTCGATCGCGCGCCAGTAGGCCTCGGCCCCCGCGCGGTCGGTGGCGGCTAGTTCGACTGCCGGAGCTATCGCGGCGTTCGCGATCATCCCGCTCGCGACGAGGCTCGTCGCCCACATGACGCCGACGGCCGCGGCGAGATCGACGAGGACGGGAATACCGCGCGCCCGGTCGCCGTCGCCCGCGTCTTCGCGCGCGACGCTTCCCGCCTCGTTCCGTATCGCGAGCGCGAGAGCGGCGAGGGCGGGACCGAAGACGACGTACATCAGGAGGTTCGTCGCGAAGACGAGGGAGGGATGATCGACAACGACGGCGAGCCTTCCGGCGAGATCCGTGATCTCGTTATAGCGAAGCGCGACGAGGAAGATCGAGATGCCGACGGCGTATGAGAGGGCAAGGTAGAGGGCTGAGACCGCCCCGACCGACCGCCACGAGCTTGCTTTATCCGTTTGCTTCATGTCAGCCTCCTTTCGAAGTCGACGACAAGCTTCCCTCTCGCGTGACCCCGTCCCGCGTAGTCCATCGCCTCGGGTATCTCGGAGAAGGCGTACGCTCGTTCTATCCGCGGCGCGATCGCTCCTTTTTCGACGAGATCCAACAGGTACGAAAGGTCCCGCGCGTCCGGCCGGGCTGCGAGGGCGCGGTGCTTCTTCTTTCCCAGGGAGCGGACGGGGCCGAGCAAGAGGGCCGCGAAAACCTGCGCGAGCGAACCTCCGACGACGACGCAGGTCCCTTCCGGTTTCAGGAGCCGCGCGTACGCGCCCATCGACTCGTTTCCGCCGATAGCGAGCACGAGATCGAAGCGTTCGGAAAGTCGCGTAAAATCCTCGCGATTGTAATCGACGACGCGGGTGGCTCCGAGTGCGGCGACGGCCTCGACGTTCGCGCCGCTCGTGACCGCCGTGACGCGGGCGCCCGCGAGACGCGCGAGCTGTACCGCGAAGGAGCCGACGCCGCCCGCCGCCCCGACCACGAGCACGGATTCTCCGGGGGAGATCTCTCCCGCGTACCGGAGCGCCTGCAGGGCCGTCACCCCCGCGAGCGGCGCGGCGCTTGCCGTGAGCGGGTCGAGGCCCGCGGGCTTACGGACGAAGGCGGAAGCGGGCGCGCGGACGAACTCCGCGAAACCGCCGAACCCCGAGCCTGAAAGGTCGCCGACGAGCTCGTCTCCCGGCTTCCATTCACTGACGCCGAGACCGACCGCGTCGACGACGCCGCACACGTCGGCGCCGAACACGCCCGAGCGGGGAATAATGCCGAGTTTCATCGATCTCCAGTCCGCCGCGTTGACGGAGGCGGCGCGTACGCGCACGCGAACCTCTCCCCGCATCGGCTCCGGCACGGGTATGTCCCGCTCGACCAGTTGGTATGGTTTCGCCTTTTTGTCGTATACGATCGCCTTCATTCTTTCTCCTCCTCCCAACCGAAAACGTCCTCGAGTCGCGCGTCGAACGCGCGGGCTATCCTGAAGGCGAGTTCGAGGGACGGGCTGTACTTGCCGCTTTCGATTGAAATGATCGCCTGCCTCGTGACGCCCGCCTTGTCGGCAAGCTCCTGCTGGGTCATCTCGTTCGCGTCGAATCGGTGGCGGCGTATCGTGTTGCGAACGGCTCCTTTCGGCATAATCAGTACCCCCTGCGGTACGAGACGAGGTTCGCGGCGTCGCCCGCGAGGCCGGAGACGATCATCCCAGCTGACAGGGTTGCGAAGAGCGCGTAGAGGGGTAGGGCGAAGGCTTGCGTCGCGAGCGCGGCGAGAAAAAAGACCATGAAGACGCCGCTCGTGAGGGCGGTGGACTTGAGGTCGATGAGTTTGTCGAGTTCGTCCTCCCGGTCGACCGCTTCGGTCTCTCCGGTCGCGGCGTTGTGCGCGGCGAGGGTTATCATGGCGAGGACGCGGAAGATGATTTGCGCGGCGACATAGGCGAGGATTACTCGGGCCCACCAAATCCTGTCGTCCGGGTTCGAGAGGGGATCGGGAACGAGGCTGGCCGTTACGCGGGTCGCGACACGGGCGATAAAAAGGGCGTTTATCGCGACGTTTCCGGTCAGAAAGAGAACGCACCGTTTCATTTGCGTGGTCATGAGGACCTCCTTGTTCGATTAACATTACAAGATGTACTGTTAACCATTCAAAGAGTAATGTAAAGATTACATAAAAGCAAGAGGAAAGTGGAATTTATGAAGAGTCGGGTTATAACGTAACTTTATATACCTACCGGTAGGTATATAAAAGTCGCTTCTCTGTCCTTCTCGGTTTTCTCCCCTCTCATCCCCCGGCTTTTGCGACAATATCCTGAAGTAGGATGGAAAGGTTCTCCCGATACCGTTCGACACCTCGGGTCGCGGCACGGTCTTGTGTCGCCGCGTAGACGGCGTCCGAGTCAAACCTGAAATCGGGATTTCGCGAGAGGACTTGCCGGGCTAGGCTTTCGAGCGCGGGGTGTGGCCGTGCGAAGCCGTTTGCCCACAGTTCGGCGAGTTCGGCTACGCGGTTTCGCGCGGTTTCAACGTCGCTCGGGTCGCTCAATCCGTAGAGAGACTTCTTTTCAAGATAGGGGATGAGTCCCGCGAAGAGGTTTCCGTCCCGAAGGGCCTCGATGACGGCGGTCGCGAGATTCTCCTCGAGTCGTTTCGTCGTCTCGTCGCCCTTTTGGAGCGCGCGCGTTTCGGTGACCGTATACGCGCCACCCTCCATTGTAACGACATAGTCGACGTACGCGTCCGCGTAAAAGGAGTAATGGCGCGCGTATCGGAAGTCGGGGTAGTACGCCTGGACGGTGACGACATATCCCGATTCGGTCTTTTGGACGGAAGGGGCGGGTACGGAGAGCGGCTGACACGAACGATACTTGACTCGCAAAATTTCGCGCGCGAAAACGCGGGCATCTTTCTCGTCGCTCGGGGCGATGCCGGCTTCCGCGAGCGCGGTCTCGACGTCGTGGTTTCGGTAAAAACCGCCCGAGGGGGTTCGAATCCAGATGTCCGGAACGAGCGGATCCTCGACGAGGTTCCGTCTCTCGAAGACGCCGAAAAAGCCGAGCGAGGGAAAGACCCTCCGGCTTTCGTCGAAGGCCGTCTCGATGACGGGATTCTCGTATCGGGACCCGAAAAACGCGCGGGTATCCTCGTCCATGGTCGATCCTTGCTGTGCGTAAAGGGGTATGGCCGCGAGCAGAATCGCGAAGGCGAACGGCTTCATACGTAAGGGATAGCGCGCGCCGCCGGGTTTCGCGGGGAAAACCCGGCTATCGCGCGCCTCGATCAATTCGTTACTCCGCCACCGTCGCGGTTATCCCGCCGACGATGCGCGTCGAGCTTCTCGTCGGGTCGGCCGCGCCAAATGGCTTGTTCGGGTTTGCCGGCGTCTCGTCCTTGAAGTGCGTGATGTACTTGAGCCGACCGAGCGTCTGCTTCGCGCCGACGACGAGCTCGCCTATGTACGCGGCGAGCGTGCTTTTCGTTCCCTCGTTCGGCGTCCACGCCTCGAACTCGAGGGTGTACGGGCTCGCGAGGGCCGATCGGTCGACGAGCGCCGAGTAGAGAAGCGCGGGCTGATCCGAGAACCAGTCGTTGGGATCGAAGGAATGGTCGCTTTCGAAGCAAATCCGGAACTTCCCGATGTCGTCGTCCTTGAGGTACCCCGACACGGTGAAGTCCTGTTTCTTCTTCGTCGCTCCCGAGACCCCGTCCACCTCGGCCGCGTCGTATTTGTTGCAACTCCAGTGCGGCAGGGCCGTGTTCGTCAATCCGCCGCCGGGAAGCAGGCGGTTGCACACGTAGAGGTTCTGGATGAGCGTCCCGTCTTCCTTCTCGAGCCAGATCGCGTAGATATTATCGTAGGACGAGCTGTTGTTTTCGCCCCACGTGAAATTGACGGTGACGAGCGGCCCTTGCGTCGCGCGCTTGACGTTGATCGCATAGGTCTTGCCCGCGCCACCGTTCGTGACGGTGACCGTGACCGCGTTGATCCCCGAGGCGAGCGATATCGACTGCGACTCCGATCCGGAGGAGACGGTCGTTCCGTTCACGTTGATGACGGAACCCGCCGACGTCGCGGTCGGTATGATCCTTATCGACGAGATCCCGTCCGCTACGGTGCACGCGTAGTTCTCGACGCTTGTCGAGAAGGCGGGGTACATCCTCTCGCTGACGATCGAGAGGGCCGAAAGGCTCGCGACCCCCGCTGCCGGCCGCGTGACGGTTATCGCGTACGTTCGGGTCGTGCCGTCTTCGGCCGTCACCTCCGCCTCGACGGAGTTTGTCCCCGTATTGAGCGCGAGCGTTCCGGAAGCAGCGCCTGACGCAACCACCGCGTACGAACCGCCGTTCACGCGGACGCGGATCGTGGCAAGCGCGTCGTGCGCGGTAGGCGTGACGACGAGTCCCGCGGTATCGGAACTTACCGAAAGCGCGTAGGCGAGCGAACCCGCCGCGAACGCGGGATTCAAGGTACCCGCGGAAACCGCGAGCGAAGAGAGCGCCGCGTCGGAACTTTGCGTGACGGGCGACGGGTCGCCTCCCGACTCTTGCGCGCACGAGACGGCGAGTTCCGCCGCGAGCAGGATGAGCGCCGATAAAAAGGCGCGGATCGTATTGCGTGTATGGTATTTCATGGGTACCACTATAGTACGCGCGGCGCCGCTTTCACGAATTGACGTTATGTGTAAAAACGTCACATCCTCGTTAATGTCTAATATCGCTGAAGAGGCGTTCGAGGGGAAGGCCTTCCCCTCGCTCCGAAAGGCGACGGCCTGTCGGGGAGCGCCCGGCGGCGTCCCCGACGGGCCGTCGCCGTTTCTCCGCTACCCCTTCGTCGCGTCAATCCCTGCTGTAGATTTCCTTTATCACCGTCTCGATGGGCAGGTCCTGAACCGCGAGATCCCGAAGTCCGTACCGCTCGGTGACCAGTCCGATCAGCGCGGGAAGCTCCGTGAGCGAGGTGTCGCACTCGAGCTCCACGTCCGCGGGAGAGAGCCGGTTCAGGAGCTTGACGCCGGCGGGCAACGGCAGTTCCCCTCCGGACTCGTCGCAAAAACAGGGCGACGCCGTCGCTGCCGTCACGATCTTCTTCTCGCCGAAGTGGCGCTTGAGCGAGGTGATCCCGTCGTCGAAGACTATGCTTCCGTGGTTCACCACGATCACCCGGCGCGCGAGCCGCTCGACGTCGCCGAGGTCGTGCGTGGTCAGGATGAAGGTGACGCCGTCCCCGTTCATCTCCTGGATGAACTCGCGTATGCGGTCCTTCGCTATCACGTCGAGGCCGATGGTCGGCTCGTCGAGAAAGACGATCCGCGGGTTGTGGAGCATCGCCATGATGAACTCGCACTTCATGCGCTCGCCGAGCGAAAGGTTCCGCGTGGGCTGGTTCATCTGCGTTCTCACGTCGAGCATCCCGGTGAGCCGGTCCATCGTCCGCTTGAATTCCGCGTCGGGAATCCGGTAGATCGCCTGGTTCATCATGAAGGAATCGACCGGCGGTATGTCCCACACGAGCTGGGACTTCTGCCCGAAGACGGCGCCGATGTTGGCGACGTAGCGCTTGCGGTCCTTCCACGGGCACACGCCCATCACCGACACCTCTCCCGACGTGGGATAAAGGACCCCGGTGAGTATCTTGAGGGTCGTAGATTTTCCGGCGCCGTTGGGCCCGAGGAAGCCGACGAGCTCGCCTTCCTCGATGGAAAAATCGATTCCCTTGAGCGCGCGGACCTCCGTCTTGTTCCGGCGCGCGAGGCTTTTGACTACCTCCGCGAAGGTGCTTCCCCGGTTCCACGTGGTGTACGTCTTCGTCAGTCCCTTGACCGTAATCTGCATCGTCAGCCTCCGCCGCCGGCGTAGCGCCGGATCATCGTCTTCCAGAAAAGGTATCCCAGGGCGAAGAAAACCAGCGCCGAGGGAATCGCGAGAAACATGCGCGCGCTGAACCTGCCGAGGAGGGCCTCGGCGGGAAAGAGCGCGATCATCGACAGGGGTAGCCCTACCGTGAAAGCCCACTGTAGGGGCTTCGCGAAGATCGAGTCGGGATACCGCGAGAACACGAGCACCGCTTCCAGAAGCTCGATGACGCGGGCGTTGCCGACCCAGACGAAAAGGCTCGCCGCGAGGATAAGGGCGAAGCCGAAGAGGATGAGGACCGAAAGTCCGAGAAAGAGAACGAACGAGAGGACGCCGGCGAGTCCCGGCGCGGGTAGGGCGCGCGCGACGAAAACGACGAGCGCGAGGCCGCCGAGGGCGCGGCTTATCCCTTCGACGTCGATCCCGCGGAGCAAGGTGAGCAGGAGCGGGGAGCGCGGTTTGAGAAGGGTGATCTCGAAAGTGCCCTCGCGGGCCTGGTTGAAGACGACCCAGACCATGCCGAAGAAAAGCGGGAAGGCGATTCCGCGCGCGAGCAGGAACACCGCCTGGATGAGGAGTGCTTCCTCCATCGTCCATCCCGCGAAGGCCGTGCCCGAGCGGTAGATGAGGAAGGTGACGAGCGGCGCGACGAGCTCGAGGAGGAAAGAGACCGCGAAGCTCAGGATGAAATCCCCGCGGTAGGCGGCGCGCTCGGCGAAGGAGGTGCGGAGCGATCGGGCGAAGAGGGCGAGCGTCCAGTGTTTCACGCGCCGACCCCCGTAAACCGCCTGATCCCGAGCCGCCAGAGACACTCGGTGACGACCAGCATGACGAGCACCGCGACGCCCTGAATCGCGACGATGACGGGGATGTCGAACTTCCAGCCGGCGAGTTCGTACGATCCGAGAAAGACGCGGACGGGAACGTAGCTGACGAACTGAAACGGGAGGAAGAAGAGTACGCGCTGTACCGTCTCGGGGAAGAACGACAGGGGTATGAAGACGCCGGCGAGAAGATCGCGCAGGAGCCTGACGAGCGAACGGATGCCATCGGTCCGCGTCAGCCAGAACGCGAGGATGCCCGTCGAGTAGTTTACGAGAAAGAGGATGACGAAACTGAACGCGACCGAGACGACGGTCCAGAGCGCGGAGACCGGCACGAGGCGGATGCCGAAGACGAAGAAGAAGATGAGCCACACGGGAACGAACTCGAAGACGAAGCCGAGCATGCGGTGCCCGACCTTTTGCGAGAATGCGAAGTACCGGTGCGACATGGGCCTCAATACGTAGGTGAGGAATTTCCCCGAGCTTATGAGCATCTGCAGGTTCCAGTCGGCGAAGTCCATCGTAAGATAGTAGATAACCGAGGACGCGCCGTAATAGAGCAGCATCTGCTCGAGCGTGAAGCCGCCGAGCGTCTCGCGGCCCGCGTACGCGGCGTGCCAGATGAATACCTGGGCGAGGAAAAAGGCGGGGCCGACCACGAGCGAAAGGAGCATGTGCGAGCGGTACGCCGCCCACTCCTTCCACGTCACGAAGGCCACCGCCTTGAGCGTCTTAAGCGTGTCCCTGATCGTTTTCACGGCGTTCCTTTCAGACGATGCCGGAGAAGGCGATAGCACGGGGCTTGACCATGACGTCGGGGTTCCATTCCTCGTGCGTGTTCGTGAAACTCGCGTAGACGAACTCCTCCCTCGGATCGACGAAGAGGGAGCACCAGCCCCAGCCCTCGTGGTTGTAGCACTCGGGCGAGACGGTGGGTCCGTCGCAGTAGAAACCCCATCCGAGTCCCTGGCGGTAGTTGCGGCAGTTCTTGCCCCAGTGGAACGAGGTGACGCCGTCAAGCTGGTTTCGCGTCATCGTCTCGACCGTCTTGCGTCCGAGGATTCGCGCGCCGTCGAGGGTTCCGCCGTTGAGGAAGCACTGGGCGTACCTGAAGAGATCGGGCAGCGAGGCGTAGGCGCCGAAACCGCCGAGGCTGAAGTGGGGTTTGTCTTCCGTGCCCGCGATGTCGCCCGGTTCCCACTCTCCCGTGACGGTGATCTCCTTTTTGAGGTTCTCCGGCGGGTTGAAGAAGCTTCGCGTCATCCCGAGCGGCTTGAAGATTTCCTCCTCGACGTAGGTCTCCACCGGTCGGCCCGAGGCCCGCGTGATCATCTCGCCCACGAAGGAAAATCCGAGCGTGGAGTAATCCCAGTGTTCCCCGGGCTTCGACTGGATCGGTCCCGAAAGCGCGCGCTTGATCCAGTCTTCCGAGTCGATGAGGTCGAAGATGTCGATCGGGTACGGCTCGAGAAAGTAGCCGCCGTCGGCGCGGAGCCCCGCCGTGTGGGTAAGGAGGTGCCAGAGGGTAATGCCCCCGTACATGGGGTTGTCGAACTCGCTTATCAGCGTCTTGACCGGTTGTTCGAGCCAGAGTTTTCCGTCTTCCACGAGCTTCATGGCCGCGGCCGCGGTGAATATCTTGGTGATCGAGGCCATGCGCTTGATGGCGTCCGGCTTGATCGGCGCCGAATTTTCCGTAAGGTCGTGTTTGCCCGCCGCGCGATGGGCGAATACCTTGCCCTTGCGAGCCATCAGGAAGGCCGCGGCTCGTACCTTTCCCGAATCGACGAGGTTTCCGAAATAGTCGGTCAGGAGTTCTATTCGTTTCTCGTCGTATCCGGCCTTTTGCGCGGAAATTTCGGCCTTTGCGTCCGTCCAGGTTGGCATGTTGGGCTCCTTGTTTGCTATGTGTTTCGTTCAGTGTATCCAACCCGCCCCGTTTCGTACAGCGGAAAAAAAAGCCGAAGACAATAAAGTCTCCGGCCGACACTTACGCGTTTCGCGACGCGCCCCGCGCGCTACGCCTTCGCTTCCACAACCTCGGCAGAAGCGGCGTTCGTCTTGACCGATTCGATTCCGTTCATACAGCTCGACTTCGATTCATAGGCCTCGCTCGTCGCGATAACCTGACCGTTCGGCGCCTTGAGCCTGAAACGAAATTTTCCCGCCTTGTCCGTGTAGAATTCAAATTTCGCCGCCATGAAAGAACCTCCAAAGAGTCTTGATTTTAATAGCATAAACCAGACCGCGTAATAACGCAAGCGGGAGCGGAGCGTTGAACGGCCCGTCTCTTTCGTCATTGACACCCGCGGGGAGGCGACCTACTATTAAGTACGTACGGCAAGGGGGATTAAAATGGAAAAGGTCGAAAAGATCAGCAAGGAAGCGGAACAGAAGTTCGTGTCGTTCATGTCGGGCAAGCCCATCTGGGCGTACTGGGTGTTTTTTACCGTCCTCGTCGGCGTTGTGCTCGGGATATCCTACGCGATGCTCTATCTTCTCGCCCTGAATTGGTGGGTCGTGACGATCGTCGTCATCGTCGCCGGAATGAGCACGGGAACATTCGCTTTTCTCGGCCGTTCGAAAGGCGATTCGGCGGGAATGTAGCGGACGGCGCGTCGGCGCGTCGCGCTTCACGCGCGCCGGCCGGCTGGCTTCCGCTTACTCCGACTCCTCGGTGACGACGACGCGAATGGACGCCGAGCGGCCCCGCGAGTCGACGACGGTGACCGTCCACGAGCCCGCGTCGGGCGACCATATGATTTTCTCCCGGCCTTCCGCCGAACCGAGGAAGGCCGAATCAGCGAACCAGAACAACTTCCCCGCGTCCGAGTCGGCGCTCGCCTGCAGTACGAGTTGGTTGTAGCGGCTGCGCTCCCGTCTCAGCACGTACTCGGTGTTCGCCATCGGAGATATGATCGAGGGCGGGAACCCGCTCGCGCGCGCGTCGAACGACGATTCCGTCGGGGGATACGGCGGCGGCTTGAGGCGCGGAAGGCCGGCCTCCTCGAAGAGTTCCATCAGATCGGAGGGCCAGAACTCGCGGACCTCCTCGCGTATCCAGCCCTTTCCCGTCTCGTCGGTCCGGTATCCGGTGCGCGTGTCGATCCTGACCGCGCGGTGGATTCCGCATTTAGTTATCGGCGAGACCCCGGGCAGGAACCAGGTTCGGACCGTATGCGGACAGTGTTCGTTCGGAATTCCTCCCGATACGGCGCACACGCTCACCGAGGCGACGTCCGCGGGGATTCTCGGCGGGGGCAGGCACAGTTCCTCCGGGATGTCCGACAGCATCGCGTCGATAACGCCGAAGAGAAGCGGACCCGACATGTACCGTCCGATAAAGGCGGTGTTTCCCTCGCCCGAGAAATTCCCTATCCACACGCACAGGACGTATCGGTCGAATACGGCGACGGCCCAGCTGTCCTTGAACCCGATCGACGTTCCCGTCTTCCACGCGACGGGCGTTGCTACGCTCGTTTGCGGCCGATACGCGACCGGCGGGGGGTTCCGCTCGAGCATCCGCATCGTTATCCATGCGGCGCTTTCGGATACGAGCGTGACGTGCGGCTCGCCTCGTCCGGTCGCGTCCCGCGACGTCGCGTCCCGTCCGGTCGCGTCCCGGTCCGCGTAGGTCCTCACGGGTTCGTGTCGTCCCCCGTTCGCGAGGGCCGCGTAGAGCTGGACGAGCTCGACCATGGTTACCCCGGCGCTTCCGAGCACGATCGAAAGGCCGTAATGGTCGCGCCCGCGCATTGCGCCGACGCCGGCCTTTTTCATGAGGTCGTAGAGGTCGGGATCCTTGATGGCGCGCGCCAGGAAGACGGCGGGTATGTTGCGGCTGTCGACGAGGGCGTCCCACGCCTTGATCGGTCCCTTGTAGTCGTCCTTGAAGTTGTCGGGGGCGTACTCGCTGAAGGTAACCGGGGTGTCCTTGAGCATCGTCTCCGGATGTATGAGCCCCTGCTCGACGGCGAGCGCGTAGATAAAGGGTTTCAGCGTGGAACCCGGCGATCTCCTCGCCGTCGTGCCGTTTACCTGACCCTGAATGCGGTCGTCGAAATAATCCGCGGACCCGATCGACGAGAGCACCTCCATGCTAGTCCGGTCGATCAGCATCATGCTGCCGTTCGTCACGCCGAAGCCCCGGTTGCGTTCCAGATATGCCCTCAGGTGATCCTCGCAGAGTTCCTGCAAGCGCGGGTCGACGGTAGTTCGCACGGCGCGCCGGATATTCCGTCCGTCTCTCCGGGATCGTCCCCGTTTCGCCATGGTCGCCCCGTCCGCCTTCAAGGACTCGCAAAAGTGGCGTGCTTCCGAGGGAAAGGAGCAAACGAGCGCGGGAGCGTTTTCGATCTCGGCGGAGATGATGGCGTCTTCGGGATGGGTCTCGAGCCATGAGTCGAAGAGAACCGAGCGCGCGTTCAGCGTCCCGCTCGGGGCGCGGCCGCCGCGGGGGGAGCGGTCGTTCGGATTCTGCGGGATCACCGCGAGGAAGAGTATCTCGCTCGTCGAGAGATCCTTCACGTCGACGCCGAAGTAGTACCTCGCGGCCGCCGGAAAGCCCTCGATGTTGCCGCCGCAGGGGGCGAGGTTCAGGTAGGCTTCGAGAATTTCCTGCTTGCCGAAGCAGATCTCGAGGTAGAGCGCGCGGAGTATCTGGCCTATCTTGCCGGGAACGGAACGGGTATGGAGACCGTATCGCATGCGCGCGACCTGCATGGTGAGCGTAGACGCCCCGACGCGCCTCGTCTTCAGTATCCAGGTCTCGCGGGCCGCGCGGAGAACCGCCCCCGGGTTCACGCCGAAGTGACCGTAGAAGTAGCGGTCTTCCTGCAGGAGGACCGCCTCGATCAGCTCCGGCGGGAAGTCCCCGACCGGCGTGAAGATACGGTACTTTTCGTCCGCGGAGAGGAAGACCCGCATGAGCCCGCCGTTCCGGTCGAGAAACGCCGCCGAAAAGGGAACGCCCCGCAGGATGTCCCCGGAGAGGGCGTTGACGGCGAGAAAGATCGCGGCCAACAAAAGGGGAGCCGCGAGGCTCCCCAGGAAGAACAGTCTTTTCTTGGTCATCGCCCCGTCATTTGCCGACGATCGTCAGCCGGTCCTGCGGGCGCATCGCCCACACCTTCTTGTCGTAGAGCGCCTCCGCGAACAGCGGCGGAACGACGAAGTTCCCCTTGTTCACGGCGCGCGTCTGATACGTGAAGGTGTTGAGTTCTGGGGTCACGCGGCCGAACACCACGAGGCGGTCCTCGCGGATGTCGACGTAATCGGGCGACCAGCGGACGTTCCGGTTGTCGCGGATCGACGCAATGTCCGCCTCGAGGCCTGCCGGCAGGAGGTCCACCAGCGCGACGTCGCGGATCGTCGCCTTGGAAAGGCTCCGGAAATTGAGCTTGACGTACACGACGTCCCCGACCGTCGCCTTGTCGATCTTCTTGCCGTCCGCGTCGGTGAACTCGCGGTACACCTCGATGCCGTTCTTTGTCTCCGACTTCGGAACCTCGAGGTCGAATCCGGCCTGGGTCACCTGGTAGAAGAGGGGGACGTTGTCGCGGTTTTCCACGGCGATCTTCTCGGCGGTTCCCGTGTAGGAGGCGGTGAAGACGGGGTCGCCCTTCGGCGTCAGCGCGGTTCTCGTCTTGTCGGCCGCGATCTGCGCCACGGCGTAGGCTCCGGTCTCGGCCGTCGGCGTCGCCTTGAGATAGGCGTCGATCGCCATGAGCGCGAGGCTCGCCGAAATCGTCGTGTAATTATGGCCCTTCAGTTCGTCGGCCATCGACTCGAGCATCTTGCCCGAGACGTCCTTGAGGTTTTGCGGGAAATGCCGCGCGACGACGTTGAGGTAGAGCGATTCGTACGCGAGCGAGTCGAGATAGGGGAAGTTGTCCTTGAACGCGTAGCTCAGCTTGATCTTGAGGAGCAGGGCCGCGGCGTCGATGTTCTTCTGGAGCATCGCGTAGCTGCCCGCCATGAACAGGCCGGGGAATCCCGTCTCCGCGGCGGAGTTTTCGCGCGCGATGTCCTTTTTGAGCGTCTCAAGCTGTGTGGTGGTGATCTGCTCGTTCAGGGTAAGCACGTAAATAGCGTAGGCCCGGCAGGTCAGCGAGTAGTCGTCGGTGCCCTTGCCGTCCGCGATCGTCTTGAGTCCCTGCGTCACCGAATTGAGGAGGGTCGTCGACACGTAGTGGCCTTTCGCCTTCGCCTCGGTGAGGAAGTGCGCGCAATACGCCGTTATCAGGGGATCGGAATCCGAAAGGGATGTCCAGATGCCGATCGAGTAGTCGCGCTTGAGGCGCGCCTGCAGTATCGCGACGACGCGGGCGACCGAGGCCTGTCCGACCGCGCTCGGGAATTTCATCTCCCGCGAGAGCTCCGGGTACAGGAAGGGAAAGGCCGCGCTCGCGAGCTGTTCGGAACAGCCGTAGGGGTAGGTCGTGAGGAAGAAGTTGAGGCCCTTCGCGATACCCAGCGGCATGTACGAAAGGTCGACCTCACGGGTGCTGAACTCCTCGTAGAGTTTCCGCGGGACGGCTATCTCCGCCTTGTCCTTCTTGATCATTCCCGTTTCGAGGGCCACCCGGTACGGAACCGAGGGGCGGACGCTCATGAAGGCGGAAAGCTCGGAAGACTCGCCGCCGTTGCTCGCGACGAACTTGATGTCGGCCGCCCCGACGGGGCCCGAGGCCTTGACGGTAACGTTGACCGTCTGGTCCCTGCCTTCGGGTATGGCGAGGTCGAACGCCGCCTTGGAGGTAATCGCGAGGTGCTTGCTGCCGGTCGCCTCGAGGCGAACCTTGCCCGATTCCCCCGCGCCTTTCTGGTTGTTCGTCACGGTTACCGCGACGTCGAACTCGTCGCCGGGAGAAGCCATCATCGGCGCGTTCGGGGAGATGATGAAGGTGTTGCGCAAAAGGGCCTTGTCCTCGGCCGCCCCGATGGAGTCGTCCGATACGGCGACGGCCATGACGCGGAGCGTTCCGTTGAAGTAGTCGGGAACGCGATAGGTCACGGTTTTCGGCGTCGGGCCCGAGTCGAGTATGCCCGACCAGTAGGCGACCGGCTGGTTCTGGCGTCGCTTGAAGGGATTGAGGTTGCGCGAGAGCTCGTCGTATCCGCCGCCGCCGCCCGTCGCCTGCAGTGCGCGTACGACGGAGAACTCGGGGAGTATCAGGTCCATGATCTGGGCCGTGCGCACCTCGAGGGCGCGTTTCTGGAAGAAGAAGGCGATCGGGTCCGGCGTCCTGTACCCGGCGAACTGCAGTATGCCCTCGTCGACCGCGTAGACGACTATCTTTCCGGGCCGGGCGGTCGAGTAGCGGATGGCGAAATCCTTCCCGGGCTTCGCCTCTTCCGCGATGCCGAGCGTTATCCGGTTCGTGCGGCTTTCCTTGCTGACCGAGAAGGGCACCGTGCCGTAGCTCAGGGGCGACATGAATACCTCGCGGGAATCCCGCGAGCGCACGAACATGACGTTGACGTAACCGTTGCCCTCGATGTCCCTCGGGACCGTGATGGTCTGAACGCTCGTCGTTCCCGAACTCGTGAACCACTTGTGCGCGTATACCTTGTCGCGCTCGATCGTGATGAGGCCGGCGCCCGAGTACGGCGCCTTGATCATGACCTCGATCGTGTCGCCGCCCGAGAAGTCGGCGCGGTTCAGGCTCAGCTCGAGCTCGGCCGTGCGGGTAAGGCTTCGTTCCACGTTCTGCGAGCCGGCGACGCTGAAGGCGGCCTTGTTGTACACGAGGCCGTCGCTCGCCGTCACGGCGAGCTCGAACTCGCCCGGCTTGTCCGTCGGTACGGAGTAATCGAATCCCGACGCCGGCACGGAGATTGTCTCCTCGGAAACGGGATAGGACTTGCGGACCGACTGGTACTTGAAGACGCCGTTCGGCTGCTTGACGAGCATCGAGACGAACCGGATTTCGCTCAACGAGAGCGTCAGGTCGCGCACCGTCGTCTTGCGGAGTTCGGGGTCGACCGCGATGAAGGAGATGACGCGCTTCGAGTCCTTGTTGACGTACGCGAGGGAGCCGTCGGCCTTGTGGCCGATCATGTAGGGAAGCGGGCTGACCATCACGGTCGCCTCGGCCGAGACGTTCCGGCCGCTGTCCTTCTCGAACGCCTCGGCGTAGAAGGCGAGGTTGTACGTCGCCTTCTCGAACTTGCCGACGTCGAGGGCGAACTCGCAGTTTCCCTCCCCGTCGGTCGTTTTCGTCCCGAGGAATTCCTGGTAGCTCTTGTCCTTGACGAAGGGGTCAAGGAAGGTATAGTCGCGGTATTGCCTGAAGTACTGGCGTCCGGGGGTCAGCGTCATCTGCGCCTTGACTTCGTTTCCGACCGCCGCCGTCCCGAAGAGGTTCCGCACGCCGACGCGCGCCCCTATCCTGGAAGGCTGTATCCATCCCGTTTCGGGGACGGGATCGAATCCCGCGGACACCTTGAGCGTCTCCGGGAGGAATTCCTCGACCCTCACGGTCTGCGATCCGAGGAACACGCGCTCGTTGTTGCGGTCCTCGCGGATCACGTATACGGAGCAGGTGTAGGTTCCCGTCGGCGACCAGTCGTGCGTGGCGAACTTGATCTCCTCGAATCCGGCGCGCGAAAGCGCGACGCGACGGTTGAATATCTCGGATCCCTTCGGGTCGACGACCCTGTATTCGAGCGGCGTGTTCTCGAGGTTGATCCTCCAGTCGCCCGCCTTGACGACGAGACCCGTGCGCACCTCGTCGCCCGGCCGGTAGATTCCCCGGTCGGAGAAGAGGAAGGCGGTCAGTTTCTTCGGGTCCGTCGCGCCGTAGATGCCGCCCGTGTCGAAATCGGAGTAGTCGAGCATGCGGCCTTCCGCCTCGAAGGGCATCAGGGACATGTCCTCGCCCCTGCGCACCACGAAGGCGGTCGGCTTTTTGTCGCGCGAGAGGTAGTCGAGCGACGGGATGTTGACGTACCCGTCGAAGCCCGTTTGCGCGCTGAATACGGGGTTCCCGTTCAGCCCCAGGACTTCGACCGTCGCCCCCGAAACGGGCTCTCCCGTGGCGATGGACTGGACGAAGAGGGAACGCGTCTTGTCGGCGTTCTGCTTCACGAAGAAGCCGAGGTCGGTGACCATGATAAGCCGCTTGTCCGCGTACGAGTCGTTCCGCCCGTTCCCCCTGGCCTCGAAGACGAAAAGCCCGTATCGCAAATTCTGCGAGGGGATGGCGTCGAGGTACCGGCTGAAGTCGAACGAGAAATACTGGAAATCGCGCTCGTCCTTTACCGGGACGAAGAGCTCTTCCCGGTTCTGGACGGTGACGTTGAACTCGTTGAAGTCGTAATTCGAGAAACGGAAGTTTTCCAGGTTGCCGTTGGACTGCGAGACGAGGTGGTTGACGTCGTCCGGACGCACGCGGCCGACGTTGCACACGACGCCGCTGATGCCGCGCGAGAGCATCGCGAGCTTCTTGTCGCCCGAGAGCGAGAGCACGGTTCCCTCGCCGAGTATCGAAATTTCCTTCGGGAAATCCCTGACCCGGAAAAGCTTGCCCCATCCTTCCTTGAGGAAATAGTCGCCGTAAAAGCGCGTTCCCCCGTTGACGCGGACGTAGACGTACCGTCCGCTCGTCGCCACGAAGCGGAAGCTGTTCGTCGAGCTGTAGCGCCTGTCCCCGGGGATCGCCTCCGGGGAGATTTTTTTCGAGACGGCGAGAACCTCCGGGATCATCTCTTCGGTGTCGCGCCACCGGTATTCCTTGACCGGCGGGAGTCCCGGGAGTTCGGGTCGGTCGAGGGGGAGTTCCCACACCGAGACGTTCTTCAGGAGTTCCTCCGCTTCGATCTCGCCGCGGGTCTCGACGACGAACACCTGTTCGTAGCGTTGATCGGGCGTCTTGACGAGCTCGTGCGAGAGGCCGAGCACCTGCACGTAATTGTCGGGGCCCGGAACCGTCACCGTGGCGGAGATGTCCCGTTTCAGGGGCGTCCCTCCGGCGGTCGTCCTGACGCCCGCCTTGACCGTGATGGAAACCTGTGCCTCTTTCGCGGGCATGCCGAGCGGTTCGGAGACGACGTAGGCCGTCTTGAAGTCCTCGGAATAGCTGACGGAGTAGCGGTGCGGGGCGTTCTTGAGCGAGCCCGAGTCCGCGCGGAGAAGCGGCTTGATCTCTATGTTCTTTTCGAGCGTCTCGGTGTCGATGGGATAGTTGGCGATTACGGCCGCCGAAACGCGCTTGATCTTGCTGTCTTCCGGATCGATGTAAAACTCGGTTTCCCCGAGGCTGACGCCGAAATCCTCGATGTCGAAGGATATCTCCCGGTCTACCTTGATATGGTCGGGGAAGACGGTCTTGTCCATCGTGATTTTATACCGTTTCCCGATCTCCCAGGCCCGCGAGGGCTGGAAGCGCAGGCGATTGTCTTCCTCCCATTTCCAGACGCCGGGTATCTCGGGCGATATCCCGATCCCGGAGGAGACCTCCTTGCCGACCATGTCGCTCGGCGCGGCCGAGCCGTCGAAGAAGAGGGTGAAGGGCTCTATCGTCCCGGACTCCCCGTAGTTCGAGGGTATGCCGAAGGTATAGTCGATCACGAGCGGCTGCGGCTGGCGAGACAGCCAGAAGAGGAAGCCGAGCGACGCCCAAAAGGCGACGAGCAGGGCGACGCCGATTCGCACGAAGAGTTTGCGGCGCGCGGAGACGGTCGTCTTGACCGCGTTCCCTATTTTTCCGAGGAACGCGCCTCCCGCGCCGGTCGTGAGAAAGTCCCGAACCGCCAGGATGAATCCCGGCGGGGTATAGCTTCCGAACAGATACCGAAGCGCCTCGCGCGCGGTGATCCTTGGTTTCTCGGTTTTTTTTGGCATGATGTTTCCTCTTTGGCGCGTGATCAAAAGTCAGCGTATCTTGACGTTGCTTATAGATAATACAACGGGTTCGCTATTATTTCACGGGGGAACGGACGAAAGTCGGCCGAACGCGTCATGTCACGGACGCTCTTCCGACCCGCTTCCCCCGCGCGCGATTTGCCATTCGCGCGCGGGTTCGGGACGTCGCCTATCTCCGCTTGTGTTTCAGCTCTTTTTGAAATTTCGATATCTGTTTCCATTTTCGCTCGTTCTCTTGCCTCGCGCGGTCGTCGTTCCGGCGTTCGACCCAGGCCTGTTCCTTGACGAGCGCGAGATACGAGAGGAAGCGGGCTTCGTCGAGTTCGCCCGACGCGAGCGCCGCGCGAACGGCGCATCCCGGCTCGTCCGCGTGCGCGCAATCCGAAAAGCGGCAGCGGTCCGCCATCTCCGCGATCTCCGGGAAGCCGCCGTCCAGTCCCTCGGCCTCGCCCCACACCTTGAGTTCCCGGATTCCGGGGCTGTCGATGAGGAGTATGCCGGAGTCGAGGCGGTAGAGTCTGCTCGAGGTCGTGGTATGCCGCCCCCTAAGGTCGTCTTCCCGGACGCGTCCCTCGCGCGCGAGGTTCGGCTCGCCTGCCGCTTCGCCGTGCGATTCGCCGGCTAACTCGCCGTCCGTCGAGACGCGCTCGAGGGCGTTCACGAGGGCCGACTTGCCGACCCCGCTCTTGCCGAGCATGGACGCGGTTTCCCCCGGCGAGAGGAAGCGCGCGAGGTCCCCGACGCCCTCTCCCGTTTTAGCGCTGAGCGCGACGACGGGAGACCCCGGGGCGTATTCGCTCGCGTCGCGAAGCGCCGCCTCGCGGTCGGCCTCCGAGGCGAGGTCCGCCTTGTTGAGCACGATACACGGCGAGGCACCCGAGTTCCGGACGACGACGAGCGCGCGCTCGAGAAAGCGCGGCAGGAAATTCCGCCCGCCGTCGAGGGCGAACACGAGAAAGATGACGTCGACGTTGGCCGCGAGCACCTGCTCGTCGCACCTCGAGCCGGCGCTTCCCCGGCTCAGCGCGGTGCGGCGGGCAAGCGTCGCGTGGACGCGCGCGGATTCTCTCCCCGGGTCGACGAGCACCCAGTCGCCCGCGACGGGATAGTCGGCCGGTCCCGCCGCCTCGTGTTCGAATCTCCCGCTGACGCGGACGTTCGCGGACACGCCGACGCGGTCGGTCGCGCCGTTTTCAGCCGCGTCGCTTCGCGGCGGGACGGTTCCGGCCGGGTGCCGTCCGGAAAAATCGGGACGCACGATTTCATAGAGATGATGCTCGCGCCTCGTGACGCGCGCGGGTACGAGGGGGGCGAGCTCCGGGCGCTCGTCGAGCAAGCTCGCCCATGAAGCCAAAAAATCGGGTTTCCAGCCCCATGACTCGGGGGCGTAATCGATCGTATTCACTGTGGTAACTCCCATTACGACGAAACAGCTTCGAGACGCGCCGAAAACGGCGCGCCCGGTTCGAGATGCGAATGTTCTGGCTGTGTGTCGACGATGGGTCGCGTGGACGGGTTCGTGTTGACGAGTCCCCGGCGGGAAGGAATGTCGCGGTCTTCCGGTTCGGAAGCCCCATGAACGGGAGGGCGCCTTCGATTCGCCCGAGGGCGACGCGACGCGCGCGAGAAACCTACCTGAACGCCACCGTCGGCGTTAGCGCAATTCCCTTCATGAAAGACCTCCTAGCTCGCAGGATGTATTCAGGATACGCCCGCCCGATTGGAATGTCAAGGCGGGGCCGTCTCTTTACGTCAGCGGCGGCTTGTCCGCGTTCCGTTGCATGCACGAGGTTTCCGCGAGGAACTTCATTGCCGCCTTGCCGAGCGGTTTCTTTTTCAACTTCGCGCCTTGAACGATCGTTACGAGGTCTCCCGAGACCTCGATCGCCTGCGAATTGTTGATGGCTCGCAGGGGAAGGGTCGGACCGTATTCGTCGATGATCCTTTGCGCGGCCTTCTTGAAGGGAAAACACCCGACGTGCGGTACGGTGTAGAACGGTACCGCGCCGAGGCTCGCGTAGTCCGCGAGGTCCGGGGCCGCCGCCGGATCGTCCATGAGACGCGCGTACTCGATACTCGGCGAGAGTATCATCGACCCCGCGGATTCGCCGACGTAGGGCTTTCCCGCGCGGATTGCCTCGACGATCATCGAGCCGACGCCGGTTCGCTTGAGCTCGCGCAGGAGATGGAATACGTTTCCACCGGTCACGTAGATGAAGTCGCTCTCGCGGATCGCACGCGCGGCCGTTTCACGCGCGACGGTCGAGACGTCGAGCTCCTCGACGACGAGCCCGAGCGACTCGAGGGCCTTTTTCCCCGCGGCGACGTAAAACGTGACCTTCTCCACGGCGCTCGCGGTCGGTATGAAGGCGACCGTCTTGCCCTCGAGGGGTTCCCGAGCGAAATCCGGAAAGGCGGACGCGACGTCGGCGAACGACGACGAAAGGAATAGTCTTGTCATGTGTTTGCACGCTCCTTGACGAAGTGTCGCGGGCCGACCCGCGCGCTCGTCGTCGCAGTGTATCACGGCAATTACGACAACGGTATGTCATATTTGGTTACGCTTCGGCGATTTTTCGCGCGATTTCCCGCACGCGATCGCGGACGCGTTCGGGGCTCACGATCGATATCGTGTCGCCGTAGGAGAGGAGATACCGGTACAAACGCTCCTCTTCGGGTTGTACGCATCGGACGACGAGCGCGCCGTCTTCACGGACGCCGATTTCCCCCGAGGCGTGACGTTCCTCCACCATCGCGCGCGCAGCCGGTTTCGCGACGAATACCACCTCGATGAGTCGGTCGTTGTCGAAGGTCGGTCGATCGAGGAGGAATTGCCGGTATGTCTTGTCCCTCCGGCGGAATCGCGCGGCCTCGACGCGAGGGTCCCGTATCCTTCCCAACCGAAAGAGTCGGAAATCCTCCCTGAGGCGACAAAAGGCGAACAGGTACCATGCTCCCCATTGCAGGACGAGCGTCATCGGCTCGACCGTGCGTTCGGTCGGCTCTTCCCTGTGTCCGGTATAGCGGAACGTGACGGGGTTTCGCCGGGTGATAGCGCTCTCGAACAGGGCGATTTTCTCCGACAGCGCCGAATCCTTTCCCGCGGTCAGGGAGTAGTCGATGCAGAAGACGTTTTCGCGCTCGACCGCCGCCTCGCGGAGCGAGCGCGGAAGGAGGCTCCGCACGCGGGCCAGGGAATCCGAAAACCTGCTGTCGCCGAAGGCGCTCTCGGCCCCGCGCAGGGCTGTCAGGAGGTTCAAAAAATCGTCGTTCGAAAAAAGTCCGTTGCGGATCTTGTAGTCGGGGACGATGCCGTATCCGCCCGACTTTCCCGTCTGCGCGTAGACCGGAATACCCGCAAGGTTGAGCGAATCCATGTCGCGCTGAATGGTGCGTACGGATACGGAAAACCTGTCCGCCAACTCCCGCGCCGGAACCATTTCCCGGTCGAGCAATATGACGACGATGGCGAGCAGCCGGTCAATTCGCATGTCCGTCGTTCCTTTGTTTTTCGGTCGGAAGATAAGTCATTGGACCGTGAGTATACCACGAACGCGAAATGTCGCGCGCGTTGCAAAAGCGACGGACTGTTTCCGAAGCGCGGTGTATGTTACGGTAAAGGAAGTATATATGAACGTACACCTGATACGCGATTTGAACGCCGAGCACTCGATCCTCATGGCGACGCTCGAGGCGATACGCGCGCGGGGAGCGCTCGACGGGGAAACGCGCGTCCTCCTCGCGCGGGCGCGGGCGGCCCTCGTGGCGCATCTCGACAAGGAAGAGCGCGAGTTCTACCCGGTGATGCGGGCGGCGGCGGAAGATAACGAAGTACTTCGGGATACCCTGCGGGTAATGGGCCAGGAGATGGACGCCATCGCCGCGAGCGCCCTTCAGGCGATCGATTCGTGGATCGACGGAGTGAGCGGAACGGGCGGAGTGAGCGGAACTGACGGCGCGGATAACGCGGACTCCGCGTCCTTTTCCGAGTCGTTCGACGCCTTCGTCTCCCTGTTGACTGACCGCATCCAGCGGGAAGAGCGCTCCCTGTACGCGAGGTACCTCAAGCTCGCCGCGCGCGCGGTCGCGCGATCAGGATAGGGACAGCCCCCGGGGTTTTCGAGTTGACTCTCCGCGCGGATCGTCCTAGACTTCGGCTCCATGAACCGTATCGAAAAAACGACGATCGAAAAAACGACCCCGGAACTGAAACTGTACCTCGCGGCCCTCGCCCTGACGGCGCTTGCCCTCAGCTTCACCTCGGACCCGATATCCAACTATTTCAAGGACGCCTATAACGCGACGGCCTACCAACGAGGGCTTATCGAGTTCCCCCGCGAATTGCCGGGAGTGCTGACGACCTTCGTGATCGCGCTCCTCGCGGGCTTCAGCGACATCCGCATCGCGGTCATCGCCCAGGGCCTCGGCATCGTCGGTATAACCGTCCTCGGGCTCTCGACGCCGACGTTCTCCGTCATGCTCGTCTTTATCTTCGTGAACTCGCTCGGTCAGCACCTCTTCATGCCCCTGCAGGACTCCATCGGGATGAACCTCGTGAGGAAGGGCAAGCTCGGCACACGCATGGGCCAGTTCAAGGGTGTGACCACGGCCTTCCAGATGATCGGCGCCCTCGTCGTGTTCACGGGCTTCCGCCTCGGCCTTTTCAGCTTTACCTCGCGCGTGAAGTGGCCCTTCGTCGTCGGGGCGGCGCTTCTCACGTGCGTCGCCGTCGTCCTCGTCGCGCTCGACCGGATGCTCAAGAACGAGCGGGTCGTCCACGAGCGGACTCGCTTCGTCCTGCGGAAGGAGTACTCGCTTTACTACGTACTCGTCGTCATGTTCGGGGTGCAAAAGCAGATCATGCTCGTGTACGGCCCCTGGGTCATCATCGACATCCTCGGGAAGGGCGCCGACACGATCGCCCTGCTCGGCATATTCGGCGCCTTTCTCGGTATCTTTTTCATCCCCGCCCTCGGGCGCTGGCTCGACCGCTTCGGGATCAAGACGATGCTCTACGCCGACGCGCTCTCGTTCATCGGCGTGTACGTGCTGTACGGGCTCGTTTCCGGCGGATACGTCTCGGGCTCCCTCGCGACGACCGGCTGGCCCGTCGTCCTCGCGTACGCCGTCTTCGTCTTCGACCGCATGTCCACGCAGATGGGATTGATCCGTACCGTGTACCTCCGCACCATAGCGGTACATCCCGCCGACGTCACGGCGACGCTCTCGCTCGGCCTTTCCCTCGACCACGTCGTCTCCATTACGTGCGCCTTCGCCGGGGGGATCGTCTGGACCGTCGCCGGACCCCAGTGGCTCTTTTACCTCGCCGCGGCCCTTTCTCTCGTGAACCTCTGGGTCGCGATCCGGGTGAAACTGCCCGAAGGCGCCTGACGGACGAAGGGTTCCGGCCGCGCGATACCGTTTGACTCCGTATTTCCGGCGCGGTATCTTGAACGGCATGAAAGGCTGGAAGGCCAGAACGGCCCTGTTTCTCGCGGGGCAGACGGTGTCCCTCTTCGGGTCGTCGCTCGTGCAATACGCGATCATGTGGCACCTCACGCTCGAAACCCGTTCGGGTTCGGTGATGACCGGCTACATCATCGCGGGATTCCTGCCGTCGATACTCCTCGCGCCCTTCGCGGGCGTCTGGGCCGACCGCTATGACCGGAAGCGGCTCATCGCCCTCGCGGACGGATTCATAGCCGTCGTGAGCCTCGCCGCCGCATTCTTCCTGCGCTCGGGCGTTGCCGCGCTTCCCCTCTTCTTCGCGGTCGCGGCCCTCCGGTCGCTCGGCTCGGCCGTGCATCAACCCGCCGTCGGCGCCTTTTTGCCCCGCATCGTTCCCCGCGAGGAGCTCATGCGCGTCAACGGCATAAACGGCGGCATCCAGAGCGCCCTCATGCTCGTCTCTCCGGTCGCCGCTGGAGTGCTCCTCGCGGTTGCCGACGTTCCCTCGATATTCCTCATCGACGTCGCGACGGCGGCCCTCGCCATCGCCATCCTGCTCGCCTTCGTCCGCGAGCGGTCCGCCGCCACCGAAAGCCCGACGTCGGCCGGCGTTACCGCCGCCGCTGAAGGCTCGTCGTCGGCCGGTGCCGCCGCCACCGAAAGCCCGACGTCGGCCGGCGTTACCGCCGCCGCTGAAGGCTCGTCTCCCGCGGAAACGACTTCCGACGCCGCGACCGGTCATTTCCGCGAAATACTCGACGGCCTCGCGTACATCAGGGGTCACCGCTATCTCATGTCGTTTTTCCGCTACATGGGCGCGCTTTTCTTTCTCGTGTCGCCCGCGGCCTTCCTTACCACCGTGCAGACGGCCCGCTCGTTCGGCGGCGAGGTGTGGCGTCTCACCGCGCTCGAGATCGTCTTTTCCGTCGGGATGATGGCGGGAGGCGCCGCCATCGCCGCATGGGGCGGCTTCGAAAACCGGATGCGCACGATCAGGCTCGGGAACCTCGTCATGGCCGTTTGCACGCTCGGCCTCGCGGCGAGCCCGCTCTTGCCCGCGCCCGCGGGCTTCGCCGCCTATCTCGCGTTCATGGGCGCGTTCGGCATCGCCATCCCGCTCCTGAACACGCCCTCGACCGTGCTCCTGCAGGAACACGTCGAGGATGCCTACCTCGGACGCGCCTTCGCCGTGTTCACGATGGTGTCGAGCTCCCTCATGCCGGTCGCCATGCTCGTTTTCGGGCCCGTCGCCGACATCGTCAGCGTCGAACTCGTGCTCGCCGTCTCCGGCTCGCTCCTCCTCGTCCTCGGCCTTACCGCGCTCACGCACAAGCGGCTCATGGAGGCGGGCGAGCCGGTGGCGCGGTGAGGCGAAAGGAGTTGGTTACTCCCGCGAGGGAAGACCGAACTCGCCGTTCGCGAAGGGTTCCAGTATGTCTTTCCTGATGATATCGGCGAATTTCTCGGCTCCGTAAACGTTAAGATGGTCCTGGTCTTTAAAAAGATTTGGCTGCCCATCGAATGTATGCGTATAGTCGAGAACGGGAACGCCGTGCTTTGCGAATACTTCGTCGGCCCCGTAGGAAAGGGGCTCTACGATGATAGAGTACTCTTCTGTCAGGGGGTATTTTATGCCAACTGCGGTAATGCCCCGTTCGGCGCAGAGCGAAAGTATGTCGTTAAGGGCCGTATCGTTGCGCACCGAGGTTTCCGTACCGGGGAATTGTTGTTTCGACCGTTTGCTCGTTTTGGTAAAGCGTATCTCCCCGGTAAAGTCAGACCATTTCGTGCGTTCTCTATCGGAGCGAGCTACTTTTCCGCGAAATAGAGACTTAATGCGGGAGCGGATGACATCGCGTACCTTTGGGTTAAGGAGAACGAAATAACGGGCGACGAATCTTCTCTCGAACCACTCAATGGGATTTCCGAAGGTGGTCGGGGTAGAGAAGAACACGGAGCGATCCGCGTTGTTATTGTCCTCACGATACAGGGAAAGGGTATGGTCGTCCGCTGATATGATGAGAAGTCTCGCGGAAGATCGTTTCGCGAGGAAGCTCGCCTTCAGGAGCATATCCTCATACGAGTCGCTTTCCTCACCGAGATTATACGCCCCGATTGGTTCAAGGAAGTCAATCAAAGCGGCGGCATGGGAGTCGCCGAGCAGATATGCTTCGTAGTCCAGGCTTATCGCCTCGTAGGAGCGGAAATAGGCATTATTGGCGAAGACGAGAAGGCCCGCGTTTACCATAAGGAGGATCGCGGCGAAAACGGCCCCATGCGCGATAAAACGTCTCATGCCGCCCCCTAAAATTGGAAGTAGATAAACTCGATCGACTCGGAGAAGTTGCCGAGGAAATAGATTAAAAAAAGGATGCAGAGATAGGCAGCCCACCGAAGCGCGCGGGAGCGAACGGCGCGAAGCCGCGCCAGGGGATAGGCGTCATTCCTGCCCGTCCATTCTGCAACGATAAAAGCGAGTAAGCAAGCCGCGAGAAACGGCAGTCGATGCGAGCCGGGAAAGATCGGCGACGAAAACAACGAAGGCGACGCTATTTCCGATAAGTACGCCAACGCGTCTCCGACGCTTTTCGCGCGGAAAAAGACCCAACCTGTCAAGGTTGCGGCGAACGTCCCGCAGATGGAGAGCGTCTCGATCACTGTCGGGAGCCGTCTTCCCTGGGCGACGGTCCCGAGATGCGTTCTGTTACGCGATGATAATAACAGGGGGATAAAGTACGCGGCGTTCAGCGCGCCCCATACGACAAACGTCCAATTCGCTCCGTGCCAAAACCCGCTGACGATGAAAATTATAAGGGTGTTCCTGACGCTCGTCCACTTCCCTCTTTTGCTTCCGCCGAGGGGGAAATACAGGTAGTCCCGGAACCACGTCGAGAGGGAAATATGCCAACGCCGCCAGAACTCCGCGATATCGCGCGAGAAGTAGGGGTAGGCGAAATTGCGCATAAGCGAAAATCCGAACAGCTTCGCCGTACCGATAGCGATGTCGGAATACCCCGAGAAATCTCCGTAGATCTGGAATGCGAAAAGGACCGCGCCGACGACGAGCGCGCTCGCGGAGTACGCGCCGTGGTTTGCGAATATCTCGTTCACCATGGGCGCGCACGCGTCGGCAATCACCACTTTCTGGACAAGGCCCCACGCGATTTGCGTCAATCCGTCGACCGCGTCGTCATAGGAAAATTTCCGCCGCTTGAGGAATTGCGGCAGGAAATTCGTCGCGCGTTCTATCGGTCCCGCGACGAGTTGGGGAAAGAACGTCACGTACGAGGCGAAGGCGACGAAATCCCCCGTGGGCTTCATCGCCTTGCGATACACGTCTATCGAATAGCTCATCGTCTGGAAGGTATAGAAACTTATTCCGACCGGCAGGATAACCTTAAGCGTTCCGAGTTCGATAGGCCTTCCCAGAAACGTGAACACCGACTCGAGGTTGTCGACGAAAAAATTGAAGTACTTGAAGAAGCCGAGGAGTCCCAGGTTGCAGGCGACGCTCAGGGCGAGAAGAAGTTTCCGTTGCCTTGTGTTATCCGTTTTCCCGAGACCTATCCCTACGTAATAATCGACGACGGTACTTATAAACAGGAGCGAAAGGAAACGATAATCCCACCATCCATAGAACACGTAGCTCATTACGAGCAGAAACGCGTTTTGCGCCTTCAGGTTGCGGTTAAACGCGAACCAGTAGAAAAAAAAGACGAGGGGTACGAATAGGGCGAAGTCTATCGAGTTAAAGCTCATGCGGTCTTTCCTGCTCAGATTTTCGGTATGTATGATTGCGATTTCCGCAAAAAACGCTCGTAATTGGTAACGTAGGTCAATCCTTTCTATAACAGGAACCGATCAAAATGCATCCGTTAGTTTTCCGAGGTCAATTTATTACATTATAGCAGGCATCTACGAAATGGTGATGAAAAACCGGGAGTTTTTACGTAATTTTTTCTTCTGTTGTCTCACCTGATAATTGTAGAATTACCGAGGTTTACGGTTAGACAATCTTTTTTTATGTGTGTTATAATCCGAGTTGATGAAAGACGCGTAATCTCGCGTAATATTTGTTTCGCTCCTTACTCTAGTTGTTTGGAAATAACCGTTAACAAACAGGAATACATGAAAATAATAGCTTTTTATCTCCCTCAGTTTCACGCAATCCCTGAAAATGACGCGTGGTGGGGGGCAGGGTTTACTGAGTGGACAAACACGAAAAAGGCGGTTCCCCTGTTCAAGGGACACTATCAACCAAAGACACCCTTGAACGAAAATTACTATAATCTACTCGATACAAAGACTATTCAGTGGCAGTGTGAATTGGCTCGAAAATATGGAGTGTGGGGATTTTGCTTTTATCATTATTGGTTCAAGGATGGGAAAAAGCTTCTTGAGAAACCCGTTGAACTCTTTCTCGCCAGTAAGGAATGCAATCAGAACTTCTGTCTCTGTTGGGCAAACGAAAACTGGACGCGTTGCTGGGATGGTAAGGATAAAGAAGTCCTGATGGAACAGGATTATGGCAACGAGAAGGACTGGAAGGCGCATTTTGATTACTTACTACCGTTTTTTCTAGACTCAAGATATATATTCAATGATGGCAAGCCTGTTTTCGTGATATATAAACCAGAATACATACCCATGCTTCAGGAGATGGTGACGTTTTGGAATCAGCAGGCAAAAATGAATGGACTGGAGGGGATTTCCATTGTTTCTCAGTTCCCTTCGCCGAAAGAGGAACTTGCAAAAATCGATTCGGTCATCGACTACCAAATTCAGTTTGAGCCTATGTATACGCTTGCCTACGAATACATAAAAAAAAGCAATTATGCATCGATGTTTACAAAAAAGCCTGTCGCCGTCGCCTTGTATTTATTCAAAAGAGTTATAAGAATCATCCATAAGCGCATGTTAAAAATGCCTTTGTTGAAAGTTACGAAAAGACCATTCCCTTTGTCCTATGATTCGGTTTGGGAATTAATAGTTTCTCGGGAACGTTTAAATCAGAAATTCATTCCCGGAGCTTTTACCGATTGGGATAATAGCGCCCGTCGTGGAGTTGAAGGTAGGATGTTTAAGGGGAGTACTCCCGATAAATACAAAAAGTACTTGAGTAAACTCATACGACAATGTACGGGGAACGCCCCGACTGATCTTCTGTTTATTACGGCATGGAATGAATGGGCTGAAGGTTCTTATCTTGAACCCGACGAGAAGAATAAATACGGATACTTACAGGCAACTCTAGATGCGCTATGTGAAAATGGAGATTTTTCCGCAAATTGATATGCTAAACAATCTTAGCATTTGATGATGGGATTCCTTTGTTCAAACTGCAACGTTATGCTACACTTACGGTATAAAAGCTGGATAATCGCTTCGACAAGGCATGGATGTGCGTTGCCAAGTGTAACAAATATCTATAGCAATTGATTTAGACAGGAAACGCATGAAAGGTATAATTCTTGCCGGAGGATCCGGAACGCGGCTTTTTCCCCTGACCAAGGCCGTATCGAAGCAGATTCTCCCCCTCTACGACAAACCCATGGTGTACTATCCCCTTTCGGTCCTGATGCTCGCGGGTATCAGGGAGGTTTTGGTTATCTCCACACCTCGGGATTTACCATCCTTTCGGGAACTTTTCGGCGACGGACACTGGCTTGGAATGCGGTTCGAGTACGCCGAACAAACCGCTCCGCGGGGGCTTGCGGACGCCTTTATCGTCGGGGAAACCTTCATAGGGACTGATTCCTGCGCCCTGGTTCTCGGGGATAACGTCTTTTACGGCAGCGGATTTTCCGGAACGCTAAGAAAGGCGCGGGCCGCGGTGGAGACGGGTGGCGGCGGCTGTATCTTCGGCTATCCCGTGAAGGACCCTACCTCCTACGGCGTGGTGGAATTCGACGCCGAAGGCAAGGCCGTCGGGATCGAGGAAAAGCCTCAGGCGCCAAAATCCCGTTACGCCGTTCCGGGGCTGTATTTTTACGACAACGCTGTAGTCGGAATAGCGAAAAACGTGAAGCCTTCGTCGCGCGGGGAAATCGAGATAACCGCCGTCAATAACGAGTACCTGAGAAAGGGCGACCTTCGGGTCGAGCTCTTGGGCCGGGGGATGGCGTGGCTTGATACGGGAACCTACGACGGGCTTCTCGAGGCGGCGAATTTTATCGCGACCATCCAAAAACGGCAGGGTCTCTACGTATCCTGCGTTGAGGAAATCGCCTACATAAACGGCTGGATAGACGCCGAAGACTTGAAAAAACTCGCGGCAGGGTACAAGACGGAATACGGCGAGTATCTAGCATACGTAGCGAAGGACGAGTGATGCCGTTTACCTTTACGCCGTGCCCCATAGAGGGGCTCTATGAGATCGAGCCCAAGGTCTTCGGTGACCCCCGAGGGTATTTTTTCGAGAGCTGGTCGGAGCGCGATTTTGCCGACGCGGGGTTATCGATGAAATTCGTGCAGGACAACCAGTCCCGTTCGACCAAAGGAGTCCTCCGGGGCCTTCACTTTCAGGTCAAGCATCCTCAAGGCAAGCTTGTTCGTTGCATCGAAGGAGAGGTCTTTGACGTCGCGGTTGACATCAGAAAGGGCTCCGCTACGTTCGGAAGGTGGCACGGTGTGATCCTTTCGGGGACGAGGCAGAATCAGTTTTACGTCCCGGAGGGCTTCGCCCATGGTTTTCTCGTTCTTTCAACCCAGGCGACCTTTGCCTACAAATGCACTGACTTTTACCATCCTGAGGATGAGGGAGGGCTTATGTGGAATGATGTAGGCGTCGGCATACAGTGGCCTGACATCGGTATGCCGCCCATCTTGTCGGATAAGGATACAAAGCATCCGACGCTCGAAGGTCTGCCATCATGATCTGGCTGATTGGCAATAAGGGCATGCTTGGCACGGAACTGCGTCTTCTTCTCGAGGGCAGGGGTCTCGACTATGTCGGCACCGACAGCGAGGTAGACATCGCTTCGCCTCGCGACCTTGAAAGTTTCGCAAGCGCACAGTCGGAGAAAATCGACTGGATCGTCAACTGCGCGGCATACACCAACGTTGACAAGGCGGAGGACGAGACCGAACCGGCGCGAAAGATCAACGCGGACGGTCCGAGAAATATCGGAAGACTTGCCCACAAGATCGGGTCCAAGGTTTTGCATGTTTCCACCGACTATGTCTTTGACGGAAACGGAACGAGGCCTTGGCGCGAAGGTGATCCCGCCAATCCCATCGGCGTTTACGGGCTTACGAAAAGAGACGGCGAGCGGGCCCTTCTTGAGGAGAATAAACCGTCTTATATAGTACGCACCGCCTGGCTGTACGGGAAGCACGGGAAGAACTTCGTGTCTACCATGCTCCGCCTCATGAAGGAGAAGTCCGAAATCGGGGTAGTATCAGATCAGCGCGGCACGCCGACTTGGGCGCGGGATCTCGCGGAAGCGTTGATCGCGATCATAACGACTCCGGAAGTTCCCTTCGGCATCTATCACTGCACCGGGGGCGGAGAGACTACTTGGCACGCCTTCGCGATGGAAATCCATCGGCTTGGAAGGGAGCTTGGACTGCTGGGAAAGGACTGCGCTATCAAACCCCTATCCACGGATGAGTACCCCGCAAAGGTACGTCGGCCTTCCTATTCCGTTCTCGACACGGGAAAGATACAAAGGGCCCTGCATATCGAGATCCCTGATTGGAAAAAAAGCCTTGCGGCCTTTCTCGGGATCGAAGCGAGGAGCGAAAGATGAGGATGCTGCAAAACATACTTGTCACGGGCGGCGCCGGGTTTATCGGCTGCAACTTCATACACGTTCTGCTGCGGAAGACGCCGTCCTTCTCCGGAAGGATTATTTGCCTTGACGCCCTCACCTACGCGGGCAACCGCCTGAGCCTCTCGGATATCGAGACGGATTTCGGCGGAAAGAGGTTTTTTTTCGAGAAAGCCGATATTTGCGACCGCGCGCGCGTCGAGGAGATCTTCGCCGAGTACGGAATCGACACGGTGATACACTTCGCGGCCGAAAGCCATGTCGACCGCTCGATCCTGGGACCCGAGGCCTTCGTTCGCACCAACGTCATGGGAACGTTCACGTTACTCGACGTCGCGCGCGATTACTGGAAAAGGGCGGACGGTTCCATGCGCGGGGACGTATTGTTCCACCATGTCTCGACGGACGAGGTGTACGGCTCCCTCGGTGAAACCGGTTACTTCACGGAAACGACGCCCTATGACCCGCGGTCTCCCTACTCGGCGAGCAAGGCCTCGAGCGATCATTTAGTATTTGCCTACCATCATACGTATGGCCTTCCGGTAACCCTTTCAAACTGCTCGAATAACTACGGGCCGTATCATTTTCCGGAAAAGCTCATCCCCCTGATGATTTTGAACATGCTTTCCGGAAAGGCCCTTCCCGTGTACGGCGACGGAAAAAACGTGCGGGACTGGCTTTTCGTTGAGGATCACAACACCGCCGTCTGGGCCATCGTCAGTCGCGGAACGGTCGGGGAGAAGTACAATATCGGCGGCGAAAACGAGTGGGAGAACATCAAGCTGCTCGACAAGCTTATCGAGATAGTTGCGCGTAAGGCCGGACTCGACGACGCCAAGGTGCGATCGACAATTACGTATGTGACGGACAGGCCCGGTCACGACAGGCGTTACGCCATTGATTGTTCAAAGATAAAAGGGGAGCTGGGATGGAAACAGTCCGTGAGTTTCGAGCAAGGGCTTGAGCGCACGGTAGACTGGTATCTATGCCATCGGGACTGGGTGGACGCCATCGTAAGCGGGGAATACCAGAACTGGATACAATCACAATACGGAAGGTAAGGCTTATGCGTGGCGTCTCGCGAATTCGGAGAGCTCTCAGACCGATATTGAAGCTTATCAATATTATGAGACGGCTTGAGCATTATATGTTAATAAAGAGCCTGAAGGCGGCCGCGATTCGGCGTTTTGAGGGCGAGCACGCCGCCTCGATTACGAGCTACGCTGACATAAACGAGATGCGCTTTAAAAGCGCTTCCGGCGTGCTTCCGGGGAATACGGAAGACATCGTGCTCAGTTTCGTTCTGTTGCAGTACAACCAATATGACGTTACGCGAATGGCCGTTGCCTCCATCTTGCGCCTCGAGACACCCTGCAACGTACATATCGTAATAGTGGATAACGGATCGACCGCGCCCGGCAGGGATATCCTGGAAGCTGAATACGCCTCCCTGCCCGCCATTCATTTCGTCCACACCGGAGAGAACCTCGGTTTCGCGCGAGGCAACAACTTCGGGTATTCCTATGCCAAACGGACGCTTAAGTCCCATTTCATTATCGTTGCGAATAACGACGTAACCTGGCCCGATACCGCGACGATCGTTAAGGTACTTTCATTTTATAATCTGAGTCATTATTCGATAATGGGGCCAAACATTGAGGTGAATAAAGACGGGAAGGCCGTATACCAGAATCCAATGAGGAGGACGCTTCAAACCAAGAGAGACGCAGTCTCGGCCTTGAGGAAGTATGAGAAGTTGTTGCTTGATGTTGAGGGCGCAAGCCTCAATCCTCCCCAAGTTCTGGGCTCGCGGAAAATGGCGCGAACGGCAATCGAGGGGGAGGTGGTACTTCATGGCTCGGTCTATATACTATCACCGGCCTTCGTTTTCCATAAGAATACCCTTTTCGATGAGCGGACTTATTTCTATGGAGAGGAGGGCTTGCTAGCGGTAAGTGCCTTCGGTGAGGGGTATAAGATGGTGTATGAACCAGGGATCCACGTGTTGCATCATACAAAAGCTTCTACAAATTTGGATAATCTTGTCGACTTCTATACCAAAAAATGTAAATGGCATACGCAATCCATTACGGCTTATATCAACCGCATTGACGAAATATTGAATACAGGCGCACGGGGGTAATCGTATGCACGCAACGACAGTAATTCACGTCATGAACACTTCTTATGGAAAGATGGACGAGTACGGCGCTCGCAGTCGGTACATCGCGGAGGCTTCCGGGGATAAGGTGCTGGTATTTGCCCGCGAAAGCGCCGTGCCTCCATCGGAGAAGGAAGATCGCATACAGGTGATCGTCAATCGAATTCCCGTGCCGTATCAGGCGCTTCGGTATGCCCTTGCGGTATTGGGCCTGCATTCCGCGAAGCGCCGTGCCGTCTGGCGGGGGTTTGACCGCGCGCTCTTGAGGAAACTGAAAAAGCTTGACCTCGGGAACTGCTCCATCCTGCATACCTGGGAATACATACCGGAAACGATACGGATGCTCAAAAAACGATATCCCGACATGCGCATCGTCAGGGATATCGTCGTTAACCGGTACCGCGAATACTGGAGCGGCGTACCCCTTCCGAACGAAGAACCCGTTACCGATCTCTTTGTCTCGCCTTCGCCTTTTTCAACGGAATGCCTGCTTTCCTGGGGAATACCGAAAACGAAGATACTGGAGGTTCCGTTCGGCGTTGACGCGTCGCTCTTCAAGCCGCGAGCCGTGGCTATCCCGGATACGCCCTTTCGCTTTTGCTTTTCGGGCGGCGTATCGAAACGGAAGGGCGTTGATACCCTCATCGACGCGTGGAACGAACTCGCCCTCCCGGACGCGGAACTCCACCTCTACGGAAGGGTGAGAAAGGACGTGGAACGCGCCGTGCGCGAGGCCGCGCGGGTTATCTGCCACGGGCATATTTACTTGCCGGACGAATTGCCGAATAACCACGTGTTCGTGTTTCCTTCGACTCTCGAAGGATCGGCCAAATCCGTATACGAGGCCCTGGCCTCAGGCTTGCCCGTAATCACGACGCCCGAATCCGGATCCATCGTGCGTGACGGCGTCGACGGCATGCTCGTCCGCTGCGGGGACGAGGTTCAATTGACGGAGGCGATGCATCGAGTTTATACTGACGCCGCCCTCAGGAAGCGTATGGGAGAAAGCGCGCGACGGCTGGCCGAGGGTTACACGTGGGCGCGTTATTCAGCCTCCATACTAAGCGCATACCATATGCTTCGCGCAAAAGGAACTGAAAACACATGAAGATATTCGGCATTATGGTGGTCAAGAACGAAGCGGATATCATCGGGCCCTGCCTTGATGCCTTGAGTACCTGGATAGACAAGGTCTTCGTTCTCGATAACGGGAGCTCGGACGGTACCTGGGAGATCGTCAACGAGAAGGCGAGCGATATCGTCATGCCGTATAGGCAGGATTTCGGGCCGTTTCGGCGTTCTTTGCGCGCGGAGATATTCAACCACTATCGCGCGATCGCGAAAGACGGTGACTGGTGGTATATCGCCGACTCCGACGAGTTCTTGGTATCCGACCCCCGTGATTTTCTGTCGCGGGTTCCGAGCCGTTATCACGTGGTTTACAAGAAATCGATAGATTACGTGTTAACAGAGTCTGATGTCAGCAATCATGAGTTTACCGGGGATTTCGAGCGGGATAAACCGAACTTCATCCATATCCTTCCCCGATGTTGGTCCGAACAACGATTCTTCCGATACCGGTCACGCATGAAGTGGGGCCTTCTCGATGATAAACCCGCGCACATTGGCCTTGCATATCCTGAAACCCTTCCTGTTCGCCACTATCAGTGTCGTTCCCCCGAGCAAATGCAAAAGAGGATCGACGTGAGGCTAAAGATACCACGCGATAAAACGGGGCGGCCGTTCAGGCATGTGACCCAAACGGGCTGGCGGGAGTTGCTCCAAACCGAAGCGTCTGTACTCGCCGATCCGGGAGAGGCCGGCTACCATGACCTGCTTCTTTCAAGAAGGATTAGGCCCTCAGTCGTAAAATACGTCTTGAAGAGAGTTCTTCATGGCCTTAGGATTCTTCCTTGATGCCGGCTATCCATGAACAAGATAAATCGCGCAAGAATCACGATCCTCGCGGATAACGAGGCGACCCCGCCGTACCGGGCCGAACACGGATTTTCGGCCCTGATCGAGGCATGGGACGAGGACGGCGCGGATCCCCTCGTCGCGCTTTTCGACACGGGGCGCGGGGCGCTTTTCGACAACGCGGCGGCGGCGGGCGTCGACCTTTCGCGCGTCACCGACGCGATCCTGAGCCACGGCCACTACGACCACACCGACGCCCTGCCCGAGTTTCTCGCGCGGTGCCCGAACGCGCGCGTTCACGCCTCGTCCCGCGTCGGCCGCGAGCATTACAGCCTCAGCACCGGCACCTGCCGCGCCATCGGGCTTTCGGACGCGACGCGAAAGGCCCTCTCTCTTTTGCCCGCGGGACGCTTCGCGACCTTTACCGGGGCTACGGCCGTCGCGGACAAGAGGCTCGGACTCGTCGAGGACATCCCGCGCGTCCGTCCGCTCGAGGGCCCGAGCCCGCTCTTGTTCGCGGACGCCCTCTGTTCCGCGCCCGACGCCGTTCCCGACGAGCTCGCGCTCTGGCTCGAGACGGACAAGGGACTCGTCATTCTGACGGGATGCTGTCACGCGGGATTCATGAACACCTGCGAACACGTGCTCGATCGCGCGTCGGACGCGCGCATACGCGCCGTTGTCGGCGGCTTCCATCTCGCGGGCGTCGACGAGGAGCGTCTCGAGGCGACGGCCGCGTATATCGATGAGCGGGGAATCGGGCGCGTCGTCGCCTGTCACTGTACGGGCGAGGCGGAAACGGCGGCTCTCTCCTCACGTCTCGGCGGGACGTCGACGAAAGACGGGGTAGTGACGAAGGGCTCGGTCGGTCGGGTTATCGAATTCTAGTCAAAGCCCACGCGCGGCTTACTCGAGCGCGCGCGAGAAGGCCCAGGGAAAGAGCGTCTCGTCCTCGTAGCAGGGACCGGACGTGTGATCCATCCCCGCGTATTCGCTGTATTTGAACATCGGAGAACCCGATCGCGTAAGCGTGACGGTAGTTCTCGCATGGCCCGCGATCGAGTCCTTTTTGGTGGTTTCCTTCGCGCCCTTGTTGCACGCGTAGGCTTTTGTTTTCGCGAGCGTGTCGCGGGCGACGTTCACGCGCTCCTCGGTATCATCGAGTCCGAGGTGATACCAGATCGCGGTCTTCGAGGCGATCGCGTTACCGATGTCCGACTGGCTTTGCCCCGCGACGCGGATGATGGCGGCGAAGTATTTTCCTTTGTTGTACATTCCGCGCGCGAGGGGGAAACTGCCCGAGCCGCCTCGCGAAAAGCCCGTGAGGTATACGCGCTTCGGGTCTATGCGGTAGCCCGCGGCGATCGCGCCGTCGATCCAGTCGGCGAGGGCCTCTCCGTCGCCCGTGCCGTCCTTTTGATATTCCAGCACGAAGGCGGGATAGCGCTTCGCGACCTTTTCGTATTGGCCGACGCCCTCTCCCCAAAATCCCGCGACGACGAGGGGATAGCGCCGCGAGGCGTTCTCCGTTTTATCGTATCCCCAGGGTCCGGCGAAATCGAGCCCGTCGAAAGCGAATGCCTCCGGCGCCTCCGAGGCCGAGAAGGTCTCGACCGGATTGAGCGTTTCATTGTCGTAGTTTTCCTCTCCCGCGCCCGCCGCCCCGCACCCGGCAAGAAGCGCCGCGAACGCGAGCGCGATGAGTCCCGTCATACCGGCATGATGTCTCTTCATGGCGTACCTTCCCCGTCGCGCGTTTCGCGCTCCAACGAACAGGGTAGCGCATAAACGCGAGATGGCATGAAACTCCATTATTACCCATGAGGCAAAATCGAGGCAGCGGGCGCCACGATCGGCGAACGTCCCCGCGCGGAGCCCCGCTCCGTCCCGTCGCCCGCGTATGGAAGCCCTCGCAGGGGCGCGGTCTAGGGTTCCCTTTTCGCTTTTTTCTTCCCGGCGTATTCGGGGAAGTGTTTTTGCAGGCATTCGGGGCAGATGCCGTGGCTGAACTGGGACGAGGTGCGGCTTTCGATGTAGGACTCGATGTCGTGCCATTCGTTGCCCGCGTCGCGGATTTTCCTGCAGTACGCGCAGGTCGGCAGGAGCCGCTCGAGCTGGGATATCCGTTTGTCGCCTTCCTCGGCGCGGATGCGGATACGGTCGATTACCATGGCGACGAAGCCGAAGGCGGCCAGAATCTGGAAGCCCGGCAAGAGACCGAAGATAAGGTCGCGGAGCGCGTCGATCCTGAGTAAGCCGTAGAGCGGGCTGTAGACGCCCCACGCCACGAGGCTCAAACCCGCGAGCCGCTTTCCGGCAAGTTCGCGTTTCGGCACGTGTATGAGTATGAGCGCGCCCGACAGGAGGAAGACGAGCCCGCGGAGCGAGCGGATGAAGATGGTCGAGAAGTCGGGGTCATGCCTGAAGAGAATCACGGCGGGAACCCATAGCGCGACAAGCGCGACGACGATCAAGCCGTTCCGGCGCCGGTATTCGTACCCGACGAAGCGGTAGACGCCGAAGAGGAGGGCGATAAAACCGGAAAAGTGGAAGACCTCGGCGATCACGAAATAGAGACGCACGGAAACCGGGACGAGACCCGAGGCCATCATAAAGCCGGCCGCGTTCAGGAAGAACGCCGCCGACCAGCAGCGGGATCCCCGTTCCGCGCCGTGTACCTTCTTGAGAAAGCGGAATCCGAGCCCGATGCACGCGAACACCGCGGCGTACCCGAGAAAACTGATCTTCAGCGTGCTTGCGTAGAACGGCATCGGCTCGCCCCGGCTTACTCGGACGCGGGCGGCGGGACCCGCGCGAACCGGCCGCTTCGGCGGTCGTCGAATCGGGCGCCGAAGACGTGGATCGCGAGACCCGCGAGGACGCACGCGGCGGCGACCGCCGTGAGGGGCGACACGCGCTCGCCGAGGACGAGCGCGCCCGAGGTGACGCCGAAGACCGGCACGAGGAGCGAGAACGGCGCGATTCTTTTCGCGCCGTGACGCATGATGAGCTGGTTCCACACGCCGTACCCGAAGAGGGTCGAGAGGATCACGAGATACGCGAGCGCGCCGACCGAAACCGCCGTGAGCCCCGCGAGGGCGCCGGGTATCGCGTCGCGCTCGAAGAGGAGCGAGAGGCCGAATAGCGGCAGGGGGGAGAAGACGCTCGACCAGACCATGAGGGTAAGGCCGTCCGTCTCCGGCATCTTCTGCGCGACGACGTTCGCGGCCGCCCAGAAGAAGGCCGACAGCACCACCATCGCGACGGGCCACAGGGAAAGGGCGCCCGAGTCGCCCGAAAGGGCGGCGCGCGCGATCAGGGCGAGCCCGACTCCCGCGACCGTCATGCCGAGAAGGCTTGTCGCCCTGATCCGTTCGCGGAGCGCGACCGCCGCGACGAGCGCGGTGAAGAAGGCTTGTGACTGCATTATTATGGAACTCAAGCCCGCGGGGGCGCCGAGCTTGATGGCGGTAAAGAGGAGGCCGAACTCGCCCACGCCGAGGAGGAGGCCGTACGCGGCGAGCTTCGCCAGGGGGACGTTCGGACGTTTGACGAAGAACACCGCGGGTACCGAACTGAGGACGAAGCGGAGCGAGGCGAGGAGGAGCGGCGGAACGCCCCGCACGCCGACCTTGATGACGATGAAGTTGAAACCCCAAATCGCCGTGACGAGTACGATCGCCGCGATCGCGCCGAAAGAAAGCGTCGGGCCGTTCGTTGTTCGATTCATTCCCGGATGATACCACATGTCAAACCCGGCCGGCTACGTGACCGCTCACGGGTGGCCACGGGTCGAGAGCGGTTTTTCCGTTTGAAGGGAAGGGCGCGGGAGGGGAAACTTCGGAAAGTTTCCTCTCCCGCTTGGTTTCTTTTTTTTAGGCGCTCAGGATGCTTGCGAGGTCGGCTTCGGGCGTGGTGATCGGCGGCACGTTCCATTTTTCGACGAGCACCTTGAGGACGTTCGGCGAGACGAAGGCCGGCAGGGTCGGTCCGAGGCGGATGTTCCTGATGCCGAGCGAGAGGAGCGTCAGGAGGATACACACGGCCTTCTGCTCGTACCAGGAAAGCACGAGGGAGAGGGGCAACTCGTTAACTCCGCACTTGAAGGCGTCGGCGAGGGCGAGGGCCACGCGGATCGCGCTGTAGGCGTCGTTGCACTGGCCCATGTCCATGACGCGGGGGAGGCCGCCGATTTCGCCGAGGTCGAGGTCGTTGAAGCGGTACTTGCCGCACGCGAGCGTGAGGATGACCGTGTCTTTCGGGGTGGCCTTGACGAAGTCGGTGTAGTAATTGCGTCCGGGCTTCGCGCCGTCGCAGCCGCCGACGAGGAAGAAGTGCTTGATCGCCCCCGCCTTGACCGCGTCGACGACCGTGCCGGCGACGGAAAGCACCGTGCCGTGGCCGAAGCCGGTCGTGAGCGTCGAGCCGCCGTTGATGCCGGTCATCTTGCGCGTTTCGGCGTAGCCGCCGAGTTCCTTCGCCTTCGCGATGACGGGCGCGAAATCCTTCTTGCCGTTTACCGACGGGATGTGGACCATGCCGGGATAGGCGACGACCGAGGTGGTGAAGACGCGGTCGGCGTACGAGGGCTTCACCGGCATGATGCAGTTCGTGGTGAAGAGGAAGGCCGCGGGGACTGAGTCGAACTCCTTCTGCTGGTTTTGCCAGGCGGTTCCGAAGTTACCCTTCAGTTCGGGGTATTTCTTGAGGCCGGGGTAGGCGTGGCAGGGGAGCATTTCGCCGTGGGTGTAGACGCTCACCCCGGTGCCGCTGACCTGCTCGAGGAGCTCGCCGAGGTCGTGGAGGTCGTGGCCCGAGATCACGATGAAGGGGCCGCTCTCGACGTTCGTGCTGACCTTGGTCGGCACGGGGATCCCGTAGGCGCCGGTGTTCGCCCCGTCGAGCGTCTCCATGCAGGTAAGGTTGACGGCGCCCGCTTCCATGTTGAGCTCGAGGAGGGCGGGAACGCCGAGATCGGATCCGAGGGCGGCGAGGGCCTTGTAGAAAAAGGCGTTGACGGTGTCGTTCGTCTTGCCGAGGGCGGCCGCGTGATGGGCGTACGCCGCGATGCCGCGAAGCCCGAAAAGGAGGAGGCTTTTGAGGCTCCGGACGTCTTCGTCGCCCGAGGTCCAGATGGCGTTCATGTCGAGTTCGGGATATGCCTTCCCTTCGGCCTTCGAGGCGATATAGTCGCCGATGCGGCTTGAGAGGGCGACGATGCGCGGGTCGTCGAAGTTGACGTTGGTGATGCAGGTAAAGAGACCGTCGATGACGAGCTCGTCGCTTTCCGCCGTCGCGCCTTTATCCTGAGCGAGCCGCGCGAGGGCGACGAGCTTTCCGGTGAGCGCGTCCTGGAGATTCGCGGTCGATTCCTTCTTGCCGCATACGCCGTTTACGGTGCAGCCCTTGCCGCCCGCGGTCTGTTCGCATTGAAAACAAAACATTGACATCTTCATGCCTCCTTTCAAACTATACGTTAAGTATAGTTCATCGGGGCCGAAGGCGTATGTTGCAAATGCAATGTTTATAACGGATTTACAGGCTTAAATAAATCGAAAAGAAATGAAAGGCGCTTCCGGCGATCACGAAGAGGTGCCAGATAAAGTGTGTCCACTCCCTCTTTTTCATGGCGTAAAAGACCATCCCGAGGATATAGAACGCGCCGCCAATGAGCAGGAGGCGCCAGCTCGCGTCGCTTCCGCTGAGGGCACGGAGATTCGACCTCATCGGTTTACTCGCGAAGATGATGATGAGCGACATCGGCAGGTACGTTATGGCGGAGAGGCGGCGTATTTTCGCGCCGAAAACGGCGTAAAACACGATGCCCGTGACGGCGAGGCCCCATATCACCCCGAAGAGCGACCAGCCGAGGGCGCCGTGGAGGGCGGTGAGGCAATAGGCCGTGTAGGTTCCGGCTATTAAAAGATAAATCGAACTATGGTCAAGAACGCCGAATACCCGCTTTGCCCGCTGTTCGGTTAACGCGTGATAGAGCGTGGAAACGGCGTAGAGGATGATGAGGGTTGCCCCGAAAACGGCAAATCCTACTATATAAGAGGGCTTGGCGGCCGAAGGCGCTCCGCGGGCCGCCTTGACGACGAGCAGTACGAGGGCGGCAACTGACAACAGCGCGCCGATGCCGTGGGTTATCGCGTTCGCGATCTCTTCGCCGAGTGAATAGCGCCGTACGGCGGTTGCGGTAGTCATCAGGTCTCCTGGTACGGTCTTTTTTGTTCTTCCGTATACCCCTTAGACCGGCCGGGACGGGTTTGGTTGCGGTTTTTGACCGATATCCCGTCGAATGCGGGAAAGGCGAAAAAAGGCGAAAAAACGATTTTTTTGCGAGACACGATCGCCCGAAATATGATAGAATACGGCGATTGGCGGTTCATCCTGATTCCCTTTACTCGGACACACAGGCTACGAATTGCTTTCGCTTGTCAGCTGACAAGCAAATTTTTTATATCCGGTAAGGAATTATCGGAAGAAGGATGCCACAATGGGCAAGAAAATTTATGTTGGAAACCTTAGCTATGACACGAGCGACGCCGGGCTGAACGAAGCCTTTCAGCAGTACGGTTCCGTCGTTTCCGTGAAGACCATCGTCGACCGCGACACCGGCCGCTCGAAGGGTTTCGCGTTCGTTGAGATGGGCACCGAAGACGAGGCTCGCGCCGCCATCAGCGCCCTCAACGGTACCACCCTCGACGGTCGCCAGATCAAGGTGAACGAATCCATCGACAAGCCCCGCGACAATTTCCGCGATAACTATCGCTACTAATTCACGCGTCGGTTAGACGAAAGCCGCCCGGAACGAACGTTCCGGGCGGCTTTTTTTTTGTCTTGGATTGTCCGGGGCGAGGGTTGCCGGGGCGGTTGCTACCGGGGCGACGGCTGCCGCCGCGGCGGGAGAGGCTTCAGGCGACCTGAATGGCCTGCGGGCGGCGGATGAGCCGTCGGTTGACCAGCTCCTCGATGAGGCGGGCGAGAACCGGCTTGTTGCGCCGGAAGAGGCTTTCGCCGTCGGAGATCGCGCATCGCGCCGAAACGAGCAGGCGGTCGGAGGCGTCGATCGCCCAGTACCAACCGGCTTCCATCTCCGCGGGATAGCTCGAATGAAGGTCCTGTATCCAGAATCCGCCGTCGCGTAAGACGGCGAACCGACCGTAGCCCTTGAAGCCGTACCGCTCGAGGTCGCGCACGGAACTGATGTCCGGGAGACATTCAAGGCGTATGACAAGCGGGGTTGTATCTTTCATGCCGCAAGTATAGCGCGCGTACGCGCGCGCGCACGAATCTGCGATCTATCCAAAATGACGAAACGCGCCACTTCGGACGGACCGGTTGAAGGGATTACATCTTGCGGACGAGGCGGACGAGCGAAACGACGAACACGAAGCAGCCGACGATGACGCAGAGCAGCTGCAGATAGAGCCCGGTAAGGAAGAACGCGCAGAGGATCTGGGTGAGTCCCATGAAGAGCAGGGAGAAGTTGCGGTACCGGTCGCTCAGCCGGTAAAAACTGAAGATGACGTTCAGCACGACCAGCAGCGAGGATATCGAGATGAGTGCGGAAATCAGGCTCGGGTTCATGAATTGCCTCCTGTAGTTTGACTCGTTCCAGTATACCATCGACTCGGGATTACTCAAGGGGAATCTCGCGCCGCGGCGCGGCGCGAAGCGTTACGCAACGAGCAAACCTCCGCGCGCCGCCCGGGTCCTTATTGCTGAAGGGCCTTGATGTCCCGTTCGGTCAGGACGCGCCTGTAGGCGCGGAGGTCGTCGACGGCGCCGTTGTAGGCGTACTTCTTGTTTCTCGCCATGCCGATGACGTAGCGCGACTCCGGAAATCCCATAATCGGGAGTCCCGAGTCGTCGCTCGCCTCGAGTTCGCCGTTGAGGTAGAGCCGGGTGGAACCCCGCGAATGGGTGACGATGACGTTGTACCAGGTTTGGCCCGCGAGCTTTTGCCTCGTTTCGAGCCTGACGAGTTGCTTTTTCGACTCGTACTGAAAGACGATCTTGCCGCCCGTCATGCACGACAGCCCGTAGCCGCGCGACCCGACGATGTCGCCGCAATCGAGTATCCGCCCGTTATCGGCGTAGGCGCCGGGATTCGGCTTGACCCACAGCGAGACGGTAAACTCGTCGACCGGCGGCTGTCGCGCCTCGACCATGTACTCGACCGAGGAGAATTTCAGCACCTTCAGGGCCGCGTTTGGCGCGCCGTTCCGGTCCGTTTCGAAGCGGGGTTTTCCCTCGAGCTTGTTGTTCTTGCCCGAGGTGTCGCGTTTGTCGTTTTCGAACAGATACTCGAGCTCAAGTCCCGCCCTCGGGACGGGAAGCATGGGCGCGTCCGCGGCTCCCGAAGCGGCAGCCTCCTGCCGGCGAAGCACGGTCGCCCTGACGTCCTCGACGGGGATGCGGGATATCTCCGACGCGATCGAAAGATAGATATCGTCGCTCGCCTCGTAGATGTCGAGGACCTGCCCTATCTCGCGGGCGAAGGTCGGCGTTTGGAGGGTTCCCGCGCAAAAGAGGGAGATTTCGATCCGGTACGCGGCCTCGATCCGCGTGACGGAGCCCGAAAGGGCGTAATCGGCGCCGTTTTTCCGGCATGCCTCGGCGGGATCCCTCCGGTCGGCGCCTTCCGGGTATCGCAGGGCGACGCCGACGGCTTGCAGGGTTATCGCGAGGGAGTCGCCTACCGTGCCGGCGAGTATCTCGAGGGTGGTGTCCGTATCGTCGAACGCGAGGGGAATGAAGGCGACGGACGGAGTCGTTTGGGCATGGAGCGAAAGAGGGGCGCAGAGGGCGAGACCGAGGAGCGACGCGCGCGCCAGGCGACGTACTATCGACACGTTCATGCCGTAAGTATACCGCGTCTTGTTTCCCGACGCCAGAGCGAATCCTTCCCGAAAACGGGCCAGGGCGACGAATCCGGGCCATAAACCCCGTGGCGCCGCCCGTGCGGAAGAAGGGTCACGCGAAAGACGCGGGACGCGCCGGGGTACGAATGAAAACGCGATACAGTCGAAGAACCGATACGGTGGAGGCGCGCGGATGACGCGGCGTTCATCGTTCGTCCGCGCGCTCGCGGCGGCGCGGATAGCCCTCGCCGTGGGTATCCTGTCAGCCGTCGTCGCCTGCCTCCTGACGGCCCGCGGGATCGCGGCCGATGTAGAACTCGCGCGCGTTGACGCGTTTCGCCTCCATGCAGAAACGGTCCGCGAATCGCGCGGCCTTCACGCGGCGACTGTCCGGCGGATACGCGCGTCCGAGACCTCTCTCGCGGAACGGGTGCGCGAGCTCGACGCGGCGTATTCCTCGATTCTCGCCGAGCAACGGAAAAAGACGATAGACGACGTGTACGGGGCGGACGAGGTGCGCGCCCGGCGCGAGGAGGGCGTGAGGCTGTACGCGGCGGGCGACTACGCGGGAGCCGTGCGAGCTCTTTCGCCCGTGCGTTCGCTCGCGAGGGACGACGACGAGGCGATGTTCTGCCTGATCGCCGCGGAATTCCGGATAAACCCGCTGGACAGCGGACGGTACGGCCCGGTAAAGCGCGCGCTTCGCGACTTGCGAGTTGGCGGGTACCGGAACGACGAGCTTGACGAAATCGTCGCGTACATAGAGGGGGAAGAGCATGCGTTGTCAGCCGCCGGAGCGGAGCGCCCTCTGTCCGACGCCGAAGCTGAATCCGCGTGCTCGTTGATTCCGGAGGTCGCGCGTGAATAGGAGCGCTTGCATGACGGCGGCGGCGCTTTCGGCGTGCCTCGCGCTCGCGACGGCGCGACCGGCGGCCCTCGAGGTCGCGGTCGCCCCGATCGCCTCGATCGCGAACGACGCGAACGAACGCGGCGGAGCTTCGGGCGCTCTCGCGCGCCGGCTCGCGCTCACGCTCGGAAAGACGTGCGCGAACGGGGCTATCCGCTTCGAAGGATCGGTTTCCCCGGGTCGCGACGCGCCGGGATCGGTCGCCATGGCGATCGCGTACGGCGCGGAGACGGGCGCTGATTACGTGATTTTCGGTTTCGTCCGGAGCGGTGATTATTCGCTCTCGGCGGAGCTCCGCCTGCTCGACGTCGCCGCCCGCTCGGTCGTCAGGATCTTTTATTCCTCCGACGGCCCTGACGAAGACGAACGTCTCTACGCCGACCTCTCGGTCAAGATCGTCGACTGGCTCGAGATATCGCTCGGTTTGCCGTCGTCTATCAGGGACGAGGCGCCGGCGACCTTCGCCGTCGAGCTGCCCGCGACGGTGGGGTACTGGACGCCGGTTTCCTCCGAGTGGACCGCATTGATCGCCGGAACGGTCGCGGCGTCCCTCGGGGCGGATCTCGTGTTCGACGACGGCGAGTCGCGTCTCGGCGAACACGTGACGTTTACCTCGCTCGGCATGCGCCTCGGCTATCGTTACGGGATCGGGGACCCGGAAACGTACGAGGCATCCCTTCATTCCGTCGACAGCCTCTTCCTTCTCCGGTATCACGTCCGCTTTACGGAAACGCACGAGGCGAACGTCGCGCTCGGGCTTTGCTTCTCGACCGATATCCGCGGAATGACGGAGCCGCATGCGGGTAATTCGAGTCGCGTGAGCGGGGTGTTCGGCTGTTTTTTCGGCCTCGGCTACCGATTTCGCGTAAACGATCGCTGGGGGATAACGCTTGACAGCGGCTTTGAGTACCGGTTCTACGACGAGCCGCTCCTGAGCTGGTCGCCCCGCGTCGGCGTAACCCGCCAAATTTTCCGGAAGGAGACGAAACGATGAAAGGAAACGGTCGTAGTTCGCGCGGGTGGATCGTCGCGTTTCGTAAAACCGCCGCCATCTGCATGGTCGTCCCGGTCGCGGCGATCGTTTCGTCGTGCGGGTCCGAGCTGTTCGGGGTTCTCTCGCGGGACGCCGGTGACCCGGCCGTCGTCGCGCCGCGCGCGTACTCGATGGAGCGTCCGCTCGCGGTCACCGTGCGCTGGGCCGCGGACGAGGCCGCCGACTTTTTCGCGCTCGAGCGGAAGGAGGACACCGAAAGTTCGCGTTACGTCGAGGTCTACCGCGGTACGGAAACCGGTTTTGTCGAAACGCTCGCCGAGGGGCGGTACTACTATCGGCTGACGAAGGTACGCGGGGAGCGCCCCTTCGGTCCCTCGTCGCCCGCGTTCGCGGTAGCTTCCCCGGTCACGCGCGACGAATACGAGCCGAACGACGACATGGAAACGGCCTGTCCGCTCGAGAGCGCCGTCGTAGCGAGTCTCTTCTACTTCCGCGGATCCGACGGTCAGACCGTGTCGGACTCCGACTGGTACCGCGTTTCGCTTCCCCCGCGATCGGTCGCCAGGATTTCGCTTACGGATTACGCGATCGAGGGCGGCGAGGAAGATACCCACTTCGTGGCGTATCGCGCGGGACTCGCGGACCGCGTCGTGCACAACATGCATCCCTTCGAGATCGAGAACGACGCCAACGTCCGCCGGGAGATGTTTTTCGCGATCAAGCCGAACGCCGTCAAGTTCATACCGAGCGTCGATTCGGGCGGACGGGTTATCGCCTACAGGCTGGTCGTCGAACGCATCGAGCTGATAGGAGGATGAAGATGAAACGACTCGGTTCCCTCTCGATTTCGGCGACAGCCCCGGCCGCCGTTGTTTCCGCGATAGCCGCGACAAGCGCGATATTCGCCGCGTCCTGCTCCCTCTCCGCGGCCGGGAGCGGATGGGAGTATTCGGGCGGGGACGCGCCGTACGAGGAAGCGACGAGCCTGTTCGCCGAAGGCGACGACGGTCGTGTGACCTTCAGCACGAACGATACGACGTACCATTCGCCGCGGGGGTACACGGTATGGTCCGTGTCGGAAGGACTCGGCGGACATTCGGGCGATCCGTTCGTCGGGGTTTCGGGCGCGGCGAGCAAGGAGACGGGAGACGCGAGCGCGGGGTACGGACTCGTGTTTTGCCGGGGGGTCAACGGTTCCGGAGACGAGACGATGTACGTCCTGCTGATAAACGTCAAACGTCAGTTCGCGGTGGGGAAGGCGGTGAACGGCTCGTACGTTTCGATACGTCCGTGGACCGAGTCGCCGGCGCTGTTTGCCGGATGGGGCGCGGAAAACCGTTTGCGCGTCACGAGGGACGGGGCGGGCGGGCGATTCACCGTCCGGTGCAACGGAGCGGCCGCGTGCGAGTTCGAGTCGGACGCCGAGGTTAACGGTTCGGGGGACGCCGGCTACGTCGTCGTCATATCTCCGTACGACGACTTTCCGGAGACGACGGTCAAGGTCGTCTTTTCGCCGTGATCGCGAAGATCGGGGGAATCATGAAAACAAGGGTTATCGCGCTCGTGGTCGTATACGCCTGCGCCGCGGCGTTTTGCCTTCCGCTCGCCTTCGCGCGCGATCCCGTTTGCGCGAAGGTCACGGCGACAGCTGAGGCGGGCGGGCGCGCGCGCGTCGGGCAAGCCGAAATCTCGATACCGCCGGGAGCCGTCCGCGCGCCGACGGAGATTACGCTTACGATGCTCTCCGAGACGGAGGATATCGGAGACGGGCTTTCGAACGTGACGGCGGGCGCGACCGGTTACCGGTTCGAGCCCAAGGGTATGACGTTCGAACTGCCGGTAGAGGTGCGGATCGGCTACGATCCCTCCCTCGACGCTCGTCCCGAGGCGCTCGAGGATCTCTACACGTATTTTTACGACGAGCGCGAGGAACGGTGGAAGGCGCTCGAGAGGATCGGGATAGACCGCGAACGGTCGACGCTTGTTAGCGCGACGACGCACTTTACGGATATGGTAAACGCCGCGTTGACCCTGCCCGAGGCACCCGATCCTGTTTCCTTCAACGTGAATTCCATCAAGAGCCTCGCGGCCGCCGACCCGAACGCGGGTATCCCGGAGTTCCGCGGACTCGGCGCAAATCCCTTCGGAACGGCGTCGTTCGACATCCCTCTCGAGGTGCCGGGGGGGCGCGCCGGGATGAAGCCCGCCGTCGCGCTCGCGTATTCGAGCGAGGGCGGCGCGAATCTCGCTGGCAAGGGTTTTGACCTTCGCGCGGGAGGTTGCCTTTCGATCGACACGCGAAACCGGCTTCCGTCATACGACTACGGGGACGAGTATATTCTGGACGGCGAAAAGCTCGAAGAAGTTCCCGGTCAGTCGCCGTCTCCCGGACCGCGATCCGCGGAGATAGAGTATCGTCACAAGAGTAACCGCAACTTCGAGCGGATCGTTCGCAAGCGCGCCGTGATAGACGGCGTCGAAACGACGTACTGGACGGTAACCGACAAAACCGGGCGAAAACGCGTCTACGGGCTCGGCGCCGGGTGGACGGGGCCGGACGAGTCGAGGAAATACGAATGGAAGCTATCGCGCGAAATCGACGCGTACGGCAACGCGATCGACTACTCGTACGACAAGAGATCCGGCGAGAATTTCGCCTACCTCGCGCGCGTCTCGTATACGGGCCGCGCGAGAGGCGAGCTTCAGTCGGCCGGCGACGAGCCGGGTCCGTACGCGGTCGACTTTTCGTGGACCGAAACGCGCAGGGACAAAAGGAGTTCCTTTCGCGGAAAATTCCTTCAGAGGACGACGCGCGAACTTCGATCCGTAACGATGTCGTACGCGGGGACGAACGCGTGGTCCTACGGGTTCGAGTACGATCACAACGAAAACCGGCATCTCATATTGCGGTCGATCGCGAAAAACGTCGACGGTCGGGAATTCTGGAACTACGGCTTCGAGTATTACGGGGCGGGCGCGACTGCCGTCGACGCCGACGTCGAGGTGGACGGTTTCGACGACCCGATCGACTGGGCGATACCCGACCGCGGAGGACGCGCCCTTTCGAAGACAGGGTCGTCGGGCGGCGGGGCGAGCCTCTATCTCGGACTCAAGTTCTACATTCCGTATATCTTCGGGCGCTACGTGGTTGCTTCGGTCGGCGCGAGCGTCGGCGCGCAGACGACGGTGACCGGTACGAAGACGACGCTGATCGACATCGACGGCGACGGCTTGAGCGACATGGTGTGGCAAACCGACGCGGGGTTGGAGTACGCGCGGAACGCCGGGATCGGTCCGGACGGTACGGGCTCGTTCGACGACGCGTGGTCCGGAACGCCGCTCTTTCCGCTTACTGGGAAGTCGCTCAACAAGGAGAGCCAAACGACGTACTCGCTGAGTTTCAGCGAGTCGCTCGGGCCCGCCGCGGCGAACCTGACGGAGCAATGGTCGGAAACGAGCTCTCGGGGAGTATTCGCGGACGTAGACGGGGACGGCTTCGTCGACTACCTCACGTCCGACGATACGACCTATCAGCGCAATTCGGTCGCGGGATTCGGCCCGGTTGACTGGACGGACATCGCCGAAGGCGTCCGCCCGAGCGCCCTGTTCGGAAAAAACAGGGAGACCTTCGAGCGGACGTATTACTCGCAGGAGCCGTATCTCGTGTGGCGACCCGCGTACGCGGGCAGGGTGGTCGTGACCCAGCGGGCGGCTCTCGTCGAGCCGACGGCCGCGAGCGACGACGGCGCGAGCCTTGACGGGTATCACGCGGCGTCGGACGACGGAGAGACATCGTCGTCCGAACGGTTCGCGCGAATTCCCCTTTCCCGCGCTCAGGTGTCGGGCGAAAGCTCCGCGGAGCGCGAAGTAATCGTGGGCGACCGGTTTTTTTTCCATTATGACGCGGGCGGCTCGTGCGACCGCGACGACGCGGCGTGCTCGATTACCGTCGCTTATCGCTCCGTACGGCCCTTCGCCTATATCGGCGAGTCGTCGTCCGTACGGCTCGCGGAACGCGTGTCGTCCTCGAGCCGGCGAGAGGAACTGGAGCTCCTGTACGATTACAGCGAGGTCCCTGGGGAGAGAGGCGTGACGTTCGAGTACGCCCTGAAACCCGAATGGGAGGAATCGATCCAGCGCGATCCCGGTATCGCGACGCGGCTCTATCTCGACGGCGCGCGCTCGTTCCCGGACGCGGTTCCCGAGGACGCCTTTTACGCGCTCGCGGATCTCGGCTCGGCCGCGGCGAGTCTCCGGTTTTTCGACGGACGGAAGATCGTCGAGCGACGCCTTCCGGTAAACAGGGTTCTTTTGTCCGGCTTCGCGTACGAGGGAGAGCGCGGAAGGTTCGTTCGACGGGAGACGACCGGCGATCTCATGAGATTCGTCGCCGAAAGCCAGGGAAGTCTCAACGGTACGTTCACGCGCGATTCCGCGGAGGGGTATTTCGATCGCTACTGGAACGGGCTCGGCGACGGCGACAAGATGGCGTTCGGTCTCGTGCCTTCTCCCGACGCGGGCGAACCGTCCATCCCGTACCGGAAAGGAACCGTGTCCTTCATCGCGGGTCCCACGCTCGAGGAGGCGCTCGATCCCCGGATCGATCCGGCCGACATGCGCGGCGCCGTTGTCGGAGAGTCGACGTTTTTTCGCGACTCGGATGGCGCGACGTGCCGCGTGTCCGGCGACACGGCGTACCGCACGACGGACGGTCGGGAGGACCCGATCGATGCTACGGTCGAGCGTCTCGGCGATCTTCTCAGGGTAACGGTCGGGAAGGCAGGCGTCCTCACGGTCTACGCCCTTTCTGGAAAGACGAGCCAACTCGCGTCGGTCGACGGCGCGACCTTCGACTCCCGCGTCCTTCCCGTCCTTCGCGAGCGGGCACGTCCCGACGGGGAGTCGTTTCCCGGATTAACGGAGGAGGAGCTCGCCACGGTCTGGGAAGAGAGACTCGCGGGGCTTCTTTCGCTCTTTTCGTTCGACGGCGCGGCGTACGTCACGCGCGACGGCCTGAGCGCTGAGGAGCGCGCGTACGTTGCGGGACTCTACTCCTTCTGCGCCCTCGCGCGGTACGCCTCGTGCGCGACGAGATTCGTCTACACGGACGAGGCTGAGTTCGCCGTAGAGACGGCGGCTGGCGGCGCGACGGGCTATCGGGTTCCCGTGATCCGCGACGGAGCGGTAACGAGTCGGTGGGTGGATCTGCCGGTTTACGACAGCGTCGCCGACTTTTCGGCGGATGACGCGCGCGGGATAGACCGTATGACGGAACGTTTCGGGATATCCTCGTCTTCCGACGCGGACGACCGCGGCGACGAGGGCGGGATGCGGCTCGCTGAGTACGCGCGCGGCGGCAATAAGGGCTGGTACTACGGTCTGTGGTCGGGATACCGCGACTTTGATCCCCTGTCGATCGGAAAGGAAACGGAGCGTCCCCGCGACGGCGCGAACGCGAGGGAACCGCCGTACTCGCGCGATATAAGGAAGAACGAGGACCCGGACGGGATACCCTTCCTTCCGTGTTCCGCGCGCGATCCGTCTTTCACGCTCGGTACGGACGTCCTGATCGGTGACGTCAGCCGCGTCAGCGATCCTTCGCTCGACTGCGAACTGGGAACGACGGTAACGGAGACGGCGTACGGTAGCTTTTACGACGGCCGAAGGATCCACGTCGAGAGAATCGGCGGGACGGCCTACGAGAGCGCGGCGAACGCGAACGCGGGTCCTGACGGAAGAACGCCGGGGAAACTCGGAGCGAGCGCCTCCGGGGCGACTGACGTCGGCGTCAGTGTCGGTATCGCGGGACTTGGCGGGCAGATATCGGAGAACAAGGGTACGAGTTGGCAGTACAAGGGCTTGATGGACGTTAACGGCGACCGTTTCCCGGACATGATCCATTTCGACGACGACTGCGATCCGGAAAAGCTCGGGTTCTCGGTGCAGCCTGGCACCGGCTCCGGTTTCGCTCGAGCGATCCGCTACGAGGGCCGTTTGCCGGCGATGAGCGTTACGGAAAATTACGGTCACGGATTCGGGGTCTCGCTCAATCCGGGCGGATTCGCCTCGTCGAAAAACGACGCGACGGGGAAGCAGACGGAGCTGACCGTGACCGTCGGCGGGTGCGGGGACATGCCCTCCGTCGGCATCAGCGGTTCGTACGGCCGAAGCGTCGTCGCCTCGCGGTTCGTCGACATGAACGGAGACGGCCTTCCCGACCAGGTTTCCCGCGACGGAGTCGGTTCCTTTTTCGTCGCCCTGAATACGGGCGACGGCGCTTTCGCGGAATTCGAGAATTGGGGCGAGGGCATCGACCGGAAGGTGTCGGACGACCTGGGGGTGAGCGTGAGGTCGGCCGGAGTCAGCACCTCGAGAAACTCGAGCGTCGGCTTGCCGGTACCCGTCGGTTTCTTCCTTGGCGCCGACATATCGGTGTCGACGTCGACGAACGAAACGGTATCGGACCTGATCGACATCAACGGCGACGGTCTCCCCGACCAGGTTTACAAGCGGAACGGCGAGCCGTTTTTCGTCGCCCGATTGAATCTCGGCGACTCGTTCGACCCGACGGAAACGAGGCTGCGGCGTCCGGAATGGGACGACGAGGAAGCGATGAACCTCGCGATCGCCGATTCAGTGCGCGACGGAGGGAAGGCCCTGACTTCCTCGGCGTCGGGAGGCCTCTACGACGAGGCGGCCGAACGCGAGCCGGCCTTTTCCGTCGACGTGGAAACGATGAAGGCGCATCCCGCCGCGCGCGAGACGGCGATACTTTCGTTGAAGGACGTGATGGAGTCGACGAGCGGCGTTACGTACAACGTGGCGATCAGCGTCGACGTGGTCATTCGGTACTACCTGCTCGGTATTTTCATCACGCCCGGGACCTCCCTTAATTTCGGGCATACGACGTCGATGATGCGTTTCGCCGACATAGACGGCGACGGGCTTCCCGACCACGTTCGGCACGTCGCCGGCATGCCCCGCGCGCAAGTCAAGCGCAACGCGCTCGGCACGAACGGTTTGCTCCGGGCGGTGAAGACGCCGTACGGCGAGCGCGTCGAACTGGAGTACGTACCGGCGGGAAATACCGTTGACATGCCGCAGCGAAGATACGTCCTCGGCCGCGTCCGCCGGTCGTCCGGGTTCGGCGAGGTCGGTAATCCCGATATCGCGACAGGGCCGAAGTCGTTCGAGACGGAGTTTTCCTACGAGGGCGGGAAATACGACCGTGACGAACGGGAGTTTTACGGTTTTCGCGCAGTCACCGAGCGAAGGGCCGGAGATATAGGGTCGACCAGGACGGTGTTCGCGAACGACCGGTACTACCGTAAGGGAATGGTCGAGGAGACCCTGCGGTATCGCGCGGAAGGAGAACTCGCCATTCGGACGAAGTACGGGATCGACGCGCGGTATCCGCGGGTCACGAGCGAGACGACGACGAAGTATGACGTCGATCGCGGGACTGAGATGACGAGCGAAGTATCGTACGGCTACGAGGAGACCGACGGAAGCGATTTCGGCAACGTGACGAGGATAACCGACAGGGGCGACGTCTCGGACGACGACGACGATTACGTCGCGGTGCTCGGCCACCATCGCGACAAGGAACGATATATCGTATCGCCGGTAACCTCCGTCGTCGTGACGGGGCGCGGCGGGGAGATCAGAAGACGGGAAGGCGTCTATACCGACGAGGGATGCCTTGAGAGCCTTACCGTCTTTCACGCGGATGGGAAGGGCGCGACGACGAGGTTGACCTGGGACCAGTATGGAAACATCGCGTCGGTTACCGATCCGCGCGGGGCGCGTACCGAGTATGAGTATGACCCGATTTTACACGCCTTTCCCGTCGCCGTGTCGATGGGCGGCAAGGGCGTTCGGGGACGGTATCGCTCGCGGTACGAGTGGAATCCTGTTTCGGGGGCGAAACTGTCCGAAACGGACCCGGGCGGAGGCGTCATCCGCTACGAGTATGACGCGTATAGTCGCCTGTCGAGGTGCCTGTCGCCGTACGACGGTCCGGAAACTCCCGCGGTCGAGCACGAATATCATCCGTCGCGGGAGGGCTTGCCCGGCTACGCGATAACGAAAAACAAGATCACGCACGATCCGGGGGACGGGGCGACAATGGAAACGGTCGTCGTCGTCGATCCCTTCCGGAGAACGCTCGCGACGGCGAAACGCGGTTCCTTCGTCGACGGGCTCGGGTCGGAGACGATCGGTTGGAACGTCTCCGGACTGACGAGGTACGACGAGATGGGACGCGCGGCGGAATTCGGTCAGGACGTTTTCAGTCGCGTCGGCGACGCGCGCGAGTTCGCCATGGGAGACGGATGCGCGGAGATTTCCCGGCTGTATCGCGACCTCGTACGGTCGACGACCAATTCCTACGACGCGCTCGACAGGATCGCTTCCGAGTCGTATCCCGGCGGGGAGAGCGTCTCGTATGAGTACGGAATCTGGGGAGTATCGGTACCCGTCGGAGACGGCTTTCGCGCGCGAACCGCCGAATGGACGGCGAGAACCGACGAGAACGGGAACGCCTCCGTCCGGTTTCGCGACGCGCGCGGGAATGTCGTGAGAGTCGCGAGCCATTCGGGCGTCTTTGATCCAGCCGCCGCGGACGCGGCCCTGACGGGAGCGAGTTTCGAGTACGATCCCCTCGGGCAAATGATTCGCGCTCTTGACTTCTTCGGGAATCCGGTCGTTGTCGAATACGACATGGCGGGGCGCCGGCTTTCAGTCGAGTCGGCCGATTCGGGAAGGAAGGAGTATTCCTATGACGACTCCGGAAACCTCGTTCGCGAAAGCGATTCGGCGCTTCGCGCGGAAAACGCCGCCGTTCATTACGCCTACGACGGACTCAATCGCCTCGTCGGCGTCGATTATCCCTTTTCCGAAGATGCCGCCATAACCTACGGCGAACCGGAATCGGGTCATGGGGCGGGAAGGAAGACGTTCGTCGAGGACGAGAGCGGGACGATCGCCTACTCGTACGGGGCGCTCGGCGAGGTCGTACGAGAAAGGCGGACTATCAAGAGGATGAACGTCTGCGACGGGGAGATTTCGCAGGAGATGCGCTATGAGTTCGACTATCTCGGGAGGACGCGATCCGTAGAATATCCCGACGGAGAGGTTGTCGAGTATTCGTATGATACGGGCGGTCTCGTGAACGGCGTTCGCGGTACGAGGCTCGGCGTTCGTTTCGATTACGTGCGTTCCGTCACTTACGACGAGTTCGGCCAGAGATCGTCGATCGAGTACGGAAACGGCGTGAGAACTACGTACGAGTACGACGAAAACAGGAGATGGCTTTCCGCCGTGAGGACGACGGAGGGAACGGAGGACGCGGACAGCCTCTATCAGAATATCGCGTACGGGCATGACGGGGTCGGAAACGTGACGTTCGCGGACAACGACGCCTTTATCTCGAGGACCCGGCACGAGTATCGGTATGACGACCTGTACCGGCTTACGCGGGCGGAGGGAGTGAGCGTGAGCCGCCCGTACGCGCCGTCGTATACGGCGAGATACGTGCAGGAATTTACGTATGACGCGATCGGGAACGTCTTGTCGAAGGAAAGCTTCTCTTCCGTAGACGCGTACGACCCGTCGGTGCGCGATCTCACGTACTCGTTCGAAAGTGCGTTCGAGGCTGATTTGCATCCGTATCGGGCGATTCGTTCCGGAGACATGAGGTACCGCTACGACGCGAACGGAAATTTGAAACTGGAGTGCAAGGGTGAAATTCCTCCGGACGGGAATGCCACCAAGCGCTCGATCGAACGTCGGGGAGATTCGGCATACGGTACCGATCACGGGTTTGCCTTGTTCGAGGACGGGGGACAGGATCACGCGAGCGCGGAATCGCGTTCGTTCTCCTGGAACGAGCGGAATCTCATGCGTTCGAGCAAGGACGCGAGGCATTACGTGCGGTACGTTTACGGTCATGACGGGGTGCGCGCGGTCAAGTGCTCCTCGCGGGGGGAAACGCTCTATTTCAACGGCATGTGGCAGTTAAACGACGCGTATGATCGGGATTTCAGGTCGAGCAAGCATATTTACGTGGGCGAAGCGAGAGTCGCCACGAAATGCGGGATGCGCGGCGAAACGAGTGTCAGCTACGAGAGCCGGAATATGTATTACTACCATCCGGATCATCTGGGAAGCGTGCAGTTGGTGACGGATTTCGCGGGGCAGGTATACGAGCGGATGGAATACGCGCCGTACGGCGAGACGTGGATCGAGGAGAAGGGGTCCCTTCCCACTCCTTTCAGGTTTACCGGAAAGGAGATTGACGGCGAGACGGGGCTGTATTACCATGGGGCCCGGTATATGGACCCGAAGTACTGTCGGTGGCTGTCGGCGGATCCAGCGCTTGGCGACTATGTGCCCGGCGCTCCCGTCAGCGACGCCGCGCGAAAGCGCAACAACAACCTCCCCGGCCTGGGCGGCCTCTACAATCCCGTCAACTTCGCGCTCTACCACTACGCCGCCAACAACCCCGTGAGGTACGTGGACCCGGACGGGAGGGAGAGTGCAGATGCGGCTTACTCGAGGTTGCAAAGAATTGCAAAATATCAGTGGCCTGTGAGCGAAGGACGAATTGTTTCTGCCTATGGAAATAGAGCAGATGCGATACCCGCCTCACACCCTGGTATTGATATTGCACCACTAATCCCTGGAAAGAAGGGTCAAAGTGTTTTCGCGATCGAAAAAGGCAAAGTTATTGAGAAAGGAACATCTCCTGGCGGAAGCAGCCAAATATTCATTGAGCATGGTAATGGCGAAATATCTGTTTATAAACACCAAGGAGTCACCAATGTCACAAGGGGGGATGTTGTAGAGAAGGGACAGAAAATTGCTGAAATGGGTGATGCAGGCTCGCCTGGAAGAGTGCATTTGCATTTTGAGATCAGGCCAGAAGGAAGCAAAGTGCAAGCTGATGCAATTGATCCGATACCCAAACTTCCGACGATGCCCGAATCTATTAAAATTGAGAAAGGTGTTAGAAGGTCGAACGGTACTTTGGTCAATTAATAGGAGAATCAAATGAAAAGGATAATTCTTATATTCTTTGTCTTGTTATACTCTTTGGCTTTCTCGGAAGATCAAAAAAAGGGTCTTGTCAATAATGAATCATTTTGCTTTCTTCATAAAGCAAGTGGTCAAAAAATAAGCTTCGGGTCTGATGTTAAGATATTGACGAAAACACTAGGACGTCCGAAGCAAACTTCAGAAACAATCAACGAAATAAAGTTCAGGAAAATCTCATGGACAGGATGCGATATCCATGTAATACCAAAAAAAATAATCCTGATTGTGACTCTTACAGATTCGAGTTTTTCGACTATAGATGGAATAAGTGTGGGTGATACCAAAGATGCTGTCATTAAAGAATACGGGCAGCCTATAATGGTTGCCGAAACGTATATTCAATATTATTATTCATCTTTTGAGGAGACTTGGTTTATAAACTTTTTTATTGATGATGATAAGGTTGAATCGATACAAATGCATCGCCTTGACTGATCGGTTATTGGCTTTTTGCGTGGAGTCTCCAACCCTTTCTGAATTCGTTTTTGCCACTGCTGCTACGTCTTCCCAGCTTCGCTCAACTTCCTTCCTTTCTTCCTTGATATCAACCCATAATCCGCGATACAATGGTGGTTCAGGGAGAAATGCCGTTGAGCGACAATTCGCCGGATTGGGTACTTTCGGCGCTGCTTTCGGGCGGCGCGTTCATTCTCACGTTCGTCGTCGCGGACTTCGCGTTGCCGGTCGCGGCCGGGCTCAGCGCCCTGTCGTTCGCGGGCGGAGCGCTCCTCTTTCGCGTCAAACCGTCGCGGCGCATAGAGAAGCCCGCCGATCTCGAAAGCGCCCTCCAGGAAGGCCGGCGGAAGCTCGGGGAAATAAAGGCGTACGGACGGAAAATCGGCGACGCGCCGACCAAGGCGAAGGTCGAGGCCATCAGCGACAGCGTCGAGCGAATATTCGCCGAAATCAGGCGCGACCCCGTCGACCTCAAGATCGCCCGACAGTTCCTTTCGTATTATCTCGACTCGACCGTTACCATCCTCGACAAGTACGTGACGATATCTTCTCAAACCGTCTCGGACCCCGGCATCCGCGACTCTCTCGCGCGCGTCGAACGGTCCCTCGACACGATCAATACCGCGTTCGGCAAACAGCTCGCCAGGCTTCTGTCGAATGACCTGCTCGACCTGGATACCGAGCTTTCCCTGCTTGAAAAGACGTTGGAAATGGAAGGACTTTCGGACAAGTAATATATCGAAGTAACAGAGGAGCGAACGATGGCACAAGTCATGGTCGGCGTAAAGGAAGGGGAACGCGTAACGTTAAGCCTGACGGAAGAGGAACTCTCGAAGGCGAAGGAGATCGCCCGCTGCGTTTCCTCCGACGATTCCCAGTCCGTCATCCAGTTCGGCGTCAGCGCTCAATCGAAGATATCGGGATTCGCCGACACCATGCTCGGCCAAATCCGGTCGCACGACACCGGATACGTCGGCGAAAGCCTGACCGAGCTGATGTTCAAGATCAAGGACGTGAAGGTCGACTCGATCGGTAAGGGCGGCGGGTTCCTTTTCAGGCTTATCAACGGCGCGCGGCGCTTTATCGCCCGGTACGAGCGGCTCGAGACGCACATCGAACGGATATTGAACGGCCTCGGCGAGGCGCGCATGAAGCTCCTTCGGGACATCACCATGCTCGATCAACTTTACGACAAGAACCTCGAGTATCTAAAGGAGCTCGATCTCTTCATCGCGGCCGGCCAGCTCAGGATCGACGAACTTCGTTCGACGCAGTTGCCCGAACTCGAAGCCCTCGTCGCCTCTTCGAACGATCCGGCGGTTACCCAGCGACTCAACGACTTCAACCAGTTTCTGAATCGCTTCGAGAAGAAAGTGCATGACCTCAAGCTGTCGCGGATGGTCGCCATACAGACGGCGCCGCAGGTTCGGCTCATCCAGAACAACGACCAGGCCCTCGTCGAGAAGATCCAGAGCTCAATCCTGACGACCATCCCCCTGTGGAAGAGCCAGATCGTCATCGCGATCACCCTCCTGAGGCAGAAGAAGGCCGTCGAGATCCAGAAGGCCGTCACCGACGCGACGAACGACCTTCTCACGAAGAACTCGGACATGCTCAAGCAGGGAACGGTCGCCGTCGCCACCGAGATGGAACGCGGCATCGTCGAGATCGAGACCCTCAAGAAGGTTAACGAAGACCTTCTTTCCACGATAGAAGAGACGATCCGGATACAGCGCGAGGGCAAGGCGAAACGGGCGCAGGCGGAAGCCGAGCTCGTCCATATCGAACACGAGCTTAAAAACAAACTCATGGCGGTGAAAGCATGAAAAGGGCGTTATTGGGCGCGGCGATTCTCGTCGTCGCGATCGCGATCGGAGTGGGATACAAGGCATTATCGGGCGGATCGCGGGACGGCGGTTCCGCGGGAAACAACAAGAAGGGCGGCGAACTCCAGTACGCGGTCGCGGAGCCGCTCGCGGTAACCGGCGTCGGCGGGTATCAACTGTCCACCGTCGATCTCGGCGACGGATCCGTACCCCTTTTGAGGATACCTCTCGACACCTGGGGCGGGTACGCCGCCCTGTTCGCGGCGAACGGCGGAGCGAAGCCGAGTCGCGAATCGATTTTCTACAAGAAAGGGAAGTTCGCGGTGGAGCTCGTGCCCGAGGAAAGCGCGACCGCGCAGTTGTCCGGTTACGCGGCGGGACGGTTTCCCGTCATCTGGGCGCCCATGGACAGCCTTCCCCTCCTCTATGACGCCCTCAAGGCCGACAAGCGCATCATGCCGAAGGTCCTCGGTCTATTCGACTGGTCCTCCGGCGGGGACGGCATCATCGTGAAGGAAGAAATCCGGCGTCCCGCCGACCTTCGTGACCGCGTCGTACTGACGTCAAGCAACACGCCGTACAGCTTCATGCTCCTGTGGTATCTCGCGCAAAACGGTATGACGGGCAAGGACGTGAAGGTCGTGTGGGTCGACGACGGAGACAAGGCGCTCGAGATGTTCCGCGACGACGCGCGTATCGTCGCCTGGGTTTCCTGGACTCCGTTCATCAACGACGTCGCGAATCCCGACTCTCCGAGCTACGTGCCGGGATCGCGTCTGCTCATATCGTCGCGTGACGCGAACCAGCTTATCGCCGACACCTATATCGTACGCAACGACCTCTTCCAGGACAAGCCGGAGATGATGACCGCCTTCGTGGAGGCGATGATCGAGGGCTCGCAGGCGATCGGAACCGCGACGTACGCGGCGATGGCCGAGTTTTACAAGCTCTCCGGCGCCGGCGAGGCGAAGGCGATGCTCGACGACGTGCATATCGCGAACTGGCCCGAGACCCGGATGTTCTTCGACGTCTCGAACCAGATCGGCGCCTACAAGATATTCCTTCTTTCGCAGGAATACTACAAGCAACTCGGTTCCCTGCCGCAGTCGGCCTCGTACGATCCCGAGCGCGTGCTCAACACGACAGTCATCGACGCGATCGCCGCGAAAGGCCTCTACAAGGACCAGAAGAACGCGATGATCGACTCCTTCAACAAGAAGGCCTCGTTCGACATCTCCGATCTCGAGAGCCAGCGCGTCGTGCTGACGAACGACGTCATGCTGTACTTCGAGGCCCAGCGGCTCGATTTCGATCCCGCCTCGAAGAAGCAGGAGATCAAGGACAACCTGCGGATGCTCGCGCAGGTAACCGAACAGACGGAATTCCTCGCGACGACCGTCATCAAGCTCGTCGGTCATCTCGATACGGCCAAGGTAGAAGAGTACCGCGCGAAGGGCAACCAGGCTTTTATCGAGGCGAGCGCGCAGGCGAAGCTCATCTCCAAGAAGCGGGCGGAATTCGTGAAGAAGCTGCTGGTCGAGAAATTCTCGGTGGACGCCGAGCGGATCGTTACCGAGGGTCGTGGATGGGACAGTCCGATCGATCCCGAGGACCCCGCAAAAAACCGCCGGGTCGAAGTCCAGTTTATCTCGCTGGAGTAGGGTATGAATAAAACAACCGCGGCCGCGCTACTCGCGAGCGTCGGCCTTCTCTCGGGATGTTTCAGGGGCGCCGACGGCGCGGACACGGGCGTTAACGCGAACGCCCCGGGATCCCCGAAGCCCGCAAAAAAGTCCGGATACGAGCTTTCGTTCGGCGACGACTTCAAGGCGGGCATGAACTACGTCGACGACCTCGGCATATCCATCGTGATCGCGATGGACGTGTCGGGTTCGATGGCGAACCGTCCGAAATCCGGCGGAGAGGTGAAATATCTCCAAGCGGCCGACGCCCTCGGGACGGTCACCGAGTATCTCGCCTCGCTTGCCGCCTCCATGCCCGATATCCGCGTGAACGTCGCGATCCTTTCCTTTAGTTCCGGCGTGAAGACGATCCTGCCGCTTACCGTTCTCGACAAGGAAGGCCTCGCCCTCATGAGAGGCGCGTGCGAAGCCGCGAACTTCGAGCCGAAGGGGACGACGGCGATCGGGAAGGCCCTCGAGCGTGGGAGCGAGATTCTCGCGCAGTCCGGAACGATATTCAACAGTCTTATCGTTGTGACCGACGGCGAGAACACGAACCCTCCCAAGCCGGAGGACGTCATGAAGGCGATATACGCGAACAACAACAACAAGTCGACGGAGGACAACCCGGTGCGAACGTCCACGCAGCTTGTCAGCGTCGTGACCTTCGACGTGTACGGCCCCGAGTTCGACCGGCTTCACGACCTGGGCGCGCGCATAATTTCCGCCTCGGATCGCGCCGAGCTCGAGTCCGGATTGAAGAACCTCCTCGAGGCGGATATAACGAAACTGGAGTAGGTTTTTTTTGATCGACACCGTAGTAAAGTCGGGTCTATACTGCGTAGGATAAGTGCGGTGACGAGCAGCTTTTATACGGGAGTAGGATATGTCCAGAATCATCAAAATCGCGAGTCTCGCTTGTCTGGTCCTCGTTTCGTGCGCGGAAAAGAAGATCGTGATCCGGAACGATCCCGCGCTGAACGAACAGCTGATCGAAGCCGTCAAGGAGAAGGATTTCAGGACGGTCGGGAAACTCATCAAGAAGGGAGCGGACCCGAACGGCGCGGGCGCCGGCGGAAAGAACTCCGGGTTTCATATCGCCCTGTACGTCAACGACACGAAGATCATCAGGTATCTTTTGGATTCGGGCGCCGATATCGCAAAGCCCGACCAAAACAACTACGCGCCCCTGTCGCTCGCCGCGCGCGCCAACAACGTCGAGATACTGAACGTGTTGATCGAAAAGGGCGCCGACGTCAATCACGTGAACAACAACAGCATACGATCCACGGCGATAATGGACGCGGCGGAGGCCAACGCCGTCGACGCCATGAAGGCCCTTATGGCTAAGGGCGCCGACATCGACGTTCTCGACAAATGGAACGCGCCCGCCCTCACGATCGCCGCGGACAAGAACAATTACGAGGCCGTCGAGCTTCTTGTCGAGGCGGGGGCCGAACTCAACGTCATCGACAGCGGGTTGGGATACACCGCCCTCGATTTCGCCGTCAAGAACAAGAACGACAGGATGATCTCCCTGCTCGAATCCAAAGGCGCCTTTGCCAACAAGCTCAAGAAGTGACCGGGGCGCGTCACCGGGATCGTGCTTGACGGGCGTCATACGGCTCGACTAACGGCGTGTCAGGTACGAGGCGTGTCACGTCGTTTGATTATCGAGTCGGATTGTCATGCGGCGTAATAGCTCACCCGATGCGTAGACCCTCGAGAACCGATGCGTCGGGTCCGCGCTTAAGCCTGAAGGTTCCCGTAATGGTGAAGGAAGTTCCTTCGCCATCGGTTACGGCGATGTCATAGCTTCCTTCTACCGGTTCTCCGATGCCGCCGAGCGAGGTTATCGTAATCGAGAAGCCCGCTGTGTTGAAATTCCGATAGACAAGGGTATCGCTGTATATCACGTACAATTCGCCTGAGATGTACGTGCCCGCGGAAATTGGATCGCTATCGAGAATTCCGAAATGTACGCAAAGATCGTTGTTGCTGTAGAAGTCATCGACCAATCCCGGGGTATCGGAGACAAAACACCACAAGTCATTGGACGTTGGATAATAAGAACACGCGGGAAGACCGTCAAAACCCGTGTCGCTCGGACCGGCGGATATCGTACCGGAGGAGACGACAGTGCTGGCGGCGTTGGTGATACTATAGGAAAGGTAGTACTCGTCGGAGCGTCCTCCTCCTCCCGAGCAGCCGAAAGAAAACAAAGAAATGATTGAGAGGACGACAATGAACCGGTGAATCTTCTTCATGAATATCTCCTTTGTAATTCGGGGTCGAGTATACCGCCTCATGCGTCTGGTGTACGCATGAACGATGTATGGTTTAATCCACACGTACGCCGGTAGTTTCTCCGAGGTAAAGTTTTCCGCATGACGATGAAAAAAGCAAATATTTTTCCCGGATACTTGAGATTCTCGTACGACACAATTTCTATTACTCTCGAGAGCCTGTGTGTCAGTGCCGGGTAAAGATCTGTTAATCCCGAAAACGCCCGTTCCCGTATCGACGGTTGGCGATGACCGGGTTTCCCCGTTCGTCGCGAGATCGACTCCGCCCCGCCGGCCTCAGTCCTCGAGGGATACGCCGTACTCGCGTGCGAGCCGTTCCCGAAGAAGGGACATGACGCGCTCTCCGGGGTCGTGCTTGACCGTAGGACCGTAGCCCTCGAGAAGCGCGGTATACAGGCGCCGGTGAGAGCGATTGTCCTGAACGTATTCGTGATGACCGCAGAGATAGCGGATCGACGGGAGCCGCCGAGCGATGTCGGCGACCAGCGCCGCGCACGATTCGATTTGCGCGTCCGTGACAAGATCGCCGCTCGAACCCGTCATCTCGATGCCGAGCGCGACGTGATTGTACCCGATCGCGTGGCGTCCCATGTCCGTTTCCGGAAGTAACGACCAGATCGTCCCGTCTTTCCAGATGACGTAGTGGACTCCCACGTTGACGGCGCCTCCGGCGGCTATCTCGCCGCGTGACTCGGCGAGACGCTCGGGCGTGAAGACGGAGAGCGAATGCTCGTCGGAGTCGGTGCCGGTGTAGTGAACGACGATAAGGGACGGATCGACAAGACGCCAGTCGTCGACTCCGTAATGCGCGCGCGCGTACTCGCGCGTCAGGGACTTTCGAGCTTCCGTCTGGACGGGATACGGGCGGACGGCGATGCTCGCCGCGGGTTGCTCCGGCATGACTCGGCCGACGACGAGGAGACCCAGTACGAGAACGGCGACGCGTGTTCGCATGTGATCGATTATAAACCTAATCCCGTCCTTTCGTGAAGTTCTATTACTGCTTTCAATATTGTTGTGGCTTCAGTCCAGAAATATTGAGCCACCAGGCGCATTATAGAAGATATACCTCCTCGGAAAGAGACTCCGTTCCCGAGGAGGTTCATCATGGCAACACCCGCTTCCCGAACACCTCGCATCAAACGACCGGAGTTCTGTCCGAACGCTGACTGTCCCTACC
>JAEWMY010000029.1 GCA_023393015.1 Spirochaetota bacterium
GCCCAGACGCACGTCATAGAGGGGCGCGAGCAGGCTTTCGTCGAGCTCGAACCCGACGTCGCGATCCATGTCGAGGTACTCGCCGCGGAAGGCGTGACCCGTTTGCGGCGAGGTCAACTCGGTCGTCGCGAGCCGGTCACGCGCGAACACGACGAGACCGTTGTCGCACGTCGACGGGGCGAACACCCCGGCGGAAGGCGGCGGGTCCGCGAACAGGAAGCCGTGAGCCTCGACGAAGGTATACTGAAAGCCGTACGACTTTACGATCTCGTCAATACCCGGGCACCAGGCCATGGCGGGAAGCCAGAAACCGGTCGGCACCGAGGTGAAGTATTTGCGGTAAACGATGAGCCCGGTCTCGATCTGGGCGTTGATCGTCTCGGGTATGTCGACGAAAAGCGGAAGGTAGCACGAGGTCGCCGTCGTCGCCAGGATCTCGAGATAGCCACGGGTAGCGAAATAATCGAACTTCGGCAGGATATTCCGCTCGTAGATGTCGTTGAAGTCGCGCCGATTCAGCTGAATGTGGTCGAGATGTACCTTGATAAGCTCCCGAACGGCCTCGTCGCCCGGATGCCGCTCGAGTTCCGCGATGCCGAAATCGATCGACCGGTCAAGGGACTCGAGATACCGGGTTTGCAGGAGGGGATCGGCGAGCATTTCGCACAGACTCGGTGAAAAGGCCATGGCGAGCTTGAACGGTACGCCCTCGGTTTCCATGGCCGTGCACGCGCGAAGCAAGGGAAGATACGTATAGGATATCGCGTTGAAAAGACGGGACTCCTCGACGCACCCGGGGGCGTCGGGGTGTCGAATGAAGGGCAAGTGCGCGTCCAGAAGAAAAACGAGAGCGGTATCCGCCATATGGTATCTCCGTCGGTCAGGTAAAGGACTGCCGGTGGTTTCTGAAGTGATTCTTCCGCAACTCCACGATGCCCGAAAGCTCGAGAAGCGGCGGAATCCTTTTTTTGGCCGTTCCGTTGAGTTCGCCGGAACCTCCGGGCGGAATTACGAGCTCGGCCGACTTCCCCAGCAACTGTTCCTTTTCCTGGGTATTCCTGGAATACAGATCGACCCGACAAGCCCGTTTCCGGTCGGAAAGGTGGATATACCACTTGCGATCGTGGATTCCCACGTCGACGTCGAAGTAATCGCATACCTTTCGAGGTTCGTCCCCGGATAGGGAATTGACGCGCAGGAAGAAACTCTCGAACCGATGGTTGCCCGTCACGGCGGAAAGGAGGGTCGAGTGGAAATCCCAGTAAACGAAAATCCAGCCCGGATCCCTCATGAGAAGGGTAATCTGCGTTTCGTTGTAGGTTTCCGGCAGGATATCCGCGGGAACGGAGAAGTCGCCGTCGGTCACCAACGCCGAATCGGTTGCGGCGCGAAGGTTTTCTTCACCCAGTTCGAGCAATTCACCGATAATGAAACGACGATTCAAGCCCTCGGGGATGTCTATGCCATGCTCATCGGCGAGGCGCACCAGGTCAGACGTTGACAAAGATTCAAGGTGCGCTCTGCCCAGTGGTATTTGTTCCATATTTCGGGGCTATGATGGAGAAAAGCCCTTACTCTGTCAAGGGTAAGGGGATGCCGAGGGAGGCAAGACACGCCTCCATGTGCTCGGGGAGCGGTACGGAAAAACGACGAGTCGTTCCCCGCAGCGTCATCGTCAGATCGACGGCGGCGAGTTGGAGCTTCCTGATTCCGAGGCGCGAGCGTATGTCCCGGTTTCGCCTGAAGTCGCCGTATTTGTCGTCGGCGATGATCGGGCACCCGATTCCGGCGAGATGCGAGCGTATCTGGTGCATCCGGCCGGTTCCGAGCGTGAGATACACGAGAGAGGCGATTTCCGACGCCGCCTCGACCGCGTATTCGGTTCTGGCGTCCTTCTTGTTGTCGGCGCGTCCCGCGGGGGTATCGATCCTGCCCGACGCGGACGGAAGGGCGCCGAACGTAACCGCCCGATAGCTTTTGACGAGGCCCCCCCCGTCCATGGCCTTCGCGCACAGCGCCGCGGCCTCGGAGGAGCGAGCGACGATCAAAAGGCCCGACGTGTCGCGGTCAAGGCGATGCACCGGGTAGACGGGCTCGCCCGTCTGTCGGGCTAGTATGTCGAGCGCGGTAACGGTAATTCCCGCGCCGCCCTGTACCGCTATACCCGCGGGTTTGTTTACCACGAGAATGTCCGCGTCCGAGTGGATGATCGGAATGTCTTTCATGGAGGGATAGTACAATGAAATCCGTAAAAAATCTTCACCCGGCGCGCGCGAAGCGGTGCGCACCGCTGCTACTCGCCGCGATCGCCGTACTCCTGTTCGTCACGACCGCCGTCGCGCGGGCGGAACAACTCTATTCCGAGGACTGGGGCTACTCGCTCGACCTTCCCGAGGGCTACGCCCTCCAGGCGAAGGACGGCTCGAGCCGTTTCGCGTTCGCGAACCAGCTCTTCCCGGTAACCCTGCAAATAGCCCTCTATCCGAGGGAGCAATGGAAGTCAGCGGAAGAGGCGCTTAAAAACGTAACCGGACAGCTTTCCTCCACGGGACCGCTCGTGTCGTTCGCGTGGAGACAGCGCGACGCTTCTATAAGCAGGATAGAGGCGAAGGAACTTGCCGGATGGTCCGTCGCGCTCGAACTCGCGAACAAGAAGGGGTGGCTCGTCATGGCATGTGTCGCCTCTCCCGACAAGGCGGTCGCGCTCGAGCCGCTCATCATCTCCACGCTCGATACCGTCTACACCGACGAGGGATCGTGGTTCGAGCCGGGTCCCATGACCGCCTTCGCCTGGGCGAGCGACGGCCCGACGAACGCGGAGGTTCGTTTCGGCGGGGAAACCAAAACGGTTCCGTTCGCGAAGATCGACGCGGAGGCGAACCAGGCGATCATCGACCGGGAATTCAGCCTTCTGACCGGGTATCTCGATACGGAACACATGTACGCCGCGTGGAAACGCTACTACCGGATGATATACCGCGACTCTTGGACCAGGCTCGAGCGGGCGATTTTCGCGATCAACTCCCTCCTTCCGAAAGAAAGCGAGAAGGCCGCGGCCGCGCTCCTTTCCTGGACTCAGGGGTTCACCTACGAGCGGAATCGCGAAGGCGCCGACTTTCTCAACCTGCCCGAGGCGATGACGACGCTGAAAGGTGACTGCGACTCGCGGGCGCTTCTGCTCGTGATCATGCTCAATCAGATGGGCGTGGACGCGATACTGCTCGTGTCGCCCGAATACAGCCACGCGCTCGCGGCGATAGACTGCCCCGGCGAGGGCGCGCGTTTTTCGTACGGGAAGAAGAAATACCTCATCGCGGATACGACCGCCAAGGTGGGATTGGGAATGATAGCGGAAGATATGGCGAATCCGGATAAATGGTTCGCGGTCGCGTTCCCGGCCTTTCCTCAGCCCTGACGAAACGCGCCCGCGCGACCGTCATTCCTTCGCGATAAGCAGGTTATACGCCTCGAGCGGAGTCGCGGCGGAGAGCAAACCCTCGCGGAGGGTTTGGCTCTTGAGCCTCGTGCTGAAAAAAGAGAGGGTTTGCAGGTAATACGCGTGCTGGTTGTAGGCCGCCGCGATCATGAACAAGAGCCGAACGGGCACGTCGTCGATGGTCTGAAAGTCGATTACGTCGTTCTTGCAAAGGCCCACCGCCATGACGAGGTCCGTGACGGACGAAAGCCGGACGTGCGGAATCGCGATACCCCGACCGATCGCGGTCGACATGAGTTCCTCGCGTTTCAGTATCTCGACGGTGAGTTCCTGCCGGTTCTTGATTTGCGGGGCGGTTCCGAGCGTCTCGGCGAGGGAGACGAGGGCGTCGTGACGGGTCGAATGATTCATGATGACGATTCGGTCGGGAGAAAGGATATTCTGCACCTGAACGAGCGCGGATCCCTGGGGAGCCTTGACGGAACTCGTCAGGCGCTCGTTCACCCATTTTTCGATCTCTTCTTTTTTAAAACGCCATACGGTTCCGATCTTTCCCGCCGGGATTTCCCCCTTTTGGGCCCAGTCATAGACCGTACGCTCGGAAACTCGAAGATACTTCGCCACTTCCTCAATTGTCAGTATATCGTCAGCCATGGTTCTGTCTCCTGATCACACTCATGCGTTATTTTGCATCATACCGTATCATATGTCAAGCATTATCAATATGACAGGGAATAATGCGGATAAAGCGGGGGAATTACTGCTTTGCAAGCTCATGCAAGGCATCGAAGGGATACAGATCGCCCACGGTCGTATATATCAGCTTTTCGGCATTCGGTCCGAAGACGACGGGACATTCCGGCTTCATGAACTCGGAAAGAACTTGACGGCACGCGCCGCAGGGACTGACCGGATAATCCGAATCCGGGGTTGCTATCGCGATCGCGGTGAATACCCGTTTTCCGGCAGAAACGGCCGCGTAGACCGCGCTTCGCTCAGCGCAATTGGTCAAACCATAGGATCGGTTTTCCACGTTTACGCCCGTCACGACGGTCCCGTCATCGGTCAACAGGGCCGCTCCGACCCTGAAACGGGAATACGGCGCGTACGCACTCTCCGCGACAGACCGCGCCGCGGCATAGAGATCCCCGTATTCCATTGCATTTTCCATGACCCTATTATATCATCGTAACTCATGAACTTCAAAGGAAATCTTGCGTATATACTGATCGGAACCTTCATGTTTCTCGCCATATATCTCGTACTGGCTTCCATCCCGATCGGCCCGGACCTGCACTTCGATCCGGTGTGGACGGTCGCGCTCGACTCGTTGCCCGAAACGGGGCTTTCCGCGGATTCGGCCCCGGTAATCCCCGCGGGCGACGACATCGAGCCGTTCATCCTCGGAGCGCGATTCGGCTACTTCAGCCCGTCGGGCGCCATCCCCATGAACGTCCGTACCGAAGAGCGCGTATCGATATCGCCCGCCGGCTGGTCGGTATACGAAGACGCGGCGGTCATGTCCGACATACGGTTTCGCGACGGCTCCGGCCGAATGAAAATCGACGCGGAGGGGTATCCCTACCTCGTCGGAGCAAACGTCTATCTGTTTCCTCCCGGAGGGGATTCTGTCAGCCTCTACGGACGCTCGGGCGCTCGCGTATGGACACGCGAGCATTCCGCCCCCATCACCGCTTTCAGCTCTTCGCCGGCAGGCACGGTCATAGGCTATGCCGACGGACACCTCGCGGTCATGGACGACGCGCGGGAGGTTTTCTCGTTTTACCCCGGCGGAAGCGATCTTCAAGTCGTGCTCGGGGCGGCGATCTCGCGGGACGGTTCGCTCATCGGCTGCGTTTCCGGCATCGACCGACAGCGTTTCCTCTTGATACAGGCGCGCGAGGGCAAGCACAAGATACTGCACCACGTCTATCTGGACGACAACCTTCGCCGCCGGGTGTACGTCGCCTTCGAGAGCTCTGGTCGTTTCGCGTTCTTCGAAACGGCGAACGGGCTCGGCGTTGTAGACTCCGAAAAAAACGAAAGCTGGATAATTCCCGTACCGGGTTCCGTCGTGGCTACGGGTGAGTGTCTGGAGGATACGCTGTTCATCGTCCTTTCGAGGGACGGTGAGGAGTTCGTCCTTTCGGCGATCGAGCGCCCGAATCACGTCGTGGCGAGCGAACGCTTCCCGGGAACGGACGCCTTTCTCACGCAACGGGGATCTTCCCTGTTTCTCGGAATCGACGGAACGATTTCGCGCATTGACGTACGGGGGTTATAATGGTGCGGTTACTTCGCCTTGTTTGCGCGCTCGTATTGATCCTTTCCGCTCCCCTCGCCGCCTTCGAGTGGCCGGTATCGGAGGTCTCCATCGTACGCCTGTTCGGACAGAAGGCCGGAGTTCGCGTCGAACGCGGCATCGTCCTCAGGCAAACCGACGTAGTCCGCGCGTCGGGCAACGGCGCCGTGCTCATGATTCTCGAGCAGTCACGCGCCATGAACGCCTTTCCGTGCACGCTCGGCAACGCGGTGATACTGGCGCACGACGACGGTCTCGCGACGGCGTACGGCAATCTCGGACCCGTCGAACGACTCAAGGAACGACTCGTCGTCGAGACGGGCGACATCTTAGCGGAAAAGGGCGAAAGCGGCTGGATGCCGTCCGGCGCTTTCTCGTTTCAGGTATTCGACCAGGTAAAACGTACTTCCCTCAACCCGCTTTTACTGCTCCCGGCCCTTGCCGACAAGCGTGCCCCGGTCATTAAAGGCGTCATCGCCGTCTCCCAGTCGAACCAGAGCTACGCGCTCGGTACCGCGAAATACGCTCGTCAGGGCAAATACCGCTTCTACGCCGACGTCGTCGACGCGGTAGAAGGCTCTTCCGCGGAACTCGCGCCTTTCAGGGTTACCGTACTCGTCAACGGTCGGGAAAACTCATCCCTCTCGTTCGAGCTCGTACGTACCGAAAACGGCAGGAATTATCTCGGCACGCGTGAGTACACGGCAGACAGGCTGTACGGTGACGGCGGACGGATGTATATCGGCGAGGTCTCCTTGCCGCGGGGAAAAACGGATATAACCGTCATAGCCCGCGACGCGGCGGGTAACGAAAGAACGGCCCAATTCACCTTGCAGGTCGATTGAGCCGCCGGTCAATCACTCCCCGTAGAGGTGCTCGAGTTGATGCAAGAACTCGAGCGTGCGTTCCTTGCAACCTCCGCAGGCGGTTCCGATCTTGGTTCGCGCCTGAAGGTCCTCCCAGGTCCTGTCACCGGCCTTGTATGCTTCTTCGATGTCCCGGTCGGTAACGTTGAGACAGGTGCATATCACCTCGACATTCTCGCGTCCCCTCAGGGACGGGAGGCCGTTCCGCGAAAGGTAATCGTCTATCGCCGCGCGCAATGCCTTGTCGCCGAGCACGGAACAGTGGATCTTGTTCGCGGGCAATCCGCCGAGCTTGGCCACGATGTCCTCCGGCTTGAGGGTATAGGCGTCCTCGAGGCTCATACCCTTTATAGCCTCGGAAAGTATCGAGGTCGAGGCGAGGGCGCTCGCGCAACCGTAGGTTTTCCACCGGCAATCCGCGATCTTTCCGTCCTTGACGCGGATGAGGATCAGCATCTGATCCCCGCATTTTATGTTCCCCACTATACCGCGCCCGTCGCAGGGCCAGGATGATTCCTCGCCCGAAAGCACGTTGCGGGGATTCATGAAGTGGTCTTTGACGACGTCGGAATACAGCCAGTCGTTCATTCGCGTATCTCCTTGCTCGACACGGTCGAGAATCCGCGCAACTTCGAAATCACGGCGGGGACCTCGCGTATCACGTAATCAATCTCTTTATCTGTCGTGTCCTTTCCGATGCTGAACCTGATGGATCCGTGCGCCAGTTCGGGCCCGACGCCGGTCGCCACGAGCACGTGGGACGGCTCGAGACTACCCGAGGCGCAGGCGGAACCCGTGGAAACGGATATGCCGAGGATATCCAGCATGAGAAGTATCGCCTCTCCCTCGGCTCCGGGAAACGATACGTCCAGCGTATTCGGCAAAACCCGTTCCGGGTGACCGTTGACGCGGATGTCCGGTATCGAGGCGAGAAAGCCGTCCCGGAGACGATTGCGGAGAAGGCGCGTGTGCCGTCCGTAATCGGAGAGCCGCTCGCGCGCGAGGCGCGCCGCCTCGCCGAAGGCTATGATCGACGGATTGTTGTAGGTTCCCGCCCGAAGCCCGTGCTCTTGATGGCCGCCCCGTATGAGCGGTTCCAGCGGAACGCCCTTTTTGACATACAGCGCTCCGACGCCTTTCGGCCCGTAAATCTTGTGCGCCGAGAGGGTAAGATAATCAACGCCGAGGTCCCTGACGTCGACCGGTATCTTGCCGGCCGCCTGAACGGCGTCCGTATGAAAGAGGGCGCCGGCCTCGTGCGCCATCGCCGCCATGGCCTTAATATCCTGTATGGTACCTATTTCGTTGTTCGCCATCATGACCGATACAAGTACCGGTTTGCCCGCGGGATCCGCCGAGGCCGCGGCGCGCGCGAGCGTCTCCGCGTACACGTCCGTCCTGACGACGCCCTCGCCGTCTACCGGAAGGTATTCCACCGCGTATCCGAGCGAGGAGAGCCGTTTCGCTGACTCCATTACGCAAGGATGCTCTATCGCCGTGGTAATGACCGTCTTGCGTCCTTTCCACAGGGCCGCTCGCTGGGATGTCGAAACGAGCGCGTTGGAATCGACCGTCGCGAAAACCGTATTGTTCGATTCCGATCCGCCCGAGGTAAAGAGTATTTCGGCGGCATCCGCCCCTATGAGGGCGGCGACCCGTTCGCGCGCCTCGAATAACAACTTCGCCACGCCCCTGCCGTCCTCGTGCATGCTCGAGGCGTTGGCGTAGTCGTCGAGAGAGCGTATAAAAACGTCCTTTACGCCCGGATCGATGGGCGTCGTTGCGTTGTAGTCGAGGTATATCCGTTTATCCATACACTATCGGGGATCGCCCCGCCTCCCTGGGAATCGTAAATCCGACTAAACCAATATACATAAAAGCCGAGCGAATGCCAATCGAGATCGACGGGAAAAGGGATTGAATCGGGTTAGCGTACGATTTGCGTCGCGAGGCGGGCGTATGGTACACTCTACGTACGGACAGGAGACGACATGGCACTCATGCTTGACGACGCGACATCGTTTGAACTCGGGGATCCGGAACGGATTCCCCTTTCAGGCGTACTTCCCGACAGGGCCGCCATCGCGCGCGCGCTTGACCCGCTCATTCTCTCCGCGTCGGGATGGCGAAAGGTTTTCGCGTCATCCGGCGACGAGGAATCGAAAGATCCCTCCCTCGCGCCCGCAGACGCCGTCCTCGTCGCGCATATGGCGGCAGCCTTCGCGGATTTCCTCGAGGAAAGGCGCGAGCGGGAAAACCCCGTGTTTCTCGGGATAGACACGCGTCCGACGGGTCCCGCCATCGCCGACGTCATGTGCAGGGTTTTTCTCGCCAAGGGATTCGAAGTCCGATACCTTTTTATCGCGGCCGCCCCCGAAATCATGGCGCGCGCGCGCGGTCGCGGGTCCTTCGCGTACGTCTCCGCGAGCCATAACCCCGTCGGCCACAACGGAGTGAAATTCGGGCTTTCCGACGGCGGCGTGCTTTCCGGCGCCGATGCCGCCCTCCTCATGGCGCGCTACCGCTCGGCCATTTCGGACCCGGACGCCGCCGCGAAGGCGAGCGAGTTGACCGGCTCGTGCGGAACCGGATCGGTAGCGGCCGTTTTCTCGCGCGTCGGCCGCGAAAAAGCCGAGGCCCTTAAGGCGTACCGCGAGTTCACGAGGGAGATCGTTTCGGCTCATGCCGACGAGGCCGGGCGGAACGAATTCTTTCGGACGCTTGCCGACGCGGTCGCGGAAGGGCGGAAAGCGGGACGGGTCATATCGGTCGTCGCGGACTTCAACGGAAGCGCGCGGGCCGTTTCGATCGACGCGGCCCTCATGGCGGAACTCGGAATACCCCTGTTCGGGATTAACGCCGCCCCGCGCGAGATAGCCCACCGAATCGTACCGGAGGGAGAAAGCCTCGTCCCGTGCGCGAACGAGATCGCGCGGTTGCGTGCTGAGGGAAGTACGCCCGAGGAAAAAGGCGCGCTTATCGGCTACGTTCCCGATTGCGACGGAGATCGCGGCAACATCGTGTTTTGGGACGAACGCGCGCGCGCTCCGGCGATTCTCGAGGCTCAGGAGGTATTCGCCCTTTCGGTGATAGCCGAGCTCTCGCACCTCGTGCGCTCCGGCGCGGTTCGTCCCCGGGGAAACGAGGAGTCGGGCCGGACGTGCGAGCCTCCCGTCGCCGTCGCGGTCAACGACCCGACGTCTCTCCGGATCGAGAAGATCGCGGGCGCGTTCGGCGCGTCCGTCCACCGGGCGGAAGTCGGCGAGGCGAACGTCGTGAACCTCGCGAGGAGTTTGCGCGAAGACGGATACGTCGTACGCATCCTCGGAGAGGGATCGAACGGGGGGAACATCACGCACCCATCCTCGGTACGCGATCCGATCGATACGGTTTTCGCCCTTTTGAAAATACTGACAATCCGCGACAGCAACGGCGCGGACGGACTCTTCCATATCTGGTGCTCGCTTTCCGGCCAGGAGGCCTCCTACCGCGACGACTTCACCTTCGCCGACGTCAGGGCTACCCTGCCTGGGTTCGCGACGACGTCAGTGTTCGAGGACGAGGCGAAGCTCGCGGTCAGGACGGCCGACCACGCGGCGTTAAAACGCCGGTTCGGGACGATCTTCAAGAACGAATGGCTCGCGCGGAAGGATGACCTTTCGCGTGACTTCGGCGTCGTCTCATGGAGGGCCGTCGCCTACAACGGGACGGCTCATTCCGACTGTTCCGACGATTTCGGCCGATCGGGAACAGGCGGGCTGAAAATCCTCATGTCGGACGCCTCGGGCGCGGATATCCTGTGCCTGTGGCTCCGGGGCTCGGGAACGGAAAGCGTCTTTCGCGTCATGGCCGACTCCCGGGGAGCGGACAAGTCACGCGAGCGGTTTCTCCTTTCCTGGCTGCGGAGGATGGTACTTGAGGCTGACAACCAAATAGTGTAGTATCCGATCGAACAAGGAAGGCATGAGATGGGTATTCGAGGCGAATTATTCACGACCGAGGTAACGCTCGACAACAGAACGTATTTTTTCAACATAAAGGAGAATCGCACGGGCGACGTGTTTCTCCAGGTTGTCGAAAGCAAAAGCTCCGAGGGAACCGGTTTCGACCGTCATGCCATCGTCGTGTTCGAGGACGACATGCAGAGGTTCCTGCAGGGTCTCGAGTCGAGCCTTTCTTTTATCGAGAAGAACCGCAAGGCCCGCGTCAGGGACGGTTCCGCGAGGGAACGCTCGTCGGCTCCCCGCGCGTCCTCAGGCAAGCGCGTCGTACGGAAGACTGAATCCGCCCGCCCGGGCGAGACCGCGACCGCGCCCAAGAAACCCGCCCGCAGGGTGAAGGTTATCCCCAAAAAAAACTGAATCACGCGCCGTAAGCCGATTTGCCGGCTTACCGGAACGAAAGCTCCGCCTGCCCCTCTCCCTTCAGCCTGAAACTTTCCCGTTGAATCGGCGAGGGTCCGTACGCGCGCAAGGCGTTCCGGTGGGCCTCCGTCGGATACCCCTTGTGACGTTCGTACCCGTACTCGGGATAGAGCCAGCCATACCGTATCATCATCCGGTCGCGGGCCGTTTTGGCGAGAATCGAGGCCGCCATGACCGCGGGATACGTTCCGTCGGCGCGGGGCTCGGCCACGCAGGGGGCGTCGCCCGTCTCGGGCCGATACAACCCGTCGACGATAACCTCGTGGGCGGGAACCGTTCCTCCCGCGCCCGTCGGCACCGACGCGAGTTTCGCGACCACGCCATCGTACGCGCGACTCATCGCGAGAAGCGATGCCCTGAGGATGTTCATGCGGTCGATCTCCTCGCTCGAGGCCCAGGCGACGGACCAGGCGACGGCCCGCGCGTAGATGGCGCGCATCGCCCATTCCCTGCGCCGCTCCGTCATCTTTTTCGAGTCGTCAAGCAGAGAAAAGTCAAAATCGTCCGGAAGTATTACCGCCGCCGCGCATACGGGTCCGGCCATCGGCCCTCGACCCGCCTCGTCTATACCGCAAACGAGCGGGACGGCAGGAGGGATCACCCTCTCAGCCCTTCCCGTTTAAAACCGAAAGTATCTGCCGCAATTCGGGATCGGAACGGTAATAGTGCTCCTCGAGCTCGGAGTCGCTGAGGCCGATAAGCTCGTGGCTCATGTAGTGTATCCAGCGGTCGTCCGACGGAGAGGCGATCTCGTGCTTTCTGCACCAGTAGTCCGGCTGTATCGGTAGCTGTTCCTCGTGGTACAGGAAATACTTGTAGTCGTGAACCGCGACCTTCACGTCGCGCCTCGGTATTCCCTTGTCGATGAGTATCTCGACGAGGTGGTTTATCGTCTTGCCGGTATCGAATATATCGTCGACGAGCAGTATCTTGTCGCCGTGCCGGAGGTGCTCGGGAGAATAGGTCCAGCCGTCCACCATGACGCGGTCGCGCTGACGGACGTCCGAGTACGAGCGGGCGACTACCGCCGCGTACAGTACGGGATGCGCGTCCTTCCTGACGATCTTGAAGTACTCGCTGATCACGTTCGCGAGATACGCCCCGCCGCGGAGGGAAACGTAGATTACGTCCGGTATGAAACCGTCCTGGTGAATCCGGTACGCCATTTTGAGGGCGTTGTTGCGAACCTTTTCGTAGGGCAGAAATTCCTTAAGCATGGAGGCTTCCTCTCATGCCCTTACTGTAACCGGTTTTTGACGATTGCTCAAGGGAATCCGGGTTTCAAAAAAAAGGCCCCGACGCCGTTGTGACGCGTCGGGGCCTTGCGGCACGTTTCCCGTTACCGCTTGTACCTCATGGTAGAAACGGTTTGTCCCTCGCGAATGACGTCGAACCAGAGTTCTTTCGCCGAGCGGTCGGAAATCAGCGAGTAGAAATCCCTGATTCCCCTGACGTCCTTGTCGTTGGCGCGGGTAATCACGTCGCCGGGCTGGAGGCCCATCACGGCCGCGGGACTCTTCGCCTGCACGCCGCTTACGACGACGCCCTTCTGGCCGGCGGACAGCTTCAAGCGCTCGGCTATCTCCGCGTTGATGGGAAGGGGCATGAAGCCGGGCCAGAGCTTGCTCGCGTCCGACACGGTATCCTCCTTGCGCTCCTCTATTTTCACGTTCAAGGTCAGTTCCTTGCCGTTGCGCATCACGCGGAACCTGGCCGTCTGCCCGCTTTCGATGTCGCCGACGTCGCGCACGAGCTGATCGACTGCCTTCACTTCCTTTCCGTTCAGCGAGACGACGTAGTCCCCGGGAAGCATCCCGGCCTTGTCCGCGGGAGACCCGAGGAAAACCTGCGAAGCGAGAGCGCCTTTCCGGTCGCCAACCCCGAGCTCCGCGAGCATGTCCTTGTCGGCGGAAAGCAGGGAAACGCCGAGCCAGCCGTAGCGTATCTTTCCCGTCGCTATGAAGTCGTCGATCGCCTTCTTGACGTTATTGATGGGAATGGAAAAGCCGAGTCCCTGGGAACCGCCGGTCGATGAGGCGATCCAGGAATTGATCCCGACAATCTCACCGTAGATATTCACGAGAGGACCGCCCGAATTACCCTGGTTGATGGCGGCGTCGGTTTGCAGGAAATCGTTGATGTTGCCGTTCGGACCGCCTGAGCGCCCGACCGCGCTCACGATGCCCTGCGTGACGGAACTCATGTATCCGAGCGGGGAACCGACGGCGAATACTATATCTCCCGTCTGCACGGAATCCGAGTCGCCCATCGAAGCGACCGGTATGGACGCGTCGTCCGACTCGAAGGAAACGAGGGCGATATCCTTTCTCTCGTCGCCGCCGACGAGTTTTCCGGTAAAGGATCTGCCGTCATAAAGCTTCACTCTGATCTCGTTCGCGGAACCGGCGACGTGCTGGTTGGTAAGGAGATAATACACCTTGCCGGCCTTGCGTATGATGACGCCGGAACCGAGGCCCTCGGCCTTGTATTCCCGTTTCTTTCCTTCCTCGTCCTCTCCCGAATTATCCTTACCGCGCGGGTTTCCGAAGAAAAACCAGGGAAAGCCTTCCATGGGACCGTTCTTGACGGTACGCGTCTCGACAACGTCAAGGGTAACGACCGCGGGCAAGATTGCCGAGGCTACTGCTCGATTCGCCTTCTGCATGCCTTCAAGAAGGCTGATTGATTCGCGCGGAATCGAAGCCGTGGAAGCCGACTCCGCGAAGGCGGTTTGGGCCGAGCCGGGGTCCCTCGTGGAAAACCACGCTACAAGTGCGAAGCATGTCAAAGCGGCGCCGGCCGCCGACGCTATCTTTACTACTCCCGAAATTCTATGTTTCATACTCATCCTCCGCTGTCCTGTTACTCTGAATATACGCATAAAAGGAGAAAGCGGGTAGCGTGGTTACATAAAGAGGAATCGTTTGGCCCGCGCGGCCCGAACGGCTCGGCGAAACGTTCTTCAGACCTCGTCGGGACCGAGTGTCGTGAGTATCTCGGTATGGTCCTGGAAAACCGCGACGGTATGTTCCATGTGGCAGGACGGCAACCCGTCAGAGGTCACGACGGTCCAACCGTCGTCCAAAAGGTCGACATCGCCCGATCCCATGTTGATCATCGGCTCTATGGCGAGCACCATGCCGGGAACGATCCTCGGATTCGGCCCGCGCTCGGGAACGTTCGGGATTTGCGGATCCTCGTGAACGGAAAGCCCGACGCCGTGGCCGCAATACTCCCAAACGACGCCGTACCCTCCCGCCTTCGCGACGTCGTACACGGCGCGGGAGATGTCGCCGATTCGGTTTCCCGCCCTGCACGCTGCTATTCCCGCCTCAAGGCATCGTCTCGTCGTATCCATGAGGGCGCGGGCCTCGGCGGAGGGCTCGCCGACGCAAACGGTGACGGCCGAATCGCTGATAAAACCGCCGAGGTCGATGCCGATATCGAGGGAAACGAGATCTCCCGGAACGAGTATCCGCGATTTCGAGGGTATGCCGTGGATCACCTCCTCGTTAACCGATATGCACGCGGCTCCGGGAAAGTCCTGCGAATACCACGCGGGCACGCCTCCGGCGCGCTTGATGAAGTCGACGCAAAAGTCGTCGAGTTCTCCCGTCGAAACGCCTTCTTTTACGAGCGGCGCCAATTCCCGATACAGCCGGGCGAGCGCCTTGCAGGATGCCCTGATCCCCTCTATCTGTTTCTGGTTCTTTATCCGTATCATTTCACTCTCCGTTTCGCGGTACTGGAGGCCCATCCGGCGAGACGTCTACTGAGATCCCTGACCCCGGTCAACGCGGAATCGAGTCTCAGCGCCTCTTCGAGGCATTTAGCCGCCATCGTCCTGTCGCCGATGCGTTCGTAGCAAGCCGCCATGTTCCGTAGCAGCACCGCGTCGTCTTTTTTTCCGAATCCGAGCTCGAGGGCCAACTCGAGCGAATCAAGGGCCAATTCCTCGTCAAGCTCGCTCGCGAGCCTGTTTCTGGCGATGTCACGCGCGAACAGAAGCACTTCCGGAAAGAAGTGCCGGAAGTACGGCCGCTCGCGCTCGAGTTTGATTACCTCGGCGAGAAGGCGGAACGCCTCGTACCAGTCTCCCCTGAAGGCGAGTTCCTCGGCCATGATAAAGCCGCAATCCATGAAGTCCTCGCGCCCGAAGTACCCGTACAGGGAAAAGGAAAGCGAGGACGACCTGCGAAGGCGGTATTCACGTACCGCGTCGTCTTCACGATCGTGAAGCAAATCGAAGAAAATGAGTTTCGCGCGGCTTTCGTCGTCGGTGCGCTCCGCGAGCCATCGGCGATAGTCGAATTGCTCCCTGTCCTTGCGGACGTTTCGCCGGTACATCCCGTACAGGGCGTCGAACTCGGAACGCCTGGCGGGATCGGACAGTGTTTCGTACGCGCGGATTAGCTCGCGCATACGCTCCTGCCGCTCCTCCTCCCGCTTGCGCGAGGCCTCGCGTTCCTTACCCGTGCCGTCCGGCGAGGGAATGTCTGGATGGAGTTCCTTCGCGCGCTTCCTGTACGCCCTCTTTATCTCGGAGGCCGAGGCCGAGGGGGAAACGGAGAGTATCCGGTAACAGTCTTCCACTCGTACGGTTATCCTATCATTAGACCGACGGAATCGGCGTGCGCCACGTCGCGCACGATCTCGAAGTAGTCGACGCACAGGCCCTCGGCCTCCATCGCGTGCATCAGCGAACGGCAGACGCGGGCGGAAGAGAGCCCGGACTTGACGACTATCGCGCATCCCTTTTTTCCGGTCAACGGTCCCGATTTAGCGAGGTATTCCGACACGGACGCGGGAATCGCCGACGAGAACACGCCGAGCGGTCGGTACACGAGCGCGACGTAATCGAACATCGCGAGCCGGGCGAGGGACGAGTCTGAAGCGCCCGAAAGGCGCTCCACGACGTTGCCCTTCGCGCTCGCGACGGACGCGAGCCGGGACACGATAGCGGAGGACCGCGCGTCGTCGGATTCAATGAATGTAACAAGGGCTATTCTCATACGGTCTCCGTTAGTAGCGCGCCTACGCGAGCTTGTAAAGTTGCTCGATCATTCGTTCCTTGACGATAAGTACCGAACAGCGCGCGTTGAGCATCACCGAGCGATAGGACGAGGACATGATTTCCTTCTCGTCGGAAGAATCGCCTTCGTTGCCTCCGAGGAGTATCACGTCGGTTTTCCGTTCCTCGGCGGCGGTCACTATCTCCGACCAGATCGCCCCGCGCCGCAATTCCGTGTCTATCTTGACTCCCTTCGCCTTGCCGAGCTCGTCGACGTAGGCGAGGTATCTCCGCCCGTTGTCCTCGAGGCTCGCCTCGTACTCGCGGCTTTCTTCCTCTATGAAAATACGGTTGAGCGTCAGTTGCTTGATGGTCGCCGTGTCCACGACGTAGACCGCGCTGACGCGGCAGCGATAGAGTTTCGCCATGAGCACGGCGTAACGCACCGCGTTGATCGACGCGTCCGTGCCGTTTACCATGACCAGCACGTTCTGGAATAATGGCTTTATCATCGCTGCGGTCCTCCGTTTCTGGACTTGAGTGCTTTGAGCACGAATACGTTCTCGCGCTCCCGTTCCTCAAGCACGCTTTCGATGTACGTCTTCGTTTCGCGCGTCTGCGGGATGACCTGCTTGTCAAGGGCATTTACCCGCCGTTGGGTTTTCTTCACTTCCCGGGCGAGGCGCCATACGATCGTGCGAATCGACGCCATCTCGGTAAGTAGCCTCAAAAGCTCGAAGAAGTCTATCATGACACGGTCGCAATCGGCAAACGAATTCAGATACGACCACGCCAGGCGACGTTTCGGCAGTTCGACGGAAATGGACGAAAACGTCATTCCGGCGAGCACGATCCTTTTTTCGACGAGGCTGAAGTCGTACGACACGGTCTTGGACACACGCTCCGCGCGATCGCGGCCGACCGCCATGAACATCCTCTTGAGGGAAGGATACGCCCTCGATATCTGCTTCTCCATGTCCGCCTCGAGCAGCTTGACCTTTTCGACCATCTGCATGAGTTCCATGACCAGGATCTCGCGCTTTTGCTCGAGAAGCTCGTACCCGTCCCGCGCGATCGACAGCTGGTCCTTTACGGCGAGTAGGTTCGACTTGGTCGGGGCGACCGGCAGGCGGGCCACGTTATTCCCGCTTTCCCGTCAGGGGAACTGCGGCGACGGGAGCCGCGTCGAGGGCGGCCTGCATGTATTTGTCGATGAACTCCGGCTTAATCCGGACGAGCTCGCTTCTCGGAAGGACGGAAAGGATGCGCCACCCGATATCGAGCGTCTCGCCGATCGCGCGATTGTCGAACTCCCCCTGGGTCAGGAACTGTTGTTCGAACAGTTCTCCGAACCTGAGATACTGCTTGTCCGCGTCCCCGAGCTCCTCCTCTCCGATGATCGCCGCGAGATTCCGGATGCTCTTTACCTTCGAGTACGCCGCGAAGAGCTGGCTCGAGACGTCCTTGTGGTCCTCCCGCGTCATCCCAGGTCCGATTCCGTCTTTCATGAGCCGCGAAAGGCTCGGCAGTCCCGTGACCGGCGGATAAATGCCCTTTTGCGACAGCTCGCGGTCTAGCACGATCTGCCCCTCGGTGATGTACCCGGTGAGGTCCGGTATGGGATGACTGATGTCGTCGTTCGGCATCGAGAGTATCGGGATTTGCGTAATGGTGCCTGACGATCCCTTGATCTTCCCCGCGCGCTCGTAGAGCTCGGCGAGATCGGAATACAAGTAGCCGGGATATCCCTTGCGTCCCGGAACCTCGCCGCGTGTCGTCGAGATCTCGCGCAGGGCTTCGCAGTAGTTCGTCATGTCGGTAAGGACGACGAGAACGTGCTTTCCGAGCTCGTACGCCAGGTACTCGGCCGCGGTCAGCGCGCACCTCGGCGTGATGATGCGTTCAATGGACGGGGCGTCCGCCAGGGAAAGGAACATGACGACCCGGGAGAGGACGCCCGACTTCTCGAAGGTGTCGATGAAGAAGCGGGCCACGTCGTACTTGATGCCCATACCGGCGAATACCATCACGAAACTCTCGTCGGCCGAAAGTATTTTCGCCTGCCGGATGATCTGCGCGGTAAGCCGGTTGTGCGGAAGGCCGTTCCCGGAAAAGACCGGAAGCTTTTGCCCGCGGATGAGGGTATTCATGCCGTCGATGGCGGAGATGCCCGTCTGGATGAAGTCGCGCGGATACACGCGCGCGAACGGGTTGATCGGATAACCGTTCACGTTGAGCTTCTTCGAGGAGTACATCTCGGGATATCCGTCGATGGGCTTTCCGAGTCCGTTGAATATGCGCCCCATGAGGCCTTCGGAGACGCGAAGCTCCATCGGGGTCTCGAGATACTCGACGCTCGTGCCGTCGAGCGAGAGCCCGGACGTCGAGCCGAAGATCTGGACGACGCAGTATTCGTCCGACACGTCGATGATGCGTCCCGTGCGAACCGCGCCCGAGCCGTCGCGTACGGCTGCGATCTCGCCGAAGAATACGTTCTCCCGCCGCTTCGCTATGACTATGGGCCCGTCTACCGACGCGACGCCCCTGTGTTCTACCCCTCTCATATCGTTTCCACCTTGCGGTACAGCCGCTCGAGCTCGTCGAGCTGCGCGTTCATGCGCGTCTCGACGGCCAGTATGCCCGACAGGTCCGCGTTGTCGAACGTCGTCTTGATTCGCACGATCTCTTCCCTCGACGGCAGGGCCACGATCTTCGCGAGCGGGGCGCCGTTCCGGATTATCGCGCTCGACCTCCGGTAAAAGGACATGACCATCGCGAGTATCATGATCTGCTTTTCGGGAACCGAGAACATGTCGATGTCGTCGAAGGCGCTTTGCTGGAGGAAGCCGTTCTTGATCATCTCGGCGACGACGAGGATGATCCGCTCCGTGTCCGGAAGCGCGTCCGGCCCGATCAGGCGGACGATCTGCTGAAGCCGCTGCTCGCGCTTGAGAAGCTCGAGGGCGTGCAGGCGCACGTCGTTCCAGCGCGGATCGACCTTGTCCCACCAGGGCTTTATCTCGTCGGCGTACTCCGAATACGACTCGATCCAGCCGATGGCCGGGTAATGTCGCGCGTTCGCGAGATCCCGGTCGAGCGCCCAAAAGCAGCGGATAAAGCGCTTCGTGTGCTGGGTTACCGGCTCGGAGAAGTCTCCGCCGGGGGGAGATACCGCGCCGATGATCGACACGGAACCTTCCTCGCCCGAAAGGGAGGTGACGCGTCCGGCGCGCTCGTAGAACTCCGCGAGCCGCGTCGGCAGATACGCCGGGAAGCCTTCCTCGGCCGGCATCTCCTCCATGCGCCCCGAAAGCTCGCGCAGGGCTTCGGCCCACCGGCTCGTGGAATCGGCCATGATGGCCACGTCGAGGCCCATGTCGCGGTAGTACTCGGCGAGCGTGATGCCGGAATAAAGGGAAACCTCGCGGGCCGCGACAGGCATGTTCGACGTGTTCGCGATGAGGATCGTCCGCTCCATGAGCGAGCGTCCGGTTCGCGGGTCGATAAGCTCCGGGAATTCAGACAGTACGTCCGTCATCTCGTTGCCGCGCTCGCCGCAACCGATGTAGACGATGAGGTCGGCGTCGCACCACTTGGCTACCGCGTGCTGGGTCATCGTCTTTCCGGTGCCGAAGCCGCCCGGAATGGCGGCCGTTCCGCCCTTCGAGAGGGGAAAGAACACGTCGATAACGCGCTGACCGGTGATAAGCGGCTCCGAAACCGCGAGTTTTTTGGAGGTCGGCCGGGGCTTCCTGACCGGCCAGTAATGGGCGAGGAATACCGGCTCTCCGAGCTCGGTCCGTGCGATCTCGTCGTTGATCGTGTAGTCGCCCTCGGGGGCGAGGGTCGCGATCGTCCTGCCCCGCGTCGCGGGCGGAATCATGACCGAGTGTTCAATCGACTCCGTCTCGCGCACCGTCCCGATTTGCTTGCCCGGTCCGATCGCGGAACCGACCTCGACGGTCGGGACGAAGCGCCATTTTTTCGCGTTGTCGAGCGGCTCGCTGCGTTCGCCCGGAAGCAGGAAGGCGCCGGACGACGCGAAGAGGCTTTCGAGCGGGCGCTGGATGCCGTCGTAAATCGTGCCGACGAGGCCGGGCCCGAGCCTGACCGACAGCGGGCGGCGACGGCACACGGCCTTCTCCCCGACGCGCATGCCGGTGTCGTCCTCGTACACCTGAATGGTCGCGATCCCGCCCTTGAGGCGGATGATCTCGCCGATGAGGGCCGCCTCGCCGACGTCCACGACGTCGTAGAGCCCGCAGGAACCGAGACCTTCCGCGTACACGATGGGCCCCGAGATTCGCGTGATCTTTCCGACTACGACCGACTCGCCCGTCGATGTGATAACCGCGCCGATGGCGCTGGACGCCGCGTCGCTCATTCGGGCAACCTCCCGCCAAACAAGGCCTTCGCGAGTTCCTCTCGCCTGTTGATCAACAGTTCCTCGCGAATCTCCGCGGACGTCGCGCGGCACGCGAGAGATCCGTCGGCGCTTTCGACGAGTATCCCCTCCTCGAAGCCGGCCGAGCGCGCGTGTCCTGCGGACAGCGTCTCGAACGAGACGATTTCCGCTCCGCCCAACGAAGAAGCCACGGCGGAACGGACGTCCTTCTCCGGGAACCCCGCCGCGCGTACCGCTACCTTGGCCTTGCCGACGGCGGGACGGTACCGCGAGAGGACGCCCGCGTACAGGGCGAGCTTGCGTTCGGATCCGAGTCCCGAGAGCCATGAGTCGAGCGCGGCGTTAACCGCCCCGTCGATATACGACACGAGACGGCGCTGTTTCTCGAGCGGGACGGCGGAAGCGGCGTCCTTGAGGTACGAGTCGACCGCCGAGCGGTATTCCCGTTCGCGCTCTTCGCGTACCCGCTCGATCCTCCGGGCCACGTCTTCCGTTATCTGGCGGCACTCGGACTCCGAGGTCTTCAGTATCTTTTCGGCCTTTCTCCGGGCGTCTTCCTGAATCTCCCGGTCGAGGATCTCTGTCGATCGCAACTCTTCCATGCTACTGCACCACTCTTATACGTGAATGCCGATCGCCTCGCGGATGGCGTCGGTCAGTGTCTTTCTTCCGACGAGGTGCCCGTGCAAGCCGGGTATCTCGACGATCAGCGGGTAATCGGATCCCATTTGCCAATCGCGGACCTCTTCCTCGATCAGCGCGGAGGCCTCCTCCGTGAGGATCAGCACCTTCGCGCGTTCCTCGAGCGTCGGAGTCCCTCCCGCGAGCAGGTTGCCGCGCCCCGTCGCGCGGTAAAAGGCGTCAAGCGCCTCCTCGCGCGTGGCGACGACGGTACCGCCGACGCCGACGAGCGCGAAACCGAGGACAAGCTCGCGCTCTCCGATGATCGCGTACTTCACGGGACTACCGGATCCCGTTCCTCAAAGCAGGATTATCAGCAGGGCGACGAGGAAGCCCCAGAGGCAAATACCTTCGGCGAGTCCGACGAAGGGAAGCGCCTTTCCCGAAAGCTCGGCGTTCTCGCTCATCGCGCCCATCGCGGCGGCGCCGATCCTGCCGACCGCCATCCCGCCCGCGATACAGGCGATTCCGACCGCGATCGCCGCCGCGATATATTTGACGGCGGAAAGGGAGCCGGACGCGGCGGGCGCGGCGACGGCCTCGTTGGCGAACAGCGCCGCGGCTGACACGATCATGAGGACGGCGACGGAAACAAACGACTTACGATTCATACAAAGCTCCTTGTGCCTATTTTTTGTACGCGAACCGGAAGGGCTTGAACTCCCTGCCGGTCTCGGTGAAAAATTTCGAGAAAAACTCGTAATACTGCAACCTGATAACCTGGATCGTCACGATAAGTCCCTCGAGGACGATGATGATCGCGTTTCCGAAAATCCCTATGACGATTCCCCCCGCGGACAGGGATCCGCCGACGAGGTCGGACATCGTGAATATGATGAAGCTCAGGACGGCGTGGGAAAGCGCGAAGGCCCCGACGCGGAGAAAGCTCACCGAGTTCGAGATGTACGTCGACACGACCTCGAG
>JAEWMY010000007.1 GCA_023393015.1 Spirochaetota bacterium
GTCCTGGATCGGCGAGGGCTTCACGTATCCCTTTGCCTCGACGTTCGCGAGTATGCGCTTGTCGAGTTTGAAATCGACGAAGTCGTGCTGGGAGACGTATTCTTCCTTTTCGACGATCGTGGCCGCCTGGATGAACTTCGAAGGATCGATGAACTGCTTCACGCGGCCGTTTCGTCCAGCGATGACGCGGTTCGGTCCGGGGGCGCCCCTGCCGCCTCTCCTGCCGTCGGACGGGAGTTTGATGGAAGAAGGCCTTGCGGCGCGGTCGCGGGTTTCCTCTCCCCTGTTGCGCGGGGCGTCGTCGCGGCCTCGCGGAGACTCGCTCCGGGCGCGGGGAGCGTCGTCCCGGGAAGGGCGCCGGGAGTCGCCTCGGGCGGATCTGGCCGCGTCGCCTCGGGGCGATTGCGCGGGGCGGGCGGGCCTGGCCGGGCGGCGTTCGGTTTCGGGAGAGCTTTCGCCCCTGATGGCGCGGGACACCGCGTCGCGGGTGGCGCGGAGGGAAGATTCGAGCGGCTCGCGCCTGGTGACGCGGCTCGTTCGCGGACGGGCGGGCGCGGGAGCGCGGGCGCCGGAATTCGTGCTTGATTGCATGATAACTGCCTTAGAGAAAGGAATAGATTGATCGGGACTCGTGGGTGAATGGCGGGCGGTGCCGGCCGGTTACGGAGGGAGTGCCGTGTGCAATAACGGCGCGCGCGATACTCGCCACGGGCCGAAACAGCTCCCCCGCGATGCCGTACAAACCCGATCGCGGGGATAAAACTACTGTTGGCTCATACTATCAGATGGCGCCGCGTTGTGGAACCCCCCCCCCCTCGGGCGGCGCGTGCCCGCCCGAGAGCGTTAATTCGTCGTTACCGCCCAGTTGCGCGCCCTGAGCTCACCCGCGCTGGCGAGCCCCGTCGCGGAAGGTGCGGCGTTGTTTCCCCCGAGGGAAACGGTATAGGGCCACTCGACGGGCGACGTGACGTCGAGGGAGTCCACGTACGCGAGGACGTAGTCGACCTGCGTCTGGTCAAGACCGCAATTTCGCAGGTCTACCATCCTGAGACCGTCGCAACCGGATATGGCGATTGACTCGATCGGGTTTCCCGGCGCGGTCAGCTCATAAAAGTTGTCGTTGTCGCGCAGGTCCATCGCGCGAACGCCGCAGCTGTTGAGCCAAACGCTTCTGAGCGAGCCGCCTCGTACAGTTACCTCGTCTATGACGGGGCTTTCCATTATCCAGCATTCCTCGAGCGCGGCGAAGCGCGTGAGGTCGAGCGGCGCGGGAGCCTCGGTTCCGACCTGTATCCCGTTCATGTCCCGGTTGAACATCTTGCACAGGTGCCAGAGCGTCCCGAGGGCGCCGGGATGAAGCCTGAGGAGATCGTGGTCGTCGCCCGTCCCGCGGATATCCTGGAGATAGGGAGAGTCGCGGAGGTCGAGTGACCCGTCCTCGACGCGTACGCCCCCCTCGATTCTCCAACTCGTGTTCGCGCCGGTCGATTCGAGGCAGCAACGCCGGAGCTCGGGGCAATTCTGGAAGGAGTGCGACTTGACCTGCGAATAAAAGGCCTCGAGCGAGCGGAGTCGCGTCATGTTCGAGCAGTCGACCGTCTCGACGGCCTGCCTCTCGCAGCATAGCGCGATAAGGCGCGTCGCGGCCTGGAGTCCCGTTATCGCCGTTACCCTTCCGACGAAGGCGCGCATCTCCGTTTCTGTGGGCAAGTAATCCGGATTCTCGAACCCGCTCGCGGTAGTCGGCGGATGGAAGGCGATTACCGGCACGTCGGTGGCGGCCGTGTTGTTGCCGCCGTCGCCCGCGCGGAAACCCAGGTTGAGGACCGTAAGCGCGGACCACGGGGTCACGACGAGGCTCACGTCGTGTTCTCCCGCTCCGTCGGCGAAGACTCGGTCTGCAAGTTCGCGGACGCCGGCGGCGGCGGAAAGGACGAGCGGGTCCGAACCGTCGCCGTAATCGACACTCACGGTTGCCGCGCCGGAAAGTTCGAGGGCGGGCCTGAAATGCGAATCGTCGACGGTGATGACGATTTCGCCCGGAAGGTCGGTGTCCGCTTCCGAACCGGAAGAGCACGAAAGGGCGGTCGCGGACATGGCGAGCGCGAGCGCCGAAAGTGCGAGCAGCGCGACGAACGCCGCGCGGGGAGGTCGTATGGTGCGTTTCATGCCGTGAGTATAGCGCGCGATGGAGCGCGTTTCGTCCAACGGGAAGAAACGCGTCAAAACTTTCATCTCTCGAGTATATCCGGGAGTTCCGCGAGGTCGTCTATGACGCTCCACGAGCCGTCCGGGCTTTCGGGGACGAATTGGTGACCGCCCGAGTAGAGGACGCAATACGCACCGACAGAGAGCGCTATCTCGAGGTCGTGGTCCGTGTCGCCGACGAAGACGAGGCGCGCGGGGTCGATCCCGGTTTTTTCGATCCAGCGACGCGCGACGTCCGCCTTGCTCCGCGCGTACACGTCGCCCGTGCCGAGAACGCGCTCGAAAAAGCGGATCAAGCCGCGCTCGCCTACCTGTCTTTCGAGGTTCCGCTGTTCTGAGGCCGAAAGCAGGACTTGCGTGAAGCCGAGATCGCGCGCCCTCTCGAGCGCGCCGAGGCCGTTCCGCACGAGTCCGCACCGCCCGCTCGCGCCTTGGTACAGCGAGATGTACTCGCGCGCGATCTCGGGGAAGTCCCCGTCAGCGAACTCGAAGCCAAGCGCGCGGTAATAGTCCTGTACCGGGAAACGGAAAATCGCGCGATACTCGTCCGCCGTGGCTATCGTTTTCAGTCCCCTCCGCGCGAGCATCGCGTTGACGCTCTCGATGCAGAGATCCCGGTCGTCGAGAAGCGTGCCGTTCCAGTCCCAGACGAGATACCTTCCGGAAGTCAAATCTGCTTTCCCCTCGACGCGACTCGCGCCGGATACCATTTCTGGAACCAGGCGGTAAAAAGTCCCATCAGCGCGGGACACGCGTTGTTGATGAGGCCGACGAAACGCGCCGCGGGAGTGCGCAGGAGGAAGACGGTCCATACGGCCGTGAGAACGTACAGGATACCCCACGCCGCGGTGAGAATCGCGTTGGTCTTCATGAAGAGGGGGTTCTTCATCGCGCCGTCCCCGCCGTAGCCTTCCGCGGAATAATACGCGGTGAGCGGGATCTTCGTGAGGCACGAGGCGAGCCAGAGCAGGCCGAAGGCCGCGTACGATACCGGGACGGCGACGTTCACGGGAAGGCCGACGAGAACCGCGAGCGATAGCGCAGCGACCGCCGCGCCCGACACGGCCTCGCAGGGATTCGTGCGCCACTTGCGGGAGGCGAGGGCGACGAGACTCGCGGCGAAGGCCGACCCGACGGCGCCGATACCGCCAAAAAGGGGCAAGCCTATCCACGCGACGATCCAGGGCGCGAGCAATACGAGCATGTTCGCCTTTTTCCCCGACGTCTCACGGTCGCGACTCGTGGCGTCCCCGGCGGAAGCGCCGCCCGGTACCGCGCCGATCCGCCCGTTCATGATCTCGCGCAGGTCGAATCTCTCTTCTCCGACGGGCCCCGTTGCGAAGACGCGGTCGATTATCAGCATGAAGGCGAAGTCTCCGACCACGCGGTATTTCCCCTGCATGAGCGCCGCGGCGCCGTCAAGTTCTCCCGAGGAGATATCCCGCCACACGGTCCAGGGAGTTTCGATTCTCGTCGTGTAGGGTTCGCGCGGTCCGTCCTCGGGCACCGCCGAAACCGCGCACGCGCGCCCGTCCATAGTTAGTTGGTAGGTCGTTCCGAGATCGGTGAAGCGCATCTCGAGTACGCGCCTTTCTCCGCCGAGCGGGGTCGGGTCGTAGATGGCCGCCATCTGCTCGAGAAAGGAATACTGTTCGTCCCTGGAGGAGGCGACCCCTCCGGAGGCCGGGGCGCGGTCTCCGGATTCACCTCCGACTCCGCCGGCATCGGCAGATTCCGCGATGTCGTCGGCGACCTCCCAATTCGCGTTCGCCATCCTGAAATAGGAATCGGTACCGAAGAGGAGCGTCGAAAGCTCGGCCGTCGTCGCCTCCGAGACCCGACCGTCGCGCGCGAATTGGCGTCCCGCCTCCCGCGCGCGCGCGAGGTACGAGTCGCATCGGGATTTCAGTTGCGGAATCGCAAAGAGCTCGCCTTCCGGACAGACGATCGGGGTAAAGCCGTCGGACCCGAACATGATGGCGAACTGCGCGAGAAGGGCCTCGTAGTTGTTGCGGACTGAGGGAAAACCCGACGTCGAGATCATCACTTGCCGTTGCCCGGAAAGGTCGTATCGAACCGCGTGAGTCGAACCGCCGTCGCCGCGCGGACCCATCTCGGGCAGGTTGAGCGGAAGCATGCGGTCGGTCAGGGCCTTGAGGTGCGACGGCATGCCGAAGTAGTAGAGCGGGAAACTCCACACGACGACGTCCGCGGCCTTGATGCGTTCAAGGACGCCTTCCATGTCGTCCTTGATGACGCAGATTCCCGGGGTTTTCGTCCAGCAGGAGAAACAACCGCGACACGGTCCGATCTTCTTCGCGATGACGTCGATCTCGTCGACCGTAACGCTTTCCGGCTCGGTGACGCCGTCGCGCAAGCCCTCCGCGAAGGCATGTGCGATCTTTATCGTGTTGCTCGTCCGCGCCCGCGGGCTTCCGTTCAGTATCAGTACGTTCATTTCGTCGCCTCCCGTATCTTGTCGATCGAATCGTTCGCCCACTCGACGCCCATCTCGTAGAATCTCCTGCCGAAATCTGCCGTGATTCCCCAGTACGTCGCGCTCGCGGGCGAGGAGGCGTATCGCCGATACTCTTCTATTGAAACGTCCGCCGAAAGCGAGGACAGGGCCTCGGAACACGCGTCGCGATAGCGCTCCATGGCCTCGATGCCGACTTCCGGCGGCAGAAGACCCAGAAAAAAGAGGCGCATGAGAAAGGGGTTTTTCGTGTTTATCTCTTCGGCGAGATTGTCCTCGCGGAGCCAGCGAATCAATTCTTCCTTACCCGAGGGAGTAAGGGCGTACACCTTTTTGTTCGGCCGGTCCGACTGGGGAACTACGGTCGATGAGAGCCAGCCGAGGCTTTCCATCGCCGTGAGTTCGCGGTAAATCTGGCTCGTTTGCGCGTGCCAGAAAAAGGCGAGGGAATCCCGGAATACGCGGTCGAGCTCGTAGCCCGTCATCTCGCCGCAGTCGAGGATTCCCAAGAGTCCGTGTTTTAGTGACATGCAATCTCCATATTCCAATTATAGCATATTCTACAAATAGAATAAAGGGAGAAAGTAAAAAATTCGAGCGATTGTAACCGACTATGCCCGGATTCGGGAGATGATACCCGACAAGCGATCGGCAATCTCTCCGGTGAAGGAGGCATCCGAGAGGCGCGCGGACATGGCCGCCTCGTCGTTCGTGCGTTTGTCTTCGGGCAGAACCAGGACCGACGGCATGGCCGCGAAGGTTCCGGCCCTCGACCCGAGGATGACGCGGAATTTCGCGAAGGCGGTTTCATAGCCGAACTGACCGTCCTTGCCCGCGTCGTCGGAGCCGCAGCAGGTGACGAGGTGCACCGCGCGCGCGGACGCTCCCCGCGAGCGGATGAAGGCGCGAGCCGGCCAGGCCACGGAGCCCATCCATAACGGGGCGACGAGTACGATCGTCTCGGCGTCGTCGGTGTCGCCGCGGGGCCGTTTGATTCCGGGACCGTGCCCGAAGGCGGTAAACAGCAGTTGGAAGAAGAACGCGCCGCAGCGGGGCTTGATCTCCTCGATGCCGGCGCCGAGACCCGATGCGAGTCGGGAGGCTAGAACGCGGTTGTTGCCGCTATGCGAGTAATAGGCCACGAGGGTTTTCATGTCGGTCTCCGGGGAAAGAAAAAAAAGGCCGTCCGTGCGGACGGCCTCGCAAACGTGAAACCGCGTTTACTGAACGGGATCGTAGGTAACGGCCGGGTCGTAGGCGCCTTCGCGCTTTTCGCCCTTCGCCGAGGGGATTTCCAGAACGGTACCCGGGTGCAGGAGATTGGGGTTCTCCGGATTGCGGAGCTTCGCCTTGTTGGCCTTGTAGAGCAGGGGCCACAGGAGCGGATTGTTGTAAACCGCCCGCATCTTGGCGATGTTCCAGAAGCAGTCGGTATTAACCGGCCGCGAAACGACGGTGTAGAACTTGGGAAGGGTCTTTCCCGAAGCGTCGCGCGGGGCGGTTTTCACGCCCGTGATCTTGTTCATCGCGTCGATGGCCTGAAGGGCCTTCGAACGGCTTCCTTCCCAGTCTTCCCGCGCGAAGAGGGCCTTCGCCTCGACGACGAGGGCCCTGGCCGTGGCGATCTCGGTTTTGTAGTTGGACGATCCGGGAGAGGTCGCCACGTCCGCAATCCTCCGCTCCGCGAGGTTGATCGCGTTGGCGGCGCGGAACTTGAGTGTCATCATCTCCGCGTACTCGCGGCTCTTGCGGTATTCCTCCGAGGCGAGATCGGCGAGACGCGCGGCTTCTTCGTATTCTCCCGAGTCCATCGACTCGCGGGCCTGCTTCTCGTACTCGCGTCCGGCCTTTTGATACTGGTTGTCCTTGAAGTTCTGCGCCGACGCGGAGGCGAGGAAAACGGTAAGCGCGACGAGCGCGCAGGCTATTCTCTTGGTCATCGCACGTCCTCCTCGTCGGTGGCCGTCTCGGCCGTCGTCAGCTTGGAAAGGGCTTCTTCGGAGGCGGTGCGTTCGTCAGCCGCCTTTCCGAGCGCGGAGTTCGCCCTGTCGCGCTTCGCCGAGGCCTCCTCGTAGGAAGCGGTAAAGAGTTTCTCGGCCTCGCGATATCCGTCGCGCGCCTTATCGATCTCTTTCGCGGTTTCCGCCGCCTTGGCGCCTTCGAACGCCGCGTCGGCCGTCTGGAACGAGGCCTTCGCCGCTACCGGCGCCTTGATCTCTACCGCCTTTACGCGGGAGTTCTCCGCCGCCTCGCGCGCCTGGACGACGTCATCCTGGGTCGCCGGGCCTTTCTTGGGCGAGCTCGCGCAGGACGTCGTCCATGCGAGCGCCAGAAACGAGAGGAAAACGATATACGCTATCTTTTTCACATGGTGCTCCTTGCCTCGAGTATACCACAGGATACGGGCAAACGCACGGACTTATGCGTAGCCGCGACGCGAGTCGTTCCCGATCGCGCGTATTCGCGACAATGGACATATTCGCGTTTTGTCCGTCGCTTCGGTGCGTACATCGGTGTGTGCATCGGTGAGTGCATCGCCTGCGTTTCGTCTTTCGTTTAGGCGGGAATAAGAAAGGACCGGCGTCCGGGCGCCGGTCCGTAAACGTAGCGGGAAAGAATCCGGCTCGCGCGCTCAGCCGATGGCGACCGAGCCCGTCTCGCCGGTGCGTATGCGTATGCACTGTTCGAGATTCGTCACCCAGATCTTTCCGTCGCCGATCTTGCCTGACCGCGCGGCCTTGATGATCGCGTCGACGGTCGGTTGCACGAACTCGTCGTTGACCGCGATGTCGAGCCTGACCTTCTTGTGGAGGTTGACCTCGGTGATGGCGCCGCGGTATTCCTCGGTGAAGCCTGCCTGTTGTCCGCAACCTTGGGCCGGGCTCACGGTCATTTTCGATACGCCCGCGTCAACGAGGGCCCTCTTAACGTCTTCCAGCTTGTACGGCTGGATCAATGCCACGATAAGTTTCATGTCGCTCGCCTCCCGTCAGTCGATGATCTGGAAGCCCGCGTAGGCTTCCGAGCCGTGCTCGCCACGGTCGAGTCCGCCGATTTCCTCCTCGCGGCTGACGCGCACGCCGAGCGTCGCCTTGATGACGAGCCAGACGACGAGCGCCCCGACGAACGTAAACGCGCCGACCGCGGCGACGCCGATCGCCTGCGTTCCGAGGAGCTTCGTTCCGCCGCCGTAGAAAAGGCCGTTGCCCGTCGCGCTTCCGGTAATGCCGTCGATCGCGAAAAGCCCGACCGCGAGCGTTCCCCATACGCCGTTCGCGAGATGCACCGAGAGCGCTCCGACGGGGTCGTCGAGCTTGAGCTTGTCGAAGAATGGGACGGCGAACACGACGAGCGTTCCCGAAACGAGTCCGATGACCGCGGCGCCGGTGACGTCCACGAAGGCGCATCCGGCGGTGACTCCGACAAGACCCGCGAGGGCGCCGTTGATGATCATGGAAAGGTCGGGCTTGCCCATCGCGAGCCACGCGACGATCGTAGAGGCTATGATGGCCGTGGCCGCCGCGGTGTTGGTTGTGACCGCGATGTGCGCGATGGCCGAGCCGTCGCCGACCGCCATGGTGGAGCCGGGGTTGAAGCCGAACCAGCCGAACCAGAGCACGAGGCCTCCGAGCGTGACCATCGACATGTTGTGGCCCATGATCGGGTGCACGGTTCCGTCCGCCCGATATTTACCGACGCGCGGACCGAGTACGATGACGCCCGCGAGGGCGGCCCATCCGCCGACCGAGTGAACGACCGTGGAGCCCGCGAAATCCCAGAAGCCGAGCGACTGCAGCCAGCCTGCGCCCCATATCCAGTGACCGGTCACTGGATACATGAACGCGACGAGCGCGCACGCGAAGACGATGAACGACACGAGTTTGATGCGTTCCGCCACGGCGCCCGAGACGATGGTCGCCGCGGTTCCCGCGAAGACGAGCTGGAAGAAGAACTTCGCCCAGAAGGGGACGGCCGTCCACGAGATGGCGTCGAAGCCCTCGTCGACTCCGCCGTTCGCGAAGAAGATGTTTTTTAGCCCGACGAAGGGGTTGCCGTTCCCGAACATGAGTCCCCAGCCGATTATCCAGAAAGAGATCGAGGCGAGGGCGAAGACGATGAAGTTTTTCGCGAGGATGTTGACCGCGTTCTTGCTCCGGCACAGGCCCGACTCGACCATCGCGAAGCCAAGATTCATGAAAAACACGAGGAATGCCGCGAAGAGCACCCATACCGTGTCCAGTCCTACGGAAAGCGTTTTCAGTAAGGCGACGTCGCCGACTGCGTCCATAGGAACCTCCTTTGGTGGAAAGTGATCCTACGCCGTTGTAGTCGACTTGGGGAATGCGGAAGCGATCCCCGCGCCGTTGTACGGATACTAGCCGAACCGCTCAGGATTCGTCAATACGCCGCGGTCGCCGGCGATCCTGGTCGCGGGCGACCCTAGTTGCCCGCGCCTTCATAGCGCGAGAGCCCGCGATAAAAAATCCAGCGCGCCAATAACGCGAGATAGAACGCCACGAGCGGGGATGCCCACGCCGCCGCACCCCACGGCGCCTTGTCGAAGAGGTACACCGCGGGCAGGTAGCTGATGAAGGCGTAGGGAACGACGAAGATGACGAAAATCTCGACGGCCTTTCCGAAGATGGACGCGGGATACTTCGCGAAGTCGGCGAGTTGGTAGACCATGAGCGGGAATGCGTTCGAGAAGGCCTTGATCCAGAAGGACGAACAGTTCGCGGCGAACGAGATCGCCGTCCTGATCGCGCACGCCGACACGACGAAGACGGGTACGAACAGAATCTTGGCCGGCGTCCACGCGATTAATCCGTGCGAGATCGACAGCGAGAAGAGCGTTACACCCATCGCCATGTTTCCGATTCCGTGGATGCCCATCGTATAAGTCAGTATCTGCAATACGGGCGAGACGGGCCTGAGAAGTATGCGGTCCATGTCGCCCATGTTCACGAGAAAGGCCATCTGCCAGGCGCCCTCGAAGGCGAACGACACGAGTCCCTCGGAGAAGAAGATGAGCGAGAGCATGGCGATGATCTCCCAGCGGGTCCAGCCCTGAATGGAGGGCACGCGCGAGAACAGCACGGTGAGAAAGAGGAAGCCGAGCGCCTGCATCGAAGCGCCCGCGATGAAGAGGATAAGCGAGTCGAGCTTGTATTCAAGCTTGATTTTCGTGTTCTGCGCGAGAAACCTGAAAAAAAGCCAAACGGTCCGCGCGATCATCCGGTCGTATCGCCTCACGTCAACCTCCCTGAATCGTGATTTTCCGCATCGCCCGCGACCACACGAGGCGCGAGAGGAACCACAGGATCACGACCCACGCGAGGCCGACGCCCAGCGCGCGCGCGAGGTCTTGTCCCGCGAGCCGTCCGGTGAAGGCGTTCGCGGGCACTGACACGATGGACCTGAACGGAAGCCACTCGGCGATTCCCCTGAGCCAGTCAGGGAAGAGCGCGATCGGAATGAGGGCCCCGGAGAAAAAATCGGTAAGCGCCTTTCGGAGCCAGCTGACGCCCATGAGGCTCGTCGTCCAGAAGCACGTGAGGCCGAAGGCGTACACCATGAGGAATTTCGTCGCCATCGACACGAGCGTCGCCGCGACGAACCCGGTCCAGGCGAGCGGCGTTCCCGGCATGACCGTCGAGCCCGTCGCGAAGGCGAAACCGAGGCAGGCGACGCCGATGATGACCCCCTCGCTCATCGAGTTTCCGAGCGTGATCGAAAGGCTCGCCTTCTGGTAGTCGACGGGCCTGAGGAGCTCGCAGGCGATGTTGCCCGTCCTGATTTGCCGCGAAATTCGGAACTCGCTCGACATCGAGACGAGCGCGCTCAGGAAGAGCGAGACGATGAGATAGCTTTTCATTTCCTCCCAGCCGTAGTCGCCTACGGTGTCGCGGCCCGAGTATACCGCCGACCAGATGCAGAAGATAACGGTATAGGTAATAACCGCCGAAAGCATGTTGACCAGGTACGACACGCGGTACGCGAGCGTCTCCTGGATCGCGAGCGCGGTATGTCTCCAGTACTTCCGCGCGTTCAAGCGTCCGCCCTTTTCGCGCTTGGCGTGCCGATGTCGCCTGACGATTTCGAGGCGTCGGACAGTTCCAGCTTGCCCTCGTACACGTTCTTGATCACGCGCTCGATGTCCGGCTCGTCGATGCGGAAGTCGACCACGTCGCCCGAGGCGATCGCGAGCGAGATGACGTCCTTCGCGGAAAGCGCGAACCGGTCGAATTCGATCGAAGCCTCCCGATCGCTCGAGGAGATTATCTCGAGATCCGGGTGCTTGCCGAGCTTCCGGGCGAAATCGGCCGTGTCCGAGGCCAGCCTGAGGTGCATGGTGCGCGATCGCACGCAGCGGTCGAGGAGGTCCTTGAGCGCGCCGTCGTAGATGATCGTTCCCCGGTCGATGACGACGAGCCGTTTGCACACGTCCTTGATGTCGTCGAGATCGTGCGAGGTGAGGAGTATCGTCACGCCGCGGTCGCGGTTGACGGTGGAAAGGAATTCGCGGATACGCTCGCGGACCGCGATGTCGAGGCCGATCGTCGGTTCGTCGAGGAATACGACCGCGGGGTCGTGCAGGAACGACAGCGCGAGATCGGCCCGCATCCGCTGTCCGAGCGAAAGCTTCCGCGCCGAAGACGCCATGAATTCGGCGAGCCCGAGAACCTCGGTAAGATACGCGAGATTATCCTCGTAGCGTCGTTTCGGAATGGCGTAGATGTCCCTGAGGAGGGTGAAGGATTCCGATACCGGGATGTCCCACCACAGTTGCGTGCGCTGTCCGAAGACGACTCCCATCCGTTTGGTGTTTTCCATGCGGTCTCGATAGGGATTCATGCCGTTGACGCCGACGGTTCCCGCGCTCGGTTTCAGTATTCCGGTAAGCATCTTGATCGTGGTCGACTTGCCCGCGCCGTTCGGCCCGACGTAGGCTACCGTCTCTCCGGGTTCGATGGAAAGATTGACGTCCCGCACCGCGCCGATCTCCCTGAAAACCGGTTTGAATACGTGCTTGACCGCACCCGCAAGCCCCGGTTCCTTGACCGCGCTCTGATAGGTTTTACAAAGCCCCTTTGCCTCGATTATTGCCATACCGTGATCATAGCAACCTCTCGTGATCGTGGGAAGACCTCGGATGAATATTTATACAAAAATAGTGTGTTAGCCGGGGTTGCTATGCATATTTATACAAACTTTTGCATTCGCGTGTGTCGTAAAATCTCCATTTCTCCCTCATCTTGACCCCGCCCCCCGTATTCCGCTATAGTGACCGAGCATTTCCATCAGTCAGTCATCCCGTTTTACGCCGGGAATGCGCCCGGGCCTATAGCTCAGTTGGTTAGAGCTGCGGACTCATAATCCGTCGGTCCCTGGTTCAAGTCCAGGTGGGCCCATTAAAAAACCGCCTTACCCCTACGGGGTGGGGCGGTTTTTTATTTGGGGGCCCACCTGGACTTGAACCGGATGCCCCGCGCCGCCTTTGCGGCGAAAAGGCGCCATGGATGGCGCCGACAGGGGCAGGAGGCGGCCCGGCGTGAGCGCGCAGGACGCGCGCGAATGAAGGGCAAGTCCAGGTGGGCCCAGTAGAAAAAGCCGTCCTTCGGGACGGCTTTTTCTTTGGAGTTTCCGCGTCCGCGGAAACTCCCCAGCTGAATAAAGAAGGCCCACCTGGACTTGATCGGAGGAGACCGCCGACTGAGGGGAGGAGGAGGTGCCATGGATGCGCGGTTCGCCGAAGGCGAACACGTTCAATGAATTTCCTTATCCGGTTATAGTTTGCGCGATCCTTGGTCTTTCCCTACGCATGCCGAGCGGCACCGTATCGTTGAGAAAACCGTCGAGCGTATGTACTCTGCGACGCGCTCGAGGAAAAGACCGACGAGCGAACGGCGAAGGAGTGCGCGTTGTCTGAGGCGGTGGCGGCTCTCGTGTAGGCGGGATCTTTGCGAAACGCGAGTTCGCCCTGCTACATCTCTCGCACGCGGCGGCTCCGCGCGACGACTCTCGCCGATCTTTGCGCCCTCTGCCTCGATCTTTGTAGTTTTCGAAATACGCGTGGGCGATGGATATACTCGGGGCGATCGTGGAGGGGCGCGTCCGCTTGCCGGACTTTTGGCGGGGATGTACACTATCGTTTGAGGATACGGGATCAAGAACATGAGAGACATCCAGAAAATACGGCGGCTTGTCGGCGATATCTCCTCGGAGCAAATGGTGCATGTCGATTGCGCCGTTACCGACGAGCTCGGCGCGTTCATGCCCGTGACGGGGCAATGCCGGTACGCGACCACTCCCGAGCACGCGCATCCCGTGTGGTCCTTCATCGTGTCCTTCGACGGGTATTGCCGCACGAGAATCGGCTCGACTTTCCACGACTCGATCCCTTCCACCATTTTCGCCATGGCGCCCGACACGCCTCATCAGGAGCTGCCGTCGGAGACGCTGTCCCGTTACGTGGCGGTGATGATCGACACCGACTTTCTGCGGTCACAGCTGGCCGTCTACGGGAAATCGCCCGGTGAGATCCGTAACGCCGCGGTTTGTCCGTCCAGTCAGCGGTTGATCGACGAGCTCAAAGAGTTCATGACCGAGTACGAGGAAGCCGTTCCGGGTTTCGACGCCATGCTGAAGGCAAGCGCGCTGAAAATCGCGCATCTTATCATCCGTCAATTCCTCGAGATCAGGCATCCCGACTGCGTGATCGTCCACCGGATGGCGATCAACAAGGCGCTGGATTTTTTAAACGAGAAGTACGGCGAAAAAATTTCGATTCACGACCTGGCGGCCGCCGCCGGATGTTCCGTTTCCCATTTTTCCCGGTTATTCAAGGACGAAACGGGACTCGCCCCCTCGGACTACGTCATGAAAGTCAGATTGGACTGCGCAAAGCGAATGCTGCGTGCCGATGAGGACTCGGTGACGCGGATCGCGCTCGCGTGCGGATTCAACAGTTCCGCCTATTTCTCCCACTGCTTCTCCCGCGCGTTCGGCGTCTCGCCGTCGGATTACCGTAAATCATTGGAAATATCACAAAATTGATCGCTTTTAATCGAATAGTGAAAGATCTGGACGTGGCCCATACGATATCGTGTTCTCATGAAAACAATCGATGAAGTCATTGAGTTCGCGAACCAGAATCCTTCCGCTTGGGTCGCGACGTCGGCTGACGGACAGCCCCACGTACGGGCCATGGCGATGTGGTTCGCCGACACGACGGGATTCTATTTTCACACGGGCAGCCAAAAGAGGCTCTTCGCGCAATTGACCGGGAATCCGAGAATCGAAGTCGGTTTCCAGCGCCATGGCGACATGGGGTCGATGCAAATGGTGCGCGTAACCGGCGGCATCGAGGAAGTCAGGGACGATACCCTCGTTAAGAAACTCTATGAAGATCGTCCGTGGCTCAACGCGGTTTTCGCCGCGTATCCCAATGACCGGCTGTTCCTCTTCAGGATCGCCCACGGCGAGGCGCAGTATTGGGATATGAGCCGCAATTGCCGGGAGAAGGACATACCGCCCGTACTCTTTTGATACAAGCCGTAGGGTAGGGGTTGAAACGCCGCGGCGTCATGCCGGAACCGATTGATGCCGGGGAAACCGGTTCTCGGCAAAACGCATGGCGCCCGATTATCTTTCGTCCTGTAACAGTATTCTCTCCTGACGGATCAGCCCTTTACGGAACCGGCCATGAGTCCCCGTACGAAGAAACGCTGGAGACCGAAGAATACGGCAAGCGGCAGAAGCATGCTCAGGAACGCGCCGGATGTAAGCAAGTGCCAATCCTGGCCCTTTTCCCCGATCATGGACGCCAGCGCGCTGGTTACGACCCGGTGCCGGTCTCCCAGGAAGATGAGGGCAACGAGATAGTCGTTCCATACCCAGAGAAACTGGAAAATGGCGAAGCTTGCCAGCGCCGGTACCGACATGGGGAGTACGAGCCAGACAAAAGTCGTGAACGGCGTCGCTCCGTCAATATAGGCCGATTCGAACACGTCCCGGGGCAGGGTGCTTATATAGTTATACAAAAGATAGATCGCAAGCGGCAGGCCGAAGCCGGTATGCGCAAGCCACATGCTGACAAACGAACCGGTCAGTCCCCAGCGGGTAAAGTCCTGGAGTACCGGGATAAGGGCAATCTGCAGGGGAACGACAAGAAGCGCGACCACCATGACAAACAGGGGTTTTCGTCCAGGAAAACTCATCCAGGCAAAGGCGTAGGCGGCAAACGCCGCGATAAGTATCGGAATAACGGTAGCCGGTACGCTGACCGCTATGGAGTTCATTACCGCACCGGAAAAATCATTGCCTTCGCGGGTAATGGTGTTTCCGGTCGCGTCGGTAAAGGTGATGGTTCCTCCGGTAAGTACGTCACGGTAGTTTCCAAGCGTAAGGTTGGCGCCGAAGCCGACCCATTTTCGTTCGAAAACGTCAACACGCCGCGAACGTTTGTTTCCGTACCAGCGCAGTGTTTTCTTTTCCGTAACGGCAATCCCTTCCCGCCATTCCGCGAAAGAGGCGGTATATCCATCAATGGTAATCGGTCCGTTCGCGTCAAGATCGTCCGGAAGCGTTATTTCCCGCGTCTTTACATTCTCCCGATGCGGCAACACGGACCACCATCCGGAAGCGTAAATATCGGCAGGGTCACGGAACGAAGTAACAAAGACCCCGACGGAAGGAATAAACCATGCCAGCACGATCAGCACAAGCACGAGCGTGACAACGAGTCGTCCCGGAGAAAATTTCTTTTTCATTTGATTGTCCTCCTGGAACGGAATTCGCGGAGATTGTAAATTAGTACGGGAGTTATAACCACGAGCAGGACGATGGCAATCGCGGAAGCCTGTCCCGAATTTCCGTAGGTAAACTGACGGAGGTAGAACTCGTTCGCAATGACATTGGTGCCATAATTTCCGCCGGTCATAACCCGGACGATATCAAAAAGTTTGAGCGAGAAAATGAGAATGGTCGTCGTAACGGTGATGATCGTCGGCATGATGGACGGAATAGTTATACGGAAAAAGATAGTCACTTCACTGGCGCCGTCCACACGGGAGGCCTCCATTATCGATTCGGGAATCGATTTTATGGCCGAGGAAATGATGACCATCGCGTAGCCGGTCTGAAGCCAGACCATGATGGCGATAAGGAAAAAATTATTCCAGAAAGGCATGAGCAGCCATGCCTGGGCCTCGCCGCCAAGGGCGACCAGAATGGCGTTTAACAAGCCGATCTCGGTGATGTTTATGCCCTCTCCCTTGTATGCGTACATGAATTTCCAGATAACGCCCGCTCCGACGAAGGAGATCGCCATGGGCATAAAAACGAACGCCTTGATCACTTTTTCAAATTTGCTCTTGTCCGCGAGGACGGAAATCATCGTCCCGAGTATGACGCAGGTTGAGGTTCCGAATATCATCCACAACAGGTTGTTCTTGAATGCTTCGAGCATGATCGAATCCGAAAAGGCGAATTTATAGTTGTCCAGAAAGATAAAGTTTCTGCCTGTCGCGTCGAAAAAACTGAGAAAAAACGTTCTCAGGGTCGGCAGTACCAGCGCCCAGAAAAGAAGCACGACAGCGGGACCGGCAAAAACAACGGCCACGGCCACGGAACGGATTTTCCGCGGCATGGTCTGTGCCGCCGTATTCATGACGGAAAACAACAGGGCCACGGAGCCAAGGCCCCAGATTACGGCAAACAGCGTCATGAGTATCTTGCTGTCCTGCATATTCTGAAGAATAACAAAACCGCCGGCGAGAACGAGTACTGTAAGCGCAGCAAGCGCCAGCAACCCCAATATCCGCAATACCGGCTTGTCGGGTTGAGCCATGACCGCCTCCTGATTGCCATTCCTTTGGATAGGGACAAGGGATACGGGAAGGCGCTGAACCATTCGCGCCTTCCCGTACGTTACATTCGTATGGTTCGGGTCTTACCGGGGCCAGGCGGAGTCAATCGCCTTGAGCGCCTCGTCCAGAGTCTTGGAGCCTGATACATAGGCGGTTATTTCCTTCCAGAAAGCGCCGGCACCGACAGCACCGGGCATCAGGTCGGATCCGTCAAACCGCACGCTGGTCGCGTTCTGAATGGTTTCCGCAACCTTCCGGTCAACCGGATTGCTGTACCATTCCAGTTTCGAGTCGAGATGCGGGGAAATCGCGCCACCGGAACGTACCCATTTTTCCACAGAGGCGCCGGTCGCGAAGTACTGCATGACCATGCGGACTTCGGGACGGTCGTTGAACATCGCGTAAATGTCACCGGCTACCAGTACCGGCTTTCCGTACTGGGGATCTATGCCGGGCAGATAGAAGAAGTCGTAGTCAGCATTGGCCTTGAGGTTCTCCGGGAAGAACGAAGTGACGAAGTTGCCCTGCTTGTGCAGCCATGCCTTCGGCGGTTTTTCGAACATGACCTTGGGAGCATCGCCGAAACTGGTTGTCGCGATACCTTTGCGTCCGCCGTATACCATACCGTCTGCAAACCAGATGTCGGTCATGGCCTTGATGGCCTTGCGAACCTGCGGTGAATTGAATTTCAGTTCGCCCTTGACCCAACGGTCATAGTCTTCGAGACTGTTGGTACGGAGCATCATTTCTTCAAGCCAGTCGGTTGCCGGCCATCCGGTAGCGGCGCCGGATTCAATACCGATTGCCCATGGGGTGTCACCGTCGGCAATAATCGTCTTCTGCAGTTCTTCCAGTTCTTTCCAGGTCTTCGGAACCTTGTACCCGGCGGCATCGAATTCCTTCTTGTTGTACCATACCAGGGACTTTCCGTTTACGCGTCCCCAGATACCGGCCATAATCTTGCCGTCCGGTCCCTGCATGGTCGCCATATCGAGCCAGCTCTGGATGTAGTTTTGTTTTACCTTGTTCATGTCGAGAACTTTGTTCAGGTCGACAACCTGTCCTTTCTTGACAAAATTCTCGAGAAGACCGGGCTGCGGAAAGTCGGCAATATCGGGGGGATTCCCGCCGTCAACGCGTATGGCAATTGAGGCTTCGAATTCCTTGGATCCCTCATACTTAATGGTGATACCCGTCAGTTTTTCGAAATCCTTTACCGATTCCTTGAATTTGACCGCATCGGCATCCACGAACGGTCCTGCCATGGTTACCACTTTGCCGCGTACGTTGGCGTAGGGGTCATTTCCTGACGAAGTAGTTGCTGCGGACGAATCCTGTCCGCCTACGGCAAACAACGGTACTACTGAAAGAACAAGCAGTACTGCCAACAGTGAAAGCAATCCTTTTTTCATGTTTTCTCTCCTTCCTTTCAAGTTACTCCTTCTACGAAGGATCTATGATATGTGAATGTCCTCGACGCGGGTATCTTGATATCCACTGCTCATGTGGACGACCGTTCGATAAGTGTTACCTGCAGGTTTACTTTCTGTACGACATGAGGCTCATCATGATGTGCTATCCGCTCCGAAAGGAGCGTTGCCGCGACCCGGCCCGATTCGGCGAGATGCTGGCTGATGGTCGATATCCCCATCCAGTCCGCCGCGTCGATATCATCGAATCCGAGTACGGCAACGTCGTCGGGAACGCGCAGCTGACGGCTTCTTACCGCTTTCAGGGCGCCAATGGCCTGGAGGTCGGACATCGCAAAGACGGCGCGAAGCGGCTTTCCCGAATCAAGAAACGCGCCGATTGCTTTTTCCGCATCTTCAACCGCTGTATCCGATTCAAGTATGAAATCTTCATGGATCTTGTGCCCGCATTTTTCCAGCTGTTCCGAGAAGCCGCTAAACCGTATGTCGGACGGATGAAGGCTGTAGGAGATATCCCGGTTCTTGTCTCCGATGAACGCGCAGGGAAAATACTCCTTTTCAAGAAACAGGTCGGCCGCGATCTGCCCTCCCCGGTAGTTATCAGCCACAACACTTGAAAACGCAGTGTCGTCGCAATCTACAAGAATCGTTTCCATTCCCGAATCAAGCAGATATTTTCGCTGTTCCGCACTGAGCCGAACCGACATCAGAATGACTCCGTCCAGTCGTCGGGTAAAGGGAACCGATGACACGTATTCATCAAGCTGTTCACTTGATTCGATCGTATAAACAACCATCTCGTAACCCTTTTCCTTGAATACCGGTACCATGCCCCTGAGCCGCTGTACGAATGACGCGGCCGGATAAAAGGGGGTAAGAATACCGATACGCCCCACATTGCGCTGGGCACGCCGTCCCGCATTTCCCTGGGGGATGTAATCGAGCATTTCCATTGCGGACGCAATTCTTCCGGCGGTATCTTCGTTTACACTTGCCGTATTATTGAGAAACCGTGAAACGGTGGTTATGCTTACACCGGAGGCATCCGCGACATCATAAATGGTCGCTCTTTTTTTCCGCTTCTCCATTACTCCTCCAAGTGTAAATAAAGTGAAAGTACTTTCACTGTTGTAAAGTGTAAGCGAGGTGTTTCGATACGTCAACACATTTTTTACCTACCATTTGTTGGTTAATTCATCAAAAAACCGTGCGGAATTGACGTTACTCCCGTTTCGGACTATTATTTCGTATGAAAGTACTTTCTGCCCTGAAGATGGGGGATTAATGCCATACCGAATAGAGCATGACGAATTTACGCCTCACACCCTTCCGCTAGAAGAAACGCTGTTTCACTGCGCAAACGGATACCTCGGCGTCCGTTCAAATTTCGAAGAAGGGCAACCGGAAGGTATCCGTGGCATACGGGGGACCTATATAAACGCCTTTTATGACACCCATCCCATTCACCACCCCGAAAAACTGTACGGGTTTCCGGAAACCGGAGAGAAGATTCTTAACGTAACCGATGTCCAGAGCATAGCTCTTTCGGTAAACGGGGAGACAGTCAACCTCAATACGCTCAACACGTCCGGATACCACCGGTTTCTCGACATGAAGAAAGGTTATTCCGGGCGTACGGCTGTTTGGACGGGCGAGTCCGGAAAGAGGATCCGCATATCAGCCCGCCGACTTGCATCGTTTATCGTGCCGGAACTTTTCGTGCTGGAATACACGGTGGAAGCGCTTGACGGGCTGGACATATGCCTCGAACCCGCCGTATACGGATCGGTAAGCAATTATCATGATTCTTCCGACCCGCGGGTTTCGGGTACCGCGTTCAGTCCGCTCAGTGTGGATACGGTTACCGTTAACGGTTCCAGAATCCTTGTCAGTTCCCGAACCGGCGAATCTTCGCTGCAATTGTGTACCGGCGTCGACCATCTTATCACCGGTCCGGGCGGATCAGAACCCGCACTGACCGTAACGCGGACAAGGAACAGCGCGTCGTTGAAAATCGAAACGACCCTGAGTCCCGGTGACCGTATAACCATACTCAAAAGAGCGGTATTCTGTGATTCCCTTCGTCATAACGTGCCGGCGGAAAAAGCGATTGAAATCCTTGATTCCCTTGATGGCGTAAATTTCGATTCCATCCTTTCGCGCCAGCAGGCATATCTTGCCTCCTTCTGGGAAACCGCCGCGGTTTCCATAGCGGGGGATGATACGTCACTGCGGGGATTATTGTTCAACATCTACCATTTGCTGCAAAGCGCGCCCCGGGATCAGCATTCACATATCCCGGCAAAAGGATTGAGCGGCGAAGGTTATGAAGGGCATTATTTCTGGGATACCGAAATATACATGCTTCCGTTCTTCCTCTACACGAAACCTTCCCTTGCGCGCAACCTGCTTGAATACCGGTACACCACGCTGCCCGAAGCGCGGAACCGAGCGCGGGAGCTGGGACATGCCCGCGGGGCGGCATATCCCTGGCGGACAATAACCGGACGCGAATGCTCCGCGTACTTTCCCTCGGGCAGCGCACAATACCACATCAATGCCGACATCGCCTGGGCGCTCTGGCGTTATTGGGAAGCAACGGGTGATGAGGAATTCCTCTATACCCGTGCGGCCGAGATACTCTTTGAAACTGCCCGGATATGGATTGAAATCGGTAATTTCCATGAGGGGAAATTTCACATCCATACGGTGACAGGTCCTGACGAGTATACCTGTCTTGTCAGTAACAATTACTATACCAATGCCATGGCGCGAAGGAACCTCCTGTTTGCCGGTGAAGTCTGGGACCGGATGGGAGTATATGCCTCCGTTGAACGTAACAACCTGTGCAGGAAGATCGATCTTTCTCCGGACGAACCCCTTTTCTGGAGAAAGGCGGCCGAGGACATGGTTCTCCCCTATGATCCGGATCTCGACATCAATCCCCAGGATGATTCATTCCTGAAAAAACCGGTTTGGGATTTTGAAGCAACTCCGGAATCCCGATACCCCCTTCTGCTGCATTATCACCACATGACGCTCACGCGCTTTCAGGTATGCAAACAGGCTGATACCATACTTGCCTATCTTTTGCTCGATTCCGGCGAGAAAACGAGCACCATACGGAACAGTTATAACCGGTATGAAAAAATCACTACTCATGACTCATCCCTTTCCTACGCCGCTTTTTCGCTCATGGCCGCACGTCTCGGCGATTCGGAAAAGGCATTCCGGTATTATGTGCGGACCGTTTCACTCGACCTTGAAGACATTCAGAAGAACACACGCGACGGCATACACGCGGCAAATATGGGCGGAACATGGATGGCCACCATACAGGGCTTCGGGGGGTTTCGCCCGGTACAGGGGATTGCGTCCTTTACTCCCGTCCTTCCTCCGCACTGGAGCAGTCTTACGTATCGTATTCGTTATCGGAATACGGTCATACGGGTTCATATTGACCGCGAAGAACTGTTCATTGAAAGAATAGACGGACCGGCGCAAATGATTCTTGTATACGGAAAGGAGTATCGCCTGGATACCGGGATCCGCTCTCCATACGGCGGGAGGGCTGAGTGAAAATTTCAGCGGTGCTTTTTGATCTCGACGGCGTAATCGTGGATACCGCAAAGTTTCATTTTCTCGCGTGGAAGCGGCTTGCCGATTCCCTGGGCATTCCTTTCACGGAGAAAGACAACGAACGTCTCAAGGGCGTCTCCCGCAGCGATAGTCTCTCCGTCATTCTTTCGCTGTCCGGCAACGACGCGCACTGTTCGTCGGAAGATCTCGAACTTCTGATGGAAAAGAAGAACAAGTGGTACGTACAATATATTGAAACACTTTCAAAATCCGATATTCTTCCGGGTTTCACGCGGGTTATTACCTGGTGTCGGGATACCGGACGAAAAACGGCGATAGTGAGCGCCAGCAAAAACACGGAGTTGATAGTGAACAGGCTCGGTATCCGGTACCTATTTGATACCGTAATCGACGGTAACCGGGTTACAAAAGTAAAACCGGACCCTGAAGGATTTCTTCTCGCGGCACATGACCTTCGCGTGCCACCCGGACATTGCCTGGTCATTGAAGATGCCGCCGCCGGCATCCGGGGAGCGGTTGCCGCGGGAATGCATTCCGTCGGAATCGGAAACCCGTCAATTCTCGATTCGGCAGACATTGTAGTGCCTGCCCTTGACCGGCTCGACACGGCATTACTCGAAAATTCCTAGTTACCCGCGCTGCGGAACGGGTAAGCGGATACCGCGTTTTTTTTGTCGCCGATCCGGCCGAAAACGGTATCCGCCCCCTGATCAAGGCGATGCATGGACGTACCGCTTCTTGCTCTATTTGCTTACCCCGATCACTCCCGGCAAAACGGCCCGGCAACCGGCGAGGGCGGACGTGTCTTTCCGTGGAAGTCGGTATTGAAAACGATATCCTCGCCGTCGGGGCCCTCGAAGCGCTGTTCCGGCTCGAAGGCCATGCCCAGCGTATCCGAGCTGATCATCTTCGCATGGGGAAGATACTCCGTCAGGTTCGTTTCGACTTTCCAGCCGGTCCCTTCTTGCCGTAACTTCAGGGAGATTTCGTGTTCGGTATCCACGGTACAGTCTTCTTCGAGTTCGCAGGGCTTGGCGCCGTTGAAGTAAGCATTACCGCCGAACCATACCGGCAGGGGCATGTAGTACCGGTCTCGGGTCTCCGCGGCCCCTTCGCCGCAGTATCCGCTGAAGTGCGCGCTCCATTCATCCTCTTTCATGAATCCGTTGAAGGGGGTCGTGCCTACCGTCAGGTTGCCGTCGTCCCATTCGCCGTTTTCGTCCCCCCGGCAGATATCTATCATCCCCTGGCGGACCTTTTGCTGTACGAACACGTTGTTGTAAAAGCGCGCGTCGCCGTGCAGGACGGACATGAAACCGGTAATCTCCGTGCGATGGGGCTTGTGGATGGGCGTTTAGCGGGTGGAATCATACGTGACCGTGCCGTTTTTCACGCCTTTGCCCACCGCGGTGATGGCCCCGGCAAAGAGGTTGTGCACGAAGGCCACGCCCTGGGTGGGCAGCCTGACGGCGCGCTCGGAGAGCATGACGTTGTTGTCCACCAGCGTCGGGCCATGGCCGATCTCGATAAAGAGATCCTCCCCGAGTCCCAGGCCCGCCTTGCACTCCGGCTTCAAGAGGTACTCCCTCGAGAGGCAATTATCGTGGAAGAGGTTGCGTGTCACCCTGGTGCCCTGGGTTTGCCAGTCAAGCCAGATGCCGCGGGTGCAGTCGTGAAAGTGATTGTCTCGGATGATCACGTCGATGGCGGCGTGGAATTTGATCCCGCCGATCTCCGCTCCCGCTAGGTTTCGCTTGTTGTTGATATGGTGGATGCGGTTGCCCTCGATTACCGAGAACACGCAGCCGAGGTTTCCCACGATGCCCGTCTGCCCGCAATCGTGTATGTCGCAGTTTTTGACCGTATGGGAGCCGATGGTTTCCTTGCTCCATCCGTCCAGCTGCGCGATGAGCGAGCAATCCCGCTGGGTCTGGGCGCCGTCCTTCAGCTTGTACTTGGACCACTTGTTGTCGTTGTGCTGTTGCAGGTACTTGCCGAGGGAGATTCCGGAACACTTGGAGTGAGAGACCTCGCAGTTGTCGATTACCCAACCCTTGGACCAGTGCGGGCCGATCATGCCGTCCTGCAATGCCGTGGGAGGCGCCCATTGCGTGGCCGCCATGGTGACCGTGAATCCAGTTAGCGTGATGAAGTCCACGTGTTCTTGAGCGGGGAAGAAGCAGCGTTGGCGCACGTTGATCTCCACCCGCTCGCGGTTGGGATCGGCGCCTTGGAAGTTGGCGTACAGGATCGTCTCGTCCCGTTCTTCTCCCTGGCGGGTAAACCAGGTATGCGGGGTAAATTCCTTGTCCCATGAGGTATCGTCCATCACCGGGTTCATCACCTTTTCAAGCGAATCTTTTTCGTACAGGGATTTGCCGTTCAGGTAGACTTCACCGGTATGGCATGGCAAGTTCTGGTTGAGCCAATCTCCCCAAACGAGGGTGGTGTAGGGGTTGTAGCTACCGAAGTATTCATTGGGGACTGTCAATTTCCAGACGTTTCCGGATACCTTCTCCCAGCCGTCAAAGCGTTCCGCGCCGGAGATCACGGCTGAGCGCGGCACTCGGGAGCGGTACGCGATCGGCTTGTCTTTTGTGCCGGCATATACCGGGCGGACCTCTTCGCGGTAGACGCCCGGCTCCACCAGCACCTCGTCACCTGCCTGAGCAACCTCCGCCGCCTGCTGTATGTTTCTGAACGGACGCTCCGCGCTTCCGTTCCCGTTAATCGCCGCTTGCTGATCTACGTGAAGAATCATGATTCCAACCTCGTGTTACAGCCGGATTATCGGCAACGCCGACAACCGAAAGTATATTTTCGTTTTTTAGCCGCTGTCAACGTATTGGTCAGGTGACCGACGGGAATTGTCATTTCGGGATTAACGGTACGCCTTATGACCGGTCCGCACAACCGGTAAAACTACTCAAGGAGGTTTATTATCGGAGATATTTGACAGAAGACCTTCTACTACTTACATTAGAGTGTAATGAAGAATTCACCTTCAGGTAGCGAGCTGAAGAAACGCGAACGTAACGAACGGCCGAAGAAGGGAAGTCTTTCTTTCAGGCTTGTCCTTTGGATCGGCGGATCGGTCATGCTCGTGCTTGTCGCGAGTTCGATATTCATACTTACGCAGGTGTTTACCCTCGAACGGGATAACGCGCGTCGCTATCTCGAAAAGACGGCAACGAGCCACGCCTACGAGATCAGAACCGACATGGAAGGCGCCATGGTCGCGAGCAGGCTTATCGCGCGTTCAATGGTGTCGTTCTCCGGTCTTCCCAGAAACACGAGAAGGACCATTGCCGACGGTTTTTTGCAGGAAATCCTTCGGGCAAATCCCGGATACTACGGCGTATGGGTATGCTACGAGCCCGATTTATTCGACGGACTTGACGCGACATACCGCGGCACTCCCGGAAATGACGCCACGGGACGCTTCGTGCCGTATTGGTACCGGAATTATGGTACCGATTCCAGCGTACGACACGCGTCGCTCCTCAGCGAAACGGTCATAGCCAGCGAAGACGTCACTCTCGAGAGAACGGTTCTTTCAGATTACGCGACGCCCGGCACGGGTGATTATTACCTGTACACCAAGTCCACCGGAAAAGAGCGACTGGTCGAGCCGTTCGTAAGCCGGGCGGATAAGAGCGGGTTAATCATCACGAGTATCGTTACTCCCATTAAAAACTCCTACGGAAGGGTGATGGGGGCCGTGGGAGTCGACATCAGGCTCGATACCGTTTCGGAGAAGCTTGTCAACGTAATTCTCTACCGGTCAGGGTCTCTGGAGCTCGTCTCGACGGCGGGTACGATAGCGGGTTCCCCGGATATCGCCGCGATAGGCACGCCGTCAGCGGTCTTCTCGGGAGATACGGGCCGATCCTATCTTGAACGTCTCGCCGCGGGAGAGTCAATCGTGATCACCGAACGAGTCTCCGGCCTTGCAGGCGCTATGACTCACGCGATGATCCCCGTTTTCGTCGGCAACGCCCTTGATCCCTGGATCATCGACGCGAAGGTTCCGGAACGGGAAATGCTCGAAGCTTCGGTCTATCTCATACTCCGCGTCATCGCCGTTTTTACCGTCGGAGCCCTCGTGATAATCATCCTCGTTACGGTGCTCGCGAGATCCCTCGTCAAGCCGATCAGGATCGCGAGCGCCGCGCTGGAAGGTATTGCCGAGGGAGAAGGCGATCTGACGATGCGTATCGACGTGTCGGGCAACGACGAGATAGGGAAGCTCTCGGGAGATTTCAACAAATTCATCGCCAAGCTCGAGGAAATCATTTCCAATATTCGTGCCGCGATGGATCGGCTCGGCACGGTAGGACAGGGCCTTTCCGCGAACATGCAGCAAACCTCGGCCGTCGTCTTCGAGATAAACGCGAGCATAGAAAGCGTCAAGCAGCAGGTCACGAACCAGGCCGCCGGAGTGACCGAGACGTCGAGCACCATAAAGGAGATAGCCGGAAGCATCGACAGGCTCGGGGACACGATCGCCGCGCAGGGCGAACATATCGCCGAAAGCTCGGCAAGCGTCGAGGAAATGGTCGCGAACATCGAGTCGGTCACCAAAACACTCGAGAAAAACGGATCGCAATTTACCTCGCTCAGGGAATCGTCCGACAAGGGATACTCGCGAATCACGGACGTCATCAACAGGATGCGGATGATCGAGAAGCAGTCCGAAGGCCTTTCCGAGGCGAACGCCATTATCAGCGCTATCGCGTCGCAGACGAACCTGCTCGCGATGAACGCCGCCATCGAGGCCGCCCATGCCGGCGATTCGGGCAAGGGATTCGCCGTCGTCTCCGACGAGATACGAAAGCTGGCCGAGAACGCCGCGAGGCAGTCGAAGGCGATATCGACGGATCTCCGCGAACTAAAGCAGGCGATCGGCCAGGTCGCCCTTTCGTCGACGGAGGCCGGAGCCGTGTTCAGTTCCGTCCGCGATTCCATCTCCGCCGTTATCGAGCAGCAGAATCAGATACTATCCGCGATGGAGGAGCAGTCGACCGGGAACGAGCGCGTGCTTGAGTCCCTGGCACGCATGCGCGAGCAAAGCGGCACGGTCACCACGAGCGCACACGAGATATCGGGCGGAAGCCGCGCCATTCTCGAAGAAATGAACGAGCTCGTGGATATCACGCAGCGGATAAAGGACAGCATGGACGAGATAGGATCCGGTACGGAAGAGATCAACAAGGCGATCACCGACGTGGTCTCGCTCAGCCAAGCCAATAGCGACGGTATCGGCTCTGTACGCGCCGAAATAGCCAGATTCAAGGTCGGCAATGCAGGGTCCGACGCGTGAGCGACGATAAAGCGTAGGCCGGTTTCTTTTCGACCGATACCTTATGTATTTGCCTAACGCGTCGAATCTATCCGAATCCGCTTACGCATCTTCCCTCGCGTGTCGTTCGATTTCGTCGAACAACCTCTCGTGCCACAGCAAGTGGTCGAAGTAGTCGTCGACTAAAAATCGAAGCGTCAATCGCTTTTCGTCCTTGATCCAGTAATTGTCCAGCGTTGCGGGATTGATCCGTTTGATCAGTTCGATTACATAGCGGTTATACAGCCTCCATAACTCGATCAACTGCGCGTAATCGGCCTGCTTCATCTTTGAGATATCGCGCCATGTTTCCGCGTCATAACCGGGAAACCGCAATACCTTCTCGTACTGCAGACGGATGAATCTTTGATGGTTGTTGCTCGCGGAATCGATGAGATGGGAAACGAGTTCGATTATCGACCAGTCTTCTTCGGGTGACGTTACCAGTCGAATATCCGAGTACCCTTCCAATTTGCGGTATATGCGACCCACGATCTCCTCAAAACGACCGATCTCAAACATGGCGACCTCGACGACGGGTATTCGGATTTACTGAATATGATAAGCGGTAACGAGCTTACCGCAGCTTGTCCTTTCTGTACACTACCGAAACGAACTCGCCGTTCCGGAATACGTCTTTGTCGATCATATCGATTTTATTAATCAGTTCCTCAAAAGAACGTACATCGTATTTCGCCATCAACGGCTCCAACCCCTCGCAGTACAGAAACGATTTCTTGCAGAAGGGATGGTTGTACGCCGTGCTTTTACGCGTGTCAATATTCCTGCAGCAATGAATCATTTTCTCGATGACGACCGTACGTAACGGAACGTCGCTGTGCGACGCCACGATTTGATACGAATCGTCTACGAGCGGAAGCAGTCTCTCGAGGCTTTCAACATACGTTTGGACGGAGAGTGATTCCTTCAGGCATATCCATACGTGATTGGAAATGGTATCGCCGCTATAGACGTAATGGTTTGCGGAATCCAGCAAACATACGGATCCCTTCGTATGACCCGGTGTCTCGATTACCGTTAAGGTTGCGGTGCCAAGATCGATCACGTCCCCGTCTCGTATGTACGCGAGCTTCGGTTTCCTGACGGTCAGTGTTCTCAGATATCGTTTCCTGTCGGCTTTCGTCGATTTCGACAGGTACAGCAAATAGAAAGCCAGCTTATAAAGTAGGTTGCTATTCTTTCTCAGGAGCGGAACGTCGGCTTTATGGATCAGTACCGAAGAAAAGGCGTTGTTTGCCTGAATGTGGTCAAAATGCCCGTGGGTATTGAGTACCATGAGCGGTTTGTCCGTGAGCGTCGACGCTCGTTCGGGAAGGTCGCCGCATCCGAAACCCGAGTCGATGAGCAAAGCCCTTTCCGATCCGATGATCAGCGTGCAATACACCCCGTTGGACTCGTACATATGGTATACGGAATCGTTGAGCTTGACGGTTTTGTTCATATCCTTTCCGCTTCGAGTCGGCGTCGTGCCTATCGTCAGAGTCTACCGCGCTCTTTCGGAAGTAGCAAGTGATCCACGCGTACGATTCGCGTCGGCCGCATTATTCCCTGGCGGCAAGTTCGGCGCGCATTGAGGCCTTGGGGTCCTTTCGGGATTTCGCCAGGATTCGCGTTTTCGCTATGAACACGGACAGGTCGCCTTCGCAGAGCGAATCGCAGTAGCGCGCGTAGAGGTCGCTGTCGCCCCAGTACATCCTGTAAAGATCGAGGAAGGCGTTGTTCACGCCCGCGAAATCGAAGTCCCGGTATGACTTATCCTCGAAGATGCGCGGGGCCGAATCGGCGTAGACGCGGGCGCGTTTTTCGAGGAGCTCGGCCTTGCGTTTGAGCGTCTCCTCCTTTGGCAAACCCTCGGAATACAGTCGTTCGAGTTCGACGGCGGTTTCCCGCATGAAGGCGACGAAGGCCGCCGACGATCTCCGTCGCGCCTTCTCGGCCTCGAGCAAGTCGGGGTTCGGGCCCCCCAGGCTTTCCAGATAGAGGAGAGAGCCGCGTTCGCCGACGAACGTGGCCACTTCCTCGTTGAAGCTTTCCTGCCCCTTCCGGTACACGGTGGCATGGGTCAGTTCGTGGATGATGAGCTCCGAGAGTTCCGCCTCCGAATAGTCGCGCATGAAGGTCCAGAGCGGGTCATTGAAGAACCCGAGGGTAGAGAATCCGTCCACGGGACGGTTGATGACGTCGTAGCCCTTCGCCCTGAGGGCCGCGGCTTCTTTTTCCGCCGAGGGACGGTCGAAGAATCCCTTGTAGGGCAGTTTGCCCACGAACGGGTAACTCCAGAGATACCGCTCGAACTTGTCCGCGGCGCAGGCCTGGACGACGTCGGCGACGTAGGGGCGGCCCGAGTCGGCCAGGGTCGTGTAGCTATCGCTATCCCGCAGGCCGAGTCCCTTCACGGCGAACGAGCGGATTCTCAGGCTGCGCTCGAGGAAGGCCCTCGTGTCCGGATCGAGGGAGGGCTCTTTCAGCAATTTTCCTACCGGGCGCGCCTGGTCCTGGTAGGAGAGGTATTTGGTTCCCACCTTGAGGATATAGCAGGAGGACAGGAAGGGGAGGCAGAATGCGATGAGGAGGATCGGGCCCGGAACGCTCTTAATCATTGTTTTTCAGTATGCCCGGTCAAGCGTTCCGCGGCAAGTCCGTGGCGCGTCCGGGGCGCGTCAGCCATAGGAGAGGCGTTTTTTTTCATTTGACACTTTGACAACTATCGAAGTATATTGTGTCGGGAGGAGGATATGACGGAACAGGATTTGGCAAAGGCCTTCAGGGCGCTCGGAAACGAAAACAGACTCGCCATCTTCCTCCAGATACTCGAGGCGGAGCGGAAAAGCTACAAGCGTCAATGCCGGTGCGTCGTGACGGACGTCATATCGAAGCTCGGCATCGGGGCGCCGACGATATCTCATCACCTCAAGGAGCTTTCGAACGCGGGTCTCATCGAAACGGAACGGGACGGAAAGTTTCTCGTCGCGATGATAAACGTAAACGCGATCTCGGAAATATGCGCCTTGATCGGAATCGCCGGCAAGGGGAAAAAGGAGAAACCGTGAAAAACGCGATCTATTACTATTCCGGGACGGGTAATAGCCTTTCGGTGGCGCGGCGACTGGCCGAACGGCTCGGGGAATGCGAGCTCGTCGATATCGCGAAAATCGCCTCGGCGCCGAACGCGGAAACTACCGTTAGGGCAAGCGCGACCGAAAGACTGGGATTCGTCTTCCCCTTGTACTTCTGGGGACTGCCTTCGATCGCCCATTCTTTCCTGCGAGGCCTCGCGATTTCCGGTAATCCGTACGCGTTCAGCGTACTGACGGCGGGAGGGGCTTCGGCGGGCGTCGGAAACCTGCAGATCGCGGGCATCCTCGCCCGGAAGGGAATCAGGCTCTCGGCCGGATTCCGGGTCACGATGCCGGATAATTACTTCGTGTTTTACGACGCCGACGCGAGGGAGAAGGCCGACGCGGCGCTCGAATCGTCGAAGGGAACGATTGAGGAAATCGTGGCCAGTGTCGCCGGAAAAAAATCGAGCGCGCCGGAAGGGCCCTCCCGTTGGTACGAAGGAGCGTTCGCGCCGCCCGTAAACGCGGTGTTCAGGCGTTTCGTGCACGGTTCCGGAAAGCGCTTTCGCGTGTCGGCCGATTGCGTCGGCTGCGGTGAATGCGCGCGCGTATGCGGCGTGGGGAACATCCGCATGGACGAGAAGCGGCCGGTATGGGGTTCCGCGTGCGAACGATGCCACGGATGCATCAACGTCTGCCCGGCAAAGGCGATATCCTACGGTACCGACAGAAAGATACTTTCGCAATACACGCATCCCGAGGGTGGCGCCCGACAAGGCCGGTGACGTCGGCGAAGCCCCGTCGATCTACCGGAAAAAACGGAGGCCGCCGTGCCCGGAACCTCGCCGGGATGCTATAGGCGTTCGAGTTCGTCCAGGATCGTTTCCATGAGCGCGCCGTCGGCGATGAGGCCGCGAAGCGTTTCGTCCCAGCGGTCCCGCGCGAAAGTCAGGTCCTCGATCGCGGTCTTTCCCCGGAACAGGTTCACGAGTCCCATGAGGCTGTACCCCGCGTTCCGGAGCGAGCGGATGACGAGGAGCTTTTCGATGTCGGCCCCGGAATAGAGTCGTCTGCCGTTCGGGAGCCTCGTCGGCGTCACTAGACCGTTCCGTTCCCAGTCGCGAAGCGTGTCCGGAGCTACCCCGACGGTTTTTGCCGCCTCGCCGCGCATGAGAGTAGCGTCCGGCATGGCGGGCACGTCCGGCATGCCTGGCGCGACCTGACCGGTTGCCGCGCCCCGCGCGACGGCCGCGCCGTTTGCCCGCCATCGTTCGAGAATGCCTTTCGCCCCGGTCGCGCGCGCGAGCCATTCGTCGAGATTCGCCCGATGCTCAGCCAGGAGGGTCCGAGCCGGGGCGAAGTCTTTCGCGACGGCGAGGGCGATGAGCCGTTTCATCCGTTTACGGCCTTCCCATTCCTGGAAGCAGGTACGGAAGGCGGTTACCGCGAGCAGGGCCTGGAGAGCGTGCCCGCGCGAGTATTTCCGGTAACCGTTGGCCGCGCGGGGGACGCCCGAGATGAACCCCCAAGTTTCGTATTTGCGGAGCGTGTTCGCATGCCGGCCGATGATGCGGGAGACCTCCGCGCACGAGAAGGTGACGTCGCCCCCGTCCGAACCGCCCATGATGGCGTCGATCGCGTTCATCCCCAAACCCTACACCTTGCCCCCAGGTTTGCGCAATCCGGTACGCTCTCGGCATGTCAAAGGAGATAACCATGCCCACACGGAATGAGCGCGCCGGAACGGCGCGATTTATCGAAATCGAGGGCGCGCACGCGCATAACCTGAAGAACGTGAGCCTCTCCGTGCCGAAACACGCGTTCGTGGCGTTTACGGGAGTCTCGGGCTCGGGGAAGTCGACGCTTCTATTCGACACGATCTACACCGAGGCTCAGCGCCAGCTCGTCGAGACGTTTTCGACCTTCGCGCGGAACCGCTTGCCGAAGCTCTCGCGGCCCGACGTCGAGTCGATTCGGAACCTGTCGACGGCGATACTCATCGACCAGAAAAAGATGGGAAGCAACCTCCGGAGCACGGTAGGGACGGCGACGGAGGTCGTTACGTACCTCAGGCTCCTCTACTCGCGGCTCGCGGATCCGTTCGTGGGCCCGTCGTTCTATTACTCGTTCAACCATCCCGAGGGGATGTGCCCCGTATGCCACGGGCTCGGCACGAGGATCGCGATCGATACGGCGAAGCTCGTGAATCCCGCGTTGTCGCTCAGGGAGGGCGCGATCGACCATCCCGAGTGCCGGGTCAACGGCTTCCTCTGGCGCGAGATGCTGAGCATCGATCTTTTCGACCCGGACAAGAAGGTCGCCGACTTCACCGAGCGCGAGCTCCATCTCTTGCTGCGCACCGAGCCGGTTCCCGTCGCGAAGAGGCACGGCGCGGGCACGTACCTGAAAAACTGGGAGGGGATCGCGCGCAGGCTCGAACGCCTCAAGACCGCGAAGGCAGACGCGGAGGAAAGCGACGATGACAAGGACGCGTACGACCGGTATTTCTCGTACGGGAAATGCGAGGCGTGCTCGGGCACCAGGCTGAGCGAACGCGCTCGGTCGACGAAGATCGCGGGCTTCGACATCGGCGAGCTTTGCGCGATGGAGATCCGCGACCTCATTCCGGTGCTGGAAGGGATCGATGTCCCCGCGGCCGTCCCGATTCTCCGGAAGGCGATCGCGCTCCTTCGCGCGATGGACGACGTCGGGATCGGCTATCTGTCGCTCGATCGGCCGACGTCGACGCTCTCCGGCGGGGAAAGCCAGCGGGTCAAGACCGCGCGTCAGCTCGATTGCGACCTTACCGACCTCATGTACGTTCTCGACGAGCCGTCGGCGGGCTTGCACCCGCGGGACACGGAGCGGCTCACCGCGCTTCTCGCGCGGTTGCGCGACGCCGGGAACAGCGTGTATGTCGTGGAGCACGATCCGGAGATCGTGCGGAAGGCCGATTGGGTGGTCGACCTCGGGCCGAAGGCCGGATCGCTCGGGGGGGAGGTGGTCTATAACGGCCCGCTCGAGGGCTTCGGGGAAAGCGGCACGCTCACGGCGCGGTTTCTGTCGGCGGATCGGCGCGTCGAGCCGAGCGTCAGGGCCCGGCCGATCGCAGACCGGGCGGCCAGAGACCGGCCGGACCGCGCTTCCGGCGACTTTCTTTCGGTGCGCGGCGCGCGGGCGAACAACCTGAAGGGGATCGACGTCGACTTCCCGCGCGGGCTATTCACGTGCGTGACGGGCGCCGCCGGAAGCGGGAAGAGTTCGCTCGTCCACGAGTGCCTCATGGCTTCCTACCCCGACGCGATCATGATCGATCAATCCCCGATCGGCCGGACGAGCCGCGGCAACCTCGCGACGTACACCGGAACGTTCGACGCGATCCGGAAGATATTCTCCGCCTCGACGGGGCGTGACGCGTCCCTTTTCAGCTTCAATTCGCTCGGCGCGTGCCCGAAGTGCGGAGGCCAGGGCGTCGTCGGCACCGAGCTTTTTTTCCTTGACGCGTTCCGCACCGCGTGCGACGAATGCGGCGGCAAGCGCTACGGGAAGGAAGTTCTCGGTCTCGCTCACAACGGGAAGAACATCGATGACGTCCTTTCGATGACCGCGACCGAGGCCCTCGCCTTTTTCGACCATCCGAAGATCCGCGCGCGGATGGGGATTCTCGTCGAGGTCGGCCTCGACTACGTCAAGCTCGGGCAGTCCCTCTCGTCGCTTTCGGGAGGCGAAAGCCAGCGGCTCAAGATCGCCGCGGAGCTTTCAAAAAAGGGAAACGCGTACGTGCTGGACGAGCCGACGACGGGCTTGCACCTCTCGGACATCGAGCGGCTCTACGGCATCATCAGGCGGCTGACGGACGCGGGCAACACGGTGATCGTCATCGAGCATAACCCGGACCTCATCAAGTACGCGGACTGGATAATCGACCTCGGGCCCGAGGGAGGGAATGCCGGCGGGGAGCTCGTCTATCAGGGATTGCCCGAGGGATTCGCCGCGTGCGGCCGTTCGCTCACCGCGCCGTACGTGACGGAACTCTGGAAGTAGCCAGAAGGGCGACAAAGGTGTATCGTTCTTGCGAGGTAAAGCATGGATGTACGCGTTCGCCTTGAAACCGAAGATGATTACAGGGAAGTTGAGGAACTGACCCGGGAAGCCTTCTGGAATCTGTATGTTCCTGGGTGCGACGAGCATTATCTTTGTCACGTTTTGAGAGGGCACAGGGATTTCATAAAGGAGCTTGATTTTGTCGCGGAAGCGGACGGGAGGATCGTCGGCTCGATTATGTACTCAAAATCGGTCTTGATCGGCGATGACGGTGACACGCGGCAAATCGTCTCGTTCGGGCCTCTGTGCGTTCATCCCGACTTTCAAAGAAGGGGGATCGGTTCCCTGTTGATAGACAAGACCAAGGCGATTTTGGGGGCAAGCGACATACCGGCAATCGTGATTTACGGCGATCCCCATAATTACTGCAAGCATGGCTTCAAGAACGGGATGGATTGCAAAGTCAGCGACATGGACGGCGATTACCCGCTGGGATTGCTCGTGCTGGAGCTCAAGAGCGGTTTCTTCGGGAACAAGAAATGGAAGGCGATGCAAAGCGACGTATTCAAGTACGGCCCGGACGAGGCCGCGGAATTCGACAAGGGATTCGCGAGGAAGGAAAAGAAGTGGCAATACAGCCAGGAATTGTTCAGGATGCAGATCAGGTCGTTTCTGCGGGAAGCTCCGCTGGAGTTCGCGTCAACCTGACTTTCCTTTTCGCCGCGCGCCTTTCGTCGCCGCGTTTCCCGGAACGAAACGAGCCATTGAGTCCTGAGGCTTTACAAAGAAAAAAGATTCTGGTAGTACTGTCGTATCAAACCACACAAAGGAACAGGCGCGGGGATGATAGACTGATCGGGGAGAAACAACAGAATACGAAGCGGCGATTTCTCTCCTGATCCAGTATATGCCGCTCATACAATTCCGCACATGGGAGTGCGTATGAGCAAGATGACCCTGACCGTATCCGGATTAAACTTTCAATACGAACAATCAATCGAGCCCCTTTTTGATTCTCTCGAATTTTCGCTGAACGCCGGTTGGACCGGCATTATCGGCGGAAACGGGGCCGGGAAGACGACGTTGCTCAGGCTGATTTCAGGCGAGCTTGAGCCGCAGGACGGGAGCGTAACCGGGGCGACGGACCGCGTATATTGCATGCAGGAAACGGGCGCGCCGGATGAGTCCCTGGACGCTTTTTTCCGGTCGCTCTACGAGGGGAACGCCGTCGCCGGGCGACTTTTCGGCGTCTTCGCGCTTGATCATGACTGGCCGTATCGTTGGGAGACCCTGAGTCACGGCGAGCGGAAGCGGGCGCAACTCGCCGCCGCCCTCTGTCGGGAACCGGAACTTCTCGCGCTCGATGAGCCCACGAATCACCTTGACGCCGAGGCGGTGAACATGCTGTTGGGCGGACTGAAGGCGTTTGACGGAGTGGGCCTCGCGGTGAGTCACGACCGCGAGTTTCTTTCGTCGCTCTGTTCCGGTTTTCTCTTCGTCGGCGAGGGCTCCGCCCGGTATCGGCCGGGAACGCTCGAGGAGGCGTTTGAGCAGGAAGCGCGGGAGAGGACCGCCGCCCTACGCCGGTATGAGAATCTCAAGTCACGGTATGGGATTTTGCGGGGCGAGACGCAGGCGCGTCGCGAGACCTCGGCGCAAAAGAAGAAGGGTCAGTCCAAAAGGGCGTTATCACCGAAGGATCATGACGGCCGCGCCAGGGTTAACGGACTTAGACTGACGGGCAAGGACGCGGTCGGGGACGCGCTCGCGAAGAAGATGCGAAACCGCGCCGAGCGTGCCCGTGCCGAGCTCGACGCGGCCGCGAAAGATAAGCCGCGGTTCCGGAAGTCAGGGTTCAGTATCGACGGGGCCGTGAGTTCGCGCGACTGTCTGGCGCGCCTTCCCGCCGGGACCCTTACGCTTGGCGCGGGCCGCTCGGTTCGGCATCCCGAACTGGCGATCTCGCCCGGCGACCGCGTCGCCCTTGTCGGCGCGAATGGATGCGGGAAGAGCACCCTGATCCGGGAGTTCTTCGCTCGGGGAGGCATCCGTCCGGACGAAACGCTGTTTATCCCGCAGGAGTACGGCGAGGCGGAACGGCACGCGCTTGCCGACCGGTTCCGGTTCCTAAGCGACGGGGACACGGGCGAGCTCCTCTCGCTCTTCTATCGGCTGAACGGCAAGGCGGATCAGGTGCGAACCCCGGACCTTTTGAGCCCGGGCGAATTCCGCAAGCTGGCGCTCGCCGAAGGCTTGTTCGGCTCCTGCTCCCTCATCGTACTCGATGAGCCCACGAATCACCTCGACCTTCCCTCGCGCATGGCCATCGAGGAAGCCCTCGAGAAGTATACCGGCGCCCTTCTGATTGTCAGTCACGACCGCGCTTTCAGGGAGAGGCTCTGCGGGAAGAGTTGGGAGATCGCGGGGGACGCATTGACGGTTTCGTTCAGGCGTGAATAGACGAACGCGATCCCCACGGGCGGCGCCGTATCCGAATGGCCCTGAGTAGGGCGATTGTTGGGATATTTTGCCATGTAGTACCCTTGTGCCAGTATTGCGAACCCGTGAATACTATGGTAAACTCCCCTCAACTTTCATACCTGTACCCCCCAAATGCGTGATTTCCAAACGTAATAGAGAGAGAAAACGATGACGAACAAAAAGTCGAATATTCCAATTTTCCTTCTGGTAGTATCAGCCGTTGTTTCATTGTTGAGTTGCGCGAACCCGACTTCACCGGACCTGGGCAGTACTGGAAAAATCAGATCCACTATCGTGTTCGGCAACGGTACCCAAATAGCCAAGATGGTTTGCGGTGGCGCGTTCACGAATTCCGTCACCGGCGTAGGAGATGGCGTATGCACCTTTTCCAGCAGCGCTCCGGCCGTGGCGACAGTGGATGAAAGTACCGGCGAGGTAACCATGGTTGCGCCGGGAACCGCCGTAATTACCGCGAGCAAGGCGGAGACCGATACGCATGAGGCGGCGAGCGCCGGCTATTCGCTTTCGGTTCTGGAGCCTCGTCTGCCCCTTCTCGTGATTACCACCGAAGGCAACCTTCCCGTAATCAACAAAGAGGATTGGATTAAGGGAACGATTAGAATAAACGATGCCGGAACGGTAACGGACGTGGGCGCCATGGAGATCAAGGGCAGGGGGAATACTACCTGGAGACTGTTCGACAAAAAACCGTACAACATCAAGCTTGGCAAGAAATCCTCGATGCTTGGCATGAAATCGCATAAAAGATGGGTTTTGCTGGCGAATTACTCGGACAAAACGCTCTTAAGGAATGCCTTCGCGTTCGATTTGGGCCTGAATGTTTATAACCGTTTCGCGTGGACGCCGGATAGCCGGATAGTCGAGGTCGTTCTGAATAACGACTATATCGGCGTATATCAGCTTGTGGAACAGATACGCGAAGACGAGAATCGCGTTGATATCGACGTGGATAGCGGCGAGTTCCTCGTTGAAGTGAACAGAAGAATGGACGAGAAATTCAACTTCACGACGAAGAATAAAGTGTCTTTCTCCTTCAAGGAACCCGAGGAACCGGACGCGTCTCAATTCGCCGCGATAAAGGCAAAACTGCAGGAGATCGAAGACGTTATATACTCGAGTAAGTTTTCCGATGAGGTTAACGGATACGCCAAGTATATAGACGTGGACTCGTTTATCGATTGGTACATCATCAATGAGTTGGCAAAGAACAACGATGCCAGCTTTTACTCGTCCGTTTATATGTATTTGAAGGGCAATAAGCTTTACATGGGACCGTTATGGGATTTTGACATTTCATTCGGAAACATTGACTATCACGGTTGCGACCGTCCCGAAGGCTATTGGGTAAAAAAGTCGAGATGGATATCAAGATTGTTTAAAGATCCGTCGTTCGCCCGGAAAGTGAAAGATAGATGGAATGAAAGGAAGGGCGCATTGCGGGATAAGATCGCCGGTCTTGCCGTTCAGGGCTCCGCGTTATCCTCGGGGGCTCACAATAACTTCGCGAGATGGGATATCCTGAATACTGATGTTTGGCCCAACAGGGTAGTAACGGGTTCATACGACCAGGAAGTGGCCGTGCTTACTGGATGGCTAAACGCCAGATACTCGTGGTTGGATAATGAACTGAATGAATAATGTCCCGAAAGCACGACGGGCGTCGAGGGAAGGCCCCGTATCCCGCGGTTGATTCGTTCCATCGTGTTATTCGCACGAACGCTTCGCCAATCCCCACCATGAGCGAGACGCGCCGGCCGCGTTTGCGCGAGGCGTTGTCGGGTTTCGTCCTTTCGCTCGCCGCGGCGATGACCGTCTTGGCCGGTTGTACGTCAAAGACCGAGAGCATTACGGATAAATCGTTTCTCAAGGCCGTAGGCAGGGACTTGCGCGACGATCGCGGAAAGGGAAAGGCGGTCATGCTTCATGGCACGAACGCCGGAGGTTATCTCCTGCAGGAACTGTGGATGGCGCCGACGCTGGGAACCGACCGCGTCAGGGACGAGGCGTCCATACGGGCGGTTCTGGAAAGCCGCTTCGGCGGGGAGAAGGCGCGCGAGCTCGAGGCGGCGTACCGCGATTCCTACTGGACGGCGCGGGACTTCGACAACCTGCGCGACCTCGGGGCGAACTGCGTACGCCTGCCGTTCTGGTATCGTACTCTCGTCGGGGAAACGGGCGAGCTCCTTGAGGAAGGGTTCGCCAGGATCGACTGGTTCGTGCGCGAGGCCGGCTCGCGCGGAATCTACGTCATCCTGGACATGCACGGCGCGCCCGGGTCGCAGAACGGAAGCGACCATTCGGGCGTCGACGGCGGACGGGACAAAAAGGGCTCCTCTGAATTCTTTTTCGGGACGCGCGCCGAACGAAACCAAAAATTGTATCTCGACCTATGGAAAGCGATCGCCGCCCGCTATGAAGGGAACGCGGCCGTCGCGGGTTACGATTTGTTGAACGAGCCCTTCTGTACCTATCGATACAATTCCGGCATCCCGGACCGCGAGCTGCGCTCGACGCTATGGGGCGTTTACGACGCCGCCTATCGGGCGATTCGCGCGGTCGACCCCGATCACGTCATCGTCATGGAGGCCGTTTGGGATCCGGTCGATCTGCCCGACCCGGCGCGATACGGCTGGGAGAACGTGATGTACGAGTACCACAATTACCTGTATGACGATTACGACAACGCGAAAGGCAAGCAGATCGCCAACATGGAAAAGAAGCTCGCCTTGATAGCCGGCGCCGCTTATCCCGTTCCCTCGTTGATGGGCGAGTTCAACTACTTCGCGAACTGTGACACGTGGGACACGGGCCTCGCGCTCTTGAACGAGGCCGGCGTACACTGGACGACGTGGACCTACAAGACGACCGCCGACCGCGGCAATTGGGGCATCTACCATCACGCGAGTACGCGCGGGAAGATCGACCTCGAGCGGGCCTCGTTCGAGGAGATACGGGAATTCTGGAGCGCGACGGACGACGTGACGGCGAACGAAGGGCTGATCCGGGTGCTCAAGAAGTATATGTGATGCGGAGCCATTGTCGCGGTACGCGATATCGCGCTATGATTTCCGCGTCGCGCGTTAGGCACCGCGACGACATTCGAACGTATCTCAAACGGAGGTATCATGGAAAACGCGCTGAAAAAGAAAACGGATTACTGGCAGGTTTGCCTTATCGTCATACTCGCAGTCGGTTTGCCGGCCATCGGCAAGATCGCGGCGCCCGGGGTCAACCAAACGCTCGTCGCGGGAGCCTGCGGCGCTGTGGGCGCGCTTATCGGGTACGGCGTGTACGCCGCGGTCAAGAACGCGAGGACGATCGTCAAGGTCGCGACGCTGGTTGTCGAAGTCTGCCTGCTTTTCGGGGCGATCGCGTTTTTCAGCAGGTATTCGAGCGACGCGCAGGTCCTGCGGCGGGAGTGGGGGACGCGCGTCATCGACTCGGTTTCCTTCGAGTATCCCAACAAGTTCAGCGAGATGAAGCTGGACGACTCGGGTCTCGTGTGCGCGATGCGCGCTTTTTCCGATAACCGCACCGATCGTCTCGCGATGTACCTGATATTCGATTTCCAGGATCACCCCGTCACGAAAGAAGATTCTCTCGAGGGAAGCGTGGTCAACGCCCTGACGAGCAGCAACGCGACCGATATCGAGTTTTTCGACGTCAACGTAACCGATTCCACGGTGGAAACGAAGTTCAGGTACAAAATCGGAACCGACGCGTTCAGGGGATTCGCCTTCATTTACAACGAGGGCAACCATTTCGAGTCCGTGCTTTTTCTCCCGATAACGCGGGACTACCCGGACGAATATATAGAAAGAATCAGGTCCAGCATCAAGGTGCGAACGTAGGGGCGGCAAATATCGTTCCGTGGAAATCGGCGTTGAAAGTCGGCGTCTATTCCGACGCGAGCCTGAAGCCGTCGCGGCCGTGCGATTTCACGTAGTAGAGGGCCTCGTCTGATTTTCGCAAGAGGGTCGCGAGGTCCGTTCCGTCGTCGGGATAGAGGGCGATTCCGAGACTGACCTTCATGGGGATGGTCCTGCCCGGGGCTTCGTAGGGCTTCTTGAAATTCGAGAGCACCCTCGAAGCGACCTCGGCGGTTTCGGACGCGCCGATCGTCTCCCACAACAGGATCACGAATTCGTCGCCTCCGAACCGGGCGACGGTATCCATCTTCCGCACCGAACCGTCCAGCCTCGACGCCGCTTCCGTCAGGACCGCGTCGCCCGACTCGTGCCCGAAGGTGTCGTTGATTTCCTTGAAGTTGTCGAGATCGAGCGATATCACCGCCATCTTCCTGCCGTTGCGCGTCGCGTTCGCGAGCGCGAGCTCGAAGCGGTCGCAGAAGAGCCGTCGGTTCGCGAGACCGGTCAGGGCGTCGTGCGACGCGAGTTCCTTTAATTGCTCGCGCATCCTTGTCTGTTCCGTCACGTCGCCGATGCACGTGATCACGCACCTTTCCCCGTCAATCGTTATGGTCTCGGCGGACAGCATGCCCGTCAGGAGCGTTCCGTCTTTTTTCCGGAAATCCGTTTCCATGTTCCGGATGCTGCCGTGCCGTATCAAGGCGTTCAAGAAGGTCTTTCTGTTTTCCGGATTCACCCAGAACTTCAGGTCCCGCGTCGTCTTGAGCAGGACCTCGGATCGAAGGTATCCCGTGATTTCCTCGAACCCCTGATTCGTCTCGAATATCGCGCCGTCTTCCATGCGGGTAAGCACCATCGCGTAGGGAGCCGCGTGAAAGGCCTTGGTGAATTTCTCCTCCTGCGCGCGCACGTCGTCAAGCAGTCGTTGGTTGAGCAGCAGGACGAGGGCCAAAACGAGGAACATCGCCAGGATGAGATACGCGAGTATCGGTATCACGGTGACCAGGTCGGTAGAGGCGTAAAAGTCGTTTCCCCGCGACGGAGAAAAAAGGACAACCGCGATACGGACGGCGTTGACCGCGACGTAGGCGAGGGCGATGAATCCCGTGAGCCGGGTGGCGGAACCGCTTTCGCCGGGGAGGCTCGCGAGGGTAAACCAGGCGATTTGGGCGGCGAGTATCAACATGCACGCCGAGAGGAGCAGCGTGCGCGCGCGGAGGTTCGGGACGATGACGGCCGCGTGGGTGAACGCGACCGCGAAGGCCGACAATAGCGCGATGTTGGGCCATTGCGGACGTTTCCGGCCGAAAAAATCGCGCAAGCCCGCGAGGATGAGCCAGGTGCCTGTTTGCACCGCGAGATTCGCGAGTACGATCGACGCGAAATCGGGTATCCGGCCGCGCGACACGAAGAGCACGATCGCGATGGCCTGAAGGGCGATGTTGACAAGCCACGGCGTGAGGCCGCGGTACCGGCGCCGGTACTGGCCCCAGAGTATTCCCATGATGACGAGGGCGACGACGTTGGTGATGAGATTCATGAGCATGAGGGTTCTGAGGTCGATGGGCATACCGTAAGTATCGGCAATCCCGCGGAAATTTGTCAACCGAAGATTGTCGGCACAAACGTCAAGGAATCCGTCTTATAACGCGATCATCCCGAGCCTGTTCCCTTGACGCCCATACGGGCGAAGCCATGGATGAACGCGAGACCCGCGAGACCGTGGGCCAGGCAGCTATCCGTCCCGATCCGAGCTCGTAATCGCGATATCGCGGTGTATCGCGTCATTATGCGCGCTTTTCCCCTTGCTTCGCCGTATCCCATGCATATGCTTTAAGTAAACCGTCGGGCCTCAATCTCCGCCCGCGGGGAGGGGGGTCGTATGGCAATCAGGATCGATTTACGGACGAGGATAGCCCTTGTCGTCAGCCTCATGGTAGCCGTCCTGTTGGGTACGGTCGTGGCGATTATCGGAACCAGGCTTGACCGGGATATTAGCGCCCTCGTGCGGGAAGAAAACATACAGATCGCGAAGGCCAGGGCCGCCGAGGTAGGCAGGATCCTTGATTCCTACTACTGGCAGTTGCGGGGCGCCGCGGCACGGGACTTTCTTCTCTCCGGGGACCGGAAGACGGCCGAGAGGCGCATGCTGAACGAGGTAATCAAGAACGTCTCGCCGGACGTCGGGACGTCCATGCTTGCCTGGCCCGACGGCTCCGCGCCTACCGCGGGCGGTACCTACGTGAACGTTTCGGAGCGCAGTTACTTCAAGGCGGTCGTGAAGGAAGGGAAGGACTACGCCATCGGGGACGTCGCCGTGTCCAAGGTGACAAACGATCCGGCGGTGATTTTCGCGAAGGCCATACGCGGTACCGACGGCGGCGTGCTCGGCATGGCGGGTTTCGAGATCAAGATGCAGACCCTTTCGACTGTCGCGGCTTCCGTCAAGCTCGGAAAGACGGGATACGGCTGGATTATCGACCAACGCGGTTTCGTAATCGCCCATCCGGATCCGGAAACGATCCTGACGCTCGACGTACGCGATTCCTCGAAAAAAGGGTATGCCGGATTGGACGCGCTCGGCGAGGAGATGCTCGCTAACGATGCGGGAGAAGGATACTACCGGCGCGCGGACGGTATGAAGATGATGACCTACTACGCCCGCGTGCCGAACAGTCCGGGATGGGTGCTCGCGCTCTCCGTCGAGCGCGCGGAATTGGCTTCGACGGTCACGCGCCTGCTTTCCCTCCTGTATATAACCTTAGCCCTCGGTATCGCGATCGCGATTTTCGTGTCCGTTCGCGTCGCACGATCGATATCCCGGCCGATTCAAACCATCGTGCGCGCGGTCGAGAACATCGCCTCCGGCGAGATCAGCCTCAAGGGGATGGACGTTGCGTACACGAGAAAGATCGTTGCGCGGACCGACGAGGTCGGAACGCTCGGAAAGAACATGGACAAGTTGTTCGGCAGCCTGACGTCGATAGTCGGGGACATTCGCATGGCATCGGGCGAGGTTCAAACGGGAGCCGAGCAATTGTCCGGAACGTCGCAGGCGCTCTCGCAGGGCGCGAACGAGCAGGCGTCAAGCCTCGAGGAATTGTCCGCCTCGGTGGAGGAACTCGCGGCGACGATAAAACAGAACGCCGACAACACGGCGCAGGCGGATTCCCTCTCCCGTCGCGTGGCGCGAAACGCGGAGGAGTCGGGCAGGGCCGTCGGCGAGACGGTGGCGAGCATGCGGGAGATCGCCTCGAAGATTTCCATTATAGAGGAGATCGCGCGGCAGACGAACCTTCTCGCGCTCAACGCCGCGATAGAGGCGGCTCGCGCCGGGGAGGCGGGCAAGGGTTTCGCGGTCGTCGCGACCGAGGTGCGCAAGCTCGCGGAGCGCTCCGCCGCCGCCGCGGGCGAGATCAACGTCCTTTCGACCAGGAGCACGACCGTAGCCGCCGAGGCGGGAAAACGGCTCGAGGAGTTGGTTCCAGACATCAGGAAGACGGCGGAGTTGATTCAGGAGATCTCCGCGGCTTCGACGGAACAGGCGGACGGAGCGGATCAGATCGCCAAGGGCGTGACACAGATGGATCAGGTCGTCCAGCAAAACGCCTCGAGCTCGGAGGAGCTCGCGGCCACGGCGGAAGAGCTCGCGGGTCAGGCGACCAAGCTCGTGGAGACGATCGGGTTTTTCAAGGTTTCCGGATCGGAGGCCATGGAGGAGATCGCCCGCGCGAGCGTTACGGAACGATAGCGGGACGCCGCGTCGCGCTCGCGTAACGCGGACTGACCGCGAACTTTCGCTGGACAGATCCCGGCGGTCGGGGTCATACTGTGGCGTCTGCTCGCTCACGGGCAGACGCTGATCGGGGAGTTCATGGGAAACGGAGAAGCGGCGCGGCCTGTCATCGGATTATTGATCAACCAAATGGAAGGACGCTATCAGTCGCTCCTCCGCAGGGGCCTCGCGGATCTCGCGCGCGAGCGCGGGTGCGTCCTTCGAACCTTCGTGGGACGTTCGCTCGGTTCGCCCTACGGAAACGAGGACCTCTTCAACGCGATCTACGGACTCGCGCGCGGACGTGCGGGGATCGACGCGCCCGACGGGCTCGTGGTCGCGGCGGGGTCGATCGGCAGTTTCGTGTCCCCCGGGGCCATGACGTCCTTTCTCGAGGGCTTCGGGCCGATCCCCATCGTCACGATCGGTATGGAGGTTCCCGGTTTCGAGAGCGTCACGACCGACAATCGGGCGGGCATGAGCGCCCTCGTCGACCATCTCGTCGAGCGGCATTCCTTCCGCCGTTTCGCGTTTCTCTCGGGTCCCGCGCACAGCCCCGACGCCCTCGAGCGACTCTCCGCATGGAACGGGTCGCTGGACAAGTACGGAATTCCCGCAAACTGCCGCCTGACGTACGAGGGGGACTACAGCTACGGTTCCGGGCACGCCCTCGCCGCGCGCCTCGATCCGGCCGAGCCGCTTCCCTTCGACGCGCTATCGTGCGCGAACGACGACATGGCGCTCGGGTTCCTTCGGACCATGGAGATGAGGGGCCTCAGATGCCCGCGCGACTTCGCGGTAACCGGTTTCGACGATATCCCGGAGGCGGGTTTCCTCACTCCCTTGCTCACGACGGTACATCAACCGCTGTACGAACAGGCGCGCGTAGCCGGGCGTCGACTGCTCGCCATGCTCGGTCATGACGGCGGCGCGACCGGAATCCCGGACGAGGGGGCGAAGTGTGTCCCGATAATCCGCGAGTCTTGCGGGTGCGCCGACCTGCCCTCCGGATTCGAATCGCCCGCGGCGTCGTCTTTCGCGGGCCCCGTCAAGACCGTCATCGCCTCGCTCGTGTCCCGTCAGTCGAAGCTCCCGGAGCCGTGCCACGCGCAGGCCGTCGAGGCGCTCTGGTCGCTGTGCGACGCGGCGAGCCTCGACCTCCGCAAGTTCGTCGACAGGCCCCTTTTCCTGCAAACTCTCTCGGGTTGGTTCGACAGTACCGTCGAATGGGAGGATTTCGCCGACCGCTGGCACGTCCTTCTGGGACTTCTCCGCAAGGCGCTGACCCGCGACCTCGCGGACACGCGCTCGCGGCTCTACGCGGAGGACCTTTTCGTGGGCGCGTACTCGCTCCTTTCGCGCAAGGGGGGAGAACATCACGCGCGGAGGCTTTCGTCCCTCCGCAACGCCCTGCATCTTTTCCGCGGCCTCTCGACGCGCCTCGGTTCCGCGCGCGACCGCGGCGAACTCGTCTCGGAGCTTTCGCGCATCGCCCCGGCGCTCGCCCTTACGCGGGTTTCTCTCTCGTTGCACCGGGAGGGCCCGAAGCCCTTCGGGGACGCGTCATTCGCCGACGGCGTTTTTCCCGACGGGGATTTTTACCGTGACACGCTTGTTTATCCGTGCGTCGAAGGAAGCGCGGGCGACGGTCCCGTGTGGATGCCGCTCCTCGACCGAGAGCGATCCCACGGTTACGTGGAGCTCGGCGGAACGGGCGTCGACCCGCTCGTCTACGAATCCCTCCGCGACCTCGTCTCGCACACCCTCGACTCGCTTATCGCGCAGGACGAGCGCGTGGCGGTCGAGCGCGCCCTGAGGGAAAGCGAGGAGCGGTACCGCGAGATCGCCGCCGCCGTTCCTATCATGGTGCTTGAAACCGACGTCATGTTCGGCATCCAGTACGCGAATCCCACCGCGCGGGAGGGCCTCTCCCTTCCCGAAGGAGACGCCCTCGTCTCCCTCAAACGGTACTTCGAAAACGAGGACCGCGAGCTCGCCTCCGACATCGCGCGCCGCATCCCGACCATACGCGAGCTCGACTATCCGGGCATCAGGCTCATGAGTCCCCAGCGCAGGCGCTATATCCCCGTAGTCCGCGTCTCGGGCAAGTTCGACCTGAAAGGGAATCTCGTTAGCCTCCGCTGGAACGCCCTTGATCCCCTTCCGTTCCTGAAAGACGGCGTGCTGCCCGACCGGAATTTCTTCGCCGGACACAAGATAACCGAGCGCGAGCAGGAGATAGTCGAACTGCAATTGCAGGGATACCGTATCCGGGACATCGCCGGGCGGCTCGGGATAGCCGAAAGCACGGTGAAGGGCCATCTCACCCAGGTCTACAACAAGCTCGGGATCTCGGGAAAGGGCGAGCTTCTCCGGGTGCTCAAGGACGAGCGTGGAGGGAAGCTCGGCTTCAGCGCCTACGTCTTCTCGCTCGTCAATCGTCTCCTTTCCATCGAGGAGGAGTAGGAGCTCCCGCTGGGCGCGACGTCTCTCCGAAAACCGGTACTAAAGGTATTGCCCGGTCCGCGGCGTTCGGCGGCCCCGACCCGTATCGCGGCGCGATACCGCCGTTTCGTCGCGGATCGCACGCGCTGTTTTCGCGCGAAAGGTCGGAATCCGTACCTTTCGTACCGTTCGATTCCTACCGGTCGTATCTACGGCGTTTGCCGGGAGCGCGTAGACTTCATGTAAGGAGAATACGCCATGAAAAGAACTGTCGCTATCGTTTTGGTCGTCACGCTCGCGCTCGTCGCCCTGCTCGCGTCCTGCAGCGGAAACACCGCTACCGAGGCCGCGGGGGAGGCGATCGGGGTTTCCCGCGCCGTGCAGAACTGGTCGCTCTGGGAACCGATGAACTCGTTCAATTCCGGGGTCTGGAACAAGGCCGACTGGACGAACGGGGGGATGTTCAATTGCGGGTGGAAGCCCGATCACGCCTACTTCTCGAACGGGCAGCTCGTGCTCAAGCTCGACAACGTCTCGAGCCACGGAAGACCCTATACCTCGGGAGAGTACCGCACGAACAACACCTTCAGCTACGGGACCTTCGAAGTCAACATGAAGGCCGCGCGGGGTTCCGGAACCGTTACCTCGTTTTTCACCTATACCGGCAGTCCCTGGGACGAGATCGACGTCGAGATCCTCGGCAAGGACACCAGGAAAGTTCAGTTCAACTACTACGTCAACGGCGTCGGCGGTCACGAGAAGGTCATTGACCTCGGGTTTGACGCCGCGGCCGGTTTCCACAAGTATTCAATCGAGTACGGTAACGGCTACATCAACTGGTACGTCGACGGCCAGTGGAAGTGGGGCGTGAACAATAACGGCATGAACGCGCCGAAAGGGGCCGCGATGCCGAGTCGTCCGATGCAAATTATGGTAAACTTGTGGCCGGGCACCGGCGTCGACAGCTGGCTCGGAAGGTTCAATTATTCCGGACCGCTCTACGCCTACTACGATTACGTAAAGTACACGCCCAAATAAGGAGTAGCAACATGACAACGTATATCTCTGGCCGAACCGTACCGAAAAAACCCGAAGACGCGCTGAGAAGCCTGTTCGGCGAACGCCTTCGCGGGGAATGCGACGCGCTGTTTCTGGACGCGCGTCGCGAGCTCGTGGCGGGGATATGCGGGTTGCCCTTCAGGGCGCCGGTCATCAAGGAACTCAGGAAAGGTCCCTTGTTTCTCGCCCTCGTCTCGCGTCTCAAGGGGACGGGGGAGTCCCTCCTCGTCGACACGGGAGGGGACGAGCTCGCCCTCTACTGCAACGGCGGCGGAGCCGTCTCGCGTGTCGCCCTCACGGGCGACCTCGCGGCCGAGATTCGCGCGGTTGTCCGCGCGGTGCCGTCATGGGCCGGCCGAATCAACGAGGCGGGCGAACACGTCATCCCGCTCGCCTCGCCCTCTCCCGGCCCCCATTTTTTCGCGAACCTGTTGCTCGGAAACCGGATGGGGTACGACCACCCCCTGCAAACGACGCCGAAAAGCGTTGTCGACCGGCTCGGCCGGGGCAGCTTCCGTTCGCACGCCGCGACACAGGTGCTGGCTACCCGATGGGATCTCCGTCAGGAGGAAAACGGCTTCCCCTGTAACCGCCAGTTTTACCTCACCGAGAACGGAAAGAACGTCTTTTATTCCGCGGACCCCTCGAGACCCTCCGTGGCCTCGGGCGAGTGCGTCCACGGCCAGAATCACACCGTCATTTCCTACAAGACCGCATGCGGCCTCGGCGTCAAGCGGACCATCTTCCTTCCCCGCCAGGAGAAGGGTCTCCCGATAGCCTGCGAGATTCAGAGAATCGAGATGACGAACGACTCGAAGGCGACGCGGAGTCTCCGCCTCGTGTACACCGGGATGCTCGGTCCCTCGAAACCCGGCGCGTTGCAGGAGGACGTCCTCTACAGCACGATCATCATGGAGGGCGGCGCCCTCTTCAACGACAGCGGCACGGTGCGCGCGGTCAGCCCGCGCTATTTCCCCGCGCAGGACAAGGACGACCTCCGGTTCCATACGACGCTCGTCCGGGGCGCGAACGGGAACCTCTTTCCCGAAGAGTTCTGCCTCGACTACAACGACTTCGTCGGCGGCGGAAGCCTTGAGTACCCCGACGGGTTGTCCTGTCTCCCGAACGAGATACCCCGAAAGGGTCCCGGCTTTTTCGCCCTCGCCTCCGAGCTTGTCATACCGCCGGGCGGGACCGCCGTCGTCGACAATTTCACCGGACTCGTGTCGCGCAAGGCGAATCCTTCGTTCGACGAGGGATCCCTCGGACGCGAGGTGGACGCCCTGCTTCGCCGGTTCGACTCCCCCGAGTCGGTCGCCGACGCCCTGCGCGAGGTTAGGGGTTTTTACGATTCCTATTCCTCGTTCTTCGAGCTGGAGTCGGAGCGTAAGGATTTTTCCGCGTACTGCAACCGCAACCTCCCGTTTCAGGTGCTCTACCAGACTTTCGTTTCGCGGTCGTTCGGGCAGACGCAGAAGGGCTATCGCGAGATAGGCTTCCGCGAGATCCAGGACCTCTTCGCCTCGCTCTACTATTTCAACGCCCTCGGCGAGAGCGACTTCGCCAAGAAACTCATACTCGAGTGGACCGCGCAGGTTCACGAGTTCGGCTTCGCGAACCACAATTTCTTCTGGGAAGGGAAGGAGGCGGGCAAGTGGTCGGACGACGCCCTCTGGCTCCATCAGGCGGTCGGGCGGTACGTCAACCTCACCGGCGACCTTTCGATCCTCGACGAGAAGGTATCCGTCGCGGGCGCGCCTGCCGGCACGACCCGGACCGTATACGAAACCCTCGCGGCCGCCGTCCGCTATTCGGCGGAGATTTCCGTAGGCCGGCACGGTATCCCCCTGCTCGACCGCGCGGACTGGAACGACTGCCTCAGGCTCGACCGCAACTACGACGCGGGTCCCGAGAAGGAGCGTATCTGGCGAGAGACGGGGCGGTACGAGTCCGACTGCACCGAGAGCGTGATGAACGGATTCCTCGCGGTGCTCGCCATGAGGGAACTCCGCTCGCTCGCCCTCATGAAGGGCGACGCCGAACGAGCGGCGTGGCTCTCGGGACTGTGCGAAACGATGACGGGAAACTTGCGGAAGCACGCGTGGAAGGGTAACGCGTACGCGCGGATCCTTTTCAACCAATACCCCGGATTCGAGTACGCGGGAGCCGACGGCGACGGGATCGACACGGACGGATCCGGCGGAACCTTCTTCCTCAACAGCTTCTCGTGGTCCGTGCTCTCGGGCGTGGCGAACGAGGCGGAGATCAAGTCGATGCTCGAGGTCGTCCGGAAGAAACTCAAGACTCCCTTCGGCCTCAAGCTCGTATCCCCCAACGACCTCAGTCGCGTCGTCCCCGGGGCGGCGAGCGCCGAGTACTTCCCCGGCGACCGCGAGAACGGCGCCGTATTCAAGCACGCGAGCATGATGGCGGTATCCGCCATGCTCGACGCCGCCAAGTCCGTCAAGGACCGCGCTCTCGCGGCGGAACTCGCCTCCGAGGCCTGGCGCATGATCGATATCGTCTATCCCGGACGCTCGATGACGGATCCCTTTACCCTGGCGGGGAACCCGCGGTTTTGCACGCAATACAACAACAGCGAGACGGGCGAGAACATCGGACCGCTCGTGAGCGGGACGGCGACCTGGTTCATTCTCGGCCTCCTGAAGGCCTACGGGATAGAGCTTACGGATTCCGGTCTCGCGATCGACCCGATCCTTCCCCCGGCGGAACGCTCGGCCGCGGTAACCCTCCGAATGGGAAAGGCGAACGTACGCGTCGAGTACTCCAAACCGGAGGGATTCGCGCGACGGGCCGACGGGCGATTCGAGCTGACCCTCGACGGCAAGCCCTTCGACGGCGTCGCCATCCCGCTTTCGTCCCTGACCGGCGAGCATCGCATAGTCGCGAAACTCGCCTGACCCGGCCCGCGGAAAGGCGGGGGAAATACGATGGCGTTTTCCCCGCGTTCCCTGTATACTCCTAGGTGAATTCTGCGGCCGCACGGTTTGACCGGGACGGCGCCGTACGGGCCGCGCGCGTAACGCGCGCGCGATATACAAGGAGTGTCAGTATGCTTACCGTAGCGATCGTTTCCGCGCTCGTTCTCGTTTCCCTGGCCGTTCTCGTCGTGTCGATCGTAAAGCTCGTGATCGCGAAGGAGAAAAAACCGGCGTTCTTTCTCGTTTCGTGCTTCTCGTTCTTCGCCTTGCTCATCGCCGACGGTTACCTCGCGGGGTCCTACGTGATCAAGAACCACGAGGCCATTTTGTCCAACCTGCTGGATGCTTCGAGCGACGTGACCTCCGACAGCCTCGCGCGAACAGCCTCGAGCTTCGAGAAAAACTGGGACAAGGAGTTGATCGAGAACTTCGGCAAGGTCTCGGTGTCGGCCCGATCCGTGCGGACGAGCCCCGACGAGAAGGGAAAGAAATACGAGATCGAGGTCCTGATAGAAAACGGAAACGACGAAAGCAGGAAGATGTACCTTCGCGACATGATAGGTAACAATTACCTCGTGGCCTGCGATTCCGAGGATATCGCGTATCCCCTGATACCTAAGGACCTCGTCACCGACAAGATTCCCGTCGGGAAATCCCTCGTCGACGTGGAGGTAACCGTCAAGGAAAAAACCGAGCTGACGTACCTGCGGTTCCTGCGGGAGAGGATAGACCTGCCCGCGGCCGAGTGACAGCGGTTCGTTACGCGACCATTCAGGGCGGCGTCGCCCTGACCGATGTATTGCGAACGCTGTAGGGATCGGTGAAGATTACGACCTCGCCGAACGATGTCAGGTCTTCGAGAGACCCGTCGTTCGAAAGGTTGTTGCCGCCCCATACCGGATACCAGTTCCACCAAAGCCATCCCATCCCGGTTTCCTGCGCGACCTTCATCGCGGAGCGGTAGTTCATGTATGAAGAACCGGCATCCGCGACGAGATCGAGACCGAGCTGAATGGGGTAGGGCGCGAGCGAGGCGAGTCTGATGCCCTCTTCCAGGGTCATGCCGTAGTAATACTCGTACCAGTTCATGTTTTGTCCCGGAGGGTTGGTGAAGGAATCTCCCCAATACGCCTGCCAGCCGAAGATGACGCGACGAAGGGGATCGCTGTCGAATATGCGGCGGGCCCGATCCGAAAGAAGCGCAGGCAAGTCACGACCATACGTGTTTGACATGACCGTGAGGGGGCACTCGTATCCGTACGCGCGGAATTCCCGGATTTTCGCCACGCTGACCCTTTCCCATCTGGCGCGATCGTCAAAATCGCATTCCTGCGACGCGTCCAGAACGAGCCACGCTGAGTACCTGTCGAGCACCGCGCGTATTTCCGGGTTTCCGAAGAAGGCCGGGGAGTCGTAGTAATCGTGTTGGATTGCGTTTCCGTCCTCGTCAAGAACGGGATTCCCCCGGTCATCCAGGAGATCCCTTCTCTCCCCGAAAATCGAGAGATACACGACAACGCGGTTCCGCGCCATCTTTCCGACGTAGTGATCGATCTTTTCCGCGGTAAAACCGTTGCCGAGCCGCGCGGGGAAAAGGAAACGAACCGCGTTCGCGCCGCTCCTTATCATGTCGTCGGTCATGATGTCGAGCGTCATGTTCGGATTCTCCCCGACGCTGCCGGGCGTCTCGAGCCACATGTCCATGGTCATCTCGTACCCGCGAACCATCAATGGGTTCCCGTGCGTGTCGACCAACCGGTTTCCCGACAGGCGTAACGTGTCGTCGCCCTGGTATTCGCGCGAGGCGTCGTTACCCTGGCATCCGACGAAGATACTCGCGATCATGACAATGGTCACTATGATGTTTTGTCTCACGTGTCGCTCCTCGTTTATTCTCGAATTCGACCGGCGTACGCGGACCATCCGTCCGCCGCCTTGTAGGTCGCGGATGTCCCCGCCGGTACGGTTATCGACATGTCCTCGTGAACGAAGGCGAATACGCCCATCGTGCCGTATTCCTCGAATTCAAGGAGCCGTGGCGGCGTTGTCGACGAGAGCGTGAATTGCCTCAGGTTAATGCAGCTGATGAACGCGTATTCCCCTATCAGAGCGAGACCCGAACCCGCCGTCATTTGCCGCAAGCCCGTGCAGTCGGCGAAGGCGTATGGTTCCAGCTCCGTGAGCGAATCGGGCAACGTTATCTCGACGAGGCTGCCGCAATGGGCGAATGCGAACTCGCCGATACGTTCGAGCGAGGAGGGAAAGGTAATCCCCGTGACGTCGCTGTCGTAAAACGCTCGTTTGCCGATTTCCGTAATTTCGTCCGGCACGACGTATTCGCCCCGCGGACTTTCGGTAAAGCCGTCGAGAATGACCGAGTCGCCCCTTCGCGAGACGATGGCCGTTCCGATTGTCTCGACGTCCGGCGCCGTAACGGAGGAGCCGTCACCGGCTTTGCCGCAGGAAAAGAAAGCGAACGAAACGATGATGACGCGTAGCGACAGACTATTCATATGATTAATCCTCCCGTCGTTGTGAGAATAGCCATGCGAGGTAATTCTCTACCCGTGGCGCGAAGGCGTCATGCTGGCATCCGTAGTAGTATACGGACTGGCGTACCCGAAGCTTTCCCGCGACCGTCAGATCGCGGACTTGCGCGTACAGCGGAACGACGTTACCCGTATTCCAATCCGTCCGGTCCTGCAGGCATACGGTATACGAATCGTATGTTTCCCCGTCGACGTCGTACGAACCGCCCGACCCGAGTTGGGTCGCCGCCATCGGGGATACGTGAAGCGATTTCGTCTCGACCGCTCCGTGCGGTTGGAGCGCTGTCTTGAGGTTCGCGTATGATTCGTCGGAACGGTTGACGGGACCCTGTCCGCTTCCGTCCCGCGTTCCGTCTTCGGCTCCTACATGCATCCAGATGACATTCCGCGCGAGGCCCTCGTAATTGATGTCCGGATCGAGATTGTTCCCGGAGCAACGCGATATCGCCGCGAAGGAAACTCCGTGTCCGTTGTAGAGGTGATTCGCGACGTTGAAGCTGCCCGAACCGCCCATCGACATGCCCGTGAGGTACAGGCGTCGCTCGTCGACGCGGTACGAGGCTATGACGTCCATCAGGAGTTCGGAGGCGTTATCGTTGGTGAAGTAACGTGGAATCAGGATGAATGCGTCGTCCGTTCCGTCGAGGTCGCGCCGGATGTCCCAGAACATGTCGAAAAGCCCGCACAGGTATTCCACCTGGTCGCCGCCGCCCATCGCGTGTAGATGGAGAACGAGGGGCCATTCGCGCCCCGGTTGGGACTCGTAGTCAGCCGGTACCTTGATAAGGTAGTCTACGTAACCTCCTCCCTCAAGCTCGTGGCGGTACATCGAGAATCTTCTTTCCGTCACGCCGTCGTAGGGATGGGTGAGTGGCCGGTCGTCAACGACGCCTGGGCGAGACGTCGCGCCCGGATCGTCCGATGATCCGGCGCATGAGGAAAACAGCGGGATAAGCAATGCTGCCATATAGGCGATTCTTTTCATGTCGGACCTCTCTTGTATCCTTTGTCGTTCATCGAACCGTCCGCGAATCGAGCGCGCACGTTCCCCATCGGTCGACGCTTTCGGCGATGTTATACATGGCCTTCCAGCTCAGGCGGCAGGAGAGTACGGGATCCGATGGCGCGTATTGATCAGTGCCGTTACAGGCCATGTCGAACGCGAAGATCGTACCCGCCGTTCCTTCGACCCCGAGATATCTCCACGGTATGGCTAGTTCGGCGCTCCACCCGGGGTACTCCGCGTCGTATGCCTCCGCCTGGAGGATGCCGTCGGCGGGTATCCGGATACCGTCGCGTTCGACCGTGAGCGCGGCGCTTCCGTAGGTCTTTACGATCCGGAAACGATTCCTTCCCGTCCCCACGAATATCTCGGCCGACTCGTTTTTGATACTCCAGTCCTTTATCTTGATACCGACATAGAGTTTCGTGTCGTCCCAGAGGAGTCCGAACCGCGGGACCATTCGCGCTTCTCCCTCGGGGACTTTCACGAGGTAGTATTCCAGCGACCATGACGATTCGTCGGGATTCCCGTCGATGTTCGGCGGAGTCGTCGCGTTCAGGGCACGCGCGTCGGCGGAGGCGTACTGTCCGGGGATCTCCGACGGCGGAGGCGCCGATTGCGGGGTCGTGTATGCCTTGTGAACGCCGGTCTCGTCGGGCATCGCGGTTACGACTTTCCAGATCGCGTCCTGTATATGGTAGACCAGGAGCGGATCAAGCTCCCCGTAATCATCCGGAACGGGGAGGCCGCGCGGATCCTCCTGGTAGATAACCGAGAAGAAGGTGCTTGCCACGAGATACGATCCCGCCTTGTTGAGATGTACCGCATCCTCCCAGAAATCGATGATGCCGTGATACCCCGGAATGTCGCCCGCGCGAATACGCCCGTCAAGTTCGGCAAGTACCCATCCGTTGGGAATCATGCATATCTGACAATCAGGTCTCGTTTCGCGCAATCCGCTCAGAAGTTGCGTGTAAAAGCTTGCCGACGCGGTAATGTCATACTCGCGGTCTCCGTAAAAGTCCCCCCACGCCTTCGCGAAATCGAATTCTCCGTTCTCCCACCAGTCCGCTATCTGGGAATAGGGCCATTGCGCGTGAACGTAGAAAACGCAGTCGCCTGTTCGGCTCCGCGTCATATCCATGAGCGCCTGGCAGGAGGCGATATCCGTAGCCAGGGGTCTGACAAAGGGTTGCAGGGTTACCGCTTCCCAATCCTTGAATTGAAGGGCGTTCGTGAAATCGTACCCGGTCGTTTCCCAATACTGGTTTTCGTATACGCCGACATGCGGATTTTCCAGGAACAGCTCGAGGGGTGATCCGGGAACGGTATGGCGAGCCCAGCTGTGTGTATAGGAACGACTTTCCGCGATTTTCTGCAAACCGCGATACTGCACTTGGTCCGTCAGGCTGTTACCGATCATGTACACCCGCATCTCCTGTTTGACCGGTCGGGTTTGACCTTGTACGATCGCGCTATTCGATCCCGCGCCGGATGAGCCGCAAGAGGCGTAGATGAAAGAAAAGAACGGTATCGTGCCGATCAAAAGAGAGCGAACAACTTTCATGTCAAAAACCTCAATTATGTGGATTCCGCTTGATGAGCGGGAAATATACGTTGAGGTTCGAACCTCAAACGTCCGTTCTGTTTCGCCATTTTAAGCTCTGTCACTGCAGGATCGTAACGACTACTGTATCTCGTTGCATAAACCATGTAAGGAAAGAACGAGGCGTTGAGACGAAAGTTTGCTAGGACGATCTTTCATTGACTATCCATATACATGTGATACCATATCGGTGTCGATGGAGGGAGAATCATGAAAGATACATTCGTGTCCGTAATCCGTCGCGCGATTCCCGTCGCCGCGATAAACGGGAAGAAAACCGACATCTACGACTATCCCGTTTCGACCGGCGTTCGGCAGAGGCGACGATGCGCGTCGTGATTCTCGGTGCGAGCAAGAAGGCGGAGCGGTACTCGAACATGGCCCTCAAGCGACTCGTCGCCGCGGGTCACGAGGTTTTTCCGGTCAATCCCGCCTTTGACGAGATCGACGGAATCCGCGCGTACCGCGACCTTTCTGCGGTACCGTTACCCGTCGATACGGTGACCCTCTACGTCGGACCCGAGACCGTGCTCGCCGAGGCCGACGGTATATTCGCGCTGAAACCGCGCCGCGTCATATCGAATCCGGGAACGGAAAACGCGGAGTTCGCCGCGCGGGCGCGGGCGCTCGGCGTCGACTATCTCGAGGCCTGTACGCTCGTCCTGCTGTCGACCGGTCGGTTCTAGATTGGAGGCTTTTATGAACCCGCGCAAGATCAAGCGAATAGTAACCGGACATCCGGCCGTTGACGGGGCCGGAGTGCGTCTCGTGCGCGTTATCGGCCACGAGACCGTGCGCGATTTCGATCCCTTCCTCATGCTGGACGCTTTCGATTCCGTCGATCCCGCGGACTACGTGAAAGGCTTTCCCTGGCACCCGCACCGAGGCATCGAGACGGTCACGTATCTCATACGCGGCGACATCGAGCACGGCGACAGCCTCGGAAACAAGGGAAGCATACTCGACGGCGGCTGTCAGTGGATGACGGCCGGCGGCGGGATCATCCATCAGGAGATGCCCCGGGCTTCGGAGCGCATGCTCGGCCTCCAGCTCTGGCTCAACCTCCCCGCGAAGGACAAGATGACCGACCCCGCCTACCGCGATCTCACCGCGGAGAAAATTCCCGTCGTGAACGGGGAGGGCTCCCGCGTGGCCGTGATCGCGGGAGCCTACCAAGGCACCGCCGGCGCCATGCGGGCCGACTACGTCGACGCCACCATGCTCGACGTCTCCCTCGAGCCCGGCGCGGGCGTGAACGTTTCCCTTCCGGCGTCCGTCACCGCCTTCGTCTACGTCATCGACGGCTCGCTTTCGTTCGACGCCGCGTGCGACGCGATTCCCGACGCGGCCGCTGTCGGCGTTCCGGCCGCGAACGCCGCGCCGCGCGCGTTCCACGACCGCCGCCGCGCCGTCCTTTTGACCGATGGAGACGCCGTCTGCCTGACCGCGCCCGATTCCTCGTCGGCCCGCTGTGTCCTTTTTTACGGAGCGCCGCTCAAAGAGCCCGTCGCCTGGGGCGGCCCCATCGTGATGAACACGCAGGCCGAACTCGACCAAGCCTACCGCGACCTCGACGAGAACACGTTTATCAATAAGAACTCCCGCGGGACGTGATCTTCCGCGTTCCCGCGAGCAAGGCCCGCGCGGTATCCGCGATGGCGGCGAAGGCCTTCTTCGCCGGTATCCCGCGCTGAGCGCACATCGCCTCTATTATTCCCTCGTTCATGAGAAGGGCGAGTCCGTGGACGTTCGCCCAGACGTTCATCGCGAGGGCTGCCGTTTCGAGCGAGGGGTCAAAGCTCCCTTCGCGTTGGCACAGCGCGACGCAGGACTCGAGGACGCCGAAGGAGTCGTACTCCTCGGGGATGGCGTGTTTACGGCCCTTCTCGAGCGTAACCATGGTTTTCATGCCGTGCCGGGAGAACATGAGCGAAAGGTAGACGGCGTTTTCCCGCGCGAACTCGAGATACGCGCGTTCCATCCGGAAGAGGGCGTCGACGGCGGACCCCGTGCCTTTGCGTGCCGACGTGAGGTACGTCGTCAGGCGGCGATGGCCTTCCATGAGGATTTCCCCGATAAGCTCGTCGCGGTTTTTGAAGTGGCGGTACGGGGCGGCGTGGCTGACCCCGACGAGGCTCGCGACCTTTCGGAGGGAAAAGCCCTCGATTCCGTCGGCCTCGAGGAGTTTGACGGCGGCGTCGAGCAATTCGCTTTTAAGCTCGGCGCGGTGATAGCTTGCCGCCCCGACGCCCTTTTTTTTCTCCGGCATGAACACAGTATGGATTTAGATGTTGACGTTGTCAACATCCCGTGCTATCCTGATGTTGACAGTGACAACATCAGAAACGGAGGTGCGCCATGCGCGTGATGATTCTGAACGGGAACCCCGCTCCCTCGGGCTTTGACGAAAGCGTCGAAACCCTCGCACGCGCCCTGCGGGAACGCGGAGGCGAGGTCGACCACGTGGTTTTGCGCGAGCGCGACGTCAGGCTCTGCGTCGGCTGTTGGTCCTGTTGGTGGAAGACCCCCGGGCTCTGCGTTCACCGCGACGCGATGGACGACATCCTCCCGAAGATGGTCGAAAGCGATCTCGTGGTCTGGGCGAGCCCGCTCGTGATGGGCGCGGTCAGTTACCTTCTCAAGGCCGCGCAGGACAGGTTCATCCCCCTCGCGCATCCCTACATCGAGATCTACAAGGGCGAGTGCCACCACCGTCACCGCTACGCGAGCAACGCCGACGTCGGCCTCTTCGTCGAGGCGGGGCAAGGCGACGGCCCCGAAGACCTCGATATCGCGCGGAAATTTTTCGAGCGGTTCACGCTCAATACTAAAACGGCTCTCCGGTTCGTAGCCACGACCGACACGCCCGTCCGGGAGGTATGCGATGAAGCGTTTGCTCGTTAACGGATCCCCGCGCGGCCGGGAATCGAATTCGAGGCTCCTCCTTTCCTGGATCGCGGAGGGCATGGCCTCCGCCGGCGTCGCCGGAGAGATCGAGACGATCGACCTCGCGCGCGCGAACGACCTGCAAGCCCAGCGCGAGGCCTTTCTCGCGGCCGACGAGGTCGTGACGGTCATGCCGCTCTATACCGACTCGATGCCCGCGCTCGTCAAGCGCTTTATCGACTCGTTCGCCGACGCACCCCGCGCGCGCCTCTCGGGAAAGCGCGTCGCCTTCGTCGTGCAGTCGGGTTTCCCCGAGAGCAAGCAAGGCGGGACCCTCGCCGCGTATCTCGCGCGTCTTTCGGCGCGGTGCGGCTGGACGCATCTGGGCACCGTCGTCAAGGGCGGCATCGAGGGAATCCGCATAATGCCCCCGCTGATGACGAACAAGACGCGCGATCTCTTCCGCTCCGTGGGCGCCTCCGTCGTTCGCGACGGCCGGGTCGACCCCGCCGTCATCCGCGCGGCCGCGAGGCCCTACACGCTGAGCCCCCTCGCGCGTTTCTTCTTCCGCCTTCTCGCCCCGACGGGTCTGACGAACATGTACTGGCACATGAACATGAAAAAACACGGTGCCTACGAGCGCAGGTTCGACGCCCCCTACGGCGCGCCGTTCAAGGGATAACCCGTTACTCGCGGGACCAGCTTCGTTCGACTATGGCGCGCGCTCGATCGCCCGCGGGGCTTTCGTGGCGCAATAGTACGTGCGTTCCTTCGGGTATTGTGATTGCTTCAAGGGAACTCAGTCGTTCGCGCAGAAACGGGATGTTGTACGCGCCGTCAACGACGGTGTCGTTTTCTCCTTGCATGACGATAAACTCGCCTTCCATCGGCTCCCAGGCATCAAGCGTGCCGACAAAATCCCTCAGGGCAAAACACCACGAGATGGGCATCTTGTCCGGAGAGAGCGGATCCTTCTTTATCAGCTTGTAGAGCGTCTGATCTTTCGCAATTCCGCCGACCCTGCGGGGAAGCGTTTTCTTGAAAAGGCTGGCCACGCGCAACGTTGCCATCGACAGCTTCCATCGGTATGAACGCAGGAGCGGCGCCTCCATGATGACGAGCTCGAACGGGTTGCCGTTTTGCTGAACGTACATAAGGGCGCTCGTACAGCCGGTCGAATGCGCGATCACGCGCCAGGGCTTCGGCCAGTCCCTCGAACGCAGGACGCGGTCGAAGGCTTCGCGGTATTCCGCAAAGCTGGCGACGGTGGAGGGGCTACCGCCGGAAAGGCCGTGCCCCGGTAGGTCATAACCCGCGACAAGCCAGTTGCGGGATACACCGGCCGCCGCGAGGGGTACTCGAAGCGCGGTATGCTCGAGATATCCGTGCAGTAAAAAGAGGGTTCCTGCGCAGGGAGCGTCCGTTTTCGGCGTGAAGGTATGAAGCGCTATCGCGGGCTCGGTCGACGCGCGCAGTAGTTCCATGCGCCACTCGCCAAGCTCGTCGTTCCATCCGTAAAATGCGCGGAAATCTGGGGAGTCGGGAGTCCATTCTTTCGGGGTTTCCGGCGACTCCATGGACGCGGCAAGACATGTCGTGAGTAATGGTACGAGCAATACGGCAAGGCAAAACCGGATTCGCGCGTGGAGCGTCTTGAACTTGCTTTTCAAAGTATTCTCCGTCAGTGTTTTAAAAAAAAAAACCGCCATGAACTCTTTATAATGTGATTCTCCGAGTTTAAAACATTTCAGGCGTTTCGTAAAAGAGAGCGGTGTTGGTTTCGTCCGTCAACCGTGCCTTAAGTAAAAATACCCATCCCGGAGTCGGCAATCCGATGGTATACTGGTCGAAATGATTCTTCGGGACCGGATTTACGCATGCTGTTGACGATTAAGCACAACCTCCATCTCCTCGTGGCCTTTCAGTCCTTGCTCTTTTTGCTCGTGCACTCGTCTCCGGCGTACCGGAAGTACCGGCATAACGTCTTTTTGGCCCTGTTTTTCCTGTTTCAGACGCTCTCGGAGTCGGGCGGTATTTTTCAGGACGTCACCAAGTACGACCCCGCGACGCTCACCTTCCAGGGGGTGTCGCCCTTTATCTATTTCCGGTGCCTGCCGTTCGGATTCCTTGTCTTTCCCTTTTTGTACCTGTACGTGCTTTCCATCACCGACCGCGACTTCCGCCTCCGGCCGATACACCTCGTCCATACGGCCTTTTTCGTCGCGATCGGCGCCTTCATCGTCGCGGAGTTCCGTTCGAAGGGGATCATCGCCCTCATCATGATTTCGAGATACAACGACACCCTGTTTATCCGTCAGGATTATTACAACTTCAGGCTGTTGCACGTCCTGCAGCTGTATATCTACATATTGATGTGCTGTCGGCGCCTCGCCGTTCACCGAAAGACGATCAGGGACGTCTTCTCCTCGCTCAACGACGTGAACTTGAGGTGGCTCAAGGTCTTTCTCTGCCTTCTTTCCGCGTGGGGTCTTTTGGGGATCGCGACCCTCGTCGTCTATAACGTCAACTTCGCAAAGTATCCCCTGTCCTTCGTCGTCTTCTACGCCGTATTCCTCTGTGTCATGACCTACGCCTTCCTGCAATCTCTCTCCCAGCGCGAAATCGACCTGCCGGGATCGACGCACGCGGAACGGAAGTACGAACGGAATCCGCTCAGCTTTGAGGAGAGCGAGCGGCATCTCGAACGACTCGTCTCTTATATGGAAGAAAAGCAGCCGTTCCTGAACCCTGACGTCACCATCAACGACCTCGCGAAGGGCACGAAGATCAGTTCGCACACGATCTCGCAGGTGCTCAATACGAGGCTCAACCAGAACTTCTACGACTTCGTCAATTCCTACCGCGTCAACGAGAGCCTTCGCCTGCTCGCCGATACGGCCGACCGGCGGAAGACGATTATCGAGATACTCTTCGAGTCCGGCTTCAACAGCAAGTCGACCTTCAATTCCGCCTTCAAGAAGCATACCGGCATGACCCCCTCCGAGTTCAAACGACGTAAAGACCCCGGCTCGGGTTCGAACGCCGCCCGCTCCCCGAACGCCAGCTGACCGTTACCCCGCGTTCCGGTCCGTTTCCCGCGATTTTTCCGTCAATCCGTCTCAACTAATTAGCTCGGCCGATCGCGCCCGCGATCCGTCGTATTCTCACGTCGGAAACGCGAAACGGTGTCACCGCGTTCGTGCTTTTCTTCATCTTTCTTACCGGCCGTACGGGGGTCCGTGCGGCCGGTCCTCTTTCAAAAGAAAGAGGTACGAACTAATTAGCTCGGGCGCGCGTACGCGGAAACGGGTCGTACACTCGGGACAGATAGGGAACCGACGGGCGGTTATTCCCGCCGGTTCGAGACTACGAAAAAAGGAGAGAGACATGAAACGGATCGTTTTGGTGTTGACGGCCGTCGCGCTCATGACCACGGTCGGATGCGGACAAAAGGCGGCTCAGGGCGGGAAGGGCGGGCAGGTAACGCTGACCGTGTGGGCGTGCGACGGGGGCAACGAACAGGACCCGCAGCAATCCTATACCTTCGACATGATAAAGAACTTCCAGGCGCAAAACCCCGACATCAAGCTTGACTGGGTGGCCCTCGGGACGGCGGGTTCCGCGCTCAACGACAGGTTGAAGGTCGCCATGGCGAACGACCAGCCGCCCGACGTCTTCCAGAGTTGGGGCGGCTCGTTCATGGGCGCCTTCGCCGACGGAGGAAAACTCCTTGACCTCACGGCGGAGCTTTCCGACCTCCCGGTTAGCGAGGCGGCCCGCAAGGCGATGAGCTGGAACGGCAAGATCTACGGTATCGCGCCGTTCTTCGGAATCGCCGGCCTCTACGTGAACGAGGGACTGTTCAAGCAGTACGGGCTCGAGGTTCCGAAGACGATCGAGGAGTTCGAGGGCGTCTGCGACAAGCTTCTCGCCGCGGGCGTACAGCCCCTCGCGTGCGGTTCGCGCGACAAGTGGCCGCTCCTGCATACCTACATGTACCTGGTCAACCGGTTCGGCGGGGACATCTTCGCGCGGACCGTGAAGCGCGAGGCCGGCTTTACCGAGGACCCGTACGTTAAGGCCGCGGAAAAGATCAAGGAGTGGGCCGCCAAGGGTTACTACGGCCCGAAGCCGCTCGCGGAAAGCTACGCCGACGCGCAGCTTCTCATGCAGACGGGCAAGGCGGCCATGATACTCTCGGGCTCCTGGCTCGCCGGCCTCTTCAGCGACGCGACTTCGACCGACCAGACCATCGGCTTTTACGCGGTGCCCGTGGCCGACGGCGGCTTGGGAACCGCGCGGGACTTGATGGGCATGACCGACATCGGCTACGCGGCGTCGAACGCGGCGGCGTCGAAGAAGGACGCGGTCGTCCGCTTCATGAAGTACGCGATGAGCGTAGAGGCCCTCAAGAGCGAGAAAGGACGCACCGCCTCGGTGCCCGGCGTGGAGCCCCCCACCAGGATTACCGGCATGGCGAGCGCGGTGTTTACCGGCGCGAAATCCGTGCAGGCGTGGTGGGACCAGGACCTTCCGCCGGCCGTATCGGGACCGGTGAACGACACGATCCAGAACTTCATGCTCCCCGGAGTCGACGTGAAGGCGGAACTCGGGAAACTTGACCGCCTGGTTACGGAGAATCTCGGCGCCCTGAAATAGGCACTCGGATCCCGTTTCCGGTTTCGCGCGGCGACGCGCGATACCGGGAACGGTTCCGTCGCGTCGACGAAACGGCGCCGGCAACGCGGCGCCCGCAACACGGAGGGTAACGAAATGAAGAACAGTCCAACTTCAGCAACCAACGCGCGCTCTCGCCGTTCCGCGGAAAACGCCTTCAGGGCATTCATGATATCGCCGGCGCTTCTCATGCTCGGCGTGTTCATGTTCTACCCGATCTTCGAGACGTTCCGCCTCTCGTTAACGAACTCGAGCGCGCTCGCCGAAGTAAAATACGTCGGACTGAGCAACTATGCCTATCTCTTCTCGAACGCCGACTTCCTCGCGGGGCTGTGGCACGCGATACAGTGGGCCTTCTTCAGCGTCGTCATACAGGTGCCGCTCGCGTTCTGCATCGCGTACGCCTGCGTCTCGCTCAAGACGCCGCTCGTCCGCTGGCTCAGGAGCGTTTACTACCTCGGCAACGTGATCCCGGTCGCGATCGTCTGCATGATCGCCTTGTTCGTGTTCGGGCCGAACACCGGCGCGATCGTGACGCTCGCCGACAAACTCGGGTGGAAGTGGCTCGCCGGGATAGATTTTACCGGAAGCGCGAAACACGCTTTCCCGACGCTTTTCGGCGTGGCGACATGGGCGTACATCGGCTTCGGCATCGTGTATCTCATGTCGAGTATCGACCAGATACCGGCCGAGGTTACCGAGGCGGCCATGATCGACGGTGCGAACCGTTGGCAGATGGCGCGGTATATCGTCCTTCCGCAGGCGGGATACGCGGTGCGCATTCAAGCGCTCCTCGCGGTCGTCGGAAGCATCCGGCTTTTCGATTTGCCCTGGCTTATAACCGTCGGCGGGCCCGGCAACAGCACGACCACGCTCGGCATCGAGCTCTACAAGCAGGGCTTTCTCAACTGGCGGTACGGACTCGGCGCGGCAATCGGGGTGGTGATCTTCCTGCTCTCGCTTGGGTTTACGGTTCTTCAGTTTTCGGTAAAACCGGAAAACGACTAGTCTTGAAAGGGAGGAATCATGGCTGACTTACTTGATATGGACGGAGCGAGGGTCGTTCGCGCGCGTGCGGACCACGGACCGGTCGCGGGGCGGCGGCGCGAGGGGATGTCGCTCTCCGTCGCGACAGTACACGTCTTTCTGGTGCTGCTCGCGGCGCTATTCGTCGTCCCCCTGATACTGCCCTTGCTTTTCGCGTTCAAGACGCGTCTCGAGTTCGCCTACAATCCCTGGGCGCTTCCGAAGAAGCTGGACTTCTCGAATTTCGTGTGGGCGTGGAACTCGGTAAAAATCGGCAAGTCGATGGCGAACAGCCTCGTCGTCTGCGCGGGCACCATCCTGCTCACCGTTCCCCTCTCGGCGATGGCGGGCTACGCCTTCTCGAAATTCCGCACGAGCGTGACGGACGTCGTCTTCTATCTCGTGATGTCGGGATTTTTCATTCCCGTGCAGATGGTGCTCATCCCGCTCGTCCGGATCAACACCGCGATCGGGCTCATCAATACCCTGCCCGGACTGATACTGCCGCTCGCCTCGTTCGGCATACCCTTCTGGACGATGATCTTCCGCGCCTTCTTCAACAAGACGCCGAACGACCTCATCGAGTCGGCGAGGATAGACGGCGCCGGGCACTGGCGGACCTTCTTCCTGATAATGCTGCCGCTCGCCCGGCCGGTTCTCGTCATGTCGACGCTCCTCACCTTTTTCGGCGCGTGGAGCGACTTCCTCCTCGGATTCATCTTCATCAACGACCCGGACCTTTTCACGGTCCAGCTGAAGGTACAGTCGCTCATGGGGACGACCGGCAACAACTACTTTCCGCAGTACTCCGCGGCCCTCCTGATCTCCGTCGCGCCGACGGTATTGCTGTATCTCCTGTTCCACCGGCAGATCATGAAGGGCGCCATGCTCGGCGGCGCGCTCAAGGGGTAATTCCTCCCAGCACCGTGATGCGGCCGTCCGTCGCGGGAACGAGCGTCTTTGTCTCCGCCGCGTAGGCGATGACTATGTCACGCAGGGTCGTGGAGGTGTTCCACGACGAGACGTTGTCGGCGAGTACGGTATAGCCGTCTCCTCCCGCCATGAGGTAGTCGTTCGTCGCGAAGGTGTAGAGGGCCTCGGGATCGACGCTCTTGCCGTTAATCGTGAGGTCCTTGAGGACTCCCTTGCCGTCGGCGCCGGTGTAGTCGATCGTATAGCGAGCGGCCGCGGAAACTTGCGCCCAGCCGCCGGCGCCTCGCGGAATCGAGGCGATATAACGGAAGAGACGGATGACGTCCGCGCCTTTCATCGTCGTGAGGTACATCCAGTTGTCGAAGGGGAGCACCGTCGCGATCTGTTCGCGCGTGACCGGACCCGCGGGAAGCTCGGCGCGGATGTTGCCGCCGTTGGTAAAGGCGAAATCGACTTTTTTCCGAAGCGCGTTCCCGACGTACCAGACGGTCGCGTCGTTGACCATGTTCCCGAGGGCGATCTCCTTCTTGCGCGAGAGCCGGTCACCGAACTCGAAGCGTTCCCGAGCATGGGCAACGACCTCCTTGAGACTCGCGTCGGCCTTTTCCCTGTAGGGAGCGATGAGGGCCGCGACGGCGGGATCGGGGGCGTATGTCATGTTTTCCTTGTCGTTGATCCTGACCGGCTTCCACGAAAATGAAACCTTTTTACCGTCGCTGATTTCCATAATTCCCCGTCCCACGTACTTGCCCCATTCCGCGGCCGACACGACGGGCGTGCCTTCGACCATGACGGGCTCTTCGAGGAAGCTGTGCGAGTGCCCGTCGACGACGAGGTCGACGCCGCGTACCGCGCGCGCGAGGTCGAGGGAGCTTGCGTGCCCTTCGGCCTCCGCGGCGAGGCCCATGTGAACGAGGGCGATGACGATGTCGCACTTCTCGACCTCCCGGAGTGCCGCGACCGTCTCGCGGGCCGTATCGATCTCGTCGAGAAAGACGAGGCCCTTGTCCGGGCTCGCGATCCCGACGGTTCGCCGCGTGGTGATGCCGAAGACGCCGACGCGGAATCCCTCGAAGTCCTTGACGACATACGGCGCGGCAAGCGGTTTTCCTCCGGCTTTTCGTATGTTGGCGGAGATCCACGGGAAGGTCGCGAGCCTCATCTGGCGGTCCAGAGTCGCCATGTCGCGGTCGAACTCGTGGTTGCCGAGGGTTACCGCGTCGTAACCCATGAGGTTATATGCCTTTATGTCGATCTCGGCCTTGAAGGCGTTCGAGAGGGCCGTTCCGGTGTTGATGTCGCCGGCGTCGAGGAGGAGAACGTTGCCGCCGGCCGCGCGTATCTCCCGCACGAAGGTCGCGCGCTCCGCAAGGCCCCCGACGCCGTTCGCCGGGAGTATCGCTCCGTGGTGGTCGTTCGTGTGCAGGATGACGAGTTCGTACGTCTTGCCCGCCTCGCGGGCGACCGGGACGACCGGCGCGCCTCCCGCGCACGAGACGAGCGGGAACGACGCGATTGACGCGACAAAGACGAGAAGGGCGAGCGCCGTGACGGGCTTCCGTATTTTTTTCATAAGTTCCTCCGGGATTCGAGTATACCGCCGAATCCTAAAAAACGTCGAGTCAATTTCCCTTCGATACGCTACAGTAAAGACGTCTTCCGGAAGACGACATATTCAATTCGCGAGGCGGATTACCGATGGAGTACTACTGTCTGATGCAATCCGCGGTTTCGTATATCGAAAGCCGCGTACGCTCCGAAATAGACTGCGGTGAGTTAAGCCGATCGTTCGGCGTATCCGAAGCCCACTTCCGCGACGTGTTCGCGAGTCAGATGGGCGTGCCCCCGGGGCGCTACGCGCTATCCCGGCGGGTCGCGAACGCCGCGTTCGAACTTTCGCATACCGACAGGAGCGTCGTCGACATCGCGCTTGATTACGGCTTCGACTGTCCCGATACCTTTACCCGGGCGTTCAGACGCGAGACCGGCATGACGCCGTCTTCGTTCCGTTCGTCCAGGGTGCCGGTAGGGAGGGTGAGGCTCGTGGCGGGGGCGTACGGACCGGGATTGATAACGACGGGAAGCCTGAAGGTCATTCAGCCCGCACCGGAGGAACGTATGAAGAAAGAAAGAATCGAAAAGGCCGGCGACGCCTGCGTGCTGTACGGCGTGAAGAAAGTCCAGTTTTGTCCCGAGGAATGCACGCCCTTTCCCGCGGCGCTCCGCTCCTGCCTCAACTATCTGGGACAGGATGTCAGATACCCGCATCTCATGGCGGCGACCGGGGCGGCGTTTCGTCTCCGATGGAACGCCTCTTCCTGGGACCCGGGCAATATCGATATCATGAACGTCTTCGCCGATCCGGAGGAGGCCTTCGTCCGGGGTTTCCGCGCCGCCGGCAGGGCGTTCGCCTTCCTGAGGAGGGACGCCGGCGCCACGAAGGAAGATTTCGCCGCGTTCATACGCGCCGAGATCGACGCGGGCCGGCCCGTTCTCGCGCTCGGGATTATCGGCCCGCCCGAGGCGTGTATCGTCACGGGATACCGGGACGGAGGGAACACCCTGCTCGGATGGAACTTCTTTCAGGAAATGCCCGAGTTCGGCGGCGGAGCGCTCGACGAGTCGGGATACTTCGTGACCGACGGCTGGTGGGATAACCCGTCGACCCGGATGCTCATGTCGATCGGCGAGGAGTGCGCGGAGACGACCGCCGTCGAGGAACTCCTGAAGACCGCGCTCGCCGTGCTCGAACGGGAGTCCGTCGCGCATCCGGGCGGATGCGTCCATCTGGGAGGGCAGGCCGCCTACCGCGCCCTGGCCGCGGCGCTTTCGAACGACGCGGACTGGGCGGCGGGGGAGAAGCGCGCGCTCGCGCTCGCCGATCCAGCCGTCCGGAAGAAGATCGTCTCGGGCGTCCTGAAGGCGGCCGAGCTTGATCGCGCCGCCGCCGCCGCGATCCGGGAGCTTCTCGGCACGCGGAGCCGATAGGTTCACGCGGCGTCTCCGTCGGTCGGAGACGCCGCGTACGCAAGAGACTTCGGAAAACAGGCCGTACTGCTTGCCCGATACCGGCGCCCGGGCGGGCGGATTACAACGCGGTCATATAGGTGACTTTTACCGATGAGCCTATCGCGGGAATACCGGCGCCCCTGAAAGAAATAGAATTAGCGGACTCGACGTATTCCCAACCGTCCGTTTCCGATCGCGAGACACCCTGGCCGTTTACGGTGACTTGAATCGTCGTCGTATCCGGCAGAGATCCGAGCCGGATCGGCGAGGCAAGCGATGCCATGGAGTCAGCGAAGGCGGAAAAGACAGCGGAATAATCGGTTTCGTGAAGGTCGCGCGTGAAGCCGTCTAACGCGGAACAGAGTTCGGATACCCGCGTGGAGATCGTCTCTCCCGAAAGTTGCGTTTCCGGGTTGATCACGGAGAGCGAGAATGCGGCGCATGCCTTCCGGGCGGGCGACGTTCCGGTCAGGTTCTCGAGATACCGAATATAGTCCGAGACGGGTGTTGTTATTGGTTGGTCATCCTCGTTTCCGATAAAGATGATCGCGAGAAACGCGTTCGATCCCGGAAGGTTGTATCCCTGGTTGAAGGGGCTTGACAGCGCGCTTCGCATGCTTTCAAGCGGCCTTTCCGTTCCGCTACCGTACAAACCCAGATTCAGGTTCGACTCGAACATGTCGAGATAATCGATCGTCTGCGGCGTTATTATCGCCTCACCGGATTTTTTCGAGAATTCCGTTTTACTTGCCGTATTGGCATAGGCGTCCGTTCCCGTAACCGCGCAGCGGAATTGGTATGACTTTGAGGCTAACCGGGAGAGCGTCGCTCCCGCATGAGCAAGTATGTCGGCCGTGTACGTTTGCATGTTCCCCGAGTTGTCCATTACGAAGAGGATGTCGATAGGGAGACTCGAGAAAACGTAATTCTCGGTGATACGACCCGAATCGCCCGACCCGCTTGAGCAGGAGAGCGTCGCGGCAAGCGCAAAGAGCACTCCCATACACAGTGAAAGACGGGATTGTAATTTTTTCATAGTCTTACTGTACGGGCGCTTTTGTTTTCTGTCAACTTTATTACCACGCGATTCTTGTTGCCCCCGCGCCCGTGGTATACTGTGCGGACACTTCACGGCACGGCACGGCAGGTCATGAGCATGAGAGTAACCGAAAAAACGGCGCGGAGCGTCATCACGAAATCGAATCTTCCCGCGGCGGACTACGTGATAAACCCGTACGTCGGCTGTTCGCACGCATGCCGGTATTGCTACGCGCGGTTCATGTCGCGCTTCAGCGGCCACGAAGAGCCCTGGGGAAGGTACGTGGACGTCAAGGTAAACGCGGCGGACCTCATCCCCGAAACGGGCGACAAGTACCGGGGGAAGTCCGTGTTCATGTCGTCGGTTACCGACCCCTACCTCCACGTCGAGCGGGAGTACGGCCTGACGAGGAGGATCCTGGAAAAAATCGTCAGGCTCGAGCCCTTCCTCGGCATCCAGACCAAGAGCGGCCTTATCGCGCGCGACATCGATATCCTCCGTCGATTCGACAACTGCGAGGCCGGGCTCACCGTCACCACGCTCGACGACGCCGTCCGGAGGGAGATCGAGCCCGGCGCCTCCTCCGTTTCCGAACGGCTCGCCGCGCTCCGGGCGCTCCATGATTCCGGGATACGGACCTACGCCTTCATCGGCCCCGTTATGCCGGGTCTCACCGACTGGCGGTCGATCATCGAGGGAACCCGCGCGTACGTCGACTTCTATATGATAGAGAACCTCAACATGTCGGGAGCCGTTCGGGAATCCGTGATGAGTTGGTTACGCGCGAAACGCGCTGGTCTAGTCCCTGAATACGGACGGATATACGGAAGCCGAAACGACTACTGGGACCGCGTGGAGGGCGAGATTCGCGACTACTGCCGCGAACGGGGAATCGACGGGCGGCTCTTCTTCCACCACGGGGGACGATGACGGGCTTGCCGCGATCGCGACAAACCCGTTACGAGCGGAATCAGAACCGCGAAGCGACACCGCAGGGCAAAAAAAGTCGGGCGCGAGGACGGGACGATCCGGTACGCTCGTACCCGGAGGATACGAGGATGAAACAACGATTTACGTACCAGGTCATGGAGGGAGAGGCCCTGGCGGTCGGACGGGAGGAAGCCCGCGCGCTCAAAAAGGTCGCGCCGGGCGCGATTCCCTTCTTTACCAACCCGCTCGGGGGCGACGCCTCCCGCCTCGCCGAGGCGGAAATCCTGCTTCGGATGACCGAAGAATGGTGCCCGGGTCTCGTGCCGGAAATCGAGGGCTTCGCGAAGGAGCTGGGCGCGCTCCCTGAGTCCGTCGTGTGGTATACGGCGACGATTCCCCGTTCGGGCCACTGCAGCCACTTCGCCGTATTGCCCGACCGGTCAGCGTCCGGGAACGTGATCTGCGGCCGAAGCTACGAATGGAGCCTCGAGGACGAGTTCACCCTGCGCACGGTCCGCGTCGACGGACACTACGGCCACACCGGGTTCGGCGTTTTCGTCTTCGGGCGATATGACGGTATCAACGAAAAGGGCCTGTGGGTTTCCATGAGCGCGGGCGATCCGCGCCCCGACCGTCCGCTTCCGTCGAACCGGGGTTTCCGTTTCTGGGCGTTGCTCCGCACGATACTGGACCGCGCGTCGAGCGTCGACGAGGCCGTCGAGATCGCCTCCGCGTTCCCGCTCGCCTTCGATCTCAACTTGATCGTGGCGGACCGGCTCGGGCGCGCCGCCCTGATCGAGAAGGGCCCGGAGACGCAGGCCGTCAAGCGCGCGGAAACGGGCGTTCTCTCCTCCGCGAACCACTATTCGCTTCCCGGACCGCGCGACGCGCAGCCCGACATCTTCAAGCACTCGGACCTTCGCGCGCGCTACCTCGAGAAATCCCTCGCGGAGGGAAAGCTCTCGGTCGACGACGCGAAACGAATCCTTTCGGCGCCGATGCCCGACGGGGTCGTCGCCCACTACTACAAGGATTACTTCGGCACGCTCTGGTCCGCGTGCGCCGACCTCTCGACGGGATCCTTCGAGGTGTGTTTCGGCGCGACCGACGTTCCGGCGAACGCCTTCCGCTCCTTCCGGCCGGACGATCCCGTCGGAATGACGACGTTCGAGGCCGAGCTTCCCGACGAGTCCGCCCCCGAGGGAACGTGGGTACGGGTTCCGCGCGGATAATGCGGACGAAACGCGCGACGAGATTGCGGGAACGCGTTTCGCGCGGTATACTGGTCCCATTATGAGAAACAAACTACTTGTAGTCGGATTGGCGTGTCTTGGTATCGCGGCTCTCGCCGTATCGTGCGCGACTCAGCCGGCGGCGGGTCCCGCCGTCACCGACGCGGGCGTGATCTCCATGATCAACAAGAACTGCTTCGAGGTTGTCGTCCGCAAGCCCGTCAAGGACTCGATGGTCTACGACAAGGAACTGAACTGGGATTTGGTGGACTATCGAATCAGAAACGACGATTATTACGGAGTCGGCACCGCCTTCGCCATCAGCGAAACGGAGCTGGTGACGGCCGCGCACGTTCTGGGGGTAAATCAGGATTCGCTCGTCTACACCGAGCGACTGATCCGCCAGAAGTTCCGAAACGAAAAGGGGCAAATGGAGGAGAAGGTTTGGGAGATCGAATCCGTCAAGGCCTTCGCCTCGAACCGCGACTACGTCGTTTTCACGGCCAAGGGCCTCGTCCTCGACTCCTGGTTCCCGAAGGCCGCCAAGCTCGAATTCAACAAGAAGATATACACCGCGGGTAACGCCTACGGCGAGGGAATCGTCATCCGCGACGGGGTTCTCCTGGACACCATTCCCGAAAGCGAAAACGGGGAGTGGGAATTCCTCAAGAGCTCGATCGCGACGAATCCCGGTAATTCCGGAGGGCCGCTTCTCAACGCGAACTTCGAGGTTATAGGAATCGTGCTCCAGAAAAAGGACGATTTTTGCTACGCGCTGAACATCAACGACATCATCCCGAACAAGGCGATACTGCACATGCGCGCCAACTTCGCCTTCACGGTGTTCAACAAGAAGGTTCCCAAGGTCTATAACCGGCAAACGACGTTGCCGATGCCGTACAAGGATCTCATCGCCTGGTACGCGAAGGAACAGACGGCGCTGAACGAGGACGGGATGAACGCCCTGCTCGGGGAAAACAAGGACGACCTCTTTCCCGTCGGCGAAAACTCCCGGAAGGCGCTCTTTACCCTCATGTTCTCGTCGTTCCCCCAGTTCTTCCTGCAGGGAAGCAACGACCTCGCCTGGTTCATGACCAATCTCAAGACGAGCGTGTCCGATCTCGGGCAAAACGGGAAAATCTACTGGGCCGAGCCGTACGAAAAGGCGGGGGTGTTCCTTCTGGACATCGAGCATCCCGACACGGTGCAAGCCTCCGAGTATACCGACAAGCCGACCGTGATGATGGACACGATCCTCAAGGGGATCAAGTTCGACCGGAAGCTCACGAACCAGGACGCCGGCTCGCGAATCCTTTCGATGGGGAAACCCATATTCTCCGATTCCCATACGGACAAGTGGGGTCGCGTGTGGAAGATCAACCACTGGCTCATGGAGTTCTCCGACCGGCTCGTCATCGTGTTCTCGACCCCCACGCCGCAGGGCGTCTCGATCCTGTACAAGGAGATACCGAGTTACGAGCGGACGTCCTGGATGTGGGACATGAAGCGACTCGTCGACTTCGTCAACGTTTCCTATATGGGAACGCTCAAGGAGTGGGAAGCCTTCTTCTCGCGCCCCGACTTCCTCTTCGGTCCGTTGGCCTCCGCGAAGTTCTCGTACAAGGACGGAAAGAACGCGCGCGTCGTCACGAAGGACTTCGACGTGACGGTCGACAACGACGTTCTCAAGATAGAGGAAAAGACCTCGCTCGTGCTCAACATGAACGTCTTCGAAAAGGGCGGAAAGCCGGTGTGGGACGTCCGTCGCGTGTTGTTCTCCGAGAACACCGACAAGCAGAATTACTGCATGCTCTTGCACTTCAGCGAACCCGACAAGAGTCTCCCGAAAGACTACCTCGACGAGTGGCAAAAACTCGCTATAGACAGGCAGCACCCCTACACCAACGAGGCGTTCAGGGAAGAGGGAAACACGAAGATCGGAAAGCTGCACGAAAAGTTCGTCGTGAACGGCAAGACCGTAACCCCGAAGGGCTACGTGTATACGATGTTCGTCTCGCGTTCGGGTAACAAGGAGGATTCGCAGATGGCGGATATCCTCGGAAAATTCGAAGCGGGTATCGCGCCGAAGTAAGCGCGACTCGTTTACCCGGCCGCCGCGTATGCGACTGCCGGATAGCGCAAAAGCAAAGCCGGGGATTTCGCCCCGGCTTTTTCTTTCGTATGAGGGGGCTCCGAACGGGGAATGGCTCCCCTCGTGGCGCCCCCTGCCTCTTCCTTCTTATCCTTTTCCTTTCTTTCCCAAAACGATACCGAGTACGATCGCGACGGCGGCCGCGACCGCCGCGAGGCCTATCCCCGCCACCGCGACGACGCGTGTCGAACCTCCGAACGGCGACGAACCCTTGCCGACCTTCTTGATCCCGGCGCCCGCGTTGTGCTTCTCGTCGAGATACGAGGTCACCCAGGCGAGCGGGGCGTTCCAGTTGATGCAGACCTCGTTCGTCGAGTACGAACGGATGTCGTCGGCGTAGCGCTTGGAGCGCGCCACCTTTTGCACCAAAAACGAGGTAGCCTCGTCGTTCGCCTTTTCGTTCGGTCCGCCCGAAAGGGCTCCGGGAGGCGGCGGCGGGAAACCCGCGTCCTCCTCGTCGGCCCAGTAGCGGTGGTGCGGGTAGTGGATCGGGTTTTCGCCGTAGCCCGCGACGAAACTCTTGCAGATGGCGTTCCGCCCGAGGAGGTAGTCGGCCGACTTCGCGATCGCGTCGAGGTACGGTTTCTTTCCCGTAGCGTCGTAGGCGTAGGCTATCAGGATGAGCTTGTTGAGCACGCCCGAGTTCGAGCCCCACTCGTACTCGAACATCGGCATGAGGTAGCCCTCGTCCTTAATCTGCGCGACGTAGCGGTCGGCGCCCGCGAGCACGAGGGACGATACCTTCGCGAGCGTCGCTTTCCCTTCCGCGTCGGAGGCGATCGCCTCTTCGTTCAGCATGAGCGAAAGATGCGCGAGCGTCGCGACGCCGCCCCAGTACATCGGGCCGTTCGCGCCCGACGAGGCCGCGAGTATCTTGTCGTTCCCGAGCGCCTTCGCTATCTCGTCCTCGTACTCGGCTTCGCCCGTCGTGATAAAGAGCTCGGCGGCCGCCCAGTAGTATTCGTCCTCGAGGTAGAAGTCGTCGTAGTTGCCGCCGCCGTTCCCCGGAATCCTGCCGTACTTGAACTCGGGATTCGTTTTCGCGGCCTTCCACGCGCGTTTCGCCGCCTCGAGGCACCGCGCCGCGTAATCCGCGTCGTAAACCTTTATGAGTCGCGCCATCTGCGCCGCGCTCGCCGCGAGGTTGAGCGTCGCCGCGGTGGACGGCGCGAAGGCGAAGCGGTCCTTCACGCGCTCGGCGGGCTTGTAGGGAATCGGAGACCACACCGGCTCGTGGAGTTTGTGGTGCGCCATGCCCGCCTGCTCGTGTCCTTCGGGAACCTGCATCCCGAGCATGAAGTCCATCTCGAAGCGCGCCTCGTCGAGGACGTCGGGAACCCCGTTGCCCGCCTCGGGAATCGCGAGCGAGCCGTCCGCGAACTGCGTCGGGTTCCGTTCGTACAAATTGAGGAGCGTCCACACGGAGATTCCTCCGTTCACGACGTACTTGCCGTAGTCTCCCGCGTCGAACCAGCCCTTGCCCGCGTAAAGGACGTAGTCCCTCTTCGGCCACACGACGCCGAAGGAGTCGGGACCCGAGAAGGGTTCGACGGAATCGTCCGAGGCGTACCAGGGACCGTGCGCCCACGCCCCGGCGAGGGTCTCGTCAAGCGCGACGCCGGCGCGGTTCAGGTAGAAATAGCGCATCGCGTCCTTCGAGAGGGCGTGATAGAGGTTCTTTTTTATGTCGAAGGGGAAGCTCGCGGCGCCCTCCGCGCCGCCGACGCGGAGTACGAAGCCTTCGCCTTCCTTCGCGTACGACGAGAAGTCGACGTGGTGCAGGAAATCGCGCGAACTCAAATCCTCGCCGAGCGGAATCGTCTTTCCCTTCGCGACGGTCTTCCCTCCCGCGCCCACGAGCTCCCAGTCGAGCGGCTCGGTCGCGTCGCTCACGACGGCCGCCCACTTCGCGGCCTTCGGAAGGTAGCCGTGCTGGTTTACGCGCACCGAAGGGAGCTTGTCGAGCGGCAGGTTTTTCCGCGCGATCACCTTCGGCAGGTTCTTCCGCGCGGGCTCCGGCACGTCGGTACTCCCGAGCTTGAAAAAGACGCCCGTGCCGAAAAGCCTGGGGTTCTTCCAGGAATTGTCGCCCGTGTCGTAGATCGACCATATCAGTTTCGAGTCGCGGTCCTTCACCGTCGCCCCGTTCGCCTGGAACTGCATGCCGACGGTAAACCCGTGGTACGGCACGATGTTGTTGTCGAGCTTCACCGCGAGCTCGACGCCCCAGCCGCCCTCGACCTTGAAGGCGTAGCCCGACACGTCGTAGCCTTCTTCCATGAAACGCACGCCCGTGAGCGAAAGCCCCGTCGGGTCGTCCTTGCCTATGTTCGTCGCGTTCACGTTCGCCTGCACGATCCCCGGCCCGTAGGCCACCGCGTCGAGGTCCCCCGAGAGGTTGAAGTAAAACTCGACCGAATCCTCGTTCCAGAAATTCTGCCCGTGCCGGCCCGCGATGATCTTCTTGTCGGGCATCGTCATGCGGATGTAGATGTTTTTCATGTCCGCGCAAATCGACCAGGTGAACCGGCCGTTGTCGGTCTTGTCTCCCGAGACGTACGGACCCGCCGTCACCTCGTACTCGGGCACGCCCGCCCAGTCGTCCGTCTTTCCGTCCACCGTTATCTTCACCGGATACGGAATGTACGCGAGCTCTCCCGGCTTCCCCGCCGGCACTCCCGCGAGTCCCGCCTCGGCCGCCCCGGCCCCCTGAAGCGCCGCCGCCGCTACCAGCGCGAACGCCGCCGCCCTCACCATCCTTTTATTCATACGCCCCTCCTCGAACGGGTATTAGTTTCCAAGTTCAATCAATTCAGTGTACGACGGATTCGCCGAATTTGAAAGAATAAAATGGAGAAGAAATTCGGGGACGAGGCAGTACGCGCCACGGGGGGCGAACTACATTTCGCGGAGCCGCCGCGTATGAATATCCTCGCACGGCGAGGTCCCGGCTCCGGCTCGTTACGGGTTTCAACGCGAGCCGGGTTCCGGCGTGTCGTGCGTGTGTGTATCCGGAGCCGTGTAACAAAGTAATAAGACGCGTTGTTGCAATTGTCATAAAAAGGAGAACGGTTCATGAAAAAAGCACGAGGTATGAATTTCGCGCTCGCGGTTATCGGCTTGCTCGCCTTCGCCCTTCTCGGAACGTCCTGTTCGGACGAGCCCGGTCCCGCCCTGACGATGGAGTTTACGGGATGCGACTTTTCTGGCGCGACGGTGGCCCGGGTAGAGATTCGCGAGGCCGGAACGCTGGTGGCGTACGGGAACGGAACGCTGACGGGCGGGGCGGCGGCATTCCCGCTGCATGACGTGGATACCGACGCTATCTGGCTACCGACAACGGGCGTCACCTACAACGCGCGCGGCTATTGTTTCTCAGGATCGGTCGGCGATCCGCTTCCGGCAAGCGGGTACTGGCAGACAAACGACATCAGCTATACGTCACATCAGGCATCCGCGTACGATGAAATAGGGTTCATAAAAAGCTATTTTTCCTACACGATGTTTTAACCCGTTGTCGTTCGCCCGAGACGCGCGGGATCGTGTCAAACGACCGTAAGCCGGTCCCTCGTCACGGAGATGAAGAAATCGGCCGACCAGAGGTCAAGGGCGCGCGAGTCGCGCGCGAAAGGCGCGGCGTCCGCCTTCGCGAGGGCGAAATCCACCGACGCGAAGCGCTCTTCCAGCAATTCCCTCAGGCGCGCCTCGCCGAGCGTCGTCTCTCCCCAATGCCCCGATTGTCGCATGCGCGCCTCGAGGTGCGCGATCTTGAGGGGCACGCCGCCCGCCAGATACCAGAGGTAGTCGAAAAAGTCCCGGCCTTTTACGCGCTCCTTCCATTTCCTGCAAAGGAGCGCGTGCGTCTTTCCCGCGAAGAGCGAAGGCTTGTCGTACAGACGCACCGCGAAGGGAAGGGGACTGAGGCGGTACTTCGTCTCGAACGACGCGCCCTCGGGCGGGTCGGTATCGATTTCCAGCTTTACGCGCAAGGTCCCGTTGGCCGGAACGCCCGACACGGGGGGATCCTGGGCGGCGATCTTCACGAGGTGTACGAGCGTCCCGCCTTTTATGAAAGCCGACTGAACCGCCGCGTCGCGCGACTTCTCCTTCTTCTCTACCGTCATTTCGAATCCCCAGGAAGCGAGCTCGTCCCGGACCGCCGGGAGATAGTCGCTCAAGGAAAAGGAGATGTCAGCGTTTGCGAGGCTGAAGTCGAGATCCTCGGAATAGCGCTCGAGTCCGTGGAATATCCGGAGGGCCGTTCCTCCATAAAAGGCCGCGCGCGAAAAAAAGTCCGTTCGCGAAAGGCCGATCAGGGCAAGTTCCTGCGCGATCTCCCGAAGGGCGGATATTCGCTCCTCGTTCGTTCCGCACCGGTATTCTTCCAACATTTTTCTGACTGGCGAAAGGTCCGTCACGGGCGTACCTCCCTTTCAAGCCAGTCGGCGAGGAGCGCGAGGGCCTTCCTGCCGTAGAGCGGGGCGAGAAAACGGACGAGGTCGATATCCAGCGAGCGTAGGTCGTCTTCCTCGATTCGCCAGTTTTCGAGAAGGAGCGTTTTGACGTCCTCCCGGCGCGTTATCGAGCCCGCCTTGTAGACCGTGTCGCAGAGGGCTTTCTCCCGCGAGGCGATGAGGTAGCGGTATCCCGCGTCCTCCTCGAGGACGAGGCCGTGCGGATAGGCCGCGACCGGCAAATAGAGGTATCGATACTCGCCGAGCGGGGTACGATACCGCTTGTCGCGGTTTTTCCCGAAGCTCGCCGAGTCTACGGTTTCCGTCCGTTCGGGAATGAGACCGTACCGCGCGAGGGCCGTCTGAAAGGAGACATAGGAGGGGCCGTAGATGATCGGGGCAAGCGCGAAACGCGGCATTGCGCTGTCGTCGACGTAGAGCCCGCGCCTGATCCGGATCAGCTCCCCGCCCGATACCATACGGGTCAGCTTGGCTTTGGGCGAGCCATAGGCCGCGAGGCGCTCCATGACCATCTGGTGATTGTGTATCATGTTACCTCCGGTAAGTATCATTATACCGTACTTTCCGGTGGTAAACAAGGTTTCTATACGACGCGGTTTGCGATGCGTCCGGCGTGAAAATGAATCCCGGGCTTAAAACAACAACGCCAGCTTAAGGCCGGGGAAACGCTGGAAGTCCCGGTCGCCCGTGGCGAGCGTCGCGTTATGTTCGAGCGCGAGGGCGGCGAGATGCGCGTCGGTGACGAGGTTGGCTCCCGTGCCGAGCATGAAGAGGAGGTGGCGGA
>JAEWMY010000026.1 GCA_023393015.1 Spirochaetota bacterium
TTTTACACCCCGTCGCCGCGGGGCGGCCGGCCGGCCGTCTACGACGGCCGGCGCGAGCCGTACTTAGAAACCAAGGAATGAAACGATGAACGAACGTACCCTCGAGGTGCTTGAATACGATCGCGTCCGCGAGGAAATCGCGGGTCAGTGCATGAGCGAGGAGGGCAGGGCTTCTTTCCTGTCGCTCGCTCCGTCCGTCGATACGGAAGAGATCTCGCGCTTGAAGGCATTCGGGCGCGCCTGGCTCGACTCGCTCTCCGCGGAGGATCCCCCGCGCCTGCTCGGCTGGCGCGAGGTCGGCCCCCTCGTCTCGCGCCTTCGCGTGGAAGGCGCGTCCCTCGAGTGCGCGGAACTCTTCGAACTCGGGCTGTTTTGCCGCTCCGTGACGGAGTTCCGCGAATGGTCGAGTTCCCGCGCGCGCGGGAAGGAATCGGGCCGGCGCGACGTGATGGCGCTCACCGGCTCGTCGGACGCCGTTCTCGTCGAATTCGCAGCCGGTATCCCGGACCTTTCCGGCGCCGAGGAGCGCGTTTTCCAGGTGATCGACCGCGGGACCGGCGAGGTGCGGGACCTCCCCGAGCTTCGCGCCATCAGGCAGGGCATCAGGAAGATCAGGCAGGATATCGAGCGGCTCATCGGGACGTACCTGTCGGACGACGGTCTCAAGACGGCCCTCCAGTCGACGCTGCCGACCCTTCGCGACGGCAGGCAGGTGATCGCGGTCAGGGCGAACTTCCGCGGCCGCGTGCGCGGCATCGTCCACGAGGTATCCCAGTCGGGGCAGACCGTGTACGTCGAGCCCGAAGACGTCGTGGACCGCAACAACGATCTCGTTTCCGAGGAGGCGCGCCTCTCGCGGGAGATCGCGAGAATCCTCCGCGAGCTTACGGCGGCTCTCGCGCCTTCTCATCAGGACTTCGTCGAGGCGCTCGACCGCATGGTTTTCATCGACCGCGTCGCCGCGGCCGCGCGGTGGGGTCGCGAGAGACGGTGCGTCTTCGCCGCCGACTCGCCCGCCGGACCGGCATCCGACTCCGGGGCCGGGACGATGATATCCCTCCGCCAGGCTCGCCACCCGCTCCTTCGGGAGCGCGCGGTGCCGATCGACCTCGTCCTTCCCCCGGGCGGACGCGTTCTCATCATCACCGGGCCGAATACCGGCGGAAAGACGGTCAGCCTCAAGACGGTCGCGCTTTTCGCCCTTATCAACCAGTCGGGCTGGCCCGTTCCCGCCGCGGAGGGCACGACCCTGCCGGTGTTCGACTTCGTCGGCTGCGACATCGGCGACGAGCAGTCGCTCGACCAGTCCCTATCGACCTTCTCCGGGCACATGAAGAACATCGCCGGAATCCTGGGCGCGGCCACGTCGCGTAGTCTCGTCCTCCTCGACGAGCTCGCGAGCGGCACCGACCCGCAGGAGGGCAGCGCCATCGCCATGGCCGTCCTCGACCGTCTGCTCGAGTCGGGTTCCTTCGTGCTCGCCACGACGCACCACGGCATCCTGAAAAACTACGGCTATACGCATCCCTCCTGCGTCAACGCCTCTGTCGACTTCGACCAGGATACCCTCTCCCCGACGTACCGCATCCTCATGGGCGTGCCGGGCGAAAGCCACGCCCTCGACATCGCCTCGCGGAACGGCCTCGATCCCGAGATCGTCGCCCTCGCGCGTTCCTACCTCGCCGAGGAACGGGCGGACGTTTCAGCGCTCATCAAGGGCCTGACGGCCAAGCACGAGGAACTCGCCGGCTTCGAAGCCGAGAAACGGAAGGAAGAGGCGGCTCTCCGGGAAAAACGGCGCAAGACCGACCTGAAGGAACTGCAACTGAGGCAGCGCGAGCTCGAGCTCCGCGAGCAGGGGTACCGCAGGCTCGATTCGATGCTCGCCGAAAGCCGCAAGCAGCTCGAGAACCTCGTCCGCGAGATCCGCGAGGGCGAGCTCACGCGCGAGAAGACGTTGCAGGTCAAGGCGTGGATGGCCGAGCTCGGCGAGCGGGTCGCCGGCGAGTACGAGGGACTCGAGGAAGCGAGGCGCGAGACGGGCGCCTTGCGGTCGTCGTATGACGAGGAACGCCGTCTCGAAGACGAGGCGCGCGCGCGGGAAGTGGCCGCTTCTCCGGCGTCCCGAAAGGCGTCTCGCCCGCCGAAGGCTTCGCGCGCCGGCGCGGGCACGGCGCGACAGGCGGCAGACGAGATTCCGGATCTCGCGCCCGGCGTCGAGGTCTATGTAGGCGCCGCCCGCAGGCGCGGCACGCTCGTCCGCGGGGAGAAGGGCGGAAAGTGGATCGTCGCCGCCGGTCCCGTGCGCATGACCGTTCCCGCTTCGGAGCTCGCGGCCGTACCGGTCTCGCGTACCGGAGGCGGCCCGTCCGTTTCGATAGACGTGCAAACCGACATGGGCGGCGACGACGTGCCGGCCTTCGAGTTGAGGCTCATCGGCATGCGCGAGGACGAGGCGAGAAAGGCCCTGTCGAGGCAGCTCGACCTCGCGAGCATGAAGGGACTCAAGGAATTCTCTATCGTTCACGGAAAGGGTCACGGTATCCTGCAAACGGCCGTACACGAGATCCTCAAGGCCTACGCCGCGGTGAGCGAATTTTCGTTCGCGCGTCCCGAAGACGGCGGTACCGGAAAGACGATCGTGCGGTTGGGATAGGCAGTTATTTCTTGTAGGGAGCGGTCACGATGGCGCCGCGCGACTTGTCGAGCGTGAAGACGACTTGCTTGAGGATCTTCGTGACGCTGAAGGGAACGTGGCATATCTCGATCTCGGTTCCGGGGAACACCGTTCCCCGAACCTCCACGTAGGCCGCGTCGTTGCGGTCGATTCGGGGCAGGAACGTCGGGATCTTCGCGGTGATTTCCTCGCGCTTCGCCTTGAGTTCCTCGATGTACTTCCCGATGTCCGGCAGGGGTTCCTCGGCGTAGGTTTCCTCGGCCTTCTGCAGCCTGACGGCGATCTGCTTGAGTTGTTCGTTCGCAATGTCGAGTTCCTGCTGGACGGTGAAATCGGTTCCGCACCGGAGGTACGTTCTCGCGCCGCGCGCGTTGCCGATGTCGAGCGCCTGGACGCCGCCCACGACGATGCACTCGCAGCCGATGAGCTTCCCCGTGTCTCCCATCTTGATCATCCCCATCGAATAGACCGTCGACTGGATGATGCTTCCCGACACCATGACGTCGCCGCGTACCGCGACGCGGCAGTTCTGGATGTATTTCGAGGTGAGGCTTCCTCCGATCCTGATCGCGCCCGTCTTCTTGCCCTCGATGCCGGCTTGTACGACCATGTCTTTCTTGCAGACGATTTCGGTCACGTCGACGACCTCGGAGGAGACGATGGAACCTCCCGAGTAAATCTTGAAGCCGTCGGCGACCTTTCCCTGAAGGATGATGTCACCGGGAAAGGAGATGTTGCCGGTCGTGAAATCGACGCCCTTCTTGAGGACGAGCACGTCCTCGATCGAGATCACTCCCTTGGAGTCGATCGAAAGCCGACCGCTCTTGCCCGCGAACAGTCCCTTCTCGTGGGTGACGACGTTCGCGCCCGCGGAGAACTCGGGAAGCTTTTCCGTCGGAGAGGGGATTTCGGTCCCGTAAATATCCTGCCCGGGAACCCCCTCGACGCGTTCAATCCTACGGGCGATCGGATCGCGCGCGGAAACGATGGAAAACGCGCTGATCGAATGCCAGTCGACGCGCGGCGCGTTGGGATCGATTTCGGGTTTCCGCTCGACGAGATCCTTCCTGATGACGTAGTGCTCGGGAATCTCGGTCACCGGCGCAGTCGCCCGCGCTATGAGAACCGCCTTTACCGGGTTATGCGTGGAGTTTGCCTTGAGTATCGATTCCTGGATGGCCTCGTGCAGCACGCCCACCCGTATGCCCTGCTCCTCGAGCCTTGAGGCGACGGCGGGGTAGGTGAGAAAGGAGCCGCCGACGGCCGGGGGGTAGAAATTCGCGGTCGCGCTCGATCCGTCCGGAGCCACGGTAACCTCGGCATACCCGTCTTTCGGGTCTCCTTGGCGGATGTAAAACATGGTGTTCGCGTCCGGTTTTTCTTCGCTCACGTCTGACACTATAGACCCCCGTGACAGTATCGGCAATCCTTTCGCTTGACATTACCGCCATCTTTATACATTATATATGTATAAATATTCAGATTGGATGGCACTAACCTTTGAAAGAACGATTGACGCGCCTTAAGACGATCCGCAAGCTTATAAAGACGTACCGGATCGAATCCCAGGAAGCCCTGCTCGGCTACCTGTCCCGCGAAGGCTATGCCGTCACTCAGGCGACGCTTTCCCGCGACCTCAAACTCCTCAAGGTAGGCAAACTCTCGGACGGTCACAACGGCTACGTATACACCCTTCCCGGCGACGAGGAACGACAGGAGTCGGAACAGACGGTCGTGCAGGATTTTCTCCGCGGCTACATCTCGATCGATTTCTCCGGTTCCATGGTCGTCATCAAGACCTACTCCGGCCATTCCGACGTCGTGGCCGGCGCCATAGACAGCCTCGCGATGGAGGAAGTGCTCGGCACCCTTTCCGGTCGCGATAACTGCGTATTCGTATGCCTGCGAGAGGGCGTTACGGGCGACGATTTCCTCGAGACGCTGAAGCTTAAAATACCCGAATTGGACGAATAGTCCGGTATCGGCGCGTACCGACACGTTCATCATTCCCGAATTTTTGAAGGAGTTTCTCATGATCAACTGGAACAATCTTGACACGCTTACCTCGTACAAGAAGCTTCTGTCTCTCAAGGGGCAGGTAAAACTTTCCTCGGCCCTGGACGCCGCGCGCGTCGCCGCGTATGAGGTTCCGATGGCCTCAGGCCTTTCGTATAATTATGCAGCCAAAGAGGTAAACGAGCAAATTCTCTCCGTCCTTCAGGAACTCGGCGAGGAACAGGAACTCGTCGCGAAATACCGCGCCCTGCTCGACGGCGAGGTCATCAATACCGGGGAGGGACGGAAAGTCCTTCACCAGCTCGCGCGCGGACAGCTCGGCAAGGACGTCGTGTACGAAGGTAAAAACTTACGTTCCTTCTACGAGGGCGAGCGGGCCAAGATCGCCGAGTTCTCGAAGAACGTCCACGCGGGCAAGGTCACGGGCTCGAAGGGCGACCGCTTCTCAACCGTCGTGCAGATCGGTATCGGCGGCTCGGATCTCGGTCCCCGCGCCATGTACCTCGCGCTCAACGAATGGGCCGTCAAGGCGGGCGTCAAGAAGATGGACGCGAAATTCATCTCCAACGTCGATCCCGACGACGCGACCGCTGTTACCTCGTCCTGCGAACTCTCCCGGACCCTGTTCATCCTCGTTTCGAAAAGCGGCACGACGCAGGAGACCCTCGCGAACGAGCTCTTCGTGAAGGACACGCTCGAGAAGGCCGGCCTCGATCCCGCGCGCCACATGATCGCGGTCACGAGCGAGACGAGTCCCCTCGCGAACAACCCTGGCTATCTCGCCTCGTTCTACATGGACGACTTTATCGGCGGGCGCTACTCGACTTCTTCCGCCGTCGGCGGCGCCGTCCTCTCGCTCGCCTTCGGACCCGAGGCCTTCGCGGAGTTTCTCGCGGGAGCCGCGGCCGCCGACAAGACCGCCCTCGAGGGGGACATACGAAAGAACCCCGCCCTGCTCGACGCCCTGATCGGCGTGTACGAGCGGAACGTCCTCGGCTATCCGGCCACGGCGATCCTTCCCTACAGTCAGGCGCTCAGCCGCTTCCCGGCCCACCTTCAGCAAGCCGACATGGAATCGAACGGAAAGCGCGTAAACCGCGCGGGCGAGCCCGTCGACTACGCGACAGGTCCCGTGATTCTCGGGGAGCCGGGAACGAACGGCCAGCATTCCTTCTATCAGCTTTTGCATCAGGGAACCGATATCGTCCCGCTCCAGTTCGTCGGATTCGTCGAGAGTCAGGCGGGTCATGACGTGACGGTAGACGGGTCGACGAGCCAGAAGAAGCTGTGCGCGAACCTCGTCGCCCAGATCGTGGCCTTCGCGCGCGGAAAGTCGGACGCGAACCCGAACAAGCATTTTCCCGGCGGACGGCCCTCGAGCCTCATCCGCGGAAAGTCCCTCACGCCCGCCTCGCTCGGAGCGCTTCTCGCGCACTTCGAGAACAAGATCATGTTTCAGGGGTTCGCCTGGAACCTGAACAGCTTCGACCAGGAAGGCGTACAGCTCGGCAAGGTGCTCACGAAGCAGGTGCTCTCGGGCGACATGGACGGCACGCTCAAGGCCTACGCCTCGTTCTTCGGCCTCTAGTCCGGACGGTTCGCGTCGGGACGTGCGTCACGCGGCGTGCGTCCCGCGGCGTGCGTCACGCGGGCGCGGCGAGGTCTACTACCGTCGCCCCGCTCGCGCCGACGAGCGTTTCGGGGCTCAGCTTGAGCTGAAGCCCCTTGAGCCCCGCGCTCACGAAAACTTCCTCGAGAAGATACACGGTTTCGTCGACAAACGTCCGATAGCGCCGTTTCATCCCGATCGGCGAGCATCCCCCCCGTACGTAGCCCGTCAGCGCGAGAAGCTCCGACGGCTTGACGGGCCCTATCTCCCGCGCGCCCGTGACGGCTCGGGCCTTTTTCAGGCTGACCTCGGCGTTTGCCGGGACGCAAAAGACGCAAACCTCGTTGGATTCCGTTCTCATCACGATCGTCTTGAATACTGCCTCGGGCTCCGCTCCGAGGCTTCGCGCGGCGGTAACCGCGTCGAGGAATTCCTCGTCCGCCTCGTACGAGGCCGTTCCGAACGGAAGGCCGGCGGCTTCGAGTATGCGCATCGCGTTCGTCTTCGGCACGCTCGCGCGCGGCGTGACCGAGGGCTTTCCTGCCGTATGTAGTTCGCCCATCTCAGTCCGCCTCCATCGAGCGCGCGAGCGAGTCGAGAAAGACGCGGGCGAGTCGGAACGCGGGAGCCGTCAGGGTGCTCGCCGCGTCGTCTGCCGTATGCATGAGCCGCCAGGTGCGGGGCATACCGGCGCTTTCGGCGCCGTCGTGTCCCGGCGTATCCCTCGAATTCCTGGCGATCCTTTCGCGGAGCGCTTCGCCCGCGCCTCCCGGGCCCGAAAGGGCCGAAAGAAGGGCGGTCGCCTCGGCGGAGGGCAGGACGGTAATCACCTGAGCCGGGACGCCCGCGGCGATGAACCCCGCGTTGTCGCTGTAAGGCGTCGGAAGGGCGATCCACCGCTCGCTCGCGGCCTCCCGCGCGAGCCGTTTCGCCCGTCCGTGGAGCCTTTCCATCCCGAGCGAAAGGGCTCGGTTTTTGACCGAGTCGAGACCCGCGGTCGAGAGGACAAGCGTGTCGCCCCGTCCGCTGCAGTCGAGCACGAACACGTCGCCGAGATCCCCGCTCCGGGCCCTGAGGGCGGAACCGATGGCGTACGAACCCTGTCCGGAAACGCCGGCGATTCCCGCCGCCTCCTCGCCGTCGGTAAAGACGAGCCTGACGTTGTGCGTCGCCGCGCTTTCGGAGAGCCTGAGAGCGAAGAGCATGAGCTGGAAGCACGCCGCGCTGTTGTCGTTCGCGCCGGGGGTATCCGGGGCGCGGTCATGGTGCGCGACGACGGTTTTCATGCGGAAGCGGGGATCGTACGCCGAGGAGCCGAACCTGACGACGACGTGTCGCCTGCCCGACAGATCCACGACGGAGTTCGGCACGGAACGGGCGGAAAGCCATGCCGATATGAAGGCGGCGCGATCGAGGGAGGGTTCCAGAAAGGCCTTGAAGGTCGATGTCATGCGGACAGTATAGCAAAAAAAAGTCCGCCGCGAGCGAAAAAAAAACCGGCCCGTTTCCGGGTCGGTTCTTTTGTTTCTCAGTAGCGGTCGCCGTATCCGCCGCCGCCATGGTCGTTGTAGCGCGGGCGGGACTCGCGGGGCTTGTTCTCCGCGACGTTGACGCGGAGGCGGCGGCCCTCGAACTCCTGGTTATTGAGGGTCGCGATCGCGGCCTCGGCGGCCTGGGCGTCGGCCATCTCCACGAAGCCGAATCCCTTGGACTGCTGGGTGTAGCGATCCTTGATGATGGAGGAGGAGACAACTTCGCCATACTGGCCGAAGAGGTTCGTCAGGGCGGCCTCGGTGGTCGCGTAATTCATGTTTCCGACATAGATCTTCTGAGACATACAAATCCTTTACCGAATTCCCGGTAACTCAGAGTGCTACCGCCCTACAGGCGGTACATCAACGGCTTTGTCGTCTTTTATCAAATGGAAACCGGAATGGCGCGGTTTGCTGAATCTAGCACAAGACGGGCAGGATACAGAAGCAGACGCAAGTCAGTCGGACACATTTATAAAATTAAACAAAGATCCCGTTCGATACCGTAACTGTAGCACGGCCGGTATGAGCCGTCAATATCCGATAAAAAAAAACGCGTGAATCGTCCGAAAATCGGGCGAAACCCGCGTTTTTATCTCAATTGTCTCGAATAGGGCGGCAAGGCGCGCGCGTGGGCCCTTACACGAGGGCCTTCGTCATCCAGCGCTTGCTTTTCCACCGGAGGAGCATCGCCGCCCCGCGGAGGGTTTCGTCCGTCCCGATGGAAAGCCATATTCCGACGAGACCCCATCCGGCGCGGATGCCGAGGAGGTAGCTTCCCAGTACCATGATTCCCCACATGGTGCATACGCCGAACAGGACGGGGAATTTCACGTCGCCCGCGCCCTTGAGTGCCGAGATGGTCACGAGATTGAGCGACCGGCCGAACTCGATATAGATGGAGTAGAAGAGCAGGGTATAGGTCATCGCCGCGATCTCGGGTACCTTCGTGAAAAGGCCGATAACCGGAACCTTGACGAGATTGAGCGCGAGGATGAACGTCACCGACAGGACCGTCGCGACGGCCTGATACCGGTAGAGACGCTTGTAGGCCGCCTCGGGTTGACGGGCGCCGACGTAATAGCCGGTTTTGATCTGCACCGCCGTCCCGATGGACATGGCCGCGACGAAGACGAACCGCGCGAGGGTTTGCGTGTAGATCATGGCCGACATCGCCCAGGTGCCGAGGGTAGAGACCATCGCCATGATGACGATCTGCGCCGTGTTGTAGGCCATGTTCTCGCCCGCGGTGGGTACGCCGATTTTCAGGATGACCTTGTAGATTCCCTTCGGTATGGCCTTCCATCCCGAAAGGGGAAAGTGGACGTCGGGACGTATCTTGATCCGCATCGCGAGCAGTACGCAGGCCGCAAGCTGCGAGAAGGCGGAAGACGCCGCGACGCCCGCGATCCCGAGCACGGGAAGCCCGAACGGGCCGTAGAGGGAGACCGCGTTGCCGATGACGTTGACGACGTTCGCGATCATCGAGATATACATCGCGTCCTTCGTGTAGCCGTACGCCCGGAGGATGGTGCCTTGCAGCATGCTGAACGACATGAAAAGCGTGCCGATTCCGCCGAAGATCGCGAGGTACTGCCAGGCGTAGGTCCGCACTTCCTCCTCGATCGAGTATTGCGCGAGCAGGGCCTTCCCGCCGAGGAGGACGAGCGCGCAGATGACGACGGCGGAAATCGCGACCATTATCGCGCTCGCCTGCGTCACGTGCCTCGCGTCCGCCTCGCGCTTCGCGCCGAGGTACTGCGAGAGTACGATGCTCGTCCCGATGCAGATGACGTTGAAGAGTATCTGTATGAAGAACACGTACTGTCCCATCATCCCGGCCGCGGCGACCGCCTTTTGCGACCAGGTGCTGAGCATGAGCGTGTCGACGGACGACACGAGGATCCTGAAGGTGTTTTCAAGGATTATCGGCAGGGTAAGCGCGACCATCGGCAGGGCCGCCTTGTTCACCGTGCCTTTGGTCTGTGATTGGGTTGTCATGATTGCGGCGAGTCTATCCCTTTTCACGGCTTGCGTCCACACCCCCGATTCACTATAATCGCGATCGTATGATACCGGCAGCAATCGACGATCCAGTCCTGAACGCTCGACTCTCCGCGATGCATCCCGACGGGATGACCGTTTTCGTCCTGCAAGGGGGGACGCTCCGCGGCGCCTTCTTTCACGGTACCCGGTTCGTGAACCGGCTCCGGGCCCAGCACTCCCTCGGCCTCCTCGAGACTATGCTCCTCGGTCAGGCGGCCCTTTGCGGCGCCTTGATGATCCCCACGATGAAGGGCAGGGACCGGGTCGTCTTCCGGTACGACACGAACGGGCCCGCGGCCGGTTTCAGCGTCGAGGCCTCGAGCGAGGGATCCGTACGGGGTTATCTCCTGCAAAACCCGATTCCCGTCACCGCGGCTCCCGAAAGCTGGGATCTCGCCCCGTATTTCGGCGACGGAACCGTCTCGGTCATACGCTATCCCGAGGGAGTCCGCGAGCCGGTCACGGGCACGGTCGAGATCCGCCACCGCAACGTGGCGCGCGACCTCGCCGAGTACTACCTCGCTTCCGAACAGACGGCGACCGCCTTCAATACGGGCATACAGTTCGACCGCGACGGCCGTGTCGTCGGCGCCGGAGGGCTCTTTTTGCAGACGATGCCGGGAGCCGATCCCGCGGCGGTGGAGGCGGCCGAACGCGCTTTCGCGGCGGCGCCCTCGCTCGGCCAGTGGTTCGCCGAGGGAGGCGACCGCGAGGACGTCATCTTCGGCCTCTTCCGGGGCATGGATCCGGTCGTCGCCCTCGAACGCGATATCGTTTTCGACTGCCCCTGTAATCGCGACAACTACCGCGCTCGCGTCCTCTCGCTCGACGCGCGCGAGGTGGACGACATGCTCGCCCACGGGCCCGATCCCCTCGAGGTCTATTGCCACAACTGCGGCAGCGAATACAGATTTCCGCTCGCCGAGCTTCGCGCGGCGCGGGAAGGCACCGGTCGGACGACAACGCCCGGCTGACGATTGGCGTCCGGCTGACAGCGGATTGACGGCATGTTGACCGCAGGCTGACGGCATGTTGACCGCAGGCTGACGTTCACTTCGCGTTTCCTTGACCTTGCCCCAGGGGCAGGGTGTATCGGTTAACGCGGAGGCATCGCCATGAAACCACGAACCTTTTTCGACTCCCTGTCGCTTCTCGCCGTCGGTACGCTCGCCCTCACGGGCTGCTCGCGCCCCTGGCGCGTCGGTCCCGTCGAACGTCCCCGTTCCGACTCTCCCCTGATCGGCTCCCTGCCCGAGCGGGTGATTCCCGGCGGGCACTGCGAAAGCTCCGCGTTGCTGAACGCCCTCGTGTTTCTCGGGTATCCCCTGAACGAAGAGATGATCGCGGGCGGCGGCGGGGCGCTTTCGTTCACGTTCATCCCCGGAACCTTCCCCTTCGTCGGCGCGAGGAACGTCGACATGCGCGAGGTGTTTTTCCGGGGAAGCGGGATCGGCTCGAGCGGGGGAAGCGCCCCCGATTGGGAGGCGATATACCGGCTTCTGAGTACGGGATATCCCGTCTCGCTTCGGGTCGACATGCGCTTTCTTCCCTACCGTTACGGCGGAACGTACGGACCGCGGCACATGTCGTTCGGCGGCCACTGGATAACCCTGTTCGCGGTCGACCCGCGCCGGGAAGTCGCGTACGTGACCGACACGGAGTACGCCGACGTGCGGGAGATATCCCTGAAGGACCTGCACCGGGCGAGAACCTCGGATACGAAGGTGTTTCCCCCGAACGCGGAGTACTGCTGGTCCGAGCGCGCTCCCGAAGGCTTCCGGATCGACTGGGACCGTCTCGCGGAAAACTCGATCCGGACCGTAGTCGCGAATTACGAGGAGTACGCGCTTGACGGCCTTTCCCGCTACGGGGAAGAGATCGCCTCGCTCGAAAAGCGGGGTGCGAAACCCTTCCTCCTCCCCGCCGTTTTCGCGTACATGGCCGGAAACATCGAGGACTACGGAACGGGAGGCGCCTCGTTTCGCGTGTTGTACCGCGGGTTTCTAGCGCAGGCGGCCGCGAAGAGCCGGATACCCGGCGTGGAAGGCGCGCTCCCGAAAATCGACGGCTGCGTCGAGGCGTGGCACGCGCTTTCGGGGGAGTTCCTCGCGGTATCGGAACGCGTTCGCGGGATGAAGGCCGACGCGCGGGCCGCGGAATACGCGAAGCTCAAGAATCTGGCCGACGAGCTCCACGCGCGGGAAAAAGCGCTGTATACTGAGCTCGCGGCGGTCGTCGCGGGACCGCCCGCGGAGACTGCAGCCGGGAGGTAGCGGATGCTGACGATCGGGGATTTTTCGCGGGCGACGCGCATCACGGTGAAGGCGCTCAGGCTCTACCACGACGAGGGTATCATCGTCCCCGACCGGATCGATCCGGTTACCGGCTACCGCCTCTACGGCGAGACGGCCTGGGCGCGCGCCCGCGAGGTATGCCTGCTCCGCGACCTCGGCTTTTCGCACCGGGAACTCCGCGAGATACTCGACGAGTGCGCGGACGACGGCGATCTCGCCGGGCATCTGTCCCGGAGGCTCGCGTCCCTCGACCGCGAGATCGCCTCGCTGCGCGGGGCGCGCGACAGGATACGCGTCTTTCTCGAGACGGGAAGGGGCAAGGACGAGAGAGTCGACGGCGGGGCGGACGACGCTCGCGCGCGCGGGGTCCGCGAGATCGAGCTCGCCGACGCGATCGTCTGCTCGATTCGCTTCAGGGGCGCGTACGCGGACGTCGGCGAGCGCTTTCAGACGCTGTACAGGAAGGCGGCGCGGGTTATCTGCGGCTGTCCCTTCTCGCTCTACCATGACAGCGACTTCCGCGAGGGGGACGCCGACATCGAGGCGGCCGTGCCCGTCCGTCGCGTCATTGAGGCGGACGGCGTCGAGTGCAGAACCCTCCCGGGCGGAAGGGCGCTCTCGATCCTTCATTACGGGCCCTATGACCGGATAGGCGAGGCGTATCGGGTCGTTCTCGGCGAGGCGGAATCGCGCGACCTCAAGACCTTGTCCCCGACGCGGGAGTCGTATCGCAAGGGACCGGGGATGATCTTTCCTCGTGACCCGAAAAAGTTCGTCACCGAGATCGTGATTCCTTTCGAACGCGCATAAAAAAAAGGGCCGGCGAATCACGCCGGCCCGATATGCTATTTTTTCTTCGGCTCCTTGTCGTCGAACACGACGACCGTTCCGGACATGTTGATCACGTCCCCGGGCTCGAGGATCTTGGTCTTGACGGGCTTGTTGTTGACCGTGAGGTCGCTTTGCGCCGCGATCGTGTAGCGTCCGCGCGCGTCGTCGAAGACGATGGTCGCGGCGTTTCCCTTCATCGAGGGATTTCCCGCTATCGTGATGTCGGCAGTGTCGTCTCCGCCGATGATCGTCTGCCCGCTTGAAAGCGGGAAGGCCCTCGTTTGCGTGCCTTGCGCCCCGTACAGGAGCTGGATTCCCGCCTGCGTCGTTTCCCGTTCCAGCTTGAAAAAGAGGAGAAGGAGCCACAGGACGAGCGGGACGAGGACGAATAGCGCGTGCCATGCGGCCGGCCTTTCGACCCCGGAACCGAGTACGGTGCCCGAGTAATAGCGCCGTACAGAACTCGCCTTCGAGTCGGCTCCGGTGTAGGTGACGCGCACGAAACGCTTGTCCCCGGGGAACATCGCGGCCGTGTAGTCCACCGCGTACTCGTCGAGTATGCTCGAGCGTATTTCCGTATAGATGTCGAGTATCTCCTCCGAGTTGTCCGCGTCGAAGACGAGACCGCCCGATTCCCTTGCGAGACGGGGGAGCTTGTTGTCGGGGGAGTCCCCGAAGTTGACGGCGTAGCAGGTGACGCCCTCTCGCACCGCGGATTCGATGCCGTCCTCTATGTTCGTCCGGCTTTTAGCGGACGCCGGCGGAAGGTGCTCGCCGTCCGAGAGGATTACGAGCGCCTTCCTTCGTCCCGTTTCCCCGAATCCGGAGAGGGTCGCGTCGACGGCGCCGTAGAGTTCGGTGTAGCCCATTTCGCGCTCCGGACGGTCAACCGCGTCGAGCGCGGGACCGACCGCGCCGGCGTCGGACGACATCGCGAGCACGGAGTCATACCCGGTGTTGAAGGTCGCGAGCGCGACGCGATCCTGCGGCGCGAGGCTCGCGAGGAAATCGCGTATCGCCTTTTTCGCGTGGCTCATCCGCGTCGCCCCGGGATCGGTCGTCGGTTTTCCGTCAAGGTCGTCCCACATGCTTCCGGAGTTGTCGAGGAGCAGGAAGAAGGAGATTCCTTCGTCCCGGTTCACGTTTCTCGTGACGGAGCGGACGCGCACGCGCTCGAACGAGGCCCCGTCCGGTGATTCCTCGACGACGACGCTTTCGGCGTCCGGAACGCGCCCGTCTTCCCTCACGTCAAGGTAGGCGCGGACCGTTTGCGTCGACACGAGCCTCGACGAGTCTATCTGAGTGATCGTAAGTCCCTCGGACGCGTCCGCCGCGAGCGGCGTCGCCACGACGATGAGAAGGGCGCACGCTAACGCGAGTACGGAAGCGGCGCGCGCGGCCTTCGGCGGTTTCCGCCCGGGTGTCCGTATAGTGCGCATGGTGTTGAGTGTCATCGCTTTCCCCCTCATGAAAATATCCCGTACATGAATTTCGCGCTTCCGACGGAGAATACGTCCTCGCGCCTCAGCGCGGCCTCTTCCGTCTTTTCCTCGTTGAGCTTGATCGGTTTCGCGCCGGGCGCGACGCCGATCGTCACACGCCCCTTTTTCGAGACGATCTGCGCGTTAACCTCGGCGACGTCCCGGTATCCCGAAAGCACGATGTCGCAGGTGTTTTTCGTTCCTATCGTCATGCGCGGTTTCACGAGGTGGTATTCCTTGTTTTTCAGCGGGCCGTTGAGGAGCTTGACCGTGCCGAGGGAGAACCTGTTCTCGAACAGGGAGTAGAAGAAACCGAGCGCGAGCCCGAAGCAGGCGAGTCCCGCGAGGAGGGCGAGGCCGCTTCCCGGGTTTCCGGAGAGTATGAGCTGGAGCGTCACTCCTCCGATCAGTCCGCCGACGATTCCCCCCGCGAGTCCGACGAGTATCTTGCGGAGCGAGCGCGACCTGAAGCCTTCGATCATCGCGACGCACACGCCGATGATGACCCAGCCCGCCCCGTTGACGAGGGCGAGCGCGACGCCGGAGATCGTCCTTTGCGTCGTCGCGAGCGCGTCGGCCGCGTGGAAGAGGAAGGCCTGCCCGCCGATGACGCCGACGGCGCCGGAGAGCGCCCCCGCGAGCGAGCCGAAACCGAGACCCTTGAGGGCCTTGGGCCGCGACGAGACGACGATGCCTTCGATCGAACCGAAGATGGCGCCGAAGATGGCGCCGAGGACGATCCCCTGCGCGATCGAGAACGAGAGGTATCCGGGAAAGGACGCCTGCGCGTACTGGATCGCCAGGAGGCACGGCCACGCGATGGACGCGCCGACAAGCCCGAGCAGGACTATGATGATCCGTTTAAGCGTGAGAGACATATGTTACTCCTTTGTGATTCGGTACGTGCCGTTGGCCTCGGCGACGGTGATCCTCGTTTCCTCGCCGGGCATGACGGAGAAGGCCGCTCGCGCCGCGCGCGAGCCGGTTCCGACGTCTATCTCGTAGTTCCCCGACGGAACCGACCAGGACTTCTTGCCGCCCGAGTAATCCGCGAGCGGGCTTTCCTCCATCGTCACGCCGCCGAGCGGCATGGACTCGCGCCCGTTTACCGCGAGACGAAGGCGGCCGTCGGGCGCCGTTATGGTGAGCGTTCCGGGAAGCGGGACGAGGTTCGCCTGCAGGACGAGCTCCGTCTGTCCCGGCGCTATCCTGAGGGAGAAGTCCTCGGCGTAGTATCCCGGCGATTCCGCCCTGAATTTCCGAACGGTCCCGGAGGATATCGTCTCGGACGGAAGCTCTCCGAGCGCCGTCCACGTCACGCCCTCGAGCGTCCGGAAGCGCGTGAGCGAGGTGATGTTTCGGCCGTTCACGGCGTCGTACGCCTCGGTCCGCACGGAGACCGGCTTCGCTCGGACGTCGTCGAAACCGATCGAAACGGCCGTCGTCGTGAGTCCTTCTTCCCCGCGCGAGCGAAGCGGACGCACGACGAACGACTTCCAGTACACGCGCTGTTCGGCCATTACCTTCATCCGGTATCTGCCCGGCTTGAGACGCAACGCGCGCGACTCGAACCGGTGCGCGACCCCCTCGTCCGTCCCGTCGACAAGCGCGAAGGCGACGGGCGAGACCGGAGACTCGGGGAACTCCGCCCCGTCGTTTTCGTAGATCCGCGCGAGAAGGAACACGTCTTCCGGCGCCTTCATGTCCGCGGGGAAGCGCACGGAAACCGCGAGTTCGCCGTACGAAGAGGCGAGGGCGTAACGATGCACGTATCCTTCGTCCCACGCCTTGTAGAAAAGCCCCCCGAGAAGGACGAGAAACGCCAGGAGCGACGGCACGACCACGCGCTTTCTCGCGCGCGGCTTGAACGCCGGTTCCTCCGCGTTCGCGGGCGCCATGAAGGCGACGAGGCACGAATGGAGCGCGTCGGTCTGAAACCGCGCGAGGTACCGCTCGATGATGCGGATGACGGGTGCCATGTCCTGAAACCGCTTCCGCGGGTTCGGCTTGATCATGCGCTTCACGAGTTTCGCGACGATCTTCGGTATGTCGGGGTTGAGCCGCTTGGGGCTCACGTACCTTCCCTTCTGGATCAACACGAGCGTGTCAGGCGCGAAGTTTCCCGGGAACGGACGCTTGCCGGTCACCATCTCGTAGAGCATCACGCCCATCGCGTAAATGTCCGCGCGCTTGTCGACGTTCTTGCTGTTCTTGAACTGCTCGGGCGGCATGTACGAGGCCGTCCCGAGGGTCATCCCCTCCTTGGTGAGGCCCTCGTCTTCTTCCTCGTCGGTGGTCGCGATTCCGAAGTCGGCGAGCTTGACCGTCCCCGTTTTCGATATGAGTATGTTGGCGGGCTTGATGTCGCGGTGGATGATGCCGCGTTCGTGCGCGTACTTGAGCGCCTTGCACGCGTCGAGGAATATGTACAGGGAGAGGGGGCCTGAAAGATACCTGCGTTTCTTTATGAGCGCGTCGAGGGACATCCCGTCGACGAACTCGAGGACGATGTAGTGCGACGTTCCTTCCTTGAAGTAGTCGAAGAGGTGCACGACGCGCGGGTCGTCGAGATCCATGAGTATCTGCGCCTCGCGCTTGAACCGCTCGACCATCGTCGCGTTTCCGCGGATGGTCAGCTTCTTGATGATGACATGGCGCTTGAGCGTCGGGTGTACCGCCTTGTATACGGCTCCCATCCCGCCTTTCGCGACGAGCGAGACGATCTTGTACTTTCCTATGGTTTCGGGGACGTCAGCCACGGTGTTTCCTCCGTAAGAATATCGTTTACAGTTCCCTGATGTCCGTGTCGGGGTCGAACGGCCGGTCGGGCGGTATCAGAGCGACTATCTCGCGCTCGGGATTATGGATTTGCACGTACCGGTTTTCGGCGCGAAGGAGGTATGTCTCCGGGACGGGCCGGTGCCCGCCGAGATAGACCGCGCCGGCCACTCCGGCGAGGTACGCGTCGAGCATCGCCTTCACCGAACCGTCGGTAGCCTCGTCGTTTCCCGTCCAGGTCAGGCCGAGGGTTACCTCGCTCCGGTTCCTCGCGTCGACGAGTTCCTCCTCGTCGTAGAAGCGGTACGGTTCCGAATGCGACGCGAGAAAGGTTCCGCCGATTACGAACAGCGGCAGGCGTTTCTCGAACAGGGCGTAGAGCTCGAGGAAGTCCTGTCCGTAAAAGGACGTGACGTACTCGCGGACCATCTCTCCCTCGAACGAGAATTTCCGGAAGGCGTGGTTTCCGTTCCCTTCCTCGTTGAGTATGTTTTCGTGGTTTCCCTTCAGGAAGTGGAATCGCTCCCGGAAGGCGCACTTGCATTCCATGACCATTTCCATGAGCGAGAGGCTTTCCGTCATCTCCTCGTCCATGGCCTCGCGCCTTTTGAATCCGCGCGTGTATTCCTCGAAGGCGCGGAGCCAGCGTTTCTTGCCGCGGCGCTCGGAATGGAATCCGTCACCGAGACAGAGCATCTGCAACGAGCCGGAGCCGATCGCCTCCGCCACGTTTCCCGCTCCCGGGAAAGGGGACTCTAGAACGCCGCGGAAAAAATCGGTCCGCCCGTGAAGGTCGGGGAGGACGAGTGTGTGCAGGCTCTTGTCGAGGCGGACGAGTCCGCCCGACAAACCGGTGGGGTCGGGAGGCCTCGCGTCGGCCTTCTCGTGCTCGAGCGCCGTTATCGTACGCTCGAGCAGGCGGGAATACGCCCCCTTCTCGGGGAGCGCGTCGCGCGACGCGATGGCCCGTATCGTCTCCAGGACTTCCATTACTGTATGATAGTCTTGTTGACTTCCACGAATTCCTCGGCGATGTCCTGCGTGACCTGGGTCAGCAGGGCCTCTTCCTCTTCCGCGTCGAGTTCCTCGCGGCTCACGGCGATCTTGAAGATCGGGGAACTCTGCTGGATCGGACCCTTCGCGAAGGAGATCACCGCGTCGGTTTCGACGTCGGAAGCGAGCTCCGACGATTCCTCGAGCGCCGTTCCCGGCACGTCCACGCGCAGGCCGATCGACGTGTACTCGGCGCGCCTCTTCCCGTCGACGAGCGGACCGATGTTGATGAGCGAGCCCGAATAGGTCAACGCGACCGCGCCCTTTTCCTCGTCACGGGAGAAGAACTGGACTTCCTCGAGATTATTATCCGAGATTCCGTCCTCGAAGCATTTTCGTTTATCTTCCCAGGCGCATGCGAGCTTTTCGTACGTCTCGTCACCGACCGGCAGTCCCGACGTCTTGGCGATCTGCTTGATGTGGTTTTGAATAACCGGAGACAAACCGAGAAAAGTTTCCATAAAAACCTCCTGAACTGGGCTATACTGTATCACACGTCTCAATAATGTCATGAAGGAGGAAGAAATGCACGAAAAAGTTTTCGAGACCCTGCCCGCCGAAATCCAGGCGCAGATCGTCTCTCTGCTCGGGGACAACGGCAAGACGGTCGATGAGGACGAGCGGGAACGCTACGCGCGCGTCTGGAGCGACAAGTACGAGCTGTTCATGGGACAGATGAAAAGCGTCGGAATGGAGATTGTCGAGAAACTGGGATCGGGCGACGATCGCGGGGCGATTCTCCTGACCTATTCCGGATCCCTCGTGAGCCTCGGCCCCGCCAAGGGCGGCAAGCGTTGGCTCGAATACGCCTCGATAAAATTCCGCGGCGACGTGCCCGACTTTATCAAGGGTCAGGGGGTTTCGATATCGGGAGACGTCTCCCAGGGCGCCGTCGCCGAATTCGCGGGAAGCCCGCTCAAGCAGAGTTCTTCCCTCTATAGGATAGCCGTGTGCCCGGAGGGTACGGGAGAAACCGACCAGGAGCAACGCATCCGGGAGGCGACGATCTACCTGACGAACGGATTCCTCAAGATCAACCGTACCGTAGCGTCCGCGGGCGAGTCCTCCGTCGAGCAGTTCACGGCGAAGTCGATAGCGGCGTTCATCGCGAAGAAGCACGCCCTCACGCAGGTCGCCGCGAAGGCGATCATCGACGACTACCTTTCGACGATAGAGGCGGGCGTCCTTCTCGGCGAACGCGTACCGGTCGGAAAGCTCGGCGCCGTTTTCCTGAAGGCCCGCGCCGCGCGGAAGGCGCGCGTCATGAAGAACCTCGCGACGGGAGAGGACATCCTCGTACCCGCGAAGCCCGCGTGCCTCGTCCCGAAATTCGCCGTGTCGCGCTCGCTCAAGGAGAAGGGCTTGCTCGTCGATCCCGCGACGGTTTCCGGTTTCGGCTCGGACGACGGGGAGGACGAGGAGGAATGACGGGACGAAGGCGGGCTGTGCGAGAAGCCTCGTTTCTGGTATACCTTGACGCATGGACACCGCCAATCCCTTCGCCTGCCTTTCTCCCGATACCGTTCTCTCCGCGGCGGAAACCGCGCTCGGTCGCGCGTTCGATCCGGTAGTGACCCCGTGCAACAGCTACGTCAACCGCGTGTACTCCCTCCGCGACGAGGAGGGGGAGCGCTTCGTCGTCAAGTTCTACCGGCCCGGTCGGTGGGGGAAAGAGGCCGTCGCGGAGGAGCACGCGTTTCTCGCCGAATGCGCCGCCGCCGAGCTTCCCGTGGTGGCGCCTCTTCCGTTGAAGGAAGGCGTCGCGCGCGCGGGCTCCGGTCCGATCGACACGACTGACACGATCGGCGAGCGCGACGGGATCCTCTTCGCGTGTTTTCCCTTCCGGAGCGGGCGGACCTTCGACGTGACGGGCGACGACGATTACCTCAGGCTCGGAAGCCTTATCGGGCGGTTGCATGCCGTCTCGCGTCTCGCCCGCGCGGACTCGCGCGTGACCTTTCACCCGATCGACCTCACGCTCGCCTTCTGCCGCGCCTTCGCCGACTCGGATTCCCTGCATCCCGACATGCGGGGGGAATTTCTCGACCTTTGTTCCGGTGTCCTCGAGACCGCTTCCGCGCGTTTCGACCGCTCCTCGTTCATCAGGATTCACGGAGACTGCCATCGCGGCAACATACTCGACCGGCTCGACGAGGGCCTTCTTCTAATCGATTTCGACGACATGATGACGGGACCGGCCGTCCAGGATCTCTGGTTGCTTCTGCCCGACCACCTCGAATCCGCCCGGCGCGAGATGGGCCTTCTCGTCGAGGGCTACGAGCGTTTCGGAAGTTTCGACCGGAGGTCGCTCGACCTCGTCGAGACCCTGCGCTTCATGCGCATCCTCTATTTTCTTTCGTGGCGCGAGGCGCAAAAGGACGACTCCCTCTTCGCGGAGCGCAACCCCGATTGGGGAACGAAGGCGTTCTGGATCCGCGAGATGGAGGACCTTCGCTATCAAGCGAGGCACGCCCTCGCGTCCCTCGCCGAAGATTAGCCGGACTCGTCGACGAACGGTCAGGAAAAGCGCTGCGGGGGCGTGACGACCCACAGGGCCCTGAACGGGTCGGGACCCGTGTTGACGAGCACGTGCGGGGCCGAGGCCGCGAAGGAAATGCTGTCTCCCTTGGAAAGGGGATACGCGCGCGTTTCGTAGTGGAGCTCGCCCGATCCCTCGGTGACGATGCCGAACTCGCGGCCGAGGTGTCCGTACGATCCGCGCGTCGTCTCGCCCCCAGCGGGCAGGGTTATGTAATACGCCTCTATCGCGTGCGCGCCGTCGTCGTCCACCGGCCTCACGATCTCCTCGTAGAGGACGCCCGCCTCCGTCACCTCGCGCCGTTCGTCGGACTTGATGACCCGTACCGGACGCTCGCGCTTGTATTCGGCGAAGAGGTATTCGAGGTCGATCTCGAGGGCGTCCGCGAGCGAAAGCAGGGTGTCGATGGCCGGGGACACGCGGTTGCGCTCGATTTGCGAGACGAGACTTTCGCTCACGCCGGCCGCCTGCGCGACGACCTTGAGCGTGTATCCCTTCTTTTCGCGTACCGCGCGGAGCTTCTCCCCGAAGCGGAACGGCTCCCTACTTCCCGCCATTCGTCATACGCTCCCGGTTGCGCTCGAAGATAAACTGCATGTAATGGTCCTCGAGCGTCTTTTTCGGTCCCGGCGCCGACAGTCGCTTCCTCGCGTCCGCGTTGTTGCGCCGCTGCGTGTACGCCCGGTAGAAGATGCGCGGGTCCTCGTTCGAGAGCGCGGCCTTGTGGCCGACGATCCCCGGCACCTCGTCGCGGCCGATCGCGTTGATCCCGCGGTTCTTGAGTTCCTTTCTGATAAGGAGAATGTCCTCGTGGGAGAGGCCGAAGATGAACTCCTCCATCGACGAGGCGACGTCGCTTTCGCCGAGGCGCTGGGAGATGAATTTCTGCCAGGTGTCGTCGAGGGCGATCGAGAGGAGCAACAGCTCGCTCGTGCCGATCATCGTTCCGAAGTTCGGCGCGATCTGGTCGCGCACGGTCCACACCGCGTCGAGAACGGGCGCGACGCTCGAGACGTGGGGGTCGAGGCGGTGCTCCCAGAGTTCCGCGAGCGATTCGGCGATATCCCGCCTGACCGGCTGGCTCAAGTTCGGGTCGTCGAGCAGGGATATGTACACGTCCTCCGCCATCATCGTGAACATGATGTTGAGCGTCGCCTGCCTGAGTTCCTGGATATCCTGATCGGAGAAGAATGAGTTGACGGCGACTTTCGTGATGGCCGCGAAGGCGTGGAATTTCGCGACGAGGAAGCCCTGTCCGAGGATGGCCTTGGTCGGCAGGGTCAGGAGGCGCTCCCCGTCGCTGTACGCGCAGAGCGTGTCGATGAGGGTTTCGGAGGAACGTGTCTGGCCCGCGAGGAAGCCCCGCTCGTGCATCGAGGGGTAGCGGGATATGGATACGGAAAGGCGCTCCAGGTCCATGACGCGCGTCGCGACTCCCACCATCGTCTCGGGGGAGTACACGCGAAGGTTCTCGAACACGCGGTTCACGAGCGCCCGTTCCTGCGGATTGAGTACGATGATATCCGTCGAGGGGGTATCCATCGCGTGCGGTGAGGTGGATGTGCCGTTCGTCTCGTTCATGAACTGGTCAATATCCATAAGCTTAGATTATAGCTGAAATTACGCCCTTCTGGCTAGCGAAAAAAGTCGCGCGCGCGCCGATGTCGGGTTATTTCGCGCGAACGAGATGGCAGGCGAACCCCGCTATCTCCCGGTCGAGATAGGCTACCGTAAGGCGTCCGCCCTCGCGTTTTTCCGTTTCGGGGACGGAGGCGAAACCGAATTTCGCGAGATAGGCGAGGGAGCGCTCGAGGTTCCAGCACGAGATTCCGATATGACCCATCGCTCCCCGGAACGGGGCCTTCATGACCTCGACGGGGGTTCCGCAAAAGATGGAAGAGGCGCCTTCCTTCGGCGCCAACCCGAGCAGCGCGAATAGACCCGCTGCCTCGGCGGCGGCGGCGGGATCGGCGGCGTTGATCCCGACGTGGGCGAAGGAGAAGCCTTGCACGGCGAGAACGGCGTCGCGGCACAGGGCGGTTACGGCATCCCAGTCGGAGGCCGCGACGAGGTCGGCGGGAACCATCCAGCTTCCGCCTATCGCGAGAACGTTCTTGCGGCGGGCGTACTCGCCGAGGTTCGACGGTCCTATGCCGCCGGTCGGCATGAAGGTGACGTTCGCGAAGGGACCCGCGAGGGCGTCGAGCATGGCGACGCCGCCCGAGGCCTCCGCCGGAAAGAACTTGACCGTATCGAGACCGCGCTCGAGGGCGGCCTCGATTCCCGAGGGATCGTTGACGCCCGGCACGACCGGTATGCCCCGTTCGACGCAAAAGTCCACGACCGAGGGATTGAATCCGGGAGCGACGACAAAACGCGCGCCTGAGTCGACGGCGCGCCGGGCGAGCTCGACGTTGATGACCGTTCCCGCTCCGACGAGCGTCTCCGGCGTTCCCCGGGCGATTTCGGCGATAGCGTCGGCGGCGGCCTCTGTGCGGAAGGTAACCTCGGCGCACGGAAGGCCCCCCGCGTTGAGGGCGCGCGCGAGGGGAAGCGCCTTGGCCGCGTCGTCTATCTTTATGACCGGCACGAGCCCGATCTTCCCTATCGCCTCAAGAACTGGGTTCATGTATCGTCTCTCCTCGTTGCGGACAGTATACAGGCAAAACGCCCGATGATACAGCGATTTCGCATTTGATTGACGGACTATCCGGCATGGGATAGTATCGTCTCATGGACAGTATCGTAACCTTCGGTGAGATCATGCTGAGGCTCAAGAGCCCGCAGTCGGAACGGCTGTTTCAGTCACCGACGCTCGAGGCGACTTTCGGCGGGGGAGAGGCGAACGTCGCCGTTTCGCTCGCCGTGCTCGGGAAGAAGGCCTCCTTCGTCACGGCCCTTCCTTCCAACCCGATAGCCGACGCGGCGCTCGGCGAGCTCCGGAGGCACGGGGTCGACGTCTCGCGCGTACGGCGCTCGCCCGGAAGGGTCGGCGTCTACTTCCTCGAGAACGGGGCGAACCAGCGCGCCTCGAACGTCGTGTACGACCGCGACGGAAGCTCCGTCTCGCGCGTCGCGCCTGGCGACTTCGACTGGCCGACGATATTCCGCGGCGTCCGGTGGTTCCACGTAACCGGCATCACGCCCGCCATCTCTGCCGGGGCCGCCTCCGTCTCGTTCGAGGCGGTACGCGCCGCGAAGGAAGCCGGCTGTACGGTCTCGATCGACCTCAACTACCGGAAGAAACTCTGGCAATACGGCAAGAAGGCCGTCGAGGTGATGCCGGAGCTCGTCGGTCTCGCGGACGTCCTCGTCGCGAACGAGGAAGACGCGCAGATGTGCCTCGGCATCGCGCCATCGAACGTCGACGTGACGGCGGGGCGCCTTGACGCGGAGGCGTACCGGGACCTCGCGCGTCGGGTCAGGGAGGCGTATCCGAACCTTTCGGTCGTCGCGATGACCCTGCGCGAGTCGCGGTCCGCGGACCGCAACGGATGGTCCGCCGTCCTCGACGGAGGGTCGGGCTTTCACGCGTCGAAGACGTACGATATCGACGACATCGTGGACCGGGTCGGCGGCGGCGACGCCTTCGCCGCGGGACTGATATTCGGCCTTCTCGAGTTTCCCGGCGACGAGGCGCGCGCCCTCGAGTTCGCCGTCGCGGCGTCGTGCCTGAAACACTCCGTTTCGGGGGACTTCAACCTCTGCGGCCGCGGCGAGATCGAGGCCCTGCTTTCCGGCGACGGTTCGGGCCGCGTGAACCGGTGACTCGCTTCCGGCGTTCGGCGCGCGCGCGCGCGTAAGGAGCGATCATGGATTCCATCGCATTGCGCCTTGTGGCGAGTCTTGTCGCCGGAGCACTGCTCGGGCTCGAGCGGCAGATGCACCGTCAGCCCGCGGGACTCAAGACGCACATTCTCATCTGTTCGGGTTCGACCCTGCTCATGATCGTCTCGCTCCTTCTCGCCGGCGGCATCGACGTCTTCGAGAGCGCCCTCGTCGGGGCGGTCAGGGGCGTGTCTGTTTCCGGTCTCTTCGGCGATCCCGGAAGGCTCGCGGCGCAGGTCGTGTCGGGCATCGGCTTTCTCGGGGGCGGCGCGATCATCCGGCAGGGTTTCAACATCAAGGGCCTGACGACCGCCGCCACGATATGGGTTTCGGCCGCGATCGGCCTCGCCGTCGGACTCGGTGCCTACGGCGCCGCCGGGATCACCCTCGCGTGCGCGCTCGCGACGCTCTTTTTCCTCGAGAGGTACGAGTTGCGCCTTTTCCCGCCAAAGAACATCAAGACCCTGTATCTCGTGTACGACGAGCGCGAGTTCGATTTCGCCCGTCTCGAGCGCGAGCTCGCGGAGTTGAAGGTCGTCGTCGACAACATGGACGTCGCCAAGAACATGTCGTCGGACAGGATCAAGCTTTCCCTGCAGGTGCACGTCACCGCGCACACGGACTACGCCTCGCTGACGCGGGCGCTGACGCGCGCCGGTTCCCTCGTCCGCATGGAACTCACCTCGAATGAAAAGCCGTCTCGATAAACTTCTCGCCGAAAACGGATGGGGCTCGCGGCGGGATATCAAGCGGATACTCCGCGAACGGGAACTGACGGTAAACGGCGTGACGCGTACGGACCCCGCCTTCAGGGTCGATCCCGACTCCGATCTCGTCGCCCTGAACGGCCGGCCAGTCGTCCTGAGGACCTTTTCGTATCTCATGCTCAACAAATGCGCGGGCGTCGTCACCTCGACGAGCGATCCCGTTCACCGCACCGTCATGGACCTGATCGGTTCCCCGTGGTCTTCCATGGGATTGTTTCCCGTCGGTCGCCTCGACGTCGATACCGAGGGCTTGCTCGTGCTTACGAACGACGGCCCCTTGACGCACCGGATAACCTCGCCGAAATCGGGATGCGAGAAGGCGTATCTCGCGCGGTTGCGCGATCCCGTCGACGATCCGACGCTCGAAGACTACCGGCGAAGGTTTCTCGAGGGCGTAACCTTTCACGACGGATACACCTGCATGCCCGCCGTGATCGAGCGGGCGCGCGTCGTCGAGTCGCCCGTGGCCGGCGCGCCATCCGCCCGTGCGCTATCCGTCGACGGCTCCTCCGCCGACGACTCCTCAGCCTGCCTGGAGGTTCGCGTCGTCATTCGGGAAGGGAAGTACCATCAGGTAAAGAAGATGTTCAAGGCCGTCGGCAACGAGGTCGTCTATCTGAAGCGACTGTCCATGGGACGGCTTTCTCTTGATCCGGCCTTGCCGCCGGGCAGGTATCGGGAATTGACCGAAGACGAGATCGCGCTTCTGCGCGACGGGGACCGGCCGGAATAGGCGCTTTCCCGCGACGCGGCGGGGAGCGACCTGTTTTACCAACCGGCCGGTTTACCAACCGCCTGACGAGCCGCCGCCGCCGAATCCGCCGCCGCCCCCGGAGAAACCTCCTCCCGAAAATCCGCCGCCTCCGTGGCGATTGCCGCCCGAAAGCAGGCTTCCAAGGATCAACGGACCGAGGATGCCGCCCCCTCCGCGCCGACTTCGTCCCGCGATCATCAACAGCATGAAAACGACGAAGAATACGAACGAGGCGATCCCGTCGCCTTCATCCTTCTTGCGGGGATCCTTGACCTCATCCGCCACGATCTCCGCGTTGTCCGTCGCGAGTCCGACGATGTTCCGGCACGCCTCGTAAATTCCCTCGGCGTACTTTCCCTCGCGAAAGCGCGGGGCGATCACGTTGCGGATTATGAGTCCCGCCGCCGCGTCGGTGAGCGAACCCTCGAGTCCGTATCCGACTTCTATGCGTACGGCGCGGTCGGCGACGGAGACGAGCAGGAGCGCGCCGTCGTCGCGGTCTTTTCGGCCCAGCTTCCACGCGTCAGCCACCCGTATCGAGTAGCCCTCGAGCGAGTCCCCGCCGAGGGAATCGATCGTCAGGACAGCGAGCTGTACGCCGGTCTGGCTGTCTACCGAGGATAAAAACGAGGATATTTCGGCTTCCTCCGAGTCGGAAAGGACGTTCGCGAGATCGACGACCCGGCCGGTCAGCGGGGGAACCTCGCGTGCATGCGGGGAGGGAGACAGCAACGCGAACGCAAGCGCGGCGAGCGCCGCGCGGAGGGCGACCCCGCGGCGTCGGGCGGTCATTCTCCCGCCTCCAGAAAGGCGATCGCGTCCGTCAACTCGTTCGGGTTCTCGCGCTTGGCCGGAAAGTGCTCGGCGAGCAGCGTCCCGCAGGACTCCGCAGCCCATACGAGTTCCCGTCGCAACGTTCCCTCCCTGACCGAGCGCGCTATGCGCTCCGCGAGTGCGTTCCACGTCGATTGGTCGATTTTCCCGCTGATGCCGGAGTCCGCGAGGATTCGCACTTCGCGTTCCATGCGGGAAATGAAAATGAGGATGCCCGTGCGCTCCGACGTCGCGTAGACGCCGCTTTCGACGAAGTGCCTGAGCGCGCGCCGGTACACCGCGCGCGACCTCTCCCGTCGCGGCACGACGAGACGGTCGATCGCCGGAACGTTCGCGAGGAGATAGAACAGCGCGATGACGAGAAACGCCCCCGCTCCGCACGCGGCCGTGGCGTACCAGGCCGGCGGATGCCACACGAGCGAGTCGAGAAAGCCCGCAATATCCGAATGGAAGGTCAGGGCTAGGGCGAAGGCGAGCGCCCCCGCGATGACGGCGGCGAAGAGCTCGCGGAACGAGTAATCCGCGCTTTCGGGGGTAACCGCTATCGCGATTTCTCCCGTGGTGCCGCTTTCCGCCTTTCTCACCGCCCGTTCGATCCCGGCGAGATCCTCCTCGGTCAGCCCGAGGCCCCTCGCGAGCGCGTTCGGCCGTCCCTTTCCGGCTCGGTCGCTCATTCGAAGGATACCGCGGGCGCCGTTTGCGCCGCGTCATCCGCGGCGAAATAGGCCTTCTCGCGGAAGCCGTTCATGTTCGCTATGATCGCGCGCGGAAACTGCTTGATGAAGGTGTTGTATCCGCGTACCACCTCGTTGTATCTCATCCTCTCGACCGTAATGCGGTTCTCGGTTCCCTCGAGCTGGTCCTGGAGCGCGAGGAAGTTCTGGTCGGCCTTGAGCTGGGGATAGTTTTCGGTCACGACGAGGAGCCGCTGCAAGGCGCTTCCGAGCTCCCCTTGCGCCTTCTGGAACCGCTTGAAGGATTCCGGGTCGTTCAGTACCTCGTCGGAGACGTTCATCACGCCTCCCGCGCGCGAGCGCGCCTCGGCGATGTCGGTGAATACCTTCGACTCGTGCTGGGCGTAGCCCTTGACCGTCGCCACGAGATTGGGGATGAGGTCGAGCCGGCGTTGGTAGACGTTTTGTACCTGTCCCCATTGAGCCTTGACTCCCTCGTCCATCGCGACCATCGAGTTGTAATTGCCCGCGAAGAAGCGATAGGCGCCGATAACGATTACGGCGACAATCGCCAGCACGACCAAAACGGTCTTTATCCCTTTGCTCATGGAATTCCTCCGAAGAAAACGTAAGTATACGTAAAAGCTAACGTAATACGGGAGCAGGGTCAATTAATGCCGAACCACTTGACAAAATTCGTCCTAAGGTCATAAATACTACGAAAGGTAATTAAATGACCGACGGTCAGAAAATTGCGACATACCATGATAATCGAGGCGGCGTATGGGTATTGCGGAACGAAAGGAGCGAGAGCGGGAGTTGCGACGGCAGATGATCCTGGATTCCGCCCGGGAGATCATCCTGGAACGCGGGGTCGAATCCGTCAGCATGTCCGATATCGCGCGCGAGTGCGAGCTCAGCAAGGCGACGCTCTACCTGTATTTCCGCAACAAGGAGAGCCTTCTGGAGGCCATCTTCAACGAGGCGGGGAACGCCTTCGTCGAGTATGTCGAGGCGCGGCTGTCCGAGGACGACTCCGGCATAACGGCGATCCGGGTGCTCTGGCAGTGTTATCTCGACCGTTTCAGCGACTCGAGCGACATCTTCGTCCTGATCGGCATCAAGAACTTTATCGCCCCGAGTTTTCCCCTGCTGTACGATGCGGGCGGCAAGTGCGCGAAGTTGCCGGGCGCGCGCATGATCTCGCTCATCCGGGACGTCATCGCGCGCGGATTGCGCGACGGGACGCTCGGGACGGACCTTGACGCGGAGTCCCTCGCGCGCACCGTGCTGATCGTGTCCTCCGGGATCATCGACAACGTCGCGCGCCTTCCCCGCGACTTGCGGGACATGTCCCTCGTCGTGTCCGAGATGCGTCGGGTCTTCGAGATCCTTCTCAGGGGGATGGCGGGACACGGCGTCGACACGTCGCAATTGAAGCTTTCCGAATGACATAAAGGAGCGTACGAGAATGAAACGAATCTATCGCCATCCGCGGGCGATCGTCGCGGTGATACTGGCCGTCACGGCGGCGTTCGCCGCGCAATTTCCGAAAATGGAGCTCGACAACAACAATTACCGCTTCGTCCCGGAAAACGATCCGTCGCGCCTCCAGGCCGAGGCCATCGACGACGACTTCGGGAGCCAGGTGTTCATCCTCATCGGGCTCGAGCGTCCCTTCGATTCGGTTTTCGACGGCGACTTCCTGGCCCGCGTGCGGGATTTCGACGAGCGGCTGAAATCGCTCGGGAGAATCGATACGGTCAGTTCCATCGTATCGACCGATTACATCACCGCGCGGGGAGACTCGATCGTCGTGGAACCGATCGTGCCCGAGGCCTTCGCGGGGAGCCCGGCGGAAATCGCCGAGGTTAAAAACCGCGTCCGTTCCTGGGATCTCTACGACCGCGCCCTCGTCTCGGACGACGAGAAATCGACGCAGGTGCTCGTCGCGCTCGACATGGAGTCCGACGAGGCGGGAGGGGAGGAGAGTCTCGCGGTCCTCGGCGAGATCCGCTCTCTCTCTCGAGCCATATTCGACGACGGCACCAGGGTCTATCTCGCGGGCATGCCCGTATTGAGCTCGGACATCAATTCAGCGATGAAGGCCGACTTGCGGACGCTCATCCCGCTCGTCGTGCTCGCCGTCCTCGCTATCCTCTTTTTCTCGTTCCGCCGGGCCCTCGCGATCGCGCTTCCCCTCGCGACGGTTGTCATCGCCACGATCTGGTCGGTCGGAGCGATGCCGCTGTTCGGCGTCAGGCTGTCGATCCTCTCGACCGTGTTGCCCGTCATACTCGTCGCGGTCGGGAGCGCGTACGGGATCCACGTCGTGACGCACTACCTCGACGACCGTCTCGACGGAAGGACTCTGACGAAGGAGGAACACGAAAGGCTCGTTCTCGAGCTCCTCTCAAGGATCGGAAAGCCGGTCGCGCTCGCGGCGTTGACCACCTTCGTCGGTTTCGTTTCCTTCTGCTTTACCTCGGTCCTTCCGATCCGGGAGTTCGGCTATTTTTCCAGCTTCGGCGTTGTAGCCGCGTTCGTCGTCTCGATGACCTTCATTCCGGCGGTGCTCCTCCTGCGCGGCCCGAAACCCCTTCCGCGGCGGAACTCGGCGGGAAAGCCCGCCGCGTCCGGCGCGGCTTCGGGGCCGTCCGCGGCGACCGGCGACCCCTTGAGCGACGCGATCGCCGACTCGTTTACCGCGGTAACGCGGAAGAAGCGGATCGTCATCCTCTGTTCCGTCGCGCTTATCGCCCTTTCCTGCTACGGAATCACGAAGCTCGTGATCGACAACGTGCTGGTGGAATACTTCCGCGGCGACGCGGACGTCGCCGAGTCGGACAGGTTCATACGGGAGCGGTTCGCGGGCACGAAGACGGTCAGCGTCGTCGTGCGCTCGGACGAGCCGCTCGGCGTCCTGCACCCGGACGTTCTCGTCGCCATGGACGGCCTTTCCGCGTACCTGACGGAGAGCGTGCCGAACGTCGGCAAGACGATGGGATTCACCGATCTCGTCAAGAGGATCAACCAGGTTTACAACGCCGACGAGGATCCCTCGGGCATCAGGCCTCAGGCGGCCCCTCTGGCGCCGGCGTCTGGAGACGGCGACGGCTTCGGCTTCGGCGACACGGGCGATTTCGGTTTCGGGGATTTCGGAGAGTCGTCGGAAGGCGATTCGGTTTCCGACGTCTCTTCGGCCGCGCTACCCTCGATTTCCGCCGGCACCATCTCCGACGCCGCCGCCGGGCGCGCCGCGCCATCCCGCGAGGAAACGGTGACACGGGACTCCCTCGTCGCGTCGCTTGACCGCGCGCTCAGGGAGACGAACACGGGTAACGCCTGCGTGAGGGATTTCGTCAAGGAACTCAGGGCTTCCGTGAACTACGAAGGAGAGGCTTATTACGAGATCCCGGCCGACCCGGCCCGGTACGGAAAGACGACCAAGGAGGAGCTCGCCTCGCTCGTTTCGAACTATCTCGTCCTCCTTTCGGGCGACATCGGGTCGTACGCGAACGATCCGCTCGAGCCGACGGCTATACGGATGAACGTGCAGCTCAAGACCCTCGGTCAGATCGATACCGACGCGGTCGTCGCGAAGATCGAAGAGTACGCGCGCGCGAAATTCCCCCCGACGGTGGAGGTCACGGTCGGCGGCATCGCCTTCGTCGAGCGCTCGCTCAACCGGCTCGTCGTCCAGTCGCAGGTCGTGTCGGTCGTCATATCGATCGCGATGGTATTCGTCATTCTCTCGGTTTCCTGGGGATCCGTCTGGGCGGGTCTCATCGGCATCGCGCCGCTCGCGATCTCGATACTGCTCAACTTCGCCGTCATGGCCCTGACCGGCATCAAGCTAAACATCGGCACGGCCCTCGTCGCGAGTCTCGCTGTCGGTATCGGGATCGACTACACCATACACTATCTCGCGGCCTACAACCGGGAGTACGTCGCGCACGGGGGGGCGAAGGGATTTCTCCGGCGTACCTTCGTGACGTCCGGAAAGGCCATCATGATCAACGCCATATCGGTCGGGTGCGGCTTCGCCGTCCTGATCCTGTCCGAGTTCAACATGCTTTCGCAGTTCGGCTTCCTCATCGCCCTCACCATGCTCTCGAGCTCGGTGGTCGCGCTGACGGTTTTGCCCGTGCTGCTTAACTGGATACGACCGCAATTCATCACGAAGGAGAGATAACATGAATCGTTTCAACAAAACGCTTGCTTCGCTTCTGGTGCCGTTCGTCCTTTTCGCCTTTCTCGCTCCGGCCCTGTCGGCCGAGGAAGCCCAAAACGCGCAGGCCATCGTCGAGGCCGCGAGAAACCGGCTCGACGCGAAGACCGTTTCGACGCGATCCCGGATGGTCATCGCGGCGAAGGGAGGAGCGACGAGCGAGCGGCTCATCGACCAGTATTCGAGCGACTCCCCGAAGGGTGACCGAACCATCATCGTGTTTCAGAAGCCCGCGAGCGTGGCCGGAACGCGGTTTCTCACCATGGAGAACAAGGGCGGCGACGACGACCGCTGGATATTCCTGCCGTCGCTCGGCAAGGTTCGCCGCATCGCCTCGGCCGAAGGGTCGGGGAGCTTCATGGGAACCGATCTTTCGTACGACGATATCTCGTCGGCCGATCGCGACGCATCGCTCGACACCCACTCGTACCTCCGCGAGGAGTCTCTCGACGGCAAGGCTTGTCACGTGATCGAGTCGGTTCCGAAGGATCCGAAGTACCAGTACTCGAAGATGGTTTCCTGGATCGACAAGGGAAGCCTCGTCGCCTGGAAGATCGAGCTCTACGGCAAGAACGGCGAGATCGTCAAGTTGCTCGAGGTGCTGGAAACCAGGGACGTGCAATCGCGCGTCACGCCGACGCAGACGAGGATGACGACGGTCGCCGCAAAGACGAGTACCACCATATACGTCGATATCGTCAAGTACGACGACAAGATCCCCGAGGGGGTGTTCACCGTCGACTACCTTTCCACGGGGAGGGTGAAATGAGCGGAATGTCGCGCGTCATCGCGACCGCGTGCGTCGCGATTCTCGTTCTCGCGCCCGTATCCGCGCAGGATGCGCCGTCCTTCGGCTTCGGGGACGCCGATGCACCGGCGTCCGGGACGGAATCCTCGATCCCCGACGGCGCCTTCGCGCCCGCTGCGGCCGCTTCGTCCGTCCGCCTCTCGGGCGAGCTTTCCGCCGGGGCGAGCGCCTTCGTCGACGAGCTTTCCGGCTCGACCTCGCGGGAGACGCTCGAGCTCGGCGACCTCTTTTCGGGCGTCGTGAATCTCTCCGTCTCCGGCGCGATGGCCGACGGCTACCTGTCGTTGGAAGCCGAGAATCCGGAAACGGGAGATTCCCCCTTCGTGATCGACGAGGCCTATGTCCGCGCCTATCTCGGCAAGACGGATATCGAGGCGGGGCTACGGAAACTCGCCTGGGGCCGCGCCGACAGCCAGGGCCCGCTCGACGTCGTGAACCCGCAGGACCAATCGGACCTCACGGTCGTCGACGAGATGGAGCGGAAAATCGCGCGCCCCCTCGTGCGCGTCTCTCGTTCCCTCGCCCCGATGACCCGCGTCGAGGCCGTTCTCCTTCCCTCGTTCGAGGGGGAAGGCTTCGCGACCGACGGTCGCTGGGTGCCCGGAAAGATGATCGAGCTCGAGGCCGCCATGCAGCAGATTGTCGTAGCGTACGCCGTCACGGGCGACGTAACGCGCGTCGAGGAGGAGAGCGACGGGCTCGGGCACTGGCAGGCGGGACTTCGCTTCACGACGACGGTCGGTTCGGTCGACCTCGGGGCGCAGTACTTCTACGGGTATCTCAAGCGGCCGGCCGTGAAGGTCACTCTCGTGCCGGGAACGAGCCTCGACATCGAGACGCTCTATAATCGCTATCACCAGATAGGTCTCGATTGCGCCACGGTACTCGCGGGGACGAATCTCCGCGCCGAGCTCGGGGTCAACCTCACCGAAGACATGGCGGGAGACGATCCGTCGACGTACAACCCCTCGATCGTATGGTCGCTCGGGTTCGACCGCGACGTGATCGCGGGTCTCAACCTGAATCTCCAGGGCACGGGCTCCGTGCGCCTCATGGACGGCGGCGTGGGAGAGGAACCGTTCGACTTCGAGGACGGAACCGACATGACCAGGACCCGTATCACGGCCGTCGTTTCGAAGAAACTCTTTCGCGACGAGCTCGAGCTCAAGACGACCGCGATATTCGGCGTCGAGGACGGGGACTATTATCTGATTCCCGCGGCGAGCTGGACGCGCGACGACCTCTCGTTCGAGCTGTCGACGGGCGTTTTCGGCGGGCGTCGTTCCGGAGAGCTCGGCTGTTATGACGACAACGATTACCTGAAGGCCTCGGTAACGGTCAGTTTCTAGCGCGCGGGACGGGACACACGAGATGCGTCTCGTCGAGCCATTTGACCCCGGCCGCGCGGGCGAGGGCGTTCGCGGCCTCGGGTCCCGCGCTTCCGTTTTCGTAAACGTGGAGCGGGAAATCCGGCTCCTTCCACGCGTCGAGTATCGGGTTCGAGATTCGCCAGCAGGACAGCACCTCGTTCGCCGAGGCGAACAGGGTGCGGTCCCCGCGCATTCCGTCGACGAGGACCCGCTCGTAGGCGTCGGGTATCGCCGTCTCGTCGGAGCGGTAGCAATAGTCGAGCTGTACGTCGTCGAAGAGCGAGTCGAAGCCGGGTTTTTTTATCCTGAGGTCGACGGCGATTCCCTCGTTCGGCTGTATGCGGATCGTAAGCACGTTGCATTCGCCGAACGCGGGCGAACCGCTTCCGGCGGTTACGCCGCCATCTCCCGCGCCGCCCGCGACGGCGTCCGCGCCCGCGCCATCTCCCGCGACGGCGTCCGCGCCCGCGCAGTTCCCCGACTCGCCGTCCCCGAAGACCATGTTGATCTCCGTGACCTTTTCCCTCAGCATCTTTCCCGTTCGCAGGAGTACGGGAACGCCGCGCCACTCGTCCGAGTCGATCGAAAGGCGAAGCGCCGCGTAGGTTTCGGTCATCGACCCGACCTTGCCGGTTTCGTCGCGATACGACGCGTATTGGCCGCGCACGGTATCGTCGCGCATGCGTTCCGCGGCGGGAGGAACTACCTTCGCGAGCAGTTCCTCCTTGGCCTTGTGAATGGAATCGCTGTCCATGGAGTCGGGGCGGCGCATGGTGACGAGCGCGAGCAACTGCAGCAGGTGACTTTGCACGAGGTCCCTGAGGGCGCCCATCCGCTCGTAAAACGCCGTCCTTCCCTCGATGCCGATGGACTCGTTCGCCGAGATCATGATGGCCCGCACGCGATCGCGGTTCCAGCTTCCCCGGAAGAGCGGGTTTCCGAAACGGAACGCCAGGATATTCTGCGCCGTTTCCTTCGCGAGATAGTGGTCTATGCGGAATATCTGCTCCTCGTCGAAATCGCGGTCGAGTCGCTCGATGAGCTCGCGGGCCGTCTCGAGGTTTTCGCCGAAGGGCTTTTCGATGAGGAAGCGGCTCTCGCGCCCTTCCGGGCCGCGCCGGTTTATATCGGGCTTTCCGAGCCGCGCCGTAACCGTGCCGAACAGATTCGCCGGAATGGCGAGATAGAAGAGGCGGTTGAGCGGTTCTCCCGCGTTCGCGTCGATCCTGTCGAGTTCCCGCGCGAGCAGACCGTAGTCTCCCTCCCGCGAAATGTCCATGTCGAGAATCGAGAGCATACTCTCGAGCCGCGAAAGCGTTTCGTTGCGGGGGAGCGCGCCGTCACGTCCGTTCGTATCCGTTTCCGGCCCCTCGCGCGACACCGCGTCCCGAACGACCGCGATGACGTCGCCGACCGTCGTGCCCTTTCGGGAAATTCCCAGGACGCGGAATCCGTCGGGCAGTACGCCCCGACGGGTAAGGTGATAGAGGGCGGGAAGGAGTTTTCGTTTCGAGAGGTCCCCGGTCAGCCCGAAGATGACAAGCACGGTGCGCGAAAGTCGTTCCATCTGTTATCCTCGGGCGTCCAGATCGGTATAAAGCACGGATTCCCGCGCGAGCGAGATGAGCCGCGCCGGAGGCTCGAGCGCGGGGCCGTCCGAGCGGAGCGAATCGACGGCGGCCCGTTTTTTCTCTCCCGTGGCAAGCGCGACGGCGTAGTCGACGTGCCGGAAGAAGGCGGGCGTCATCGTTATCCGCGTGAAGATCGCTGAGCGGTAGGCGATCGCGTACACCGAGTCGTCCGGGCTTATCGCCGCGGCCGGGCTTCCGGGCAGGATGCCCGCGGTATGCCCGTCCTCGCCGACGCCGAAGAGTCCCACTACGAAAAGATCGTCATGACCGCGCCTGACCGCCGCGTCGGCCAGAATGTCGCCGAAGACCCGCGCCGCCTCGTCTTCGCCGCCCTTCGATCCAGAACCTTCCCTCAGTACGGGAAAGCTCGCGAACGATGCCGGCTCGAAGCCGTTCTCGAGGAGGCTTCGCCAGTTCGAGTCGGGGTGACCGGCGGGACCGTACCGTTCGTCAGCGAGGGTCACCGACATGAGCAGTTTGAGGATTTTCTCCCGGTCGCGGAACTCGCGGGCCAGTCCCGCGCATACGGCCGCGGCAACCGGGGCGGTCGAGCCGCCCGACGCGACGAAGAGCACCGGGCGGTTCGCCTTCAGCCTCGAGACGATCTTTCGCGCGAGGGCGTCGCGCACGGTTTCCACCGATTGAATCCGCGTTATGGTCATGCGTTAAGTATACGGACAAAGGGCGGTTCCGTGCACGCTTTTTATCGAATTATTCGCGCACTCCGTAGGTATCCACGACGAAGTCGATATCCTTGTCGCCCCTGCCGGAAAGGTTGACGAGCACGCTCTTGCGTGGGTTCTCGGCCGCGTATTTCATGGCGTACGAGACGGCATGCGCGCTTTCGAGCGCCGGGATGATGCCTTCGACCCTCGAGAGGGTGTAGAAGGCGTCAAGGCAGTCCGCGTCGCTCGCGGTGGTGTACTCGATCCGTCCCGCGTCCTTGAGCATGCAGTGTTCGGGGCCGGAACCCGGATAGTCGAGGCCGCTCGCGATCGAGTAAACGGGCGCGGGCTCTCCCTTTTCGTCCTGCAGGAGGTAGCTCCGGAATCCGTGGAGGACGCCGGGCTTTCCGTAGCTCATGCTCGCGGCGTGGTCGCCCATCTTGAGCGAGCGGCCCGAGGGTTCGACGCCGACGAGACGAACGTCGTCCTCGATGAAGCCGGAGAATATGCCCATGGCGTTCGAGCCTCCGCCGACGCACGCGGTTACCGTATCGGGCAGCTCGCCGGTCATCTCCAGGAACTGCTCGCGCGCCTCGACGCCGACGACGTGCTGGAAGTCGCGCACCATCATCGGGAAGGGGTGCGGGCCGACGACCGAGCCGATGCAGTAGATGGCGGTAACCGGGTCCTTGAGGTAGGCCTCGAAGGCGGAGTCTACCGCCTCTTTGAGGGTTTTCAGCCCGTGGGTGACGGGGACGACCTTCGCCCCGAGGAGCCGCATCCTGACGACGTTCGGGTGTTCCTTGGCTATGTCCACCTCGCCCATGTGGATCTCGCACTCGAGACCGAAATAGGCTGCCGCCGTCGCGAGCGCGACGCCGTGCTGTCCCGCGCCCGTCTCGGCGATAAGTTTTTTCTTTCCGAGATATTTCGCGAGCAAGCCCTCGCCCATGCAATGGTTAAGCTTGTGCGCGCCGGTGTGATTGAGGTCCTCGCGCTTGAGGTATATACGCCCGTTCGTCCGGGTCGAAAGGTTCTTGCAGTAGAAAGTCGGCGTCGGCCGTCCCTGAAAGTGCTTGCGTATGCTCCGGAGTTCCGAGATGAAGTCATGCGACTTGCTGATGGAATAGTACGCGTCGGTTATCGTGTCCATCTCCGCCTGGAGCTGGGGAGGAATGAACGATCCCCCGTATTCGCCGAAAAAGCCCTTCTGGTCCGGTTGCGTCTTTAAATACCCAGCCATGATACACTCCTTATGGTATCCGTATGGTAGCATGCATCGCTGTTTCTGTAAATAGAAACATTGAAAAAATCGGGATTACTGTACATCGACCGCCGGGTAAGCTATTATTAACTTCGTGGATTTCGCGGATAATCGCTTTGCAAGAAGGAAAGGATGGATATCGACCAGATAACGGCGGGAATTCAGGACTGTAATGCCTCCACGGGCGAAATTTTTACTCGACTTGCAACCGCCTTTCCGGCCTTGCTTGCCGTGGTCGCGGAAACGGACGATTCCTCCTCGCTCTCCGCCCTATCCGGCCTCCTTACGCGCATCAAGGACGGATTTTCGCTCGACGATCGGGACGAATCCGCCTTTTTCCGGGAATACGACCGGCGTATCGGCCTTCTTTTCGCGGCGTTAAGCGAACGGATGACGTCCCTCGAGGGGATTCACGAGCGGGTCGCCGCGATTCGCGCCGATTCCGAAGAACTGGAGCTCATCTCGCTCAACGCGATGGTCATCTCGATCAAGTCGGGCGAGAAGGGCAGGGCCTTCTCGGTGATAACGGAGAACCTCAAGCGCCTTTCGGCCCAGCTGATAACCATCTCGAACAACCTGATCCGGGAGGAGCAGACCCTGTTCGCGCGGAACGACGCCCTCAAAAAGTCCTTTACCTCCGTCGTCGACGCGAAGGGACTCGCTTCCGGGGAACACGATTCGGCCGTTTCGGCCCTGATCGTACCCGTTCTCTCCCGCGCCGAGTCGGATCTCGCGGAGATGGACAGGACGGCACGGCTCGTGAACGCGCCGATTCGGGCCGCGATGGCTGGAATCCAGCTGCAGGACATCGTCCGGCAATCCAACGACCAGATCCTGCTCGCGCTTACCGAGATGTCGGGCGTGAAGGACGACGCGACGAAGGAGGATACCCTCGACCGGCTGTCGTTCGACTGCGAGATACTCGAGATATGCGCCAAGATCGCCCTCGACGTCGAGGCGAACCTCTCCTCGTCTATCGAAACCTTTTCGGCGAACTGGGACGGGGTGCACCGCGTGCTGGACGACGTCGAGCGGCGTCGCGTCGACTTTCTGTCGCGCTATCTCGACCGGCGTTCTTCCGCCGAAACCGCCCTGCCGTCCCTCCTCGACCGCGTCATCGCGTCGTTTTCCGGCTATATCGCGCATATCGCCCTCTATCAGCACGGGCAAAAGTCGATGGTCAAGGACAGCGCGGCCATCGTCGGCGAGATCAAGACGCTCAAGAACCTGTTCGACACGATAACCCCGGTAATCGCGCGCCTCCAGCACGTCCGCATTACCCAACAGATAGAGTCGGCGAAAAACGCCGCGATCGCCGCCGTGCGCGACACCGTCTCGCACATGAGCGACCTGATACTCAGATCGGACGCGCGCGTCCAGGAAACGAGAAAGGAACTCGAGTCGTTTATCGCGGGGATCGGGGAACTCAACGCCTCGTTCAACGAGGATTCCGCCAGGGACGCGCGGGAGCTGGAACGCATAAAGCGGGAGAAACAGGAGTTTTTTCAGGGGATGCAGGGGTATCAGGAGGAGCTTGCGGCGACGGTCGCCCGCCTTCGCGTGTATCCGGATTCCTTCGACAGGCTCTGCGGCGACGTCGACGCCCTTCTCGTCGACCTGAAGGGCGCGCGCGATACGATGCGCTCGGCGTCCTCGCAGTTCGCGCGGATGATACGGGAATACCGCGCCGAGGAAGAGCGGCTCCTCGCCGACATGGGACTGAAGGAATGGGAGATCCGCAACGACAGGCTGCGCGGACTCGTGAAGCGATTCACGATTACCGCCCACAAGGAGGTCGCGGGGGAGATAGGCGGCTTCGAGGTCGAGGGAACGGGAGCCGAGGCGGTGGAGTCAGGCGACGTGACGCTCTTTTTCTGACCGCTTCTGGTTCGCGGGCATTCGGTCGTGGTAGCGGTCCCGGTACGCGGTCCCGGTACGCCGGGTTCGCCCTTACGACCGGGCCTGTTCGCGCGGGATAAGGGCGGCGCCCTCTTCCTTAGTCAGGGGACGCGAGACTTGCACGCTGTATTCTCCCGTCTCGATCACCTTCGGCGTGCCGTCCGCCTTGACCTCGCCGACGAGCTGTACGACGGGATATTTCGGGTTTTCGGGATTGACGTCGACGACCTGCGCGATCTTGTTGTTCGATAGCAGCACGTACAGGCCGATCGGGTACAGCGAAAGCGAAAAGAGCAGGGCGCGTATGATGGTCTCGTCGTACTGCTTTCCCTGGTTTTTCATGATGTCCAGGATGCCCGAATAGGCGTCACGAGCCTCCTTGTAGGGGCGCGGCGCCGTCACCGCCTCGTACGAGCAGGCAACGGCGATAATCTTCGAGTATATCGAGATCTTTTCCTTCGAAAGCTTTCTCGGATAGCCTTCGCCGTTCTCGCGTTCGTGATGCTCGAGGACGCCGAGGCAGATATTGAGCGGGAACGAGAACTCCCTGAGGATATTGTAGGATATGACCGGGTGGGTGAGGATGGCGTTCTTCTCGGCCGGCGTCAGGGCCTTGTTGCCCATGTAGAGCTGGGGCGGAAGGCGAACCATCCCGATCTCGTGCAGGATGCACGACACGCCGAGCTCGATCAGCTTGTGGATCGGAAACTTCAGCTGCAGGCCGATGACGATCGCGAAGACCGTCGAGCGCATCGAGTGCACGACGAGGTAGTTCTTGTCCCGGTGTTCCTGCGTCGGCTGGATGCGAAGCACGAACTTCCTGTTCTCGCGTATGAAGTCGCACATCTCCTTTACGCGATCCGATATCGCCTGCAGGTTCAGGTCCTTCCTCGTGACGTACTTCGTATACACGTCCGCGATGAATTCCTGATACTCGTAGTATTCCTTTTCGACGAACTCGTAGCGGTTTTCCTCGCTTACGGGTTGCGTCGGGCGCGATTCCTCCGCCGGCTCGCGCGTCTCGTCGCCTCCTTCCGCGGGGATCGCGCCGGCCATGGTAACGAGGGGCCGAAAGACGGGCTGCTCGCCCATGATTCCCTCGGAGTAGATCTTGAGGAACTCCCAGTCCCTGAGGGCGCGCTTGAACTCGGCGCCGATGGGTACGCCGGGCGTCAGGAGGAGGAACTTTTTGTCGAGCCAGGCGTCTTCGCTGAAGAAGAACCCCTCTGTCAGGTCGGTAACGTTAAACGTATTCACTTATCGTTTCCCCTGTAGTATACTCCCGCGTGTCCACGGGAGTACCACATGAAATTCAGGATACTATTCGCCTTATTTAATATCGTACTGTTTTTCGCGTTCCTTTCCATAATTTTTCTTCCTTTTTTCGCGGTGTCGCCCTCGTTCATGGCGCAGTTCTGGAAGGACCACGCGGCGGTTCCCGTATTTTTCGTTCTTTGTCTCGTGGCGCTCAATGTCCTCTTTGCCGTCAATTGGCCGGTTCTTTCGCTGCTCGAGCGGGAAGACTGGCCGGCCTTGGCCACGTATCTCGAGGCGACCGTTCTCGGGAAAAACCGCTTTTCGCGCAGATTGATACGCCTGTTTCTGGAATCGCATGTCCTTTTGGGCGATTTTCCCCCGATAGAAACCCTTTCCGACCGGCTCGAGCGGGCAAAGCCGGCCCTTTGGCGCGAATTTTCCCCGCGGATAGCCGCGGCGTGCATCCTTTCGGGGGCGTATTCCCGCGCCGCCGAGACCGCTTCCGCCGCCCTTGAGTCCCGCGTATCACGGCAAACGCGCGAATGGTGCGCCTTCTACGTGGGGCTCGCCCGGTATATGCAAAAAGACTATTCGAAGGCCGTAGCGGCCTTCATCCCGCTCGCCCGAGACGGGGCCGATCCCCTCGTCGTCGCCCTGTCCGGCTATCTCTGCACGGTAGGCGCCGACCGTCTCGCGGGCGTCTCCGGCAAGGCCGACGCGGACGTACCGTTCCCGGTCGAGGCCCCGCTCGCCTCCCGCGAGGCACGGGACCGGATAGCGTCCCGATTCGGGAAGGACGCCTGGAGAAAGTACCTCGAGCGCGAACGCGCCGATATCCGGATCGTACTCCTCGGTTCCCTTGCCGATCAGGCCTCCTCCTGGCTTTTTACCGCCTGAAGGCAAAAAAAAAGACCGTATCGAGGAGATACGGTCAGTTTGTACACATTCAACGGCGACTGGACGTCACTCTCGTTCGCCGTTACTCGGTGCACCCTGTACTCCTTTTATCGGCACCCTCCCCGGGTTTCTTGAATTCTTTTTTTCCGCTTGCGATGAGTCCGAGGTTTCGGTTCCCCGCCTCGACGAGTGCCTCGTAGAGGCGGCGTGAGGCCTCGAGGGGACTCGCGTCCTTCGTCGCGTCGGACGCGAGGGAGAATACCATGGCCGCGACCTCTTTCGCCTCGCTCGCGAGTATCGTTCGGTCGATTTCCTCAAGAGTCGAGAGTATCTCCCGCTGACGCGATCGGGAAACGCCCGGTCTCATCCCCTCTACCGAAAGCCGTTTCCCCCGTTCCGCGAGGCGAACTATACCCTCTACGGCTTTTACCAGGCGGTCAAGGGCCAGGTCGAAGGCGCGGGCGTCGTCAGGGCCGGTTTCTGGCCGCGACAGGGCGTCCGCCATGCGGGCGTCGATCTCTCCGCGCTTGTCCGGCAGCGCGGCGACATCGTCGGTTCGGGCGACGCCGATTCCGGGTATGCGTACCCCCTCGGGCGTCAACGTGTACGTCGGACGGGCGGAATTCGCCGCGATTTTGCTTTCGAACCACCAGGCGTAGAGGATGAGCCGCTTGTCGGTCAGGAGACTCCCGCCGGAGTAATCGCTTACCGCCCGGAGGCCCGTCGCGGTAAGGGCGCGGAAACCGGCAGTTTCCGCGGGCTCGAGGCGCGTCGAGACGGCGTGAGACCGTTCCTCGAAGACGCTCCCGGAAAAATGCGTGCGCTTGCCCGGATATCCGAGGTCGAGGCCCGCCATATAGATCGCCTCCGCGCCCGAGTACCGGGCGAAGTCCCAGGCTGTCGTAGACACGGAACCTCCCGCGCCGAGCTCGGCTCGCGCGAACGCGCGCGACTCGAGATACCGCCCGAGCGGGAAGAGCGAGGCGCACAGGCACACGCGGGCGCAGGGGAATCGGAGCACGGCGGGCCATACCGCCGATTCCGCGATCAGGACCGAGCGCGGGCAGGAAAGCGAGTCGAGATGGCGGAAGTTCCAGTATTGCGGGTCGACGAGCACTATGAAGTCCGGCTCGACGCCGACGGAAAGACACGCCCTGACGGCGGTGTCGACCGCGATAACGACGCATCGGCGCGCGAGGGCGGGAAGGCGCGGCAATACGGAGTCGAGCGAGGGGCCCGCGGCGAGCACGAGGGCGGGTAGTCCCGCCGCGAAATTCTCGTAAGCCTCGATGCCTCCGCGTTCGCGCAGGTGCGGAAGGTTTTTGCACATGTTCCTGAGCCACAGATCCCCGAACTTCCGGAGGGTATTCGCGTTGATCTCGCGCTTTTCGCGCGTTCGCGCCCTGACCTCGCGGAATTCGTCCCACCAGGGCTTGTTGGGCGAGACGAGGGCGGCGGATTCGAACGAGGCTATGTCCGGCAGTCCGACGCGCTCCGGCACGCCCGCGGCTTCCGAGGCGGGGATGCCGGCGACTATGACGAGGTTCGGGTGTGAAAGGAGGCCCTCGAGGGGGCGCGAGGCGAGAAAGGCCATCAGTACCGAAAGTTCCGGCTCGACGATGAGTATCGGCGCGGCCGGGTACCGCGCCGCGTAAAGCTCGGGAAGGTATCCGAGTCCGCAACCGCAAAAGAGGCAGCCCTCGGAGTCGAAGACGCCCCGCGCGGCGAAGGCGCGTTCGGCCTCCCGCACCGGATCGACCTTCGAATGTACGAAGGACCCCGCGACCGAAAGCGTCGGCGAACCCGAGGACGACGCGACGAGTTCGCACGACGCGGGCAGCAGGTCCCGCGTCCGTTCGGCCTCGGCGTCCGAGGCGAGTCCCGTCAGGGCCGCGAGGTCGGGAAACCTCCGCGCGAAAAGCTCCCGGTTTTTCCGGAAGGCGTCATTCAAGTCCAAGTTCAACGGTCATTCCTTCGGTTACCGGCGTTCCCGGCGGGGGGCTTTGCGAGACGACGTACCCGTCGCCGCTGATGAGCACGCGTATGTCGGTGCGGGTGAGCAGGGGCGTCAACATGCGTTTGGAAACGCCCGCGAGGTTCGGCATGGTATCCCCGATCTGGACTGGCCGGTTCGCCGGCACGGGGATGATCCCTGTGTGCCTGACGGACGGGGCTTGCGCCCTCCCTATGCCGAGATAGTCGATGACGACGTTCGCCGCGCGCGAGATGACCGGAGCCGCGATCCTTCCGCCGTAGGTTTCCCCCACCGGCTTGATTATGGCGACGTATTGAATAATCTCCGGGTCTCCGACGGGGTAGATTCCGATACAGCTCGAGATGAAGTCCTTCGTGCTGTACCTGCCGCGTTCCGGATCGAGCATCTGCGCCGTACCCGTCTTGACCGCCATCGGAACGTCGCCGACCGAGGCCTTCGTTCCCGTTCCCGTCTCGGAAGTGGTCCACATGTAATCGAGTATGCGCGCCGCGGTCTCCGGCTTGAGGATTCGCCCGAGGCTCGTCGTTTCGTGTTCGTACACCGGGATCCCGTCGCGGGTGTAGAGGCGCGAGAGGAGCGAGAGCTTCACGCGTTCCCCGCCGTTCGCGAGCGCGGTCGCCGCCCCGACGATTTGAAGCGCCGAAACGGAAATCTCCTGGCCGATCGCGATGGTCGGTTTCGACCGCGCGGACCAGCCGCTTCTCGGGGCGAAGAGACCGGTCGTCTCGCCGGGGAGCTCGATCCCCGTTTTAGCGCCGAAGCCGAAATCCCTGAGCTTACGCTCGAAGTCGGCCGGTGAGACGCGCTCGGACAGTTGCGCCGTCCCGTCGTTGCAGGAGAGCCTGAGGATGTCCCGGGCCGTGACCCAGCCGTGCCTGTCGAGGCATTTGATGCTGATGGTCTCGCCGCCTCCCGTCTCGAGGGTATAGGCGCCGTCGCAGAGGAACACGTCCTTGTCGGCTCCGATTTCCCGGTCGAGCACCGCGGCGACCGAGAATATCTTGAATACCGATCCCGGCTCGTAGGCGTAGAGCGCGGGGCGGTCCTTCCGTTCCGTCGTCATGCTGAGCGGATACGTATTCAGGTTCGCGGAGGGTTCGCTGACGTACGAAAGGATCTCGCCGGTTTTCGCGCGGACGGTCAGTATCATGACCGCCTCCGCCTTCGTTTCTTCCATCACGGAGCGGGCGACTTTTTCCAACTCGTACTGGATTGCCCCGTCTATCGTGAGCATCACGTTGTAGCCGGCCTTGTTTTCTGACGCGGACGTCTCTGGCGGCGGGGAGAGGATGTCCTGAAAGGAGTACTCGACGCCGGTCAGTCCCCTGCCGTCGTCGCCGAGAAAGCCCACGACGTGGGAGGCGAGGGCGTTTTCCGGATAGGTCCTGCTTTGCACCGGCTCGAGGCGGATGCCGCGCAGGCGTCCCCGCGCGATGGCGTCGGACACGGCCGTCTTTTCCGTCTCGCTGATCTTTTTCTTGAGGTAGAAGAAATCGCCCGTTTGGGCTTCGAGGCTCGAAAGCAGCTCGGCCTCGTCGAGGGAACACGCCGGCGCGATGGCCGCCGCGAACGCCTCCTTGTCCTTGATGACCGATCTCGTTATCGCGATGTTGTAGAGGGTCGTCTGCACCGCGAGTATCTTTCCGCTTCTGTCGAGTATGGATCCGCGGTCGACCGAAATCCTGGCTTGCGTCTGGGCGGGGGCGGGCGATAGCATGACGACGCCGTAGCGGACGATGACGATTGCGACGAGGGCCGCAAGGGCGAGCGAGAGGACGACGAGTCTGCCCTTGGGGACGAAATCGTTCATTTCCATACTACCTTGCCCCTCACGCTGTCCGCGGATACGAAACCGTAATCCCGCGAATCCCGCGACTCATTCATGTTGTCTCCCAGCGCGAATATCATCCCGTCCGGCACCCGCGCCGTTCCGCATAGTTTCCTGTACTGGCCTTCGTTCAGGGGAATGACTCGATCCCCCGCACGAACACTATACCCCCCTTCGTTCGAAAACTCCAGCGGAGCGCCCGCGCCCGCGACGCAGCGCTTGATCACGTAACGGCCGAGAATCGGGTAGATTACGACGTCTCCGGCCTCGGGGACGCCCCATCGCGCGATATAGCGGTTGGCGAACGGGACGGGTATGCCCCACGCGAGCTTGAATTCGACGACGAAGGATCCCTGCTCGAGCGCGGGCAGCATGGAAGGTCCCGAGACGCGCATGATGTCGAGCGCGAAGAGCTTGACGACGAGGGCTCCGAGGAAAACGGCGAAGAATACGGTCGAGTGCGAGCGATGCGCGTTCATGGGTGAATACATTCTAATTATCCGGGAAGGTTCTGTCGATACTCTTTCTATGGACGTCATCAACGTTTTACAGCCCGATAACCACGTCAGCGGCCGACGCCTTCCCGCCGCGCGCGTACCGCGCGGATTCGGGCTCGGACTCCCGCGTCAGGAGCCGGTTTTCGCCGCGGAGAGCGCGACGGAAGGATCCCGCGCCGCGTCCGCGACTTCGTATCGATACCCGGCCCTGGCCTCGTTTCCGATAGCCTTCTTTTTCGCCGCGGCCGCGCTCATCGTCCTTTCTCCCGCGATCCAGCGTCGCGTCGGCCATTACCGGCTCGGCCGCCTTTCCTTTTCGGCGGATTCCTCGCTCGAGGCCTCCATGCGCGTTCTCGCGTCCCCGGAAACGCTCGCGGCCGAACTTTCGTCGGACTCGCCTCCGGAAGTTCCGGCCTCGATCCGTCCCGTTTCGTTCGCGAAGTACACGGTAAAAAACGGCGACACGGTCAGCGCCATCCTCGCCCGTTTCGGGCTCAAGAACCTGGGAACGCTCATCTCGGTCAACTCGATCGGCAACGCGCGCAAGCTCCGACAGGGTCAGACGCTCAGCATCCCCTCGATGGACGGTGTTTCCCACGTCGTGGTCCGGGGCGATACCCTTCAATCCCTTTCGGGGCGGTATTCCGTCCCGATGACGGCGCTGCTTGACGCGAACGACCTTTCGACCAGTGAGCTTTCGATCGGCCAGCGACTGTTCGTTCCGGGGGCCGCGCTCTCCTCGACCGCGCTGAGGAAGGCCCTCGGAGAGTATTTCGCCCGACCGCTCATCGGCAGGCTTACGTCCCCGTTCGGGTACCGCAAGGATCCCTTTACCGGCGTGCGAACCTTCCATACCGGCATTGACCTCGCGGCGCCTACCGGTACCGCCGTGAAGGCGACCCTCGACGGAAAGGTCGCCACCACGGGATATTCGACCGTGTACGGCAACTACGTGATACTCACGCATCCGGAGGGCTACCAGTCGCTGTACGCCCACCTGAGCTCCGTCGGCGTCAAGCGCGGCCAGAGCGTGAGCCAAAGCGCAGTAATCGGCAGGGTCGGGAATACGGGCTATTCGACCGGAAGCCATTTGCATTTCTCCGTATACAAGAACGGCAAGATGATAGATCCCCGCTCGGTACTGAAATAACGGGCGTTCGGGGGCCGTTCGCGCCCGTATGTGGTATAATCGAATGTAAGGGGTAGCGTTATGGATAAAACGACCATATGTCACGCGTGCGGCAGGACCATGGACGGCGCGTTCCGCTATTGTCCGTGGTGCGGAAAGGCCTCGCTCGACGCGGGTGACGCGCGCGATGTCGCCGAGCGGATGGATCGCGTGTTCGACCGGCTCGCCGAGATGCAGCGCGACGACGCCTTCGCCCGTTTCGACAGGATGGAGCTCGCCCTCGGAAGCCTCGAGCTCGAACTCTCGCGGATGGTCGCCGTATCACATTCAGCATGACAGGAACCCGTATGAACAGATTCAAGGCCCTTTTGCCGATGCTCGTCGGCCCGCTTCTCTTTTCCTTCGCGGAGGTTTCGTTCCGCGCGCCCGACATCAACGCGCGCAACGATGTCCTCTTTACCGTCAGGACGGAGGTCCAGGGCGAGCGTTCGTACGATACCCTGTTCCTCCGCTCGATCGACGGCGGCGACGTCGAGCAGTTAACCTGCTTTCCCGAGTCGATCGAATCGCTTTCAGGCGGCCGCGTCATGCAGGTGCGCAACCGGTTCGGCACCGGACGGTACGATCTCGGCACGGGAACCTTTTCGTGGATCACCGAAACGCGTCCCTTCGTCACCGGAGGGGGCGTCCTGCCCGGAGCGCTTCCCGACGTCGCGACGAGTCCCGACGGAAGGTGGCTCGTCTCGATCGAGGCGGTCAGCCCCGCGCGCGGCAAGCTCGCGCTCTACGACGCCTCGCGCGGCGTCCGGTATATCCTCGCCGAATCCGTCGAGCGGGGATCCGTTCCGGTAACGTGGTCTCCCGATTCCTCCGTTATCGTCTACGCCGTCGGCGGAACCCTTCATTTCGCCAGGCCCGAATCGTTCTTTTCCGTTTCCGCGGTCGGCGAGGCCTTTCGGGTGCTGGGCCCGGGTTCCGTCTCCTGCGTGGCCTGGTACGGCCCGTCGCGTTTCCTGTACGCCTCCGGGGCGAACGTCTACCGCGTGCAATCCTCCGAGCTTTTCGCACGCTCCCTCTACAGCCCGCTCATCGGGGTAGGCGCGCTCGCGGGAAAGCTTCCTTTCGCTTTCGATCCCGCGTCGGATTCCTTCTCCGCCTCCTCCGACGGGAACTCGATTCTCGTGTCGCGCAAGGCGCGCGCCGTCTACTTCGTTCCGCTCGCGGGAGACGACTACGCGAGCGTCTCGCGGCCGGCGCAACTGCCCTGGCTTCTCCTTCCGGGCAATACGGCGTCCGTGAACTCGAGCTGGTCGGCCGGTAACGGGCCGATCGTGTTCTCGCGTTCCGTAACCGACGGTGCGATCGCCGTTCGGGCCTGGCGGCTCGCCGATTCCGACTCCGGCAAGGCCTTCGTTCCCGCGGTCGTTCCCGACTCCGCGCGCGACGCGGTCGTCTCGCGCGACGGGGACTTCGTGGCCTTCGTCCTTCCCGACGCGGTCAAGGTTTTTTCCGTCTCGTCCTGGAACGAGGTGGCGCAGTGGCGGGACGAACGCCCCGTCACGGTGGCGTGGGCCGACGGTTCCCGCCTCTTTGTCGGCGGCGAGGAAACCGTGCGCAGGTGGGATTTCCGCGCCCTCTCGTCCGAACTCCTCCTCGTCTCCGCGGTTTCGACCTCGGGATGGGACGAACACGAGGCGGGCGTCGTCGCCGAAACGGCCAGGAACGGCAGGATCGCGTATGCCGGGAAGATGAAATGGAACTTGTCCGCGTCGTCGCGCATCCGCCCTCCCTCGAGCGCGAACGCATCCTGGAGGCTGTACGTCGACAACGGCCTCGGTACCTATTCGAACATGCTGTACGTCCGCTCGGCGCGAAACCCGGCCGGCACGACGCCCATCGTTCCGGAGAAACCGGGAAATCGCGGGACGGATAAGAGAATGGCGCTCGCGTTCGACGCGGTTGACGGCATCGAAGGGCTTCCCCGCGTGCTCCACTCGCTGTCGCGCCGCTCCCTCCGCGCCACGTTCTTCTTCAACGGGGAGTTCGTGCGGAGAAACCCGGCGGCCTGCGTCGAGATCGCGAAGGCCGGGCATCAGGCGGCCTCGATGTTCTTTACGACGTGGGATCTCGCCGGACCTTCGTACCGCATCGACGAGGATTTCATCATGCGCGGTCTCGCGCGTAACGAAGACGATTTTTACAACGCGACGGGGCGGGAGCTGAGCCTCTTGTGGCACGCGCCCCATTACGTTTCCTCTCCACTGATCGAGCGCGCGGGATCGCGCGCCGGATACCGGTACGTCACGCCCGACGTAACGCCGGCCGACTGGGCGACCGTCGAGCAGGATTCCCTCATGCCGGGCACCTACAAGCGTGCCGCCGACATCGTCGAGGAGATCGTGCGCGCCCTCAAGCCCGACTCGATCGTTCCCGTCAGGATCGGCGTCGCGCCCGGAACCCGCGAGGATTACCTGTTCGACAAGATCGACGTCCTGCTGAACGCGATCATCGAGGAGGGATATACGATAGTCCCGGTTGACGCCCTGTCGGAAAAGGCCCGTTAGCGGTACCGGACGAGGGGAGCGAGCGCCTTCGCGATCGCGTCGAGCGCGCGGACCGGCGGTGAGGATTCCCGAATCGTCCTGTCGGCGACGAGCGGGCGCCGGTACGCGACCCTCCCGTCGATTGAGTATTCCACGCAGCCGACGACGTCCCCGGCCCGAACCGGCGCGGCGAGGTCCTGATCGGTCACGACGCGCGCGTCGACGACGCCGCCGTGAGGCGGGATGCCGTCCGACGGGACGGACGGAACCGTCACGGCGCCCGCTCCCGCCGGGATCGCGAAGAGGGATCCGCCTCCCCATACGGTAACCGGAACGGGTTCGACATCGCCGAGCGCGAGCGTCGTCCAGTTCGCGAACGCCCAATCCATGATAGCCGTTCCGTCCTCGGTCCTGATCCGGTTGCCCTCGCGCGAATCGGCGCCGGCGCCGCCCATGATCACGGCGAGATACCGCTCGCCGTCCCGCGTCGCCGTCAGGGCGATGTTGTAGCCGGACTCGTCGATATACCCCGTTTTCAGGCCGTCGCAGCCGGGAAGAGTCCCGAGCATGCGGTTCGTCGCCGGCTGCCACACCGTCGCGGCCCGACGCCCGTCGGGGTAGTTGCGGTCGAGGGGATACGCGAAGTCGCGCAGGGAATGAAACGCCGCCAGGGTCTCGGGGAATTCGGAAAGATACGCGAGGCAAAAGGAGGCGAACTCGCGTGCCGTAGTCGAGTTGCGCTCGCTCAGGCCCGAAGGCTCGAAGAAGCGGGTCTTGACGAGGCCGAGGGCCTCTACCGTTTCGTTCATGCGGCCGACGAAGTCCGTGACCGATCCCGAAACGAGATGGGCGATCGCTATCGCGGCGTCGTTGCCCGAGACCGAGGCCATTCCGGAGAGAAGCTCCCGCGTCGTAACGACCTGTCCCTCGCCGAGGAACATGAGGGAGGAACGCGGCGGGAGGTTGACCGCCCAGGAATCGGGCGGAGGCTCGAACGCGTCGTCAAGGGAAATCTCTCCCGAGCGCGCGGCGTCGAGGGCGACGTACATCGCTACGAGTTTCGTCATCGACGCCGGGGGTATCGACTCGTCGGCGTTCCGCTCGAGGAGAACCTCGCCGGTCGCGACGGAAACGACGATCGCGGACCGCGCCCTCGGTTCCGGCACGCGCGTTCCCGGCGAATCCGCCGCGACGGCGTCGCGCGTCGGAAGCGCGCGCGGGGCGAACAGGCGCGGCGCTTTCTCCCCGAGTGAAGGAGACGAAGATTCGTGAGACTCGTACGCGGCCCGCGCGAGATCCTCCTCCGCCTTCGAGAGGCGGCCGGGATCGGGATCGAGGCGGGAGTTCGCGTACAGGAGGAGTGTCGTCGTCGCGATCGCGAGCAAGGCGCCCGCCGCGACGGGCGCGACCGCGCGCGGGCGGCGCGCGGTTCTAGAACTCGGCAAGCTTCGGCGCCCTCGGATACGGGATCACGTCCCGGATATTGCCCATGCCCGTCACGTACAGGAGAAGGCGCTCGAAACCGAGGCCGAAACCGGAATGGGGAACCGTGCCGTAGCGCCTGAGGTCGAGATACCACCAGTAGTCCTTGACGTCGAGGCCGAGCTCGGTGATTCGCTTCTCGAGCTTTTCGAGGTTCTCCTCGCGCTCCGATCCGCCGATCAACTCCCCGAGTCCCGGCACGAGCACGTCCATCGCGCGAACCGTCTTTCCGTCGGGGTTTTGCTTCATGTAAAAGGCCTTGATTTCCTTCGGATAGTCGGTGACGATGACCGGTCTCTTGTGGACGGTCTCGGTGAGGTAGCGCTCGTGCTCGCTTTGCAGGTCGCAACCCCAATAGGGCTTGAACTCGAAGGCGTCCGCGTTCTTGAGGAGGTCTTCCATGGCCTCGGTGTACGTCACGCGGGCGAAATCGGATTTTACGACCGAGGTAAGGGTGTCGATCAGTCCCTTCTGGATTCTCTCGTCGAAGAATTTCATGTCCTCCGCGCATTTATCGAGCGCCCACGAAAGGAGGTATTTCACGAATTCCTCGGCCAGGTCCATGTTGTCGAAAATGTCGCAAAACGCCGTTTCCGGCTCGATCATCCAGAACTCCGCGAGGTGACGCGTCGTGTTGGAATTCTCGGCCCGGAAGGTCGGCCCGAAGGTGTATACCCGGGAAACGGCGGTCGCGTAGGTTTCCGCCTCGAGCTGGCCCGAAACGGTAAGATTCGCGGGCTTGCCGAAGAAATCTTGCGAGAAATCGACGCCCTTACCGGATTTTCCGAGGCGATCGAGGTCGAGCGTCGTGACCTGGAACATCTCGCCGGCGCCCTCGCAGTCGGACGCCGTGATGATCGGCGTGTGCACGTAGTTGAATCCCCGTTCCTGGAAGAAGGTATGCACGGCAAAGGACATTTGGCTCCTCATGCGCGCCACGGCGCCGAAGGTGTTGGTACGCGGCCTGAGGTGGGCGATCTCCCGGAGAAACTCGAGTGAGTGGTTCTTTTTCTGGAGGGGGTAGGTATCGACCGGGGCCTCTCCGAGGAGGATGACCGAATCCGCCAGAACCTCCACCGCCTGTCCCGAAGCGGGCGAGGGTATGAGCGATCCGGTCGCCTGAACGGATGCGCCCGTGGAGACTCGCTTGAGGATCGCTTCCAGTTCGGCGGAGATTCCCTTGTCCCGGTCGAGCGTTACCTGGATCGAGGCGAAACAGGAACCGTCATTGACTTGTAAAAAGACCAGGTTCTTGGTTTCGCGTTTGGTGCGAACCCACCCGTATATCGTTACCCGCCGTCCATCCGGCTCCGAAACCAGAATTTCCCTGACAAGTTGTGTTTTCATGGAAGAACACTACCATGTTTTCGCGTCCAAGGTCAAAGGTAGAAGACCCGTAGATAAAAAAATATGCAAAAAAAACGCATAAATATACGAAAAAACGCTTTATTGATTTCATTTTTCCGGAAACGGCTTTTTTGATCTTGAATAGCGACAGGTATTAGTGTATAAAAATACAATCAAAGTTCCCGGAGGGAAACATTATGCAGTCCGACACTCAATACCCTGTGTTGCTGGAAGGTCTTTCAAAGCTCGCCGAAAAGAACGACTTTATCGATCCGGGCCTCTACACGAAATTCGACGTCAAGCGCGGTTTGCGCGATTCGGACGGCAAGGGCGTACTTGTCGGGCTTACCCGCATCGGAAACGTGTACGGGTATGACGTCGTCGACGGGAAGCCCGTGGCTGTGCCCGGGAAGCTTATTTACCGGGGCTATGACGTCGTCGATATCATCAAGGATATCGAAAAGAGCGAGAAGTTCGGCTTCGAGCAGGTAATCTACCTTCTCCTGTTCGGCGAGTTGCCGAACGCCTCGCAGTTGGCCGAGTTCGACGCCATCCTCGGAGGCTTCCGGGAGCTGCCGAACAACTTCGTCGAGGACATGATCCTGAAGAGCCCCTCGTCCGATATCATGAACAAGCTCGCGCGCTCCGTGCTCGTCTCGTATTCCTACGATCCGAACCCCGAGGACGTCTCCGTCATCAACAACCTCTTCCAGTGCATCCAGCTTATCGCGCGGTTTCCCGCAATGGTCGCGTACGGCTACCAGGCCAAGAGAAGGCACTACGACGGCAAGAGCATGTATCTCCATAATCCGCTCCCCAACCTCTCGACGGCCGAGAACTTCCTCAGGATGATCCGGGCCGACAAGAACTACGACCGCCTCGAGGCGGAACTGCTCGATCTCGCGCTCATCCTGCACGCCGAACACGGCGGCGGAAACAATTCTTCGCTGACCGTTCACGTCGTTTCCTCGGCGGATACCGACACTTATTCGGCGATCGGCGCCGCCGTCGGATCGCTCAAGGGCCGGCGCCACGGAGGGGCGAACATCAAGGTGACCGAGATGATGGACGACATCAAGGCCAACGTCCACGACTGGTCGAGCGAGAAGGAAGTGGGCGCCTACCTCAGGAAGATCCTCCGGAAGGAGGCCTTCGACCGCTCCGGTCTCGTGTACGGCCAGGGCCACGCCGTCTATACCATCTCCGATCCCCGGGCGACGTTGCTTCGGGAGAAGGCGCGGAAGCTCGGAGAGGTCAAGAAGTGCTCGGAGGAATTCAACCTCTACTGCCTGATCGAAAGTATATTCCCGGACATCTTCAAGGAGGAGAAGGGCGGAGACAAGAGCATCTGCACGAACGTCGATTTCTATTCGGGATTCGTCTATACCATGCTCGGCATTCCCCGTGAACTCTATACGCCGATCTTCGCCGTCTCGCGCATCGCGGGATGGGCCGCGCACCGGCTCGAGGAGATCGTATCCGGCGGCAGGATATACCGCCCCGCGTTCAAGCAGGTGGGTGACTTGCGCGAGTACGTCCCCCTCGACAAGCGTCGGTAATAGGCGTCGATGACTACCGGTATCGACGCTCGACACTGAGCTTGCGGAAAAAAAGAAGCCGACGGCGATGTGCCGTCGGCCTTTTTTTTTTATCTCGCGTGTTTTTTGGCCGGTCGTTTTTTTTTAATCGTCCTCCGCTTGCTGCTTGATGAACTCCTTCGCCGCCGCGATCACCTCGTCGGCGATCTTTCCCGAAATGGGACTGTAGTGGTCGAATCCCATCTCGAACGAGCCGGTTCCGCTCGTCATGGCCCTGAGGTCGATCGCGTATTTCAGAAGTTCGTGCTGGGGAACCTGCGCGCGTATCTCCTCTATGCCGTTGCCGAGGCTCGTCTGGCCGAGTATGTGTCCGCGCCGACCCGACAGGTCGCTCATGATGTCCCCGAGGTAATTGCCCTCGACAAAGACGGTAAGGTTCATTATCGGCTCGAGGAGAATCGCTCCAGCGTTCCGCATTGCGTCCTTGAAAGCGTTGCGCGCCGCGATCTTGAAGGCCATCTCGGACGAATCGACCGGGTGTTCCTTTCCGTCAAGGACCGTTACCCCCACGTCAACGACGGGGTATCCGGCCAGGACTCCCGACTCCATGGCTTCCTTGACGCCCTTTTCGATGCCGGGGATGTAACCCTTGGAGATGGCGCCGCCGAAAACCGCGTTCGCGAACGAGTAGTTCTCGCCGCGTTCGAGGGCGTCGATGGCAAGCACGACCCGCGCGTATTGACCGTGGCCTCCCGACTGTTTCTTGTGCGTGTATTCCGCCTGGCTCTTCCTCTGGATCGTCTCGCGGTACGCTATGCGGGGAACCGAGGTATGCACGTCGATCTTCGTCTGGGCCTTGATGCGGTTGAGGATTATGTTGATGTGGAGGTCGCCCATTCCCGACACGACGCTTTGCCTCGTTTCCGCGTTGTACGAGAAACCGAGCGTCTTGTCTTCCTCGCACGCTCGGACGAGATACTCCCCGAGCTTGTCCTCGTCCTTCTTTTCCCTGGCCGATACGGCCATGGAGTAGACGGGGTTCGGCGTCCTGAGGCGCACGAACGGAGGAGTGTCGGCGGCGGCCGCGAGCGTGTCGTTCGTCTTGGCGAACGGGAGCTTCGCGGCTACGCCGATGTCTCCCGCGCACAATTCCTTCGCCTCGACGAGTTTCTTCCCGACCATGCGGAATATCTTGCCGATTTTTTCCTTCTTGTTCTCGGTGATGTTGAAGACCTCGCAATCCGAAGCGAGGGAGCCGGTGATGACCTTGATGTACGAAAGCTTGCCGGAGAACTGGTCGTTCGACGTCTTGATCACGAGGGCCGCGAGCGGCTGAGCCGGGTTGACCTTGATCGTGAGGTCGGATCCGTCCGGTGCGACCGCGGTCTCGAGCGCGCCTGTCGGAGCCGGGATGATATCGACGATGAAGTCGAGCAGGGCGCGGACGCCCGAGCCGTTCCGCGCGCATCCGGCGAAGGCGGGAACGATCCGGTTGTCCCGTAAGGCGAGCTTGAGGCCGCGCACGATGTCCTCGTCCGAGAGACCCGCTTCGTCGATAAATTTGACGAGGAGTTCTTCGTCTCCCTCGGCGGCGGCACCCGCGAGAATCTCTCGCGAACGCCTGTAGTCCTCGTCGAATTCCTTCGGTATCGGTATTTCCCTCTCGGTTCCGTCCGAAATCTCGTACGCCTTGCCGCGCAACACGTCTATGACGCCGCGGTAATTGGCTCCGCATCCCATCGGTATGCTGACGGGGCAGACTTCCACCTCGAAGTTCGCGTGGACTTCCTGGACGCAGCGGGAATAGCTCGCGCGTTCGTCGTCCATGTGATTCGCGAAAACCAGGCGCGCCTTGTTCCTGCGGTCCAGGTTACGCCAGAGTTTGACCGTCTCTATCTGCACTCCCGCGCGCGCGTCGAGCGTCATGACGCACAGTTCCGAAGCGCGGAAGGCGGTTATGACCTCGCCGACGAAATCCGAGGACCCCGGAGTGTCCCAGAGATTGACCAGGTAGTTCTTCCAGGGAAGATGGACGAGAGACGCGTAAATCGAGATTTTCCGTTCTATCTCTTCCGGGGTATTGTCGCTGACCGTCTTGCCGGAATCGACCGTTTCCGCTTTCTGAATCACCCCGGCGGCGAAAAGCAATTGTTCTACAAGGGACGTCTTGCCGGTTTGACCGTGCCCGGCAATCGCTACCGTCCGAACTACATCAGTGGAAAATCCCATCTGGCACCCCTCCTGTAGAGTACTGACGTTCGTGTCGTAGGATTATGGTAAGTTCGCTTTGATTGTATTGTCAAGAAAATAATATATCATTACTATATACGTATGGACGCGCAGAGAAAGGCCTTACAGTCATTGACCGTATCCCTCGACGAACGCCGGCAGGAACTTCAGGAGACGTACAGGAATTTCGGGGAAGCGATATTTTCCGATTCGGCGAATCCCTCGGTTCCGCTCGTAGCCCTTTCGCAGGAAAGAAGCGATTCATGGAGGGAGCTCATGTCCGCGCGCGAGCGCGACGCCACCGCCATCCTCGACATACGCACGGCCATGACGAGAAAAAGGGAGATCGAGCAGTTCAAGAGGGAACTCGCCGCGACATCGGCAGCGCTCGATTCGGAATACGGGGAAAGGCTCGCCGTCGCGGGAAAGGCCATGTTCGAAAACTATAGCGAGGATTACGCCCCGTGGTTTTCTTCCGCCTACGAGAAGGCCTCCGTCGAGGGGGCCGCCCTCATGGATCTCGAAAGAAGGAAGGACGCGCTTCGCCGTGAGTTGGAGGAAACGGGATTTCTCGGGAAGATGGTTTCCCAACTCAGGATGAACGGGGTAGAGGCGAGCGTGAGACGGCAACGGGACAGGATATCAGAGATACTCGCCGAAGGCGCCCGCTCCCTCGCGGAGGGCGGCGGATTCGACGCCCTCCGCGAATCCGGAAAGATGACCGGCGAGCTGGCGGCGGCCGTGGAGTCCGTCATCGAAACGGGCGATCGGATACGCTCGCTCGGGGAGCGCGCCCTATCGATGGAGGCGGAGCTCGCGGCTTCGGCGGAAACGCTCGCGGCTCGGGGTGCCGAGGGCAACGCCCAGCGGCGCGTCGAGGAACTGGGAGCGCGCGTGCGCGACGCCGACCGCAGGATAGAGACCCTCTGCGTCCTCGCCGCGCGGGATTATTGCGACACCTTCATGGACGAAACCGGGATTCCGCTCGCGGGCGATCGCCCCGGCGATTCGCGTTTCGGCGACGCGGGGACGTACGCGCGCCAACTCGGGGACGTTTCCTCGCTTCGCGGGGACATACGCGGGATACGGCGCTCCATAGAATCACTCGAAACCTCCATGAAGATCGAATCTCTCGAACGGAGCGTGCAGGCCATGAAAAAGAACGTCGCCGATTGCGAGCGGAAGATGGCGAGTCTCGAAACGCAGGCCGCCTCAATGCGCGAGGCGATTGCCTCCGCTTCGGCCGAACGCGAGGAGCTCATCGCCCGCAAGGCGGAGATAGACAAGACAATGGCGTGACGCGCGCGTTTATATCTGATATACTGTCACGGCTATGGCAAAAAAAACCGCAGATTACGACGAGTCCAAGATAAAGACCCTGAGCTCGCTCGAGCATATCCGGCTCAGGACGGGGATGTACATCGGACGCCTCGGGGACGGCTCGAATCCGGACGACGGAATTTACATACTCGTCAAGGAAGTCATCGACAATTCCATCGATGAATTCATCATGGGAAACGGAAAGCGGATCGACATCGCGCTCAAGAACAACCAGGTGAGCGTGCGCGACTACGGCCGGGGCATACCCCTCGGCAAGGTGGTCGAGTGCGTGTCCGTCATCAATACCGGCGCGAAGTACAACGACGACGTGTTCCAGTTTTCCGTCGGGTTGAACGGCGTCGGCACCAAGGCGGTCAACGCCCTTTCGAGCTGGTTCAGGGTGCTGTCCGTACGCGACGGGAAGTGCGCCGAGGCGATCTTCGAGCGGGGCGTGCTGAAAAGCGAGCGCAAGGGAACCGTAAAGCCGGACGTTAAAAACGGTACCCTCGTCGAGTTTATCCCCGACACGGACCTGTTCGCCGACTACGAGTTCAACCTCGAGTTCCTCGAAAAACGCCTGTGGAACTACGCCTACCTGAACGCCGGGCTCGTTCTGACGTTCAACGGGCAAAAATACGTTTCGTCAAACGGCCTTCTCGACCTTCTCGACTCGGAGGTCGGCGAAGACCATATCTACCCCGTCGGATACTACAAGAACAAGCAACTCGAGTTCGCCTTCACCCACTCAAACAACTACGGCGAGAACTATTTTTCGTTCGTGAACGGACAGTATACCTCCGACGGAGGCACGCATCTTTCCGCGTTCAAGGAAGGGTTCCTGAAGGGGATCAACGAGTATTTCCGGAAAAACTACAAGAGCGAGGACGTGCGCGAGGGAACCGCCGCCGCCGTCGCGGTCAAGATCCAGTCGCCCGTGTTCGAGAGTCAGACGAAAAACAAGCTCGGCAACACGGAGGTACGCGCCTGGATCGTGAATCAGACGAAGTCGGGAGTCGACGACTGGCTCCACAAGAACCCCGAGGCCGCCCGACAGCTCGAGCAGAAGATCCTGGCTAACGAGAAGCTCCGGACGGAACTCAATTCGGTAAAGAAGGAAGCGAAGGAAGCCGCCAAGAAAATCGCCCTCAAGATACCGAAGCTCAAGGACTGCAAGTACCATCTCGGCGACGCGAAGAAGGGCGAGAACACGATGATCTTCCTGACCGAGGGCGACTCGGCGTCGGGGTCGATGGTCTCGAGCCGCGACGTATATACGCAGGCAATTTTCAGCCTGCGCGGCAAGTGCGAGAACATGTACGGAAAGAAACGGGTCGACATCTACAAGAACGCCGAGCTCTATAACGTCATGATGGCCCTCGGGATAGAGAACGACATCGAGGGCTTGAGGTATTCGAAAATCGTCATCGCGACCGATGCCGACAACGACGGTTTCCACATCCGGAACCTGCTGTTGACCTTTTTTCTGAGCTTCTTCGAGGAACTCGTTACGTCGGGGCGCGTCTACATCCTCGAGACCCCGCTGTTCCGCGTGCGAAACAAGAAGGAAACCCGCTACTGCTATTCGGAGAAGGAACGCGACGCGGAGACGAAGCGGCTCGGGTCGTCCGCCGAGGTAACGCGATTCAAGGGACTCGGAGAGATCAATCCGAGCGAGTTCGGCCAGTTTATCGGGGCGGACATCAAGCTTCTGCCCGTGACGGTGCAGAGCCTCAAGAACATCCCCGGCATCCTCGAGTTTTATATGGGAAAGAACACGCCCGAGCGCCGGGAGTTCATCATGAACAATCTCCTCCCGGAGGTGGACGCGTAACATGGATTACATAAAGACGCTTTTCAACCGCAACTTCCTCGAATACGCGAGCTACGTCATACGCGACCGCGCGATTCCGGACCTCGAGGACGGACTGAAGCCTGTTCAGCGGAGAATTCTGCACACGCTCTTCGAGATCGACGACGGGAAATTCCACAAGGTGGCGAACGTCGTCGGCCAGTGCATGAAGTACCATCCGCACGGGGACGCCTCCATCGGGGACGCCCTCGTGGTGCTCGCCAACAAGGACCTCTTCATAGACAAGCAGGGAAATTTCGGAAACGTGTTCACGGGCGACCGTTCCTCGGCCGCCCGTTACATCGAGTGCCGCGCGACGCCGTTCGCGAAGGAACTCATGTACAATCCCGACATCACCAGTTACGTGCCCTCGTACGACGGACGCAACCGCGAGCCGACCGCGTTCCGCGCGAAACTGCCGGTCGTCCTCGCGCTCGGCGCCGAGGGAATCGCCGTCGGAATGTCAACGAAGATCCTGCCCCACAACATACGCGAGCTCATCGAGGCGGAAATCCTCTGCCTCGAGGGGAAGCCGTTCAGGCTGTACCCGGATTTTCCCACCGGCGGTCTCGTCGACGTTTCCGACTACGACGACGGAAGGGGAAAGGTGCTCGTCCGGGCTAAGTTCGACACGTCCGACGAGAAGCGGATCGTCATCCGCGAGCTCCCGTTCGGAAGCACGACGGAAAGCGTGATCGCCTCCATCGAGGCGGCGGCGCGGTCCGGCAAGCTCAAGGTGTCGGAGATCAACGACTTTACCGCCGAGGAAGTGGAGATAGAGATCAAGCTCCAGCGCGGCGTGTATTCGGCCGACATGATCGACGCGCTGCACGCGTTTACCGAGTGCGAACAGTCGATATCCTGCAACCTCCTCGTCATCAAGGACAACTATCCCGTCGTCATGACGGTGACCGACGTCATAAAGGACCACGCGAAGCGGCTCGTCAGAATACTCAAAGAGGAACTCGAACTCGAGAAGAGAAACCAGACCGAGCGGCTGCACATGCGCACCCTCGAGCGCATCTTCATCGAAGAACGCATTTACAAGAAGATCGAGAGCATGAAAACCGCCGACGGCGTCGTCAAGGCCGTCCTGCGGGGTTTCGAGCCGTTCGCGGACGAACTCGTGCGCGAGGTTACCGAGGACGACGTGGACCGCCTCCTCAAGATCCCGATCAGGCGCATATCCCTCTATGACATCAACAAGAACAGGGAAGAAGTCGCGGCCATCAACGCGCGCATAAAGGAAATCAACAAGCTTTTGAAGAACCTCGTGGGATACGCGGTGTCCGTCCTGAAGTCCTTCCTCGGAAAGCTCGACCCCGAGGTTACCGCCCGACGCACCGAGCTCGCGAGGTTTACGAAAGTCGACGTCAAGGAAGCTGTCACCCGCGACACCTCGCTCAGGTACGACGCGGAAGCGGGGTATCTCGGAACGAGCGTCTCGGGCGGAACGGAAATCATGAAGGTCACCCCGTACGACAGGATAATCGTCATGAGGCGAAGCGGCGTGTATACCGTCATGGACGTTCCCGAGAAGCTCTTCGTCGACAAGGGAATGTGGTACTGCGGTTTTTCCGAGAAGGAAGTGCTTTCGAACGTCCTTTTCACCATCGTCTACCGCGACGGAAAGACCGGATACCCCTGCATCAAGCGCTGTAGGATCGAGGGCTATATCCTGAACCGCGACTACATGCTGGTTCCCGACGGCTCGGACATCCTGTACGTGGGCACGAAGGACAAGTTCTCCTTTACCGTTCGGTACGTTCCGAAGCCGCGACTCAAGACGCTCGAGGAGACGTTCAAGGCGCACGATTTCGCGGAGAAGGGGCTCAAGACGCTCGGAGTCAGGCTCGCGAACCGCGAGGCGAAATCGGCGGTACTCGCCGAGACCGCGCCGACGGGCGGTTTGCGAAAGGCAGCCGAGGCGAAAGCCGCGGGAGCGACGGGCGCCAAGGCCACGGCCTCCAAGGCCGCAGGCGCGAAGGCGACAAAAACGTCGACGGTCGCCAAGTCCGCCAAAACCGCGAAGGGAAAGAAGACGAAGTAACCGCCGTAAGACGCGAAAACCCCGGGCGACCGGGGTTTTCTTTTTTTTTCCCGCTCGTCGCGGTCAGTTCATTCGAGCGCGAGCGCGAGCGCCGAACCCGAGGTAATCGTCACTTGCGTTGTCGGAAGCGACAGGCCGGACAGTATGAGGGACGTGGATTGCGCGCTCGGCAGTCCCGTTATCCGTATCGAGTCCATGGTGTCGAGCTTCATGGCGAGCGGAGAACTGAGGATATCCTTCGAGAGTTTCATGGATCCGCTTCCCGCTCGGGCGATCCGCCTCTGCCCGACCGCGCTTACGCATATGACTGAACCCTCGCGCACGACGAGACGGTCTCCCATGTCGAAGATCGTTCCGCGGACGGACGCCGTGGCGATCGGGCTCTTCACGGTAAAGCCGTTTTTCTTGTTGTTCAGGGACTTGACCTCGGCCCTGACGTTTCCGACCTCGAGATATAGCTCCGTATCGACCGTATCCTCGCGCTCGACGAGTTGACTGAGCGTCATCCGCGTAAGCGGCTTGACGGTCAGCACGGACGCGCCGAGGCGAATCGTTGTCTCCGACTTGAAACCGGTAGATATCATGGCGCCGGGTTGCAGCTTGTCTCCGGCCTTGAGGGGTTTCCACGCGCCCTGTCCCTCCCGGAATTCCACCTTTCCCGAGACGGCAACTATGTCGCCCGTAAGCGCGCTGACGCCGTACGACGTCAGGAACGCGAACGCGAATGTCAAAAGTAACCGTTTGGCTATCGTCATCGGAACCTCCCTGAGATTATCGTCGCGCTATAACCCGAATATCGCGGTAAGTTCCGCCTGATACTGGGTATCCATCTCGTTCGGGATCAGCACGGTTCCCGAGAACCGGATATTGAGATCGCTCGTGGCGCGGAAGGTCGCTCCCGCGTTGAGTTCCGTCGCGCTGTAGAGGCCGTCCTGGAGCGATACCTCTCCCGACCTGAAGAAGATGTTGCCGATTACGTCGAAGTTGAGGTACTTGAAGGGATTGTAGTACCACCCCGCGGAGGCCTTGATGAGGTTCGTATACCCTGAACCGTACATGACGCCGGATGTCTGTTCGGTTATCGGCAGGAACGTCGTGAGCACGCTGCCTTCGGCGGTCGTATAGAGGAGCGAACCGAAAAAGCGGTTGTTCGGGAGCGGAAAGACGTCGACGCGCACCGAGGCGGCGGCCGCGTTCTCCGAGTAGGTTTGGGTCGTCTCCTTGATCCCCGTCTGAAACGTTCCCGTGGCGGTAAGGAATATCGTGTCCGTTACCGGCCCCGATACCATCACGGTTCCGTACGCGGTATGGACGGTTTCGCCCGCGGTGTCGACCATGTCGCGCAAGTCGAACTGCCCCAGTCCTTCGACGAAGAAATCCATCGGACCGAAGAACTCGGGAAAGTGGAAGGTCGCCTTGGCTACGGCCCGCTTGGCGCCGAGGGCGTAGACGTCGTCTGTCGACAAGTCCGCGTAATCGTCCGCGCTCATAACCGCCGCGGTTCCGCGGGCGTTCAGAAATCCGGTGTACCCCGCGATGATCGACATGTTTCCGAACTCGAACGAACCGCGGAACTCCGCGCCGTCGATCGCCTGGTTGAAGATTATGCCGGTCAGGTCGGTGACGGGGAATCGCCCGAGATCGACATTGATCTGTGACGAATCGTTTTTCACGGGTTCGAGGGTAAACCTGAAAAGATCGACGTTCAAATAATACGAGAAATCGTCCGACAGGAACGGTTTTTCCGCGTTGAAACTTCCCTCGAACGCGAAGGAGTTTCCGTCGCCCGATCCTATCGGCGCGGTGATCCATACCGACGCCCGGTGTTCCGTATACCAGTCTCCGTCCACGGCGTGTTGGTAGCCGGCGACGTTTTTCAACTCGGCGCCGAAGTCAATCGCGCGCGATACGGTGGGCAGGCCGAACGCGAGCAGGGCGGTCAGTGCGGCGATTCGCGCGTGTTTCATTTCTTCGCCTCCGGATCGGCGGGGGGCTTCGTCCCGCCGTCGCGACCGGCGTCAGCCACGCCGGGTTCGCGAAGTTTAGCCTCGGGCCAGGTTTCGAAAAACCTGCCGATGGCCCGTACCATCTCCGCGCCGGAAAGGATCTCGTCCGGATCCGTCCCGGCGGGCCAGAATTCCTCGTGCTTCAGTTCCCGCCAGGCGTATCGGGGGCTTTTCGTCAGTCGCCACATGAGTCCGCCGTCGAGTCCGTAATTCGACATGAAAAAATGCGAGGCGTTTCGTACGGTTATCGGCGTATCGGGACCGACGTCGGCGGGGAAGGAGCCGAACCGTTCGCACCAGGCAAAGGCCTCGACCGGTTCGATAGTCATTCCGTGTTCGCTCGCGACGAGGTACGCGAAGTCCCGATACGTCGCCGCTTCCCTGGCGAGTATATCCGAGACGGATTGCGCCGACTGGGCGCAAGCCGCGTAACCGGCCAGAACGACCGTTAACAAGGCAAGGACTTTTTTCATTCGGCGGCCTCCTTATCTCCAAAGTGACTGAAAGGCTCTATAGGTTCTATTATAACGTCTTTTCGCCGACAGTCAGGCAAAAAAACGCGATTTGTTCTATTTGTTTCCCGTGTGTTATACTCAATGCCGAGCGTGAAGGAGAGACTCGTTGAAAAAGTTCGCCGGTTTTGTCGAATTGGCAGTCAAGAAGCTGGAGTATCTCGTCGCCTTGCTGTCCCTGTTGTTGTTCGTCGGCTTGTCGTTGACCGAACCCGGCAAGAAGACGGAGTATAGCCTGTATGATACATTTCTGGGATTGAAGCCCGCTCCCTCGGAGCGAAGCGATATCCTGCTCGTCAACATCGATGACCAAGCGATCGAGGAGATCGGCGCCTGGCCGTGGACGCGCGACGTCCTGGCCGACGTCCTCATCCGCATGCGCGAGGTCGGCGCGCGTCATGCCGCTTTCGATATCGAGTACCTCTCGCCCGGGCAGACGGGGGTTAACCGAAGCTACGTGACAAACGACTTTCCCGTAGTGTTCGGCGAAACGCATGACGAGGTACTTGAATATATAGGAGGTTTCACCGAAGCCGTCGCGGGAAGGAACATCCCGCTGTCGTACGTTCCCGAGGCGGGCGCCGAGATGGGCGAATACATAGACACGCGGCTGACCTCGCTCGCCGAATCCATCACGGGAAACATATTCCGGGACAACGACGAATACTTCGCGCGCGCCCTCAAGTTTTTCGGCCGTGCGTACCTGACGATAAACTCGGAAAAGATCAATACGGGCGACGACGCCCTCCCGGCCGAGCGATACGCCATGGACCGCCTCATGCTGACGAACGTCGTGGACCCGAAGCGGCTGATAAACCGCGAGAACGACAAGACGCGCAAGGGCAGTCACTACGACAAGGGGATATCGCCCGCGATCCTTCCCCTTCTCGCCGAGGCGGCCGGCGCCGGGTTTCCCAACGTGTATATCGACGAGGACGGCGTCAGACGCCGCATGCCCCTTCTCGTCGAGCACGAGGGCAAGTACGTCGCCCAGCTCGTGTTCGCGCCCATACTCGATATCCTGTCTCCCGAGTCCCTCGTCCGCGAGGGAAACCGGCTCGTGCTGAAAGGCGCCCTTGACCCGGGGAATCCGGATTCCGGCGTCAGGCGCGATTACGCGATACCCCTCGACGAAGACGGACGGCTTCTCATCAATTGGCTCAAGAAGAACTTTTCGGATCCCGTGAACCCGGCGAACGGGAGTTTCCGGAGCATCTCGGTTCTAGCGCTCTCGCGCGCGGACCAGATCGAGGAACGGCTCATTGGATATCTTTCGGACCTCGAAGCCCTCGGCATCAAGACCTCCGGGGGGTATCTTTCCTATCATGACGCCGCCCTGTATCTCAAGGCGTCCTGGGCCGAGGTCAAGAACTGGAAAGAGGATCTCCTGTACGGAAGGCGGTCGGACGTCGCCTCCTACGTAGCGGCGAAGGAGGAGTTCTTCTCCTCGTACGGGGAGTTCCTGTCGGGAGACTTCGAAAACGAGATATACGATACCTTCGAAAGGGTGACCGCGGCGACGGGCGAAGATTCGTACGCGGACGTCAGGGAACGCATCCGGGCAAATTTCGCCGTGTATCGCGAGGATTTCGCCACGCGTCGGGAGCAGGTGGCGAATCTCCGTCGCGAATGCGAAGGCGCGTTTTGCGTCATCGGGTATAACGGCATCGGAACGTCCGATCTCGGCGTCAACCCGTTTTACAAGCAGTACCCGAACGTCGGGACGCACGCGAACATTTTCAACACCGTCATGACGGGACAGTTTATCGTGCCGCTCCCGAACTGGCAGTCCTGGCTCGTCTCGCTCGCGCTCGCGTACCTCAGCGCGCTCGCGTACCGGCGAATCAAGTCGCTCCGGGGTAGAATCGTCTACGGCGCGGGCTCGTCGTTTTTCGTGTTCTTCCTTTCAGCCGCGGCGTTCGCCCTCTTTCGCGTGTACGTCCCGACCCTCACGCCGCTCTTGACGGTTCTTCTCACGTTCATACTCGTGACGATACTCAGGTTCGTGTTTTCAGAGCAGGAGAAGCGCTTCCTCAGGAAGGCCTTTACCATGTACCTTTCGTCCGACGTCGTAAACCAGATCGTCGACGACCCGAGCCTCCTCAAGCTCGGCGGTCACGAGAAACAGATTACCGCGCTCTTTACCGACATCAAGAGTTTCTCGACGCTTTCGGAAAAGGTGACGCCGGAACAACTCGTCGGGATACTGAACCGGTATCTCACCGTAATGAGCGACATCGTGCTCGATCAGAAGGGAACGATAGACAAGTACATCGGCGACGCCATCGTGTCGTTCTTCGGCGCCCCGCTCGACCTTCCCGACCACGCGATTCGCGCCTGCCTCGCGGCTGTCCGCATGAAGGAGGCTGAACGCGCGCTGAACGAGGAGATGCTCGCGACGGGAGGCTGTCCCATGCCCATCTACACGAGAATCGGAATCAACACGGGACCGATGGTCGTCGGGAACATGGGTACCGACAACAAGATGAACTACACGATAATGGGAAACGACGTGAACCTCGCCGCCCGACTCGAGGGGGTAAACAAGCTCTACGGCACCTGGATTCTCGTATCCGAGTCCACCTGGAACGAGACGGGGGGCATGTTCCTCGGCCGCAAACTCGACCGGGTGCGCGTCGTCGGAATCGACACTCCCGTACAGCTGTACAATCTCATGGGCGTGAAGTCGGAGTCCGCGGGCCCCCTGATCGCGCTCGCCGACCGGTTCAATCTCGCCGTCGACGCCTATCGGGAGAAGAGGCTTTCGGACGCGCTCCTCCTCTTTTCGAAGTGCCTGGACATCGCGCCCGACGACGCCGCGACGAAAATGTTCCTTGACCGCGTCAAGTCGCTCGCCAGGGACGGCCTTCCTTCTGATTGGTCGGACGTCGTCAACATGACCTCCAAGTGACGGCGGCGCGATCTTGAAGGTTTGCAAGGTTACCGTATCGGCGGAGACAAACGCCAGGGGTTCGCGGTTTCTGGCCGAGGCCTTTCCCGTCGAGACGCAGGAAGCCGCGCGCGCGGCGCTCAGGGAACGGAAGGCGAAATACGCCGACGCCACGCACGTGGTTCACGCGTTCGTCATAGGGCCTTCGGGAGGCATTCTCGGATGCTCCGACGACGGAGAGCCCTCCGGCACGGCGGGCCGTCCCGTACTCGAGGTCGTCAAGGGTTCCGGTCTGACGAACGTGATGGTAACGGTAACCCGATGGTTCGGCGGCACGCTCCTCGGGACGGGCGGTCTCGTCAAGGCGTATACGGAGGCTTCGCGTTCCGTCGCCATCCTCGCGCACGAACGCTCGAGCGAGCTCGTGGAAACGCGCGATTTTACGGTATCCGTGCCGTACGACGCGTACGAACGCGTGCGTCGTGAGATCGAATCGATCGGCGCGACCGTCTCGACGGAAACCTTCGCCGAGGACGTAGCGCTCGGCGGAGTCGTGGCCAGGGAGCACGCCGAATCGCTTTCCTCCAGGATCAGCGACCTGACGCAGGGCCGCTCGACCGTAAGGTTATGACGAGAAAGTCCGAGGGCGCGAACAGCCTGAATCGCAGGATGTCCCCGCCGTACCCGGCCCCGTTCGAGACGACGACCGGCACGCCGTCCTTGACGACCGTGCCCGTCCGGTATTTTTGACCGTACTCCGAGGGGATAACCGGCGCGTAGCCGAAAAGGGTTATCTGTCCGCCATGCGTGTGCCCGGAGAGGATCATGTCGAACGGCGAGAGGTCCGCTTCCTCGGCGAAGTCGGGGTTGTGGCTCGCGAGGACCGTCGGTTTTCCGGGATCCAGTATGTCGCGAAACCGGCCCATCGCGGGGAAGGCGTCGCGTACGTCGTTGATACCGGCGATGACGAGGCCCGAGGGCGTTTCGACGGCGGATTCCTCGAGCACGACAATTCCCGCCCGCCTGAGCGTCCGTATAGTCTTCGCGCGTCCGTTGTAGAAGTCGTGGTTGCCTATGACCGCGTACACCCCGTGACGCGAGCGAAAGCGGGCGGCCTCCTCCGCGAAGGACGCGATCTCCGCCGTCCCGCGGGTGTTGTCGCCGCCGATGATTATCGCGTCGGCGCCCTCGGCGTTTACCGCCGCGATCAGGCGGCGGAATCTCGTCGCGGAAAAGTTGTTTCCGTAATGGATGTCCGACACGAACGCGACGCGGTATCCGTCGAGTTCGTCGGGAAGCCCCGCGACCGTGATATCTATCCTGCGAACGCGGTCCACGCCGAGCGCCGGTCCCGAAGCGCACGAAAGATACGCGAACGGGAGCGAGAAGAGGGCGGCAAGGAAAAGTACGGTGTTTCGCGCGCGTCGTGTCGTGTTCATCCCTTGACGTGAGTATACGCCTTTTCCGCCTCTCCGTCGACGGGCGATTGTCCCTGCCTCGCGCCTCGTGCTACACTCGTTTCCGTGACCGGAAACGGGTACCAGTGAAAGGAGGGCGGGACGTGGAGTTCACGCGCGACTATTTCGTTCATTACTACGAGGCGGATTCCTCCCGTCGGTTGACGTTGCCGGCCCTCGTGCAGTATCTCGAGGACATCGCGATTGTTCATAGCTCGAGCGTGGGGCTCGATCTCTCGTACTATCGGGACAATCGATGCGGATGGATGCTCCTGAAGTGGGACGTCGAGATACGAGCGCTTCCTTCGTTCGGGGATTCCGTGAGAGTATCTACGCGCGTCCACGCGATGAAGGGCTTCATGGCCGATCGCGAGTTCGCGCTACATGCCGCGGACGGAACGGAGCTCGCGCGCGCGCGTTCGAACTGGCTCCTCGTCGACACCGAGCGGCGGAGGCCCATGCGCGTCCCGCAGGATCAATACGAACGCTTCGGCGTCTCGCCCGAATCCTCGTCTTCCTTCGTGACGATCGCCGACGTCGCGTTTCCCGTACGAGCCGCCCGTGACGGACCGCCGCCCTCCGAGGGCCTTTCTCCGTCGTGCGAACCCTCCTCGCGAGTCCGCGCGCGGCACGGCGATATCGACACCAACCGGCATGTCAACAACGTCCGGTATCTCGCCTGGGCCCTCGACACGCTCCCGGGAGATTTTTTCGACCGCATGTCGCCCGTCGGCTTGCGTGCGAATTACCGGAAGGAACTCGCGTTGGACGACGAGGCGGAGGTCTTCACCTCGTTGTCGGAATCTACCGGTTCCGCCGAGAGCTGCCATGCCATCCGCAACGGAGTCGGGGATATGTGCCTCATCGAGATCAACTGGAAAGCCGCGAACGTCTGAAAACGCGGCCCGTTTCTCCGAAGGTCGACGGGCCGCCAAAAAATCTCTACGTTATTTCACGTACGTCAACTTTATCTCGTGCGAAGGATTGTTCTCAGAAAAACCGAATTTAACGCGCTCGAAGGAAGGCGGTCCCGTGAGTTCCGAGGGATCGACTCCGAACGAGACGCCCTCGACGGGAAGGCCGTTCTCGAAGTCCGGCTGTAAATTGCCGTTCAGGTCGTGGAAGGCGACGAGCGCGTAATCGCCGTACGGCATCGCCTCGATCGTTATCGGCAACGACGGCGACGTGACCGGTACCGTGCCGGAGTTGACGAAATTCGTCGGGTCGATCGGATCGCTCGCGTAGAGCGCGTACACGATCTGTCCTCCCAGCGACTCGTCGATACCGGTGATCTTCACGGTTAGATACCCGGAGGTGCGCCCGGAACCGACGTCCGTCTTGTTCGGGTTGTACGCGACTTCCTGTATCATGATCGTGAGCCATCCCGGCTCCTTCCGGTTGGGAATCATCGGTCCTTTCGCCTCGCGGTACGGTGCGAGCGTCAGGTTCGACCAGGGCGTCGTGTAGTATTCGCCGATCCTTCCGACCGCCCAGATGGTGACGGGAGTTTTTGAGAACTTCGCGACATCCGGTCCGATCTCGACGTTCGGACCGAAGACCGCGTGGTTCCCGAAGGGGACGAAATCCTCCGGTATGTAGAGGTAGTGGAAGTTGTTCGGGAAGTAGTAGCGAAGGATGCCGAAGGTGTGCTCGCTTCCGTGGACGAAGATATCCTCGGGTTTGACGCGCTCCGCGTACTTCTTGGCCACGAGGTCGCCCGCGCCGTTGACGCGATCGGTCCAGGTGCTCACGAGAATCGGGGCGGTAAAGACGGCGTAGGTGACGCACGCGAGCGCCATGAGCCTTTTTTTGCCGAGGCCGCGCGCGAAGTACGCGAGTGCCAGGATGAGCGAGCCCATGCAGGTGACGAGATAGCGTTCGACGAAAATCGGCCTGATAGCCCAGGAGAGGAATACGCCCGTCGCGAAAGTAAGCCAGTACACGAGCATGGCGGAAAGTGGCAGGAAGGCGTCTCGGTCTTTTCGCACGGCCGCCCGAACGAGTCCCGCGACGGCCACGAGGTGAACGGCTATGAAAAGATAGAACGACGTCATGCCGTGCGGCCCGCCGAATCGCTGTCCGAAGGGAAACGACAGGATGGAAAGGATCGACATGCCGTTCAGCGGTTGTATCCAGTAATTGCTCGCGACCCGTGAAGCCTGGCTCGCGAGATTGAAGGCCCAGGGAAGGAAGAGGACGATAACCGCGCCTCCGACGAGGAGGCAGCGGAAGAGGGGCGTTTCCCTCCCGAGCTTTCCCTTACCGTCCGCGGCCGGAATCGTGACCGCCTTGACGAACAGGACGCACCAGTATATCCCCGCCGCGATAAGCGAGAAGTAGTGGGTCCAGGTCGCGGCGAAGGCGAATACGCCGAGCGCCACCCAGTCGCGGACGCGGTTTTCGGTAACGGCCGCGAATCCCGACAGGACCATGCCGGTGACGAAAAACGAGGCGAGCGAGTACATGCGCGCCTCCTGCGCCGCCCCGATCGCCATCGGCGTGAGCAGGAAGAGCGCGGCGTACGCGAGGGATGCCGGGCTGCCCCAGCGCCTCCTGAGCAGGAAGTAGGCGAGGGCCACGGTACCGACCGACGCGAGGGCGGAGAGTCCTCGGACGACTACGAGGGAGTTTCCGAAGACGACGACCGCGATCCTGAGAAGTATGTAATAGAGCGGGGGATGGCTGTCGGTGGAGACGAGTTCGAGCATCTCGCCCATGGGGTGACTTACCGTGGCGACGGAATAACTCTCGTCGTACCAAAGGGCGTCTACGGAGATGCCGACGAAGGTCATGAAAACCGAGATAACGAGAATCGCGACCCAACAGGGCCAGTACTTGGCGCGATCGGGATCGTCCCTTTTGAAAAAATCCATTTTCTCTTCCTTTGGAAAAAGCAAGGTTATGGTGCGCGATGACACGAACCTCAGTGTACCGGTAGTTTTTTATGCTGTCGAGAGTTTTATTATTCGAGAATTCACCTATAATTTAATTATTGATTCACTGGTTACTTGAGTGATGGGATAAACCAAGTAGTAGCTAACGGAGACAGTTAAGCATGAAGACACTCGTACGATTATTCATACTATTACTGCTTGCGCTGGCGGTCGCCTGCTCAGGAGACTACGGCTTTCACAAGGACCTTCGGGCCACTATTGAGGCGGGCCTTTCCACCGAGGCCGATCTTGGCGGGCTTTTTATACCGAACGGCGTCATGAGTCCGAATTTCTCGCCTCGCGAATACTCGTATAATCATTATACGTCGTCTGATGATTCCGTCTCGCTGTTTTTACAAGAGGGCACCCCGGGCCAGACGCTCGAGTATTCGACGGACGGCGGTACGACATACATCCCGCTCGCTTCGGGAGGTACGAGTACCCCTTTTGATGTCACGACCGTGTACGACGGCACGCTTGTCATCCGGGTTACGAACGCCGACGCGACGAATCACCGCGTCTATAACGTTCGCCTGAACCGCACGCGGCTCGTGATGATCCACGAACAACGGAACGACGCGTATGGATACCCCATACAAAGAGAGCTCTATGTTCCTTATGGCGGAGCCTTTACCTTTGGGGCTCCGACAGGCACGCTCATACGGGACGGGATCACGACGCTGTTCGATCGGTGGACCGAGTGGGCTGACGGATCCGGAGCGAGCTTTGGAATCGGGGCGTCGAGTCCGATCGTGCTAAACCAGCTCAACTTTTACGCACAATGGAACACCGTCGGCGGTACGGGTCCCGCGGGCGGCATCGTGGTATACGACGATCCGGCGCGGCCGTACGGCTTTCAGTATTTGGAGATGGCCGGGATCATAAACGGCGGCATGCCGATACGATGGTCGAACGCGATTATTGCTCCCGTTACCAGTTCGGGTTTAGGCGAGGGAAAAGGGAATACAGACGCGATTGTCGCCGCGATGACGCCTCCCGAGGGGGCGGCGTTTATCTGCGGAACGTATGTGCGAAATGGGTTTAGTGATTGGTTTTTGCCGTCTTTCTACGAGCTGGACGCCGCGAGATTATTTCTCGCTCCCGACGTATATATCTGGACGAGTACGAGCTCCGGTGATAACGCGTATGCGATTAGACAGGGAACAGACACTGTATATAGTCAAACCTCCGCAAGCGCGTACGTGCGTCCGTTCAGGTCATTCAATTAAGAATCCGGATTCATTCGTATCGAACGACACGTGGGACAGGGAAGGTGATAGATGAATGAAGGGACAAAGAAGGTCGGGAATGCTGGAACGGCGGTTCGGTTTCCCCTCTCGGTCAAGCTCATCGGGATAATAAGCCTTATCGTCCTCCTTTCGATGTCGACGGTTACGGCGATAGCGACGAGGTTTTTCGCCGAAGACTCCCGCATGAGCGCGGAGGTCAACAACCTTTCGCTCAACCGCGCCGTGGCATTGCAGATCGAAAGCGAGATAACCGCGCTATTTACCGGCGTCCTCAACCTCCTCGACAATCTTCGCGCCGATTCGTCGGACGCGATCCGGCATGACATAACCGTCTCGAACTATTTCACGCGGAACCCCGCCGTGGCCTGGATCGGCGTGCCCGGCGAGGAGACCGTCGCGAATCGGGATTTCTTCTCTTCCAACGGCATCGACGAGCGTCTCGTGGAGGATTTTCTCAAAACGAAGGAAGCGGAGGCCGCGCGGGCGCGGGGAGGGGAATTCCTTCTCGTGAACGCGAGTGTCGCGATCGGTCTGCCCGCCGCCGTCCTTTTCGCGCCATGTCGGGATTTCGGGACCGAAAACTACGTCGCGTGCGTGTTCTCAACGGCGAATTTCCAGAGTATCGTCCAGGGAGACTCGTACGCCGCGATGTTCGCGGTCGCGTACGACGGGGAAGTCGTCGTACACCATGATTTCGCCGTGGTCAAGTCCGGCGTGAACCTGGCGGATGACCCCCTCGTGGCGAAGAGCCTTTCCTCCGGCACGAGCAACATGCAGTTCCGGTACCGTGCGGCCGACGGAACGGAACACCTCGGCGCGTTTCACAGGATATCCCTCGGGTCTCTCACCGTCCTTTCGAGCGTGCCGCTCGACCTCGTATACCTGGCCGCTGTTGACGTGGCGCGACGAAACGCGATTCTCACGGGAATCGTCCTCCTCCTTTCGATCCTGTCCGTGTGGTTTTTTTCCAAGACCGTAAGCCAGCCGGTGCTGACCCTCGTGGACGCGGCCCGAAAGATCGAGCGGGGCGTTTACGAGACGGGCCTCAAGCCGACGACGCGCGACGAGCTCGGCCTCCTTACCAACAGCTTCTCCTCGATGGGAAAGGGCCTCGCCGAACGCGAGCACATCAAGGAAACCTTCGGGAAGTTCGTAAACAAGGAGGTTGCCGAGCGCGCCCTTACCGGACAACTCGCCCTCGGCGGCGTCAGGAAGACCGCGACCATCTTTTTTTCGGACATTCGGTCCTTTACCGCGATTAGCGAGCGATTGGCTCCGGAAGCGGTCGTCGAATTCCTCAACGAGTACATGACCCGCATGGTTTCCTGCGTCGAGCGGACGGGAGGAGTCGTGGACAAGTTTATCGGCGACGCCATCATGGCGGTATGGGGAACGCCCGTCTCCACCGGGAACAGCAAACGCGACGCGCTCGAGTGCGTACGCGCGGCCCTCTTGATGAGGAAGTCCCTGGTCGAGTTTAACCGCGGGCGCGGCACGGACGACAAGCCGGTGATCAGGATCGGTTGCGGGATCAATACGGGCGCCTGTCTCGCGGGGCAGATCGGCTCGGCTCAAAGGATGGAATACACGGTCATCGGGGACGCGGTAAACCTCGCGAGCCGCATCGAGGCGCTCAACAAGCCGCTCGGTACCGACATACTCGTTTCGGAAAAGACGTACTCGCTCGTCAAGGACTACGTGATCGCGGAAGTCATGCCCGCCATACGGGTAAAGGGTAAAAGCGAGCCGTTGAGGATTTACGCGATCATAAACTTCAAAGGGGTGCGCGGACCCTCGACGCTCGCGGAAGTGCGCGGACTTCTCGGAATACCGATACCGACCGAGGTTGTCGACATGGAAAAAGAAGAAGTGAAGTATGAGATTCTCAAGAAGTGACGTTCTTTTCACGGGAATCATACTCGCTCTCGTTTCCGTTCTTGTCGTCCTTTTTGTCCGGGACATAAATCTCGTTCTCGGCGGAAGCGGAGCCGAAGAAATCGGAACGATCGCTTTCAAGAAACGTTCCGCGACGAGGCGCCGGGCGTCTTCGTATCGTTGGGAGCGCCTGAGGAGCGAAACCAAGGTGTTTCAGGGCGACACGATCAGGACGGCGGATTTATCCGGGGTTACCATCGTTTTTGACGACGAAACGGAACTCGAGGTGTTCGAGAACACGCTAATGACGTTTCTGGTCGTTGACGGCGTCAGTCAGTTCGATTTCCGGCAGGGAACGATGACGATTCGGGGAGGAGAATCCGGCTCCGGCGCGACTCGCGTCATCCGTTCCGGCGACAGCGTCATAGAACTCGGCTCGGGCGTCTCGGCCTCGTTCACGCAAACTGGTTCGACCGTATCGGTGGACGTGAGCGCGGGGCAGGCTACCGTGACGGACCGGACGGGCGCGATAACCGTCATCGGGGAGAATCGCGAGGCGCGCCTGGATTCCGAAACGGGGGAGATCAAAGTCGTCGAGTGGTCGGTCGTTGCTGTCGAACCCGCGCAAAACGAGCGGCTCGTGTGGCAAGGCGTCGGGAAAAGCCCGGTGACGTTCGTCGTTTCCGTTTCCGGAGACGACGCGGCTTCCGCAGCCGAAGATGACTCCGAATCGGAGACGAGCGACCGTGAATGTTCGATCGAGATCAGCAGGAGTCGCGATTTCGCCGTCGTGGAGGCCCGCGTTTCCGCCGCGCTTCCCGCGCGCTCGCCGACAAGCGTCCCCGTGTCGATCCCGCTCGACGACGGCGTCTGGTATTGGAGGGCGAGCCTCGGCGAGAAGCGATCCCCCGTACGACGGTTCTCCGTCCTTGCCGCCGCTCCCGTGGAGTTGATCGCCCCGCCCGGACTTGCCGCCGTTACCTTTCGGGAAGAGAAGCCCTCCGTCCGGTTTTCCTGGACGCAAAGCGGGCCCGCGGAGGCGTACTCGCTCGAGCTTTCGCGTACCGCGGACTTTTCCTCCGACGTCAGGCGAACCCGGACGGATATGACGGGCGTGACGGTAGCGGGGCTTGACGAGGGTACCTGGCATTGGCGCGTGTCGCCGCTTTTTTCCGAGCGCGTCGTCGGAACGATCGAGCCGTCAAAGGCGCGATCCTTTTCCGTCGGGCGCGCGGAGAAGATGGGCGCGCTGACTCCCGTGTCCCCGCCTGACGGCGCGGTCGTGAACCTGATCGAGGCGAGGGAAGCCGGCATACCGTTTTCCTGGAAACCGGAACGCGAGGCCGCGTCATACGAGCTTTCCGTCCTATCCGCGCGCGACGCCGCGGGAGAGCCCCTGTTCCTCAAGCGCGTGAGCGGTACCTGGACAACGATTTCCCTTTCCGAGGCCGCGGCGTTGTCGACCGAGGGGACGTACTATTGGACCGTTCGCTGGATCGACGCCGAGGGCGAGACCTCGCCGGCCTTCGATCCCGAGCGTTTCGCCGTCGCCGACATTCGGCATACCCTTTCCGCGACATTTCCGCCCGACGGGTATCTCGTCGAGGAATCCCTCGCGCGTTCCGTGCGGTTCGCCTGGAAAGGAACCGCCTCAAAACGCGCGGTTCTCGAGGTCGCGCGCGACGAATCGTTTTCCGCGATCGCCGCGGAGATTCCCTCCTCGTCCTTCACGGCCCTGGGATCCCTTTCCGGGCGTGGCGCGTATTTTTGGCGGGTCCGAACGTTCGCGGACGACGGCTCGCTTCTTCTCGAAACCCGACCGCGGAGGCTCGAAGTCGTCAGTCCCTTTGCCGCTCCGAAGCTTCTCTCCCCCGGGCCGACGCTCACGATCCTCGACGGCGATACCGCCCGATTTTCCTGGGAATCGATAGAGGGCGCCGACCATTACCGGCTTACCGTATTCACCGATGCCGGAGTATCAGACGACGGGAATGAATCCGCGTCGTCCAAAGGGACGCGGACAGTTTTTAACGACGACTCCGTCAACGGGACGTCCGCCGTCGTTCCTCTCGGGGCCTTCCCCGAGGGCGACTATCGCGTCGTAACCCAGGCCTTTTCCGCCGACGGCCCCCTTTCCACGCGGAATATCGGCTATCGCGCCGAGACGGTCGTATCGGTGAAGAAGCTTCGCCCCGTTACCCTCGTGACTCCCGCGAACGGCGCGCGCCTTTCGGGTATCGGGGCGAAGAGAAACGGGGTCACGCTCTCCTGGTCGATGCCGGACGAGCCCGCGAGCCTGTCGGTCCGCCTCCTGCGGAACGGGACGCCGTATCACGTTCCTTTCGCGTGGGAGAAGGGCGTGACGACGCTCAAGGTGCCGTCGCTTCCCGAGGGCTCGTATACCTGGACGGTTCGCGCGTCGATCGGCGAGTTCGACGTTTCGAGCCGCCTCGCGCGTACGTTCGTCGTTCCGCCGATCCCGCTTCTTTCTCCGCCCCGCGACGCGACACCCGGCGACGGCGCCGTCATCGGACCGGCCGAACTGAGGCAGGCGAGGGAATTGCGCTTCGCGTGGCTCCCGGTAGAGGGCGCTAACCGGTATTCCTTCCGCGTGTTTTCCGGTACGGCGCGAACGGTCGTTTTCGAGCTCGCGGACTCCGTCGCGACAGAGGCCGTGATCAGCGATCTTTCGGTTTTCGACCGCGGACGGTATGTATGGCAAGTTTCGGGTTACCGCGTCGACGAGCGGGGCGACCCGATTCAGGAAGGAACCCCGCTTTCACGCGACTTCACTATCGACTTGCCGGAGATCGCGGTGCCGCTCCAGCTAAAGGACGTTGAATACTATGGCAAGTAACTTTTTACGGCGCGCCCGCTCCGGTAACGTTCGGTTTATTCTCCTTGTAGCGCTCGGACTTTCGTCGATTGCCTTCGCTGACGACGGCGCGACCGAGTCACTCCCGCGAGAGAGCGGCAAGTCATATTTCTTTTCATACGACGAAGAGGGCGAACTCGCGTTTACCCAGATTCTTTCCTGGCAGGGCGACGCGAACGCCCTTTCCTACGAGGTCGAGGTCCGCGATTCCTCGGGCAAGACCCTCGTCGAGCGCGCGACGGACGAAACGAGTCTCGAGGTTTCCCTCGCTCCGGGAGAATACAGCTATCGCGTACGCGCGATCAATCTCCTCGGAAAGCGAGAGAGCGTCGGACCGTGGTTCGTCTTTACGGTCAAGAGAGCCATAAAACCCGAAGTCGACTGGATTTCGCCGAATACCCTGTATCCGGAAGGCGACGAGCTTGTCGTGACCGTCGGCGGAACCGGATTCGCCGACGGACTTCGCGTTCGGATCGTCGGGCTCGACGGGACCGGAGACGGGCCGTGGGGAGAGGTCGCCGAATCGTCGCGCGAGCGTATCAAGGTTTCGTTTTCATCGGACCTGCTCGGATCGGGAGAGTTCAGGTTGAAAGTCGTGAACCCCTCGGGGCTCTCTGGCGTTTCCCGCGAACGGCTGACGGTCGCCTACCGCGAAAAAAACGCGTATTACGTCTCAGCGGGGTATTCGCCGTTTGTCGCGGTACTCGATCCCTGGTATACCGACCTCTGGGACGACGTCCTCTATCCCGCGGGATTCACGATTCGCGGCGGGTATCTGAACGGCAGTGGAAAGAACGCTGATTTCGGTTTCGAGGCCCGCCTCGCGTGTCGTTTTCTTTCCGCCGAGCGCGATTCCGTGACCGTAGACGAAAACGTCTTCCAGATGGGAGTCGGCTTCGTCTATACCCGGGAACTCCGGGACAGACTCTCCTTCGTCTCGCGGCTCGGGGCGGGAATCGCCCTCACTGTCATGGAGCTTGACATCGGCGGCATTCAAGGAGGGACGCAGGGGAGCTTGGACCCCGCGTCCTATCTCGGCGCGGCCGTGCGATATCGGTTCAGGGATGCGTTATTCGCCGAGTTCGGAACCGACTTCGAGATCGTCTTTCATAAGAACTTCGTCACCGCGGGTTTTACGCCGTCCCTGTCGGTCGGGTATCTCGTCAAGCCCTAGAAATTCAATCGATATTTTTATATACATTCCCAAAATTGAACGACCAAACACGGTTTTCAAACCAGCGTTAAGGAGAAAAGCATGATCTATACCACTGAAGTGGAACACATGTGTCCTCTCGCCAAGGCGGCCTATCATGGCCCCGCCCCCATCCCGGAAGAGGGAAAATGGGTACAGGCGAAGGAAGTCAAGGACATTTCCGGATTCACCCACGGCGTGGGTTGGTGCGCTCCCCAGCAGGGCGCGTGCAAGCTCAGCCTCAACATCAAGGAAGGAATCATCCAGGAAGCCCTCGTCGAGACCCTCGGTTGCTCGGGCATGACCCACTCCGCCGCGATGGCCGCCGAGATCCTCATCGGCAAGACCATC
>JAEWMY010000039.1 GCA_023393015.1 Spirochaetota bacterium
CTTCGGGTCCTTGCAGATGTTCCGCGCGAAATACGTCATCCCGAGGATCGCGTTGATCGGCGTCCGTATCTCGTGACTCATGTTGGCGAAGAAGTTGTCCTTCGAAACGGCGTAGCGATGCGTTTCCTCGAGCTGTTGCGAAAGGCGCTGCTTGATCTCGTCCTCGCGCGTCCTGTCCTCGAGCGACACGATGCTCACGAGCCCGAGGCGCGTGTCCCTGACGGTATAAAAGTCGCATTCTATGCAGCGGACGCCGCTCGGGAGGAACACGCGGTATTCTCGGGAAAACCGCTCGCCGCTTTCGAGGGAGGCGGCGAGCCGTTCGGATACGGGCACGAGCAGGGGATCTACGAGCTCGGAATAGTGGACGAGTTGCGGAGGAGAGCCGCTCTCCCATCCGAGAAGGCGGCAACAGGCGGGGTTTATGTACCTGACCCGTCCGTGGGAATCGAGAACCATAAGGCCGGTACTCAGGCCGTGAAAGACGTATTGGTAGAGTTGCGAAAGGCCGTAATGAAGGCGCGCGCGGACGTTCGTCCGGCGCATGCCGATAAAGGCCAGCACGGTCATTACCAGGGTCAGCGACGGAAGGGCGATGAGCGCGCAAACGCGTAACTGGGGCCGCTCCGCGACCAGGCATAACCCGTTTCCGACGTTGCCGTTCGCGAGAGATAGCACGCCGATAGAGACCATGCCCGCCAGCATGAGACAGTACAGGATGAACAGCAGTTTCGTAATGGTTCTCATCGCGGTCCCGGGGGCGTCAGGAGCCCTAAAATGTGTCGTTAGTTACGATTATAGCGCCATTAGCCCCAGGATTGCAAACGTATAGTCCGGAATCGACCCGTTATCGGGAATTCGTATCCTCACGATCGGGGCAAGCGAGCTCCAAGGCCTTTCGCGACACCGCCTCCCGGACCGCGTCGGGACCGGAGTCCGCGTTTTCCGCGATGAGGGAGACGAAAACGGACCCCGCCACTACGGCGTGTACGTACGGCGCCAGGGCCTTCGACTGTTCGCCGGAACGAATCCCGAAGCCGCCCAACACCGGCGTTTCCGGGGCGCCGAGGCACCGGAGGAACGTCAGGGTATCGTCGTCGATCACGGTCGCCTTCCCGGTTATGCCCGCGCGCAGGGCCGCGTACACGAACGGATACCTCCGGGAAGAAAGCATGGCCATCCGCTCCCGCGACATGGACGGGGCCGCGACGGGAACCGAGACGAGGGATCGAGCCTCGCATTCCGCACGGAGGCCCTCGTCGGCGTCGAAGGGCAAATCCGGGACGATGAGCCCCGCCACTCCCGCGTCGGCTGACCTCGACACGAAGTCCCGGATGCCCGGTTTCCAGACGAGGTTCGCGTAGCTCATCAGGAACACGGGGATTTCGGGAAAGGCCGACCTGAGGCGGCTCGCGAAAGCGAAACCCTCCGCCACGCGGAAGCCCCGCTCGAGGGAACGTGCGCACGCCGTCTGGATGGCGGGCCCGTCGGCGCTCGGGTCGCTGAAGGGAAGCTGGACTTCGAAGTAGGAGACGCCGCCGGCGGCGAGTCCCCGCGCGGCCGCGAACGCGACCTCGTCGGAGGTATACCCAGCGACAAGATGCGCCATTACCCTGATATCGGCCCGCGCCGGGCCATTCTTGCTCGCGATCATCTTGTTCCCCCGAATACGTGAATATCGACTCCGGATTCGAGTCGTTCGAGCTCGGCCCTCAGGAAGACGCGCCATTCCTCGGGACGGAACACCGGCGAGGTGATGAAGATATCCTTGTCCCCGCGTCCGGACATGTTGACCACGACGGCCTTGTCGGCGCTCGCGCGCCTCGCGATCTCGAGCGCGGCTGCCCCGGCGTGGGCGCTCTCCAGGGCGAAAAGGACGCCCTCGGTCCGCGCGAAAAACCTGAGCGCCTCGAGCGCCGCGGCGTCGGACACCGAGGTGAACTCGATACGTCCCGCCTCGCCGAGGGCGGCAAGTTCGGGGCCTATGCCCGGGTAGTCGAGGCCGGCCGAGATGGACCGCGTTTCCGCGACCTGACCGTCCGAGTCGACGAGGAACCGGCTCTTGTAACCCTGCAGTATGCCGTCGCTCGCGGCAGTGCCCGTCATGCGCACCGCGTTCTCGCCGACGCCGGGGCCGACGCCGCCGGCCTCCGCGCCCACGAGGCGCGGCGAGGCGAGCGACGTGAACGGCGAGAAAAAGCCGATCGCGTTCGAGCCGCCGCCCACGCAGGCGACGAGGGCCTCGACGTCGAGACCGCGCTCGCGGATCTGCTGGGCCGTTTCCGTCCCGATGACCGACTGAAAGGTCCTGACGATGTCCGGAAACGGCGAGGGGCCGAGCGCGGATCCGATGAGGTAATGCGTGTCCGCGAAGCTCGAGGCCCAGTCACGCATCGCCTCGTTGATCGCGTCCTTGAGGACGCGCGACCCGGAGGTTACCGCGACGACGCGCGCTCCGTAGAGTTCCATGGATGCGACGTTCGGCTGTTGCCGTCTGACGTCGACTTCGCCCATGTACACGACACACTCGAGACCGAGCTTCGCGCAGGCGGATGCCGTGGCGAGCCCGTGCTGTCCGGCTCCCGTTTCCGCGATGACGCGCTTCTTGCCCATCCGCCGCGCGAGCAGGGCTTGCCCGATCGCGTTGTTGATCTTGTGGGCGCCCGTATGCGCGAGGCCTTCCATCTTCACGTATATCCGGGCGCCGCCCGCTTCCCGCGTCGCGTTTTCCGCGAAAAGAAACGGCGTCGGCCTGCCGATAAAGTCGGCCCTGAGGGACTCGAGCCCGGCGACGAACGCCGGGTCCGCCATGGCCTCGGCGAAGGCGATCTCGAGCTCCTCCAACGGCCGCCTGAGAATCTCCGCCACGTACCTTCCGCCGAAGCGGCTGAAATATCCGTTATCGCTCATATGGTTCGTCTCCCGTCCGTCATCGGTCTATCTCCCTGAAAAACGCCTTCAGCGCCACGTGGTCCTTCTTTCCCGGAACGGACTCGAGCCCGCTCGAGGCGTCCAGCAACTCGGGCGCGAATTCGTCGATGTAGCCGCGCACGTTCGCCGGATTGATTCCCCCGGCGATCCAGAGCACGCCCCGTTCCGACAGCCTTCTGACGAGGCTCTTTGGGATGGTCGAGCCGGTACCGCCGGCTATTCCCGCGACGCGCGCGTCGACGAGAACGCGCGGCTCCCCGTTCGCGGCGAGCTCGTCGATCTTCGCGAGGTCGTCTTCCGAACCGAGCCTGACGACCGCGTAGCGCCCGATGCCGTACTGCCCGCCCGCCTCGTCGATCCTCGCGAAATCCGCGAGCGCGTTCTCGCCGTGGTATTGCACCGCGTCCAGAACCCCGTCGAGGGCGAGGGCGTAGGCGGTCTTAGCCCGTTCGCCCGACGCGTCGACGATGACGCCGACGAGCAGGGGCCTAGACGGCAGGGCGTCGAGGGCCGAGGCGATCGAGCGGACGGTAGCCGCGTCGGTCTCGCGCGGGCTTTCCGCGAACACGAACCCGAGCAGGTCCGCGCCGAGGGAGGCGGCCATGAGCGCGTCGTCCGCGTTCGTGATCCCGCATACCTTGACGAGCGGTCGAAACGCGCCGGAAGCGCGCGCGTGTCCGCCGGACACGTTCGCGTTTCCGCCCGATTCCCGGCGCGCCGCGGCCCTGCGCGCAATCTCACGCCAGAACTGCCCGACCCAGTCGGGACGAGACCCGAGAAACGAGGACACGAGGGCCCCGGCGGATTCGGGGTCTCGCGCGGCGGCCTCGCCTATCAGTATGCCGTCGAACCCGAGCCTGCGCGCGAATCGCGCCGCGCCCGGAGTCGAGGTTCCGGATTCGAAGACGGTACGGCACGGCAGGCGCGAGCGGAGCGTCGCGGGCACGAGCGGGTCGATCCTGAAGGTAGCGAGGTCGCGCGAGTTGACGCCGGCGAGCACGGGTCCGGCCGCGAAGGCCCGGTCGAGTTTATCGAGATCGTCGCGGTCGCGCACCTCGACGAAGGCCGTCATCCCGAACGAACGGCATGAGGCCGCGAGCCGAAGGAGGGTTCGCGCGTCCAGGATGCGGGCGATCAGCAAAACGGCGTCGGCGCCGGCGCGGTACGAGACCTCGATTTCGTCTTCCCCGGTGACGAAGTCCTTTCTCAAAAACGAGACGGCGGGATACCGCGATGAAACCGCGACGAGATCGTCGAGCGAGCCCTTGAAGTAGTTGCGCTCGGTCAGCACCGAGACGTTCCGCGCGCCGGCCGCGGCGTACTGCCCGACGACCGTCACGGGGTCAAGGCCGGGCGCGATGTCTCCCTTCGACGGAGACGCTCGCTTGACCTCGAGAATCGCCCCGGGCACGTCGAGAAAGGGAACGACGGCGCGGAGACGGTGTGCCGGCACGGAAGAGCCGAACTCGGGACCGAGTCTCGAGAGATCCGCCTTCCGGCGGCTCACGATCTCGTCGAGGATGTCAGGCACGGCTCGCCTCCCTGACCTCGTCGATCTTGCGGGCGACCGAGCCGTCGGCGAGCGAGGCAAGGGCGCGCGAGTAGCCTTCGGCTATCGTGGCGACGGCTCCCGAGACATACAGCGTGGCGCCGGCGTTGAGCGCGACCGCCTCGCGTATTCCCGCGCGGCCCGTGCCCGAGAGGACCGCGAGCGCGAGCGACGCGTTCTCGCGGGAGTCGCCACCGAGCAGGTCGTCGAGCGCGCACGGCGGAACGGAAAGCGAGGCGGGATCGATCGCGTATTCGCGAAGGACGCCGTCCTCTCCGATCTCGACGACGTCGGTCACGGCGCAAGGGGATATCTCGTCCATCCCGTCGCGGCTGCACACGACCATGACGCGCTTCGAGCCGAGCATCCGGGAGGCCTCGGCGACCGGCTTCATGAGGGAGCGGTCGTAGACGCCGAGCATCTGGAAGCGCGCGTCCGCCGGATTCGAAAGCGGGCCGACGAGATTCATGATCGTCTTGACGCCGAGGAGCTTCCGCACCGGGGCCGCGAAGCGCATGGCGCTGTGGTACACGGGCGCGAAGAGGAAACCGAATCCGGTCCTTTCGATGATCTCGGCGGTCTTCTCGGCCGGGTTGTCTATCTTGATTCCGAGCGCCTCGTAAAAGTCGGCGGACCCCGACTTGCTCGAAACGGCCCTGTTCCCGTGCTTGGCGATGGCGACCCCGCACGACGCCGCCACGAGGGCGGCCATCGAGCTGATGTTGAAGCTGCCGAGTCCGTCGCCGCCGGTACCGACGATATCCGTCAGCGGTTTCGATATGGGCACGGGTTTCTTCTTGCGGCACAACACCGCGGCGCACCCCGCGATCTCCTCGGCGGCGGGACCCTTAGCGGATATCGCCGTCAGTATTGCGCTCGTTTGCCGCTCGTCGAGGGAGCCTTCGGTAAGGTCTTCCATGAAAAGTTCGGCGGTACTACGGTCCATGCTTTTGCCGGCCATCAAATCGGACAGCACCTTGCTGAAGGATAGTCCTTCGCGGCGGTACGAGAGGAACGCCTTGAGCAGGGCCTCGCCCTGAGCGGAAGCGATCGACTCGGGATGGAACTGGACTCCCTCGATCTCGAGCTCGCGGTGGCGGATTCCCATGACGTCGCCATCCTGCGCGCGCGCGGTAACCTCGAGACACGCGGGGAGCGTCGCCTCCTCGACGACGAGGCTGTGATAGCGCGTAAACGTACCGGCCTTCCCGATCGTGCGGAAGACGCCCTTTCCGTCAAGGCTTATCTCCTCGGCGATGCCGTGCTTGATGTGCTTCGCTCCCACGATCTTCCCGCCGAAGGCGTAGCCGATGGCCTGATGACCGAGGCAGACGCCGAGTATCGGAATCTTTCCCGCGAAGCGCCTGATCGCCTCGACGCTTATTCCCGCGTCCTCGGGCCGTCCCGGTCCCGGCGAGATCACGAGGCGCGAGGGAGACAAGGCCTCGAGCGCGTCGACGGTGATTTCGTCGTTGCGGATCACGCGGACTTCCTCCTCGGAGAGGCGGGCGAGATACTGGTACACGTTGTAGGTAAACGAGTCGTAGTTGTCTATGAGAACGATCATCGCATGACTCCTTCTTTCGCCGAGAGTTTCTCGCCCGCGGCGTCCGCCGAAACGGAACCGTTCCCGCCGGCCGCGCCCGACTCGAGGGTCGCGCGCATCGCCATCAGTTTTTCGTTCGTCTCTTCCCACTCGCGTTCGGGATCGGACGCGTGCACGATGCCCGCGCCGGCCTGCAACACCCAGTTCTTTCCCTTCCGGAGCGCGCACCGTATGGCGATGCAGAAATCGAGGTCCCCGTCGGGCTCGACGTAGCCGACGGCGCCCGCGTAAAAGCCGCGCCTGACGGACTCAAGGCCGGAAAGTATTTCGATCGCCCGAATTTTCGGCGCTCCGCTCACGGTGCCCGCTGGAAACGCCGCGCGCAGAACGTCGATGCCCCGGGAGCGGGTCCCCGCGCCCGAGGCGACGGAGGCCGTTTGCCCGACGACGTCGGAGACGATGTGCATGACGTGGCTGAAAGGCTCCACGTCCATGCTGCGCGCGACGCGCACCGAGCCCGGCAGGCACACGCGCCCGAGATCGTTCCGCGCGAGGTCGACGAGCATGAGGTGTTCGGCGCGTTCCTTCGGGTCGGCGAGAAGTTCCTTCTTGAGAACCTCGTCTTCGGCGGCGTCGGCGCCCCTGCGCCTCGTGCCGGCGATCGGACGGATCGACGCGACCGAGTCCCTCACGCGCACCAGGCTCTCGGGCGAAGCGCCGATGAGCTGGTACGCGCCGAAGTCGAGGTAGAAAAGGTACGGGGACGGCGATTTCGAGCGGAGCCTCCGGTAGGCTTCGAGCGCCTCCTCGTCGGATTCTAGGACGAGCCGTCGCGACATGACCGCCTGCAGGAGGTTGCCCGCGACGATGTGTTCCTTGATTTTCGTCACGCCCGAGACGAACCGGTCGTGGCTGTCCTTCTCGTCCGACACGACGCGCGAAGGCTTCGTTCCCGTCGGAGCGGCGAGGTAGGAAAAGTCGAGGTCGCCGAGCCGCCTGGTGATATCCGTCACGGCTTCCTCGAGATCGATCTCGTGCTGGTCGTAGTTGAGCGCGAACACGTGTATGGTATCGGTGAAATGGTCGAAGACGAGGTAGACGTGTCCGACGATAAACTCCGATTCGGGAAGCTCGAGGCTGTCGGTTTGGCCCTCGAGGCGGATCGTGTCGCACCGCTTGCAGAACTCGTAGCCGAGATACCCGATTCCGGCCGCGGGAAGGGGAATCCCGTCGGGAGGCAACACGTTTTGCGCGGCTACCTCGAGCAGCGCGTCGAGGATGTCCCCGCCGGAATACGGGACGTCCCGTCCGTCTATCGTGAAACGAACCCCGGAATCGTCCTGCCGGACGCGGAACGCCTCGCGCGCCAGGATGATCGAATATCGGTCCCTTCCGTGGGTGAACGAGGCGGATTCGAGAATCGCGAGCGCGCCGAGTTTTTTCGCGAGCGCGAACGGGGTATATCGTTCTCCCGGGATCGAAGCGGTACGGGCGTCGCTGCGCTTGATGTTCATTGTCCGGTCTCCTTGTTTTGACGTTACTATTTATAGTAACAACGGGAGGATACCGGGTTATCGTGTTACTGTCAATAGAAACATCGTAAAATACGAAGTTTCTGCACAAAAAAAAACCGCATCCTGATGAGGGATGCGGTAGGAGAGAAATACGATCGCCGTTCTTATGCGAGAAAGATTATTTCGATTTTGCCCGTTTCTTCGACAGAATATCGAATACGACCGCGGCAAGCAACACGATACCCTTGACGGATTTCTGCCAGTTCGCGTCGATACCCAGGATGGACATACCGTTGTTCAGAACGCCCATGAAGACGGCACCGACGATCGCGCCGCCGACGGTACCGGTTCCGCCGTACGCGGAGGCGCCGCCGATGAAGCACGACCCGATGGCGTCAAGCTCGTAGTTCGTTCCCGCGGCCGGGAACGCGGAGTTGAACCGCGCGATACTGGCGAGCGCGGCTACGGCCGAAAGGAAGCCCATGTTGGCGTACGCGAAAAACAGGACCTTGTTCGTGTCGATACCGGAAAGTTTCGCGGCCTTCTCGTTGCCGCCCAAGGCGTACAGATGGCGCCCGGGTACGGTTTTCTTCGTGAAGTAACTGTATATCAGCACGATTACGGCAAGCAGGATAAGCACGACGGGAACGCCTTTATGACGGGCGAGGAACCATCCCACGAGCAGGACGACGGCGCTGATCGTCAAAAGCTTCAGGATCATGAAAACGAACGGCTCGATCTCGTACCCCTTGCGCTTCTTGTTGATCCGGTCCCAAACCTGGAGGACTATGAAGAGGCCGCACACGATAAGGGAAACGGCCATCGTGAAGGTAAAAATCGTTGCCGCGTCGGCCTCGCCCGGCAGGTAACTCGTGAAATACTTCAGGTAGTTGTCCGGGAAAGGAGAGATGGTCAGACCGTTAAGGATGGTCATGGCGAGACCCCGCCACAGAAGCATGCCTCCGAGCGTTACGATGAACGGAGGTATCCGCACGTACGCAATCCAGAGTCCCTGCCAGGCCCCGATCGCGAGTCCGAACAGGAGCGATACGACCATGGCGACATAGATATTCATGCCCATCGTGACGATCATCGTTCCGGCGACGGCGCCGACGAGACAGACGATCGAACCGACGGAAAGGTCGATATTACCGCCCGTCAGGATACACAGCAGCATACCGGAGGCGAGAATGACGACGTACGCGTTCTGGCTGATGATGTTGGAAATGTTCGCGGGATTGAACAGCGATCCCTTGTTGAAGGAAACGATGAGCACCTGGAACAGGACCATGACGACGACCAACGCGATGAGCATCGTGTTCTTTTTCAGGGTATTCTTGACCCCAAGCATGTGTATCATTATTCGACTCCTTTTCCGGATTGTAGGATATGCGTCATTATCGCTTCCTGTGTTGCGTTTTTCTGATCAAGCTCGGCGACCATCTTTCCTTCGTTCATCACGTATATCCGGTCGCTGATACCCAGGATCTCGGGCATCTCGGAGGATATGAACAAAACCGTCTTTCCCTCCTCGACGAGCTGATTGATGATGCAATAGATCTCGTACTTCGCGCCGACGTCGATACCGCGAGTTGGCTCGTCCAATATGAGAATCTCCGGATCGGCGAACATCCACTTCGCGAGAAGGACTTTTTGCTGATTGCCGCCGGACAGGTTGCCGGTGTTCTGCATGACGGAAGTGCACTTGGTCCGCAGCTTGGCTTTCAGATCCTCGGCGACCTTGATTTCGAGGTCGCGGTCGATTATGTTGAACCGGCTGACCTTGCTCATCTTGGCCATCGTGGTATTCTCGCAGATCGGGGTGGACAGGATCAGTCCGTTGCCCTTTCGATCCTCGGTGACGTACGCGATCTTGTTCGCGATGGCGTCCTTGACGGAATTGAGATGCGCCCGTTTGCCGTTGATGAAGACCTCTCCGGTGATATCGACCCCGTAACTCTTTCCGAACAGGCTCATCGCGAGTTCGGTCCTTCCCGCGCCCATGAGACCGCTGATACCGACCACTTCTCCCTTTCTCAGGTTGAAGCTGACGTTGTCGCACACCTTCCGACCCTCGAAGAGGGGATGGTATACGGTCCAGTTCTTGACCTCGAAGGTCACTTCCCCGATGCGGTGTTCGCGCTTCGGGAACCGGTCAACGAGACTGCGACCGACCATGCCGCTGATGATATCGTCGTCGGTGAAGGTATCCGTTCTCTTGTCCAGCGTCTTGATTACCGCGCCGTCCCGGATGATGGTAATGCGGTCGGCGACATAGGACACTTCGTTTATCTTGTGCGAGATGATGATCGAGGTCATCCCGTTCTTCTTGAACTCGAGGAGCAGGTCGAGCAGCTTCTTCGAATCGGTCTCGTTCAGGGACGCGGTCGGTTCGTCGAGGATCAGGAGCTTGACGTTCTTCGCGAGCGCCTTCGCGATCTCGACCAGTTGCTGTTTGCCGACGCCGATGTCCTTTATGAGCACCCTCGAGGACTCTTTAAGGCCGACCATCTTGAGCAGGGAGTCGGCTTTGGTATAGGCCTCGTCCCAATCGATATTGATATAGGAACCGCGCTCGTTTCCCAGGAACATGTTCTCGCCTATGGACAGATACGGTACCAAGGCCAGTTCCTGATGAATGATGACGATTCCCTTGTTTTCGCTGTCCTTAATGTGATTGAACTTGCAAAGCTTGTCGTTCAGCAGAATTTCGCCGGTATACTCCCCGAAGGGATAGATACCGCTGAGGACGTTCATCAAGGTTGACTTTCCGGCCCCATTTTCACCAACCAGCGCATGGATTTCGCCTTCGGTAATTTCAAGATTAACCGAATCGAGCGCTACTACGCCTGGAAACGTCTTGGTAATATTTCTCATCTCGAGAAGTGCGTTACCCAACTTGTCCTCCCAGCAGATATTAAAAATGCAGACAGGCAGTAACTCTGCCTGTCTGCGCAAGATCGAGAATATAGCCCGATTTACTTAACGGCTATATCCGCTTCTTTGTAGTATCCGCTATCGATAAGGAGAGCCTTGTAGTTATCGAGAGTGGCGAAGACGGGGTCGCAAAGGAAGGACGGGATGATCCCGGTTCCGTTGTTATAGGTCTTCTTGTCGTTGACGGGAACGGCCGAGCCCTTCGCGATGGCGTTGACCATCTCGACGACCTTCGCGGCGAGAGTGCGGGTATCCTTGAAGATACTCATGCTCTGGAGACCCATGAGCATGTTCTTTACGGACGCCTTGTCGCAGTCCTGGCCGGTCAAGAGCGGGAAATTGGCCTTGGTGTATCCGGCCCTGACGAGAGCGTTGGTAACGCCCTGGGCGGTGGAGTCGTTGGACGCCATGACGGCATCGAGCTTCTTGCCCTTCGGTCCGTAACCGACGGAGGTAATGATGTTCTCGAAGCGCTTCTGGGCCTCTTCGGTCGACCAGGAGGGAGTCGCGCACTGGGCGAACGAGGTCTGTCCGGACAGGATTTTGACCTTTCCGCTGTCGATATAGGGCTTCAGGATGGAGAGGGCGCCGTTGAAGAAGAATCCGGCGTTGTTGTCTCCGGGATCTCCGGTGATCAGCTCCATGTAGAAGGGACCGGCGGCGGAATCAAGCTTGAGCTTGTCGCGGAGGTACGTACCCTGGATAACGCCGACCTTGAAGTTGTCGAAGGACGCGTAGTAGGACACGGCGTTGCTGTTCATGATAAGGCGGTCATAGGCGATAACCGGGATCTTCTTCGCTTTCGCGTCCTTGAGAACCTCGGTCAGCGACGATCCGTCGATAGCCGCGATGACGAGAACCTTGCAGCCGCCGACGATCATGTTTTCGATCTGGGCAACCTGGGTGGGGATATCGTTGTCGCCCGCGAACTGCAGGTCGACCGCGTATCCGGCAGCCTCAAGCTGGCTCTTCATGTTGGCTCCGTCCTGGTTCCAGCGCTGGAGACTCTGGGTCGGCATCGAAACGCCGATTTTCGCCTTGCCGGAGTCGGCTCCGCCGCCGGCGAAAACGAGACCGAGAGCCATAACGAGCGCTACGGCAGTCATTACGATTTTCTTCATACGTATTCCTCCAAAGAAAAGAGATAGATGGTTCATTATGTGACCGTTTTGGAGGGCTGTGAAGCGTAATTATCTCGTATAAAAGGGTAAAAACGAGGAAAGTTTATGCGAGAAGGCACCTTGCCGGGTAATATTATCAGGCGATTATTTTACCCCTTGGGGCAAATTCCGGTATACGTCCTCGCGGGAATGGAAGCCGTCACGGATAACGGTCGTGTCCATATTATCCCTGAAAACGGACAAGGGCTCCTGTATATAGAAAGGAATCATCACGCCGCTCTTGTTGTCGACGGCCATTTCCGTCGGGACGCGCTTCCCGTGGGCAAGGGCAACGGCCACTCCGGCCGCGCTGTTCGCGAGCTTGGCGATCGGTTTGTACACGGTCATCAGCTGCGTGCCCTCTACTACCTTCTGGCAGGCGCCGATATCGGCGTCCTGACCTACGACCGCGACCTTGCCCGCGAGCCTGTACTCGGACAGAAGCTGAATGGCCGCGCTCGCGATCTGGTCATTGGCGCACGAGATGGCGTCAATATCGCGCCTTCGTTCCAGCACCTGCCCGATTTTCTCCAAGGCCTCGTCCGAGCTCCACTGTTCGAGCCAGATTTCCTCCACTACCTGGACGTCCTTTCGCTTGATCGCCGGGTCAAGCTCCTCATGAAGACCCGAGTTGACCTCAAAGCTGTTGTTGTCGTGGACTGACCCGTTCACGATCACGTAGTTCCCCTTGGGAACGGCCTCGAGGAGGGCCCGCGCGAAGAGCCTCCCGACCTGCTTGTTGTTGAAGGATACGTACGCGTCGATGGGCACTCCCATGACCAGGCGATCGTAGGCGACAACCGGAATCCTGGCGTCCATCGCCTTTTTGATGACCCCGGAAAGCATGTCGGTGTCGTGGGCGACCACGACCAGCACGTCGATATCGCTCGCGAGAAGGAAGTTGATCTGCGCTATCTGTTCCTTCGTTCCGCCCGCGGAAAGCTGTACCAAAACGTCCGCGCCGAGATCCCTCGCCGCGCCGGTGAAAATCTTTATGTCCTTGTTCCAGCGTTCGATGATGAAAGTCGCGGTCGCGATGGAGAAACCGATCAGCATCTTGTCCTTTTTCGCAGGTATCTTCGCGCGCGAGCACGACGGGACGCAGGCGAAGGCGGCCGACAGGCACATGACCGCCAGGAGCAGGCGACGCGCGTACCCCTTACTGGCTCTTGTTATCATAGCGACTCCTCTCCGCGTACATGCTCGGCGATATGCCGACGGTCTTGCGGAATATCTTGCTGAAGTAATTGGGATCCTGGTATCCGACAGCATGCGCCACTTCCTTGACCGTCAGGCGGTTTTCCCGAATCAGCTGTTCCGCGTGGGCGACCCTGAGCTCGGTAAGGTAATCGACGAAGGAACTGCACAGATGATCCGAAAAAAGCTTGCTGAGGTAAGCCGTGGACACGTGCGCGGACTCGGCCACGTCGGAAAGCTGAATCTGCTGGTCGAACGAGGTCTCTATGAACGAGAGGGCCCTGACGAGCGGGACGGGGAACTGCCCCGTGCGCTTCAAACGCGACATGGCGTAGATACGGTTGAACGCCGCGAGCGACCAGTCCTTCCATGCCGACAGGTCCTCCAGCGCCATGATCTCCTCGGCGGGATCGAAGGGCACGGCCGCGTCGGAATGACTCTGGTAACACCCGGTAACGTCGTCGATGAGAAGCGAAAAGAAGGCGGCCATCTTGGCCTTGGCCGTCTCCAGGCCATAACTCGCGAAAACCTCTCCCCAGTACTCCGTGAACAGGGCGCGCACTTCCTCGCACTCGCTCAAGCCCATTTTACGCCTGATCTGGATGATGCGCAGGCGCTCGCGAATGCGCACGTCGGTGCTGTCCCGTTTTTTTTGGAGCTCCGCCAGGGCCTCCGTGCAGGTATCCTGAAGTTCCGTCCCGGGACGCATGCTTCCGGAGCCGACGATGCACAGCACGCCGGCGGGTACGCATTCTTTCAGCGTCCGCTCGAGGAAGGCCTCGGCGGACCTTTTGTCGACCGGGCACGGGAAAAAATACATCCCGAGATTGAGATGGACGGTAAAAAGAAAGCGGTATTTCAGCTCGAGCTTCGCGTTTATCGCGACGAACAGGCTTTCCTGGTCGGAATCGAGGCCGACGAAACAGACGAAGCCGCCGTCCGCCTCGAGGCCGAGCGATTCGCGGATCGCGACAGCTTGATCACGGTCGGGCTTTTTCCAGATCGTGTCGCGCAGGAACCGATCCGCGCGCAGGCGGGAATCGGGGGCGTCGCGGTTGTTCCTGCGCTTGCCCAGCTCGACGCGCACCGCCTCGAGCGTTTCGAGAAACGTCTTTCTCGTTACCGGCTTGACCAGGTACGTGAACACCCCGAGGGGAATGGCGCGGAGCGCGAGGTCGAAGCGCTCGTACGCGGTGGAAAGCACGAATACGGTCTTCGGGAAGTAATCATGGACGCGTTCGATGGCCTCGAGCCCGTCGAGCCCGGGCATGTTGATGTCCATGAACACGACGTCCGGCTTGAGCTCGTGTATCCTGGCGATCGCCTCCGAACCGGAACGGGCGGTTCCCGCAAGCCTGAAATTCTCGACCCCGTTTTCCAGGATGAAGGAGTAGCTTTCGATGACCGGCTCTTCGTCGTCGACGATCAGGACGGAATACATAGGTCCCTTCCCGTGTCGATCCTGATAAGGATCTCCGTTCCCTCGCCCGGCCTCGAGTTGATCGCGATGATCTCGGGGTCGTCGGGGAAAAAGAAATAAAGCCGCTGAATCACGTTCTCGAGTCCCATCACCTTCGTGTCGGACTCGTGGTTCCTGACGGGATGAAGCAACGACCGGATCATGTCGGCGGAAATTCCGACGCCGTTGTCCGCGACGGAGAGGCACAGGCGCTTGTCCTCGCGGTACACGCGGACCACGATCGAGTTGCGTTCCTGCCTGTCCCTGAAGGCGTGGATGACGGAGTTCTCGACGAGCGGCTGGAGGATCGACGCCGGTATCTGATGTGCGTCCAGGATATCGCGGGGAAAGTCGAGGACGAGATCGAGGTTCTTGGGGAAGCGCACGTTGAGGATGTAGAAATACGACTCGAGGCCCTCGATCTCGTGGCGCAGGGGCACGATCACGTTCTTTTCCCGGAGGTTATGCCTGAACAGCTTCGCGAGGTGTTCCATGTACGCGCCCGTACGCTCCGCGCCCTCGACGATGGCGAGCTGGATGCCGGTGTTCAGCGTGTTGAAGAGGAAATGGGGGTTCATCTGGGCTTGCAGGGTATACAGTTCCATCTTCCTGAGCATGTGCTCCATGCGCATGTTGCGCACGCGCTCCTGCATGTATTCCTGCTCGACGTTTCTCTGCCACCGTATCTCCTGGATGTAGGTGTGGATGTCCTTCTTCATGCGGTTGAAGGCCAGGACGACGTGATCGATTTCGTAGAGGTTCGTCACCCCGATGTCGTCGACCTCGAAATTCCCCGCGGAGAGTTGGGCGGCCATCTGCGAGAGGTTGACCATCGGTCGGTTGATCTTCTCGACGGTGTGAACCAGGATGCACAGCGAAAAAAGGGAGATGAAGACGATGAACATGAGATTCCAGAACTGGATATGTCCGGAGGTTTCGATGAACCGCTCGTACTCGGAAAGCTGGCCGGCGAACCGGGCGCTCGATATGCTCTCGATTTCCCGATTGATGTACCCGTCGATCGCCTGCATCTCGTCGAAAAGGCTCGTGTACCGCGGAATGTCCATTCCCCGCTTCTCCTCGATGACGGTGTTCGCGAGATCGAGATAGGCGAGCATCAGGGAATACACTTCCTTTTCCTGAAGGGATAGAGGATCCGTCGGAACGCCCTCGAAAACGGGAATGACCCCGTGCATTTTCTGCGTCATTACGAGAAGCTCGGACAGGGCGTTCGACGACTTCGTCGAGAGAAAATCGAGGAAGGGTCCCCGGAATTCCTCGAGCCTGTCCTGCATGTCCTTGAGATACCTTTGCTGGATGAAGCTCCGGTCGACGATGCCTTGCAGGCGGATCGTGGAAAAGAGGATATAGGCGGCCGAGAACACCAGGATGATCAGTACCCCGATGACGTTGACGAGCATCTGTACCCTGAAGGAGTTGTAGAAATTCCGCCTCACTGCGGGCTCCTTTCCCTGTCAGCGCGTCGTGGAGACTGACTTGCGATATCGAGAACGTCGATCCCGGTGTCGACCGAGGTCGAGGTATAGCCAGTAGAGCAGAGCTCGAACAGGGACTTCACCGCCTGGTAGCCCATGAGAAAGGGATTTACCACGAGCGTTCCCCTGACGATTCCCTTTTCGATGAAATGCTGGATCAGGGGATCGTTACCGAAGGCGACGACGTGGACGCGCCCGACTTGATTGAGATCGATCAGGGCCTGCGTGCCGGCGAGGGTATCGTTGAGGTCGGTAAATAAAATCGTATTGACCTCAGGCTCGTTCCGAAGGAGCTGGTAGACGGTCTTTTCCGCGTCGCGGGGATTGAGATCCGTATGCAGGACCGATATCGGCCCCGACAGCCGGGAACCGAGCACGCCGTGAATGCCCATCTCGACGAGCTCGCGCTCGGCATAAATCGCGGGCGACTTGTCGCTGTAGATGATGGCGAGTTTCAGGTGCGACGAATCGACCCTGCTGATCAGGCTTCCCGCCTTCTTTCCGAAGTCGAAATTGTTCGTCCCCACGAAGGGCCATGG
>JAEWMY010000058.1 GCA_023393015.1 Spirochaetota bacterium
TTTTGGAGATGGGGGGAGTCGAACCCCCGTCCTGAAGCACGATGCAGGGGCTTCTACAGGTTTAGCGGCGCGAGGTGGTTGTCGGGATTCGGTGGCAGCGCCGCAAGCGTCGAATCCGTATCCAGAAGTTGTTTCCCTCCCCCCGTTCTGGCCCAAGGGTCGGTAAGCCCCGATTGGCGTCGGAACACCGGGCGCTTCGGAGCAGCATCGCCCGGGTTCCGCGCTCCGCTACTTACGCGGCGAGAGCGTAACTGTCGTTTTCGGCAGTTATAGGTTTTGCCCGTTCAGAGGACAGGCAACCTCACCTGCGGCCCAAGCACCGGTCACCACAGTCGAAACCGGTGCACCCCCAAGGACTCGTCGATACCGCGGTAAAGTTACGATTAATGCGTCCCGTTGTCAAGCAATACCGCCCTCAAGCCGCCGCCCTCTTACGTCGATACAGAGGTAACGGCGTCGCTTCGACGGGACGCCAACGGGAGATTGACCATGACCACACGCCTGTTCCGCGCCGCGCTTTCCTGCGCGCTTCTTTCAACCTTGGCCGTTTCGGGAGCCTTCGCGCAAAGCCAGATAGTCAAACTCGAGGCGGTCGCCTCGTACTACGCGGAGGATTTCCACGGACGGCCGACATCGAGCGGGGAACTTTTCGACATGAACGCCCTGACCGCCGCGCACAAGACGCTGCCGTTCGGAACCATGCTCGAGGTCACGAACCTCGAAAACGGAAAAAAGGTCATCGTACGGGTTAACGACCGGGGGCCGTTTGTCCCGAACCGCGAAATCGACGTCTCGAAACGGGCCGCAGCGGAACTCGACATGATCAAGACCGGGGTAGCACGGGTCTCGATTCGCACCGTGAGCGGATTCGACGCCGCGGCGACGGTAGCCGCGACCTCGTCGAATCAACCGGAGCCCGGAACGACTACCGTAACGATCAGAACGGCGGGCCCCGCGGGTACCGTAACGCCGACGAACGACGTGAAACGCCAGGATACCGCGGGAACGCCCGGTGTCGCGGTAACGACGATGACCGGACGCTCCGCCGATTCGGAATACCGCTGGCGAATCCAGCTCGGCTCGTTCCGGCGCGAGGACAACGCGACCCGACTCGTCGTCAAACTGAGAAGCGAGGGATTCAACCCCTCCTTCGAGACCTCGGGATCGATGACCCGGGTGGTTCTCGCCGGCATATCCGACGCGGAACTCGCCTCGACGCGGCGAAAGCTCGACTCCGCGGGCTACGGAGAGTACCTCGTACGTAAAGAAACCCGGTAAACCTTCCCTATTCATTCAATTTCATTTGTGGTACACTCGCCACAAATGAATTTTACCGACTTTACCCTAGATGGCGGGCTCCAGGAAGGACTCGCCGAAGCAGGTTACGTAACCTGCATGCCTGTCCAGGAACAGGTTCTGAAAACCGGCCTCGAAGGGGCCGACCTCTACGTCCAGTCCCAAACCGGGACGGGCAAAACGGCCGCGTATCTCGTCACGATCCTCCAGCGGCTCGTCAGTGATCCCGCCCTCTCCGGCAAAAAGGCGCTCATCATGGTTCCCACCCGCGAACTCGCGGTCCAGGTGGAGGAAGAAGCGCGCATCCTCGGCTCCTGCATGAAGCTCAAATCGGCGAGCTTCTACGGCGGCGTCGGCTACGGCCGGCAGATCGAGCTCCTGAAAGAGGGCATGGACATCATCATCGGTACGCCCGGGCGCGTGATCGACCTGCAGGAATCGGGCCAGATGGACCTCTCGAAGGTCGCGTTCCTCGTCATAGACGAGGCTGACCGGATGTTCGACATGGGCTTTTACCCGGATTTGAGGACCCTCATCAGGGTCCTTCCGAAATCCGAGGCCCGCCAGACGATGCTCTTCAGCGCGACGCTGAACGCCTCCGTGAAGAACCTCGCGTGGGAATACACGAACAACGCCAAGGAAGTCACGATCGAGGCCGAAAACGTGACCGTCGACGAGATCGACCAGCTTCTCTTCCACGTGTCGAGCGACCAGAAGATGAAGCTCCTTCTCGGACTCCTCAAGAAGGAGAACCCGTCGAGCGTCATCGTCTTTTGCAACACGAAGCGCATGAGCGAGGTCGTGTCGAAGCGCCTCAGGATCAACGGATACGAGGCCGACTTCATCATCGGAGACCTGCCGCAGTCCAAGCGTCTGCAGGTGATCGACTCCTTCAAGTCGGGATCGCTCAGGATGCTCGTCGCGACTGACGTCGCGGCGCGCGGAATCGACGTCGACTCCCTCGCGATGGTCATCAACTACGACCTGCCGAACGAAGCCGAGAACTACGTGCACCGCATCGGGCGGACCGCCCGCGCGGGAAAGACCGGCAAGGCCTACTCGTTCTGCTCCGAGCAGGACGTCTACAACCTTCCCGCGATCGAGAAATACATCGAAGGCAAGGTACCCTCCTGCGTTCCCGGCGAGGAAGACCTCGTCGCGGATCAGAGCGCGCACGTCTATATCCGCACCGACCGCTACGACTCGGATTACTCCGACGACGACGGCGGATACCGCGGGGGTCGATCCCGCGACGGACGGCAGGGCGGATCCCCGCGTGACGGACGATCCCGCGACGGAAGGTCACGCGACGGACGCTCGGGCAGACCCTCGCGCGACGGAAGGTCACGCGACGGACGAAGTCCCGGCAGGGGCGATTCGCGAGCGGGAGAGCGCCGACCCGAGTCGGCGCGACCGGCGCCCGTCCGCGCGACCGAAGGACAGGACATGGCCGCGGGCGACGCGGCGGCCGAGGCGCGCGCGGGAAGCTACGTCGAACGCGAACGCGCGGGCGTCGCGCGGGGACGGGGACGCACGGGCGGCGGGCACTTCGGCGACGCCGGAGCCCGCACGGTCAACGTACAGGGACGCGGTCGCAGACAGGGCGGCGACGCCGGCGAACGCGACCTCTCGCGCATGAGCTTCGAACAGCGAATGTCCTACTATAAAAACAAATACGGTTCGGAAGACGCGGCTCGCGCCGCCGCACAGCAGCACGAGGGGCTCCCCCGTGACGAAGCCGCGCGCGAGGAAGGCGGACGCCGATCCGACCGCTCGCCCAAGCGCGATCAGGCGCGGACGGCCGACCGGAGACCCGATTCGCGGGGAGAGCGGACGGAGACCCGGGGCGGACGCCAAACCGGACAGAACCGCGCGTCGGGCCCGCAGCGCCCGGGCGCCGGACGACAGGAACGCCCGCCGCGTGACGACCAAGGTCGTGGCGACCAAGGTCGCGGCGACATTGGTCGCAGACAACAGTCGCGGCCGACCGCCGGCAAGCCGAATCGCGATCAGCGAGGACCGGACCGGGGACAACGCTCGCGAACCGGGACTCCGCGCCAGGGACGGGACGCGCCGCGCGCGGACTCCCCGGCGAAAACGGCCAAGAAAGCCGGCATCGGCGGCCTTCTGAAGAAGCTGTTCGGAAAATAAACCAGACCCGACGCACCCGTCGAGGTTATAGAAACCCGTCCGCCGCGCGCGCGACGGGTTTTTTGTAAAGGCGCGAAAAAGGCAGAATCATGAGACGGCGTCTCTCGAAATTGCAATCCCTTGTTTTCATCCATGTCTCGAACGTCTGTTTCGCCGCGACAGCGATCGCGGTCAGCGTTCTTTCGTCCGACTTCGACGGATGGTTCACGGCCTTCGCGCGCTTCCTCGTCGGAGCGCTATTCGGATTCGCCCACCTTGCCTGGACGCGCGCGCCGTTTCGTGTCGTAAAATTCCGGCCCTGGATCGGAAGGGGTATCTTCGGCGCCCTCGGGATGATCCTCTATTACGTTTCCATCGCGCTCGGTACCCCCGGCAGGGCGAGCCTCTTCAACAACAGCTTTCCGGTATTCGTGGCCGTTATCGCCATCGTCGTGCTTCGGGAAACGGTACGACCCACGACGATCGCGGGCGTCGCCCTCGCCTTCTCGGGCGTGGCGCTCGTGCTGTGGGACGGCACCGGCGTCAACCTCGCGTCCGACGCGGCGGGTATCGCGAGCGGTTTTCTCGCGGGAATTTCCTATCACTTCAACAAGCGCGCCTCGCAAACCGAGCATCCCGTAGTGATCTATCTCGGAGTCTGCCTCGTCGGGCTTCTCGCCACGGCGTATTCGCTTCCGCAGGCGGCAAGCCTCGACACGCGGGCCGTCATACTGCTCGCCGTAGCCGGTCTCGGAGCCTACGCCGCCCAGATCGCCATCACGATCGGACTCCGTGACATCGCGACGACAGAGGGAAGCGTGCACACCTTTTTGAAAATACCGCTGACCGTCGTCGCGGGACGGGTCGTCCTCGGCAACGCGATTACCGGGCGCTTCGTCGCCGGCTCCGCGCTCTTGTTCGCGGGACTCATGCTCAATCAGCTAATCATCCGCCCGAAGCGGGCGACGGGGACGGAGTCGCCGGTCGGGGACTCCCTTGCGGGCGGCTCCCGCCTTTGAGCGTCGCCGGGCTTTGATCGTCTGCCTCGTTTTTGGCCTTTTTATTCGTAATTTCCTATACCTACCGGTAGGTATAGTGGCCAGAATCCGTGCGGTTGCAAGCCTCGCCGCTTTCCGGTATCTTACACCCTATGATTACCGTTACCGAACTCAGCCTTTCCTTCAGCGATCGTCCCCTCTTCAAGGACGTTAACCTCAAATTCACCCCCGGAAACTGCTACGGCATCATCGGGGCGAACGGCGCCGGAAAGTCGACCTTCCTTAAAATACTCTCGGGAGAACTCGAGCACGACAAGGGAGACATCCTCATACCCGCGGGGCAACGGCTCGCCGTCCTCAAGCAGGACCACTTCGCCTTCGACGCCTACACGGTCAAGGACACCGTCATGATGGGGCACCCGAAACTCTACGCGACCCTCAAGGAGCGCGAGGCCATTTACGAGAAAGCCGATTTCACGGAAGCCGACGGTATCCGCGCCTCGGAGCTCGAAGGCGAGTTCGCCGAGATGGGCGGATGGGAAGCGGAAAACCAGATCGAGCAGATGCTCTCGGGACTCGGCCTCGAGGAGGAATTCCACGACCGAACGATGGCCGAGCTCGACGAGGGACAGAAAGTCCGCGTACTCCTCGCGCAGGCCATATTCGGCACGCCCGACATCCTGCTCCTCGACGAGCCGACGAACGGCCTCGACCTCGAGTCCATCGCGTGGCTCGAGGAGTTTCTCATCGAGTTTCCGAACACGGTCATCGTCGTCAGCCACGACCGCCACTTCCTCAATTCGGTGTGCACGCACATCTGCGATATCGACTTCGGCAAGATCCGTATGTACTCGGGCAACTACGACTTCTGGTTCCAGATGAGCCAGATCATGCAGAGGCAGGCGCGCGACCAGCAGAAGAAGCGCGAGGACAAGATGAAGGACTTGCGCGAGTTCATCCTTCGCTTTTCGGCGAACGCGTCGAAGAGCAAGCAGGCGACGAGCCGCAAGCGCGTCTACGACAAGCTCGCGCTCGAGGAGATCGAGGTGACGACGCGGAAGTTCCCGTACGTGAACTTCAAGAGCGAGCGGGAGGTCGGCAACAACGTCCTCCGCGTCGAGAAGCTCAACTATTCGAGCGAGGGCGTCGTCTTGCTGAAGGATTTCTCGCTTACCGTCAACCGGACCGACAAGATCGCCTTCGTCGGCATGGAGCACAACTCCAAAAGCGCCTTCTTCGACATAATCTCCGGGGAGGCCAAGCAGGAGTCGGGAGAGGTGTACTGGGGACAGACGACGAAGATGTCCTACCTCGGCAAGGACAACACGCCCTACTTTACGAACGACCTCAATATCACCGACTGGCTGAGGCAGTACTCGCCCGACCAGGACGAGGGCTACGTACGCGGCTTCCTGGGCCGGATGCTTTTCTCTGGCGACGAGTCGCTGAAGCCGGTCAAGGTCCTTTCGGGAGGCGAGAAGGTGCGCTGTATGCTGTCGCGTCTCATGCTGTCGGGCGCGAACGTGCTGATCCTGGACGAGCCGACGAACCACCTCGACCTCGAGGCGATCACCAGCCTCAACGAGGCGCTCGAGGAGTTCCCCGGGGTCGTGCTTTTCAACAGCCATGACCACGAGTTCGTGAACTCCATCGCGAACCGGATCGTCGAGATCACCCCCGGCGGGGTGATCGACCGGATGATGCCCTTCGACGACTACATCGGCAACGAGCAGGTACGCGCGCTCAGGGCTGAGTACTATCACGGAAGCGTGAAGAAGGCGAACATCTAGCGGCGTATCGGCGGATGGCCCGGTTTAGCGGCCGTTCCGGCGAATGCGTGCGATGGCGCGCTACTCTGTCGACAGGCCGTTCCGGCGGATGCGCTCGATCTCGTCCCAGTGAAAATCCAGTTCCATGAACTCGAATATCGGCTTTCTCGCCGGGCGGCGCTTGGCGTTATGCTCGGCTATCGCCGCGTCGAGGTCGACGACCGGCGAGCGCGTGAGCCAGGGAGCGCCGAGCGAGAGGGTTTGCCGGTCGGGAGAGACGAGGTACGGAATCGCCTCGCGATAGCGCGCCTCGGTTCCCGCGTATACGGGACGGTCGGGCTTGAAGGAAAGTTTTCCGTCGGCGGCCGAGAAGGTACCCGACTCTATGTTCCGGAGTTTCGTGCCGGTTCCGGTGACGCAGGTGTAGAGCTCCCCGCCCATCGTGAGGAATTTCGGCACGGAAAGGTCGGGACCGCCGGGCACCGCGTACGAGGCATTCTTGTCGCGGAAGCGCGCGTCGGTTTTCCAGTAACGGATCTTCCAGTACGA
>JAEWMY010000060.1 GCA_023393015.1 Spirochaetota bacterium
CTGTATGTCCGTCTCGAGCTTGACCTGTCCCTGGTGGAGTACCTGCCGCGAGTAACCGCCTCCCTCGATACCGTCGACGGAATACGTCGTGGCTCCGCCCAGGAGACCGCCGTACTGGTCGATAAAGGCCTGGCTGTAGGCGTGGCTTCCGGACACCGTTTCCTCGTACTCCAGGTCCATCGTCTGGTTGTTGTACGCCCCGACGAACCGCACGAGCATGCGCTCCGTCGGCATCCATTTGACGCGGGCGGCGGCGAATCCCATGAGATTGAGCCAGTCGAAGGCGACTTGGGTGCGCACTCCGTCGTCCGTCGCGTCGTCGCGCACGCCGACGCCGTCGCTTCCGAAGAATCCGTTCAGCGAGACGGACAGGTCGGGCCGCGGGTCGTACATGAACTTGGCGTAAAAATCACGGATAAAGGGCATGGTCGGAATCGTCTTCGAAAGCTTCGGCTCGAGGTCGAATACGACGTCGTTGAGGAATTGCATCGACTCGAGGTAGGTAACCTTTCCCCCGAAAAAGGCCCCCGCCTTTTCGCCTATCGGGACCTGCGCGAAAAGGTCGCACGAGGTCGTCGAGACGCCGCCGGTGACGCGGACGAGGCCCGAGTCGGGTTTGACCGTCGTTACCTCGAGAAGCCCCGACATCGCGCGTCCGTACCGGGCCGAGAAAACGCCGTGCGACATCTTCGCGGTTTCCACCATGTTCGGGTTGAAGATGGAGAAGGCCCCGCTCCAGTGGAAGGGATAGAGCACGTACACGTCGTCGAGTACGGTACCCATCTCGTTCGGATACCCTCCGCGGATGGAAGGCTGCGCGCTCCAACCGCCGGAGAATCCGACGCCCGGGAGCGTCTTGATCGAGGACATCACGTCCTCCACGAGGCCGAAGTTCGCCGTCGTCTTCATGTCCTTGCTGTCCATGACGACCGAGACGCCCGTTTTTTCGTCCGATTTTCCGGGGACTCCGCGTTCGACGACGAGCCCCTCTCCCTCGATGACGTCCGTCATCGAAAGGGCAACGTCAACGGAGCCTTGTCCCTCGCGGACGGTCACGGTGGCCGTTCGGTAGCCGGGCGATTCCACCGTTATGAAGGTCCGGCGGAATCCGTCCGCGAGTTCGAGCGTCGCGACGCCCTCCGCGTTGGTATGCGCGCGCGCGTCTTTCCCGCGCTCGGCGACGGAGGCTCCCTCGAGCGGGATGTCGAGTTCGCCGTCGCTTACGCGCACGCGGATCGTCTCCGCCGACAGGGATAGCGTCATCGCCGCGAGGGCGACTATCGATGCAAGTCTTTTCATTTTTTCCGCCTCGTCGTTTTAGAATTTCAGACCGAAGGTGAGCGTCGGGTACAGCCAGACATGATCCTCGACGACCTTCCACGGCGTTCCGTGCGTTCCCAACGCGAAGGCCGCGTCGTTGTAGTCGAGTATCCTCACGTCGGCCGAGAGGGCGCCGAACGCGGCGAGATGCTTGAGAAGGGAGACGTTCAGAGACACGCGGAGCGACGGGATGTTCCCCGCGACCGTCTCGTTCAGGAAGTCCCTGACTTGTTCGTCGGTGTCGAGCTCTATGGTATCGCCGTCCTTTATCCTCTGCGCGTAGGGGTTCCCGTCGCTGAGGTCGAGGACGGCCCGCGTCAACAGCTCGAAGTCGAGCGACAAGCGCTTGGTGAGTTCGAGCCTCGTTCCGACGCCGAAACCGAGGTGCACGGTCTGGACGTCGTTATCCCACTTCCAGTCAGTGTCGTACCCGATCATGAAGGTCGTATAGAAGGCTTTGGTGCCGCCCTGGTATTGCAGACAGAAGAAGCCGTTCGAGTCCATAGCGATTCCGACGTCCATGACGCCGTTCCATATGAAGTTCAGGAGACCGAAGGATACGCCGGTGTTTTCTTTCGCGACGTTGATCACGCCGAGCTGGAGCCCGTGGACGACGTTCGCGACGTTGAGGAAGCCGGAGGCCTGCACGCCCGTGATCTCTCCCGTGGACACGTTGAGGAAGCCCGCGCCTTGCGCGCCGCGTATGTTTCCGGAGGATACGTTCAGGAAACCGGATCCCTGGAAGCCGCGGAAGTCGCCGGTAAATACGTTGATGAAGCCGGAAAGCTGGGCTCCGCGCGAGGCCTCTCCGTCCTTGTCGGTCGCCGTGCCCAGGAAGCCGGTTGCCTGCACGCCCGTGAAGCCTTTTGTCACCGAGCCTACGAGGAAACTCGCCTGCGCACCGTTGATACGCTCGTTTTTCGCCATGACGAATCCGAGGGAACAGTTGACGTTGTCTGTTTTGCCCGAGGGGTATTCGAGACCGGGGACGAAGGCCACGGCGAAGGGCGTCCATTCGATCTCCTCCTCCGCGAGGGGTTCCTCTCCTTCCTCGTCGCCGCGGGCGCGTCCAGCCGACCTCGCGACCGTCGAGAAAGACGCGGGGTCGAGCGTGAGGCGCTGTCCCTTCGCGATGCGTATCGTCGTCTGCGCGGTGGACGTCGGGGTGAGGTGCGTGAGGGCGTAGGATCCCGCGGGGATCGCGAGGGCGAGCTCCGTTCCGGCGACCTTCGTCATTTCCGACACGAGCGCGCCCGAGTCCGTCCTGAGGAAATACCTGCCGGCGGCTTCTTTCGGGAATATCAGCACGGACTCGGCCTCCGAGATGTCCGTCAGGACAAGGTCGCCGGAGCCGACGAGCGTGATGTTGAAGGACGGGTGCTGCGGTCCGTAGTTGCTCTTCTCGGTCCTCGAGAGGGTGTCGTTGAAGGCGTAGTGATAGAGCTCGTTGAGCGACACCTTCCGGTCGCCGGAGGCGTCGGCCGCCCCGCGAAGACCCGTCACGATGGAATGGGTGAAATAAGACGCCTGAATCATGTCGGATTCCTGCGAGGATTCCGTCGCCGAGCTCGAGGATAGGTACGCGTGACCCTTGACGACGCTCGCGTCGTCGATGAGGAAGGGGCGCTGTCGCGAGCCGCCCTTCGTCCGCACGAATTCCCCCGAATGGCAGGAATCGAGCATGACGACGTGGACGTCGGTCGGGACGAGATCGAGCGAGGCCTTCAGCTCCGCGTACGTCACCTTGGAGGAACCGAGCAAAAGGGCCGTTTCGTCCGAGTGTCCCGAATAATAGAAGATGAACTCGGTTCGCTTGGCGCGTCCCGCGGTTGAAGCGATCATGGTCGCGAAGCGGGCGAAGGCGCGGTCGATATCCTCTTTCCGGGGATCGTCGAGTATCACGCTGTTCTCGCGGCTGACGCCGCCGATCTCGGAGAGCGTCGAGGCGAGACGTTCCGCGTCGGACAGGGCGTAGCGGAGCGGTTCCCGCGACGGGCCTCCGTCGTTCGCGGCGACGTAGAGCGCGAAACGCTCGACCGGGAGAGCCTGTCCCTTGGGACGATCGGTCGGTTCCTGCGCGCCGAGAAAAACCGGCAGCGCGAGGATCGCGGCGAGGGCGAGCGGGTATATTCTTCGCCGGGGAGGCGTATCGTTCGATGCGAATGCGTGCGTGATGGCGAGTGCGAAGGAGTACATTCGTCGTCGGTTCGGCGTGCCGTATGGTGCGTATGTGCGCATAGTTAATCCTTATTTGACGAGGACGATGTCGCTTATGGTGAGTTCCGCCGGAAGCGACTTCGAAAGGTCGCGTTCGGCAAAACCCGGATCGGCGGCCAGATCCCTGAGCGCTTCGATGATCGGTTCGACCGGAAAGGACGAACGGGACGATACGAACACGAAACGCTCGTATTTAGGCGCGTCGTCGAGCACGTAGGAGAAGGCGAGCGGTACCTCTCCAGAGGTATCGAGCGGGGCCGCGCCGTCGCCCGCGTCGGGATAATGGCGCGTGACGACGCCGTTTCCGTCGATCGACAGGATGACGCCCCAGGTGTTTCCGTTCGAAAGATAGCTGATCTGGAGGGCGTCGTTCGCCGAGACACGCTCCCCCGCGTTCAGCTTGATGGCGTCGGTTCCGTCCTTGCGGTAGACGTGTATCCTCGGCCCGGATCCCTTCGAGCGCTCGGCCGACGCTATCGCGATACCGGTTCCGGACGTTCCTTCCCCGGCGCCCTTCGCGAGGCCTTGCGTCGTCACGAAGGCGACGGCAAGCACGAGACACGCGGCGGCCGGCATGGCAATGACCCGCATCGTCCGAAACGCGCTTCCCGCGCCGATGATCCCTTGCCGGCGCACTGAGGCGTCGAGCTTCGCCTCCACGGCGGCCCTCATGGCGCCGACGGGATACCGGGACAGGATGTCCCGGTCCGATTCTTCTATTTCCGCGACGAGAACGTCGATATCCGCCGTCTTCCCGCCGTTTACGCGCATGCCCGCGTCGGGGGATTCCCCCCTTCGCGCGATAGCTTCCTTTTCCGCGAACAGAACGGGCGTTTTCATCGTATACCCCCCGCGCCTTGCAGCGCCTCTTTTTTCAGCGAGACGAGCCGCTTCCTGATTCCCGAGACGGACATGCCCACTTCGCGGGCTGTCTCCTCGAGCGTAAGCCCGTCGACGTAGTGCAGGCACGCGATCGTTTTCGTCGTTTCCGGGACGCCGGAGAAAATCCCCTCGAGCACGAGCTCCGCGTCCACGAGATCCTCGTGGCGGGCGGAGATCGTGTCGGCGATCCCGGAGAGAAGATGATCGATTTGCGGGCCGGAGCGAAGTCGCTCGGAGCGAATCCTGTTCAGGCATACCGTCGTCGCAACCGTGTAAAAGAGGCTTGCGCACGCGCCCGAGAGTTTCTCGCGCCGTTCGATAATCCGCACGAACGTGTCCTGCATGGCGTCAAGCGCGCGATCCTCGTCTTTAAGGAGGAAACGGCATCGCCTGAGTACCATCGGGCCGAACGTTCCGTACAGCCTGTCAAAATCGTCCATGGAAACGGTTCCGGAGTCTTTCATGGTCATTTCTCATCCTGCATACGCTATTTGAACACCCCGGGGGCGGGAATGTGTTACCGTTGCGGCGCAGTCGGTCCGGTCAGGGCCGGCAAGGCCCCGATTCGCGCGGACGGTTCGATTCCGGAATGCGGGCGGGCTTATTTAAGCGTTATGGAAATCGTCTTGGTGCCGCCCTCGAAGGCGAAGGTCGTCGCCTCCCACTCGGGCGGACCCGCCTTGCCGCGGGCGTCGTTGGAGAAGCCGTAGACTTCCTTTGGCATTCCGAGAAAATTCGTGTCGAGCTTGCCGTTGCCGTTTTCGTCGTGATAGACGGTTACGGAATACGTGCCGGGCTCGAGGTCGGGTATCTCTACCTGCGCCTTTCCGCCCGTCACGGTAACCATTGCGGTTGCCCGGGCAAGCTCGAGTTTCGAGAAGGCCGCCTTCGAGTCGTACACGGCGACCATCATCTTTCCCTTGTCGGATTTACAGCCGCTCATGGCGATGACGAGGGTGCCCGATTCGGCGAAAACGGGAAGGAACACGGCCGCGAGCAGGGCAACGAACGCGATGCGGAACGACGGAATTGATTTCATCGGATACTCCTGTGTTTTTCGTTACCGTCGAGTATATCCCATCCGGATTATGGCGTCGAGCGTTTCGAGCGCGGAAAGGCCGTCCTTATAGGAAGACTCGATCGTGACGCCGGGATTCCGCGCGAGATCTACCGCGTGCGCCATCATCCCGGAGAAATAACCCGTTTTCCGGTACGGGACCCGCGCGGGGCGGCTTTTCAGCGCGAGCGAGCGGAAGCCTTCGTAAAATCGCGACGGCTCGCTTTTCCATACTTCCCATATTCCGTTGCCGCATCGAAGCCGGCCCGAGGAGCAATTGAGGTCGACCTCGAATGATAGATAGTCGCGGCCCGGGGAGACCTCGAGGACAATGCGGGTACGTCCCGAGCCGGCTTCCCCGCCGTCCGCCGCTGCGACCGTCCTCCCGACGGCGAGGAATTCGCCTTCGTCGTCGTCCGGGTCGCCGTGTACCGCATCGACGGTCCAGGGGCCCAGGAGAAAGGAGAGAATGTCCGCGAGATGCGTTCCGTCGTGCCAGAGCACGCGCGCCGGCGTTTTTTTGAGTCCCATGTAGAGCCGCGCGTGCGCGGACCTGAGTTCCCCGAGCTCGCCCGAGCGAAGGATTTCCCGCGCGCGACGCCAGTCGCGGGCGAAGCGCCGCTCGTGATTCACGACCACCCGGCTCGTGCCCGCGCGTTCGGCAGCCTCGACGGCCGCGAGCGCGCCTCGCGCTTCCTCGATGTTCGCTCCCACGGGCTTTTCGAGCACGATGACGGGAACCTTCCGCTCGAGGCACAGCATGAGGATCGGAACGTGGGCGTCGGTGTCGCAGGCTATCGACACGAGTTCGGGAGAGACGGCGTCGAGCATCGAGGCCGCGTCGCTGAACAGGGCCGAGTCGGGAAGTCTCCAGAGGCGGCCGAACTTTGCTAGGCGCTCCGCGTCCACGTCCGCGCCGGCTACAAGCCGGGCGTTCCGCTCGCGAAAGATCGCCCCCGCGTGGCTCGCGGGCTTTTCCCTGAAGCGGTCGGTCTCCAGGCTCGAGCCGATCCGGCCCGTCCCGATAACAGCGCATCGCACGGGTCCGCGCTTCGCCGTATCCTCCGTATCCGCCGCGTTCGTCGCGTTCGTCGCGTTCGTCGAATTCGTTCCGTTCGCCTTGAGCGCGCCCTTCAGCGTCATGATCCTACTCCCACCCGAATGTGGCGGGAGGCTTGTTCGTAATGTCGTAATAGACCGCGTCGACGTAGCCGAGCGCCATGATTCGGTCGACGATTCGGCCGAGGACGGCGACGTCGAGATGGGCGAACCGGGCGGTCATCACGTCCTCGGAGACGACGGGCCTCAGCACGATCGAGCAATGGCCGCTTTCGCGCGACCAGGGCAGGTTTATCGTGAGATGCTGGAATATCTTTCCGTACCAACCAGAGGCCTTGAGCTCGTCCAGCACGATTTCGTCCGCCTCGCGCGTCTGGTCGAGTCTCGGCCGGTCGCAATAGAGTTCCCGCAGGCTGAAGCCCGCGAACGGGTCGAGCGAGGATCCGCCGGCGAGCGGGGTAACCGCGAGCTCGAGGACGGTGCGGTTGACCGCGTCGCTTCCGTTCGTGATGGCCGAGGAGGCCCGCTCGAGTTCCGGCCACGAGGGAAAGGCCCCGAACACGTCGTCGAAGGCGAGGACGGCCGGAAAGCGGTAGGTGCGAAAGTCGCCCTGCACGCCGACCGATCGGACGGGAAGCACGCCGACCGACGAAAGGGAGGGTTTCCGCGCGCTCTTTCCGACCTCGCGGTCAGCGCCGCGGCTCGGCGTCTCGCACAGCGCGAACGAGCGCGAAAGGTCGATCGACCTGACCGACTCGGTAGCGGACAGAAGCTCCGTCGGGTCGACCCGATCGGCGCCGTGGCAGAGTACGTTGATCGAGAGTCCCGGCCCGGGGAAGGGATGGCGGAAGACGAGCGGGTCCGCGAGGCCGAGCTTCTTGCCGAGTATGCGAACCTCGTCCTTGTAGAGATCGCGGAGCGGTTCGATGATGAGGCCCCGCTCTATGAGGGCCTGTATTCCCTCGACGCGGTTATGGTGAGTCTTGATCGTGTGCGAGTTTTTCGTGCCGCCCGACTCGATGATGTCCGGGTAGAGCGTCCCCTGGCCGAGAAGCCACTCGCTTTCGTCGAGATTGAGCCGGGAGACGACGTCGTTTCTTACGGTTATGAAGGTCTCGCCGATCGCCTTTCGCTTCTTTTGCGGGTCGGCCTCGCCCTTGATCGCCTCGAGGAATTTTACGCTCGCGTCCTCGACGATGAAATTGCCGAAGCCCGCCGCCCGGTACCGCTCGGCGATCGTCGCGCTTTCGTTCTTGCGCATGAACCCGTTGTCGATGTGAAGGCCGAGCACGCGATCCTGGCCGAGGGCGTTGTTGAGCAGGGCGAAGGCGACCGTCGAGTCGACGCCGCCGGAGAGGAAGAGCAGTACCTTGCGCCGTTTTCCGTCGCGGTTCGCCTGCGCGCGGATGTCCTCCATGATGATCTCGAGGACGCGGTCCTGGCTCCAGTTCTTTTCCATTCCGCAGAGGCGTGCGAAGTTGCCGAGTATCCGGTCCCCGTCGGGGGTATCCTTGACCTCGACGTGGCACTGGAGGCTCCATCGGCGCTTCTCCGGGTTTTCAAGGGCCGCGTACGGGCAGTCCTTCGTCGATGCGATTACCCGATATCCCGGCGCCGGGGTTACTATCGCGTCCTGATGGCTCATCCATACCTGGGCCGGGAATTCGACCCCCTCGAAGAGCGGGCTTTGCGGACACGGCGCGCCCGTCGCGTTTTTCGTCACGAGGTGGGCTATGCCGAATTCACCGACCTCCGCCTTGGCGACCGCGCCTCCCGACTCGAGGGCGAGGAGCTGGTGGCCGTAACAGAGGCCGAGCAGGGGAATGTCGAGGGAGAGTATGTCCTTGTTGAAGGCGGGAACGTCCTTCCCGTAGACCGAGGACGGGCCGCCGGAAAACACGATTCCGCGGGCGTCGGCGAGGGTATCGACCGGGGCGGACGGAAGGGATATCTCGGAATAATACCCCATGAGACGGAATCGTTTGGCGATCAGGTGCGCGTACTGGCTTCCGAAGTCCAGTACGATAATTTTATCGTTCGGCATGACTCAGTATAGCAGGGATGCCCCGCGTAATCAACGCGGAAAGGCCGTTCCGCCGGGCGCCGGAACGCGTTTTGGGGTATACTGCCCGCATGGAATTCCGCCGGTTAACGCGGCGATCGGCGACCGTCGCGGCTGCGATCGCGTTCATCGTCTTCCTCCTTTCCTTTCTTTCGCCGGAACCGGTTCTGGGCGCCTATCCGGGTATCATCGAGTTTCCCGAACCGATGACGGTACAGGGGGACGATCGCGTCTTCGTCACGACGGGAACCATCCTTCTGTCGGGCGATCGCGGCCGCGCAGAAGAGCTGATCGCGGACGTTTCCCGCTGGAGGGACTGGATGCTCGTCGGAATGGACGGCCCGAGGGAGGACGGGAAGAAGCTCCTTGTGTATCTTCTCGATCTGGCGTGGACTCCCGCCGGCGAAACCGGCCCGGCCGTCGCTAACGCGTCAGCGCCCGCGCGACCGTCGGGAACGCTCGATGTCGCGGCGATCCTCCCGTTCATGAAATCATTCGGGGCGGATCCGTCGTCGTACCGGTTCGACGTTCGTATCCTTCGGGGCGACGACGGTTCCCTCCGAGCCGTCGTCGCGGGCTTTGTCGGCGACTCCTTCGCCCTTCGCGACGCGGAATACGCGATAGCGATCGAGGATACCCCGGCCGCCGACGGGTCGTTCGCGGTTCGCTACCAGGCGCGCGTCAGGATACGCGGCTTTCTCGATTTTTTCTTCTCGCTTCGCGCGTACCGCCGCACGATCGGGTGGTATCTTGACCGTATCGCCCGGAACTTCGCCGTCGCGTGGAACGCGTCTCCCTGACCGGGAGTCGTCGCCGCGTTTTTTTCGTCCCGGACTTGAAGAGCGCGTACTATGGTGTACACTGTTCTGAGCGAGGGCTTCGTGTCGATGGAACGCTTTTACCTCTTTCTCTACTTTTTTTCCTACTCCGCCGCCGTCGGCTGTCTTGCGGTATGCGCCGTAACGAGGGCCGCGCGCGGGATCCATACCCTGTCCCGGTATTGCCTCTGGATCGTCTCCTCCCTCGCGTTTCTGCTGTTCCGAAACGTCGTCTTCTATCTCAAGGAATACGGGGGGATGAAGGGCATAGAGTCGACGTTCGCGTTTTACGTCCTCTACATGTGCACGCTGTCCTTTTTTCTCGGAGCGCTTTCCTGGGCTTCGCTCGGGTACGCCTTTTCCGGCCGGGCGAAGGTCGTCAGGCGCGCGACGTTCGCCTCGTCGGTCCTTCCGCTCCTGTTCCTTCCGGCGCTCGCCCTCCTGGAACGCGGCGTTCCCGACGCGGTATTGAGACTCCGGCTCGTGAACGGGGCCATGTACTTTTCCTATTACGCGGTCGTCGCCGTCCTCGTTACCCTCGCCGTCAGGCTTCCCAAGATACCGGACGTTTTCGACCGTACCTTGTGCCGGGCGAACGTGCTCTCCGGTTCCTCGTACGCCGTACTCGCCTTCCTCCAATGGTTCTTCGTGTATCGCGGCCAGCTCTACGACATCAACCCCTTTTGCGTCGTCAATATCGTCCTTTTTTTGATGTTTTTCTCCGGGGCCTACGTGATCGGGAAGGAGTATCTCGCCAAGAAGGCCGAAGACGGCTCTTCGCTTCCCGTCGGGTCGGGACGATTCGATCTTTCGGGAGAGCTTCCCTCGTATCCCGGCTGTACGCAGGAGGAATCGCTCATCGTCTCCCTCGTCTCGCGCGGGGCCACGAACCGCGAGATAGCCGAGGTGCTCGGGGTGAACGTATCGAGGATAAAGAATATCATCTATCGCGTTTTCGCGCGTTTCGGGGTCAGAAGCAGGACGGAACTCGTATGTTTCTTCGACGAGGCCGGCTCCCTCACCCGCGAGGCTGATCTCCCTGAGCGGTCAGTTGTCGAAACAGGTCCGCGAGTTCCACTCGGTTCCTGACGCCGAATTTCCTGAAGAGGCGGTAGATATGGTTTCGCACGGCATGCTCGGTCACGGCGAGATCCGCGGCGATTTCCTTGTTCGCGAGCCCCCGCGCCATCAATTCGACGATTCCCCGTTCGCATTCGGTCAAGACGAGCAAGGCGCTCAATGCCGCTTCCGGAAAGGGCTCCGCGGGCGCTCCCGTTCGCCCGACGGGGAGGCGACGGTTTCCCGGAACGGCGCGACCGGTCCGTTCGGCGGCGGCGTCGGCCGGAAGGTATATCCGAAGCGCGAGGACGACGATATTCGCCGCGTGAATGACCAGGTAATAGAGGTTTTCCGCGCAAAACGGCAGACCGGGTCGATCGGGGCCGAAATTCACGAATGAGATTCCCGTAAACAGGGGTATGAATACCAGGTTCCCGACAAGGGTAAGATTCATCATCTCCCGGCATTCATCGTCGACGGCGTAGTCCCGGCGCCGCGTGAAGTACGCGGCGGCCCATACGAGGAGTCCCGCTATGAGGAATACGTGGGACCGCATGAGGATCGTTTTCAACGCGTTCTTCGCTCCTTCGTCCAGGCCGAGAAAGCCGGAGAGCACCGCGTGCGAGACGAGTCCCGCGATCGGGAGCGAGGAAGCGGCGAGCAGGACGACCAGCGTCCGGCGGGAGCCGGTTTCGGTCGGAAGCGACCAGAAAAAATAGGACCCCGCCGTCATGATAAGGCTCGTTCGAAAGGCGTCGGCGACATAGTACCAGTACTCGCCGGTTACGGCGCCGCTTTCCATGAAGGCGCGCGCGAAAAAAGCCGCGTTCGAGGGGAGCAGGTAGAGGAAAAACGAGACGAGAAAGAGGTTGTACGCGAGCATGCGTCCCCTGCTTTCGGTATCATAGGCGTGAAGGGCGATCATGAGCGAAAACCCGGCGAACCCGGCGCAATGGGAAACGGCGTAGAGCGTGAAAAGCAGGGCGTTCATTCCGTCATCGTAGAATCGAACGGTATCGCTGTCAATCCGGTTTTTCGCGCGCGGGACGCGTTTTTTTCTCCCTTTTCGCCGAAATGCGGTACACTGTACGTGATGGAACCGATCTTGCCGGAACGACAGACGGACGCGCCAAAGCGGGAACCGGGTTCGATCGCCAAAAAAAAGGCGATCGTCTCGCGTATCGGGCGCGCCCTCGCGGAACGAGACAGCTTTCTCGTCATCGGACACAAGGATCCCGACGAGGATTGCGTCTCTTCCATGGTCGCCTTCGCCCTGCTCGCGAGCAAGTTCAACAAAAAGGCCGTAATCGCCATCGGTCCCGGCGCGCAGGAGAACTTCGACTACCTCTTCAAGATATGCCGGTTCAATTCCATCCAGGTCTGTACCGGCTCGAGGATACCTTCCTGCTCGACGCTCGTCCTCGTCGACACGGCAAAACCCTCCATGATCGACCGGCCCGAGCTGTTCGAGCGGGCGCGGCGTTCCGCGGCGGTACTGAAGATCGAAATCGACCATCATCTCGAGTCCGACAGCCGGTATTTCGGCGACGAGGGCTATAACCTGGTGTACCGCGCCTCGAGTACCTGCGAAATCATCGGGTACCTGTGCCTCAAGCTGGAAGACGACCGGTACCTCATGGAGGAATTCCAGATCGGCGAGTTGCTGACGAGAAACCTCGTGCTCGCCGTTCTTTCGGGGATACTCGGGGACACGCAAATGGGTAAGTTCATCGCGACGCGGCGCGAGCACATGTTCTACCGGTACTTCAGCTCCCTGTTCGAGCGTTTGCTCGCGGAGAAAACGAGGCGCGGGAGCGCGAATTTTTCAACGAAGGAACAGGTGTTCGATACCCTGAAGCGCCTGTCGGACGAGGAGGCTGCCTGTCACGCGGAGCTTTCCGCCCGCGCGAACGGGATTCCCCGTCTCGCGTACGCCTTTGTCGGCGCCGACGCCTCGCAGGATCTCGTGACGCGTTTCGGCGAGGAAACCCTCGTGAACGTCTCCAAGAACCTCGCAGACGAGCTCGCCGAAAAAAGCGGGAAGCTCGGCCTCGTCGGATACTACGACGATCCGGCCGTGTCCCCCTTCGTACAGTTCCGCCTCAGGCGGGCTCAGGGCTATTCCGGCGTCGACCTTCGCGGGGTTCTCTCGCGGCTCGGGATCTCCAACGGCGGCGGCCATCCGGGCGCCGTCGGCTTCCGGGTGGACCGCTCCGCGATGGACGAGACGCGGTTTCTCGCCATGGCGCGCGCGATCGCCTCGGAGGTATCCCCGGACTGACCTATTCCACCGTCACGCTTTTCGCGAGGTTCCTCGGCTTGTCGGGGTCAATGCCCCGTTGCACGGAGCAATAGTAGGCGTAGAGTTGGCTCGGTATCACCGAGAGTATCGGGGTGATCTCGTCCGGGGCGGGAGGGACGCGGAATATCCCGTCCGCCGTCCCGTCGAAATAGGTCTCGCCCTCGAACGTAATCACGAGTACCGTCGCGCCGCGGGCCTTCACTTCCTTTATGTTCGAGTCCATCTTGTCGAAGAGCGCCCGCTGGGTGCATATGGCGACGACGAGCGTCGCGTCGTCCACGAGGGCGATCGGCCCGTGCTTGAGCTCGCCGGCCGCGAAGGCTTCCGAGTGGGTGTAGCTGATTTCCTTGAGCTTGAGGGCGCTTTCGAGGCTGATCGCGTAGTCGAAGAGCCGCCCCATGAAGAAGGCCTTCGTCTTGTTGAAGCTCAGGCTCGCGAAGCGCTGGATGTCGCTCTTGTTGGAGAGTATGCGTTCCGCCTGGCCGGGTATCGCCTCGAGGGCATCGACGTACCGCGCGAGCTCGCCCGCGTCTACGGTTTTTCTCAGGTATCCGAACTGGAGGGCGATGAGATACACGCACATGAGCTGGGTCGTGAAGGCCTTGGTCGACGCGACCGCGATCTCCGGCCCCGCCCACGTGTACATGACGAGGTCGGCCTCGCGCGCGAGGGTCGAGCCGACCACGTTCGTTATCGCGATGATCCGCGCGCCGCCCTTCTTGGCCATGCGCATCGCCGCGAGCGTGTCCGCGGTCTCGCCCGACTGGCTGATGATGATGAAGATGTCCTTCGGGTCGAACAGGGGCGAGCGGTAGCGGTATTCGCTCGCGATGTCGACGTCGGTCGGGATTCGGGCGAACCGCTCGAACGCGTACTTGCCGACGACGCCCGCGTGCCAGGCCGTTCCGCACGCCGTGATCATGACGCGTCCCGCCTCGGCCCAGGAGGCGTCGAAGCCTATCTCGTCGAGGTTGATCGTCTTCGATCCGTTCGACGCGATGCGCGCGCGCAGGGTGTCCGCGAGGGCCTTCGGCTGTTCGTGTATCTCCTTGAGCATGAAGTGCTCGTAGCCGCCCTTCTCGGCGGCGGCGACGTCCCACTCCACGCGGCTGAGCTCCTTCGCGACCGGCGCGCCGTCCTCGTCGAGGAAATCGACGCGGTCGCGGTACAGGACGGCGATCTCGCGGTCCCGGAGGTAGTAGACGTCGCGGGTGTATTCGAGCAGGGCGGGGACGTCGGAGGCGACGATGTTCTCGCCCTTCCCGGCGCCGACGACGAGCGGGGAGTCCTTCCTGACCGCCACGATTCGCCCGGGCTCGGACTCGCAGATCACCGCGAGGGCGTACGAGCCTTCGAGCCGCTTGAGCGTCTCGAGGACGGCCTCGACGATGTCGCCGTTGTAATGGAAATCGATGAGGTGGGCGATCACCTCCGTGTCGGTCTGGCTGCGGAACGACACTCCGTGCGTGGCGAGCCAGGACTTGAGCTTCGCGTGGTTTTCGATGATCCCGTTGTGCACGACGGCTATCTTGCCCGCGACGTCCGTATGCGGATGCGAGTTCGCGTCGCTCGGTTCCCCGTGCGTGGCCCAGCGGGTGTGTCCGATCCCCATGGATCCCCGTATGATCTCGGTAGCTATCAGCCGCTCGAGGAATTTCAGGGCGCCCTTGGCCTTTCTGACGACGAGGGATCCCTCCGACAGCACGGCTATCCCGGCGGAATCGTATCCGCGATACTCCAGTTTCTTGAGAGCGTTGATCAAAATTGGGGTGGCTTCTTTGTCACCGACGTAACCGACAATTCCGCACATAGGTACCTCGTTGCGTCTTCAGGCTATCACATTTCGCGTTCCGAGGGAACGGTCGCGCCGTGCGTTTCCCTGACGTAGTCCGTGACCATTCCGAGCGTCTTGCGGGAGATCGCCCCGTCCACCTCTATCGCCTCGCGAAGCAGTCGTCCGGGAAGCTTCAGTATCAGGACGGGCGAGGCGGCGACGGCGGTCGACGTTCGCCGTCCCCCGATGAGCCCGGAGAGGTCGCCGAAGACCTCCCCGGCCGAAAGGAATCGCGTCCTTTCGTTCTCCCCGTCCGGCGACGGGGCCGTGATCCTGACGGAGCCCCGCCAGACGTAGTAAAAATCGGTGGAATCCTCTCCGAGCGCGTATACCGTTTCCCCCTCGGCGAATTTGACGGCGTACGTACGGTACAGCAGGGCGGGGCGCGCGAACAGCCGCCGCTCCAGTTTCCGGAAGGGGTCGCGCTCGTTCCGGCCCGGAAGGCGGTAAATCCGCGAGACGAGAAAGCTCTCGAAAAACTGCATCACGTACTGGAATTGCGCGAAAAAAAGGAAGAGGAGGAAGAAGACGAATACCTCGAGGAGGATGACGATGACGTTGCTCAGGAATCCGTACACGAGGTTATAGCGCGTCATGTTCACGAAGCTCCGGAAGACGGCCTGCACGGCGGCGAAGCTCACGGCGCACGCCGACGCGGCTAGGAGGCTCGTCTTCCAGGTCGGGCGTTCCCTCGGTGTGAAAAAGTAGACCAGGAACAGGAAGGCGACGATGATGCCGAGCGGCACGAAGCGGAAGAGGTTGCGAACGAGGCCGTAGATGACCGGACCGAGGAGCGAGCGCGCGAACATCGTGCGGAATACCGCGTTACCCGCGATGAGGAAGATCGCCATGCTCACGACGAGGATGACGAGGATGATCTCTCCGGAGATGACGATGAGCGTTTCCTTGATCGGCTTTTGCCTGCCGCGCTTGCGGTATATCGCGCTCATCCCCTGCTGGAAGGAGGTAAAGAACCTCCGTGCCATCCAGAAGATCGAAAGACCGAGGATTATCTCGAATACGCCCACCGACCTGACGGAGGTGATCGAGGAGACGAGGCGGTCGAAGTCCTCGGAGGGCAGTATGCCGGAGTACTTTCCGAAGAGGTCGCGGATGCGTTCGGGCGCGGTGTGGAGGACGCGCACGAGTATGGCGAGCACCATGAGGGCCGTCGGCAGGGCCGAAAGGAGAAATCCGTACGCGCCGGCCGAGGCGTAGATGAGCAGGTCGTTTTCTAGAAAGGTGATCCAGGTGATGAACAGCCGCTGGGCCGTCTCGGTCAGCCAGAGTTGTTTACGACGCATGGTAGTGCAGTATACCCGATTTTGCGCGCTCCGGGGTAAAAAAACGGCGGTATAGGCCCGTAAGGGCTTGAAATCGTGCATAAATATGTAATAATCTAGTATAAAGTTACAGACTTCTGTACGACATTTTCCAGGAGGCGCTATGGCACAGCTGCGCGGAGCCTTTACCGCACTGATCACCCCGATGAATCCCGACGAGTCGATCGACTTCGAGGGGTATCGGAAGCTCGTACGGTTTCAGCTCGAAAGCGGTATCTCGGGGTTGGTTCCGCTCGGAACCACCGGCGAAACGCCGACTCTCGACGAGTCCGAGGAAGAACGATTGATCGACATCGCGATGGCCGAGGCAAAGGGCAAGGTCCCGGTCATTCTCGGAGCGGGGAGCAATTGCACCCGCGATGCCGTCAAGTACGTCAAACGCGCCAAGGACAAGGGGGCAGACTACGCG
>JAEWMY010000002.1 GCA_023393015.1 Spirochaetota bacterium
GGTAGCGTACAATATCTTTCGCACATTTAGGCCTTGAAAAAAGGCGTTCTCATCTGGTTTAGTTAAGTTACCAAGCCAAACTAGCCAAAGGAGAACGCCATGAGCGATGAACGCCCACAGAAAAGGATAATAAGCATTGATGAGGGTCTCGTAAAGAGCCAGCTCGGAGAAGTCGTCAGGGAAACCGTTGAAGAGACCCTGAACAAGATGCTAGACGCCGAAGCCGACGAGCTATGCGGCGCAAAACGGTACGAACGGAGCGTAGACAGGCTCGACACTAGGGCCGGACACTATGAAAGGAGCCTTGAGACGAAAGCCGGGAAGGTGAAACTCAAAGTACCCAAACTCAGGACAATACCCTTTGAAAGCGCCATTATTGACCGCTACAGAAGGCGTGAATGCTCTGTCGAAGAAGCTCTAATGGAAATGTATCTTGCCGGAGTTTCCGTACGCCGGGTCGAAGACATTACCGAAGCCCTTTGGGGTACGCGCGTTTCAGCCGGGGTCGTCTCAAAGCTCAATCAGGAACTTTACGACAAGATCGATATATGGCGCACTAGACCGCTTCAAGGGACATACCCTTATGTTTTCCTCGACGGAATTGTCATGAAACGCACCTGGGCCGATGAGGTCAGAAACGTCTCGATCCTTGTGGCCTTTGGCGTCAATGAAGACGGCTATCGCGAGATTCTAGGCGCCGCGGAAGGCACCAAGGAAGATAAAGCAGGCTGGGGCTCATTCATTGAATCGCTAAAGCAGCGAGGCCTACAGGGTGTTCAACTCTTCATCTCGGACAAATGTATGGGCTTGGTTGAATCCCTTGGCGAATACTATCCGGAAGCCGCATGGCAGCGATGCACGGTTCATTTCTATCGAAACGTATTCACCAATGTTCCCTCGACGAAAGTGAAGGACGTTGCCGCGATGCTCAAGGCGATACACGCGCAGGAAGATCGCGAAGCCGCTTTGGAGAAGTCACGGCTCGTCATTGACAAGCTTAAGGCAATGAAGCTTTCAACTGCCGCGAAGACCGTCGAAGACGGTGTCCACGAGACGCTCGCGTATACGATGTTCCCACGAGAACACTGGCGAAGCATTCGTACGAATAACCCGATGGAACGAATCAATCGCGAGATCCGTCGCCGTACTCGGGTCGTCGGAAACTTCCCGGACGGCCGGTCCGCGTTAATGCTCGTCACGGCCCGGCTCCGTTATATAGCCGGAAAAGAATGGGGGACCCGCCGGTATATGGACATGTCCAGACTTGGAGGACTGGTCAGTTACCAAGTACTTGGCGCGTAGCAGTCGGGAACCAGATGTGATCAATAAATGTGCGAAAAAAACTTGACGTTATCACTAATATCTTTCAGTCTTTAGAGATAGCTAATTAATACAACTCTCTCTTTATAATAATCTTACTTTACTGCCAGTTCTGTATTGGAATTTAAAAACCTATATCATATAACTGCAATATTTCAGCTATCATTTCTGCATTATTTCCCATATTATTAACAATTTTTGTATTAGCTCCATAGGCCAATAATATCTTTATCATCTCTCTGTTCTTCAGACCAATTGCATACATTAAACTCGTATTACCTTCATTGTCCACCTGATCAATATTTATACCCTTTGATAATAATAAATCGACACATTGTGTGCTTCCACTTAACACAGCATAAAACAGCGCATTCGTAGATTTATAATCAACTACATTGATACTTTCAACATTTGCTAGGATTAAAGATAACAATTCTAAATTACCTGTGGACGCAGTAATTCCTAACAGGCTATGACCAATACTATCAAAGACATCAACATTCAAACCAAATTGAAGCATTTTATCAATTGCATAATAATTCTGAATATCAATTATAGCAAATACAATAGGATCGTTACTTCTCGGAGATTTCGCGTTTGGATCAGCATTATTTTCTAAAAGATACAGTACTATACTATTTGCATTATAGAGTGCCGCCATTTCTAATGGATTATAGGAATTTCCAAATAAATCAATGTTAGTGACAACGAGATCACCAAATTTTTTATTAATTTGTTTTACTTTATCAAGATCTTCTTTCTGAATTGCTTTTGCATATTCTCCATAATCACCATTTGTAGGCATTGATTTGCTACACCCAAAAAAAACAGAGAAGCAAACAATACAGAATGTTATAACTAATAATCTGATTTTCATTAACTCTTCCTAGTATTCAAATTTATAAGATGCCCATGAATTCCATCCAATAACATTATTCCATGTTTTTTTTGCACTTTTTTCAAATGAGTCATTCATAGCATACCACCTTCTCATCGATTGCAATGACTGTGAAGTCATTAATTCCTGAGAATTTACCAACGAGCTTGTACCAGGATTTAAATAACTACGTGGTTGCTGCACAGTAAAAAATGAAACACCATTGCAATTCCAACTACTAAATTTTGTTTCATTCAACATACTTTCACTAGCACCTACGGCAAGCTCAGATAATAATTCAAATCCACTAACATAGGCAGAATTTCTATACTGCTTAGCAGAATAGCCTCGTTGTTGGTTTAGCATTTCGTAATTCAAGCCTGTCTTTGAAATAAGTTCAGTACGTTTGTTGACTGTTGCTCCTAAGGCATCACGCATCCATAATTCCTTGCTTCCAAGATTAGAAAAACCATCAGGAACGTCTTTTTCAGAATAGCCCATAGCTCTAGTATCGTTAATTTTACCAAGAGTCCAGTACATTCCTGCACCACTTAATCCGGTATTCTTAAAAACTTCCGACTCAGGCCTTATTGAGGGGTTAGTAATTTTTGTGTAATTTTCTACATCTTTTAATTGTGTTAAATCTAAAAATACTCCCAACCCTTCGTAATTAATACTAGTTACAATTTGAGAGAAAGTCTCTTCACTAAATGAATACTTGGCATAATTAGTTAATACATCAAAAGCAGCATTATGTATACCAAGAGTAGTATCACTAAGATTACCAGCACCTCGTAAAATCCCACCAGTGGAATCAATCAGGTTCTGTGCTAGTTTCGTGTTTAAGAGATTCTTACCATAGTTATTTAGTTCAGTTACAGCATCTTGGAAATCATAACCATCAATTGACACAGCTTTCTGCATCATCAATCCACTATACTCTTGAGGGGAAATTGGTTTCCCATTTGAATATAGATTCATCATTGATGCTAAACTCTGAACATCATTCTCTAAATACTCATAATCTAGTATCTTGAATTCTTCACCATTCTCAAGTTGCTTATATACACTTTTTCTTCCATCCCGAATTAAGCTACCATCTTCCATCACCATCCAATCCTGTCTCGCCCTCGGATCGTTCGCGATCTTGTTCTTCGGGGCATTGATGGCATTAATCATCGACTGACAGAACACGTCGTCTGACTTGAGGTTGAACATCGCGTTGATCTGACTATACGTCGTCTGGCCGTGCTTGTACGCGGTTTCTTCCACATTGATTCCCGACCAGTGACTTCCCTCGTGGCTCATCACCGCCGCGAGTTTCGCCGCCGACTCCTTGCCACCGCCGAGAAGGGCTCTCGAAAGGACGATTTCGTCAGGATTATTGTCCGAGTGGTAATACCCCTGGTTTCCCGTCGCCAGGTCATCGTACCGAACGTCAAGCTCTCCGTTCCAGATGGCCTTCGAAACGTCTAAGTTTTGTTTATTATCCGCCGCTCCCGTCCAACCCAACATATTGATTCCGTTCAGCGTGGAGCGTTGTTCTTCCGAACCGGTCTTCCAATCCGTCACCTTGTCCGCCTCGCGGTACCCGCTCACGGCGCTCGACAGCGTCTGGAAGCTCACGTCCGTCCCGCCCATCCCGAAGTTCATCCCGAACCCGTCCTTCCCGAGATGAAGTTCCATGAACCCCGTCCCCCCAAGGCTCGCCACGTTGAACGTCGCGTTCCCGGTCATCCCGTACGTAACCCCGGCGCCCACCATGCTTCCCATAACACCATTAAACCGCTGAATGCTCTGTACGTCAAACGTGAATTTATCAAAAAGGGGAGACGCCTCTCAGGGCCGCGACTTCATATCTTTGGACGGAACGATCACGTCACGGGAGGGCGGGTCGGTGTCCTCGCCCGACGGTTGGCGGGTTTCAGGGAATTGAACGATCTCAGTCTGCGCGCCAAAGCGGTCGAGGCCCCTCGCCCCGTCCCTCCCGTCCACGCATGAGGCCGTTCCGTCCGGGGAGCCTAGGGGCGCGGCCCGGAAAGCCGGTTTCCCGCTTCGCTACTTTCAAGTAGCGGCCTCCCCTGGCTCCGAAACGAGAAGTGCCGAATAGGCACTTCTCATTTCTCCGCCACCCCTGCGTAGGAGTTCTTTTATTTTCCAGTCCTGACGCTTTGTAAAGTTTGGAATAACTCATCGGCTGAAAGAAAATTATCAATATCCGTATCATCTGAAGTTACATGGAGTCTATCCAAGTCCTGACTTATCATTTTATACATACCGTAGGCGTGAACCGCTTTGACCCTGTTATTCTTAAGATACCAATAGTAAGTACTAAATTTCCATGCGGTTTCATTTCCATTGTATTTTTTTAATACAGTATCAAGACATTTCTTCGCTTTTCTCATTTCATCCCTTGTCATATGCAAGTAACTTTGATAAACAAGCGAAACCTCATACGCATCTTTCTCCCGACTAATCTCTTGGATCACTTCTTCTGCTTTGCTGAAATCTTTCGATAAAAATAAAAAATCGGTATATATCATTTTATCATGCGTCGAGAAACTACTACTTGTAATTGCCTTTTCTAGATAGTACTTACTCTTTTCTTTATTACCCAATCGATCATGAGCCATTCCATAAAATAGAAATAACGACTCATTAGGATACTCACTCTCAAAGTTAATGACTTTTTCATATTGATGAATATTATGACATTGGTGTATCAATATTGGAATGATAACATCCTTGCTTTTTTGTTCCTTCGAAAGATAAAAAGCTTTGCTAAGATATTTCACAGAATTATCAGCATCATTAATAAGACTGTAAATCAATCCCAATATTGAATTGATATATAAATCATTTTCAAACATTGGGTATGCAATAAGTAAATCATTTAATGCTTTTCTTCTATTCTTTTCCGTATCCTTATTGAAGAGAAAACTTCCCCGCCAATAATAAAATTTATAATCCCTAGCTTCTTTAGGAACTCTATTTTCTATTAGATTTATTGCCTGAGTATAATCATTTGCTTTAGCAAATTTCTCGGCTTCCGCATAAACACTATTCTCATAAGCAAATACATCATTAAGTAAAAATAGAAACAGTAGTATTACAAGATTTCTCCTCATAGCATCCTCTTCTTAATATCCATAACTAGGCTTCAATAATGAATTCATATTCGTCAAATAATCTATTTTTTCTTGATTCTCTGGTCTTACTGAAGTTCCAAACGGTCCATCTACAATGGACGCCGTCATTGTGTAACTTGGTTCAATTTTTGGGAGCAATGGCAATGAAAAAGAAGCACTAACGGTAGTAGTTATCTCATATCCATCCTTAATGAATTCAGCTCCCCATGGACCAGCCGACACATTAAATCCATTTATACGTCCATCATCATTATGGTTCAGTTGTATTGCCGTAATCAAACCAAGCAAGTAATTCGATGTATCAAAAGCCATTTCGGAGAGCATCTGTGTAGCTGATTGAGGTTTATCAGGATCATCAGGACGAAGAATCTGAATTAACTCTTTTATTTTATCCATATTTTCAATAACATCAACCGCTGATTCCACATTCAGTACTTCGCTAACCTCATTCATCGGAAGAGTACCCTCAATCTCAATACTAAATTTTTCTCTCGGTTCAGTAACGGCATCCTTCGCTGTATTAATAATATAGTTGAGGGCATAGCCAATTATATCATGTGAAGCTACAGTCACCAGACCAGGAAACACTTGAGTAATCTGTGAGAATACATACTTCTCCATATTCTTATAATATTCAAAGGGAAGCTGGTACTGGGTATCCTCCGTATTGACCTCCCAGTTTTCGGGAATTGTCATCGCATTCAGCATTCCATTGGAGAAGTCTTTATCACCTTCGAGGTCAAGATTCTCAACTAATTGTGAATATGTATCATGACCCATTCCGTACGCCAGAGCCTCAATATTCATACCCATCATGTGAGAACCTTCATGACTCGCAACGGCGGCTATCTTCGCGTATTCCTCCATGGTCTGATCTCCCAACAGGGCCTCGCTAATTACGATTGTAGAACCGTTTTCATTCTCATTGAACTTCCCAAGATATTCTACCGTTTTACCATCAATCGTCTCTTTTCCCGAGCCAATCTGAAGCGAAGCAACTTCATCAAACAAGCGTCGTGCAAGTTCATGATTATACGGATTATCCGTGTTATCGAATGCTGCAATAATCTCAAGCGCAGCACGGTCGGACATGTTTCCGGTCTTCAATTCAGTAATACGAGCGGTCTGCGCCAACCCGTTGAGCGAGCTCACGAGCTTCCCGACGTTCAAGTCCGTTCCTCCCATCCCGATCGCCCCATGAACCCCGTCCTTCCCGAAACTCAGCTCGAAAAGCCCTATATTCGAACGTTCGGTAAACATTCCCATATTCAACAGGTTTACCGTCGCGTTTCCGGTCATTGCATATTTTACACCTGTCGACGCTAAACCGCCAAGCGTGCTATTAAAATTCTCCAATGCCTTTATATCAAATGCCCCGCTTACTCCGGTAAATTCTATCCCTGAACTTGACTTAAGATTCCATTCGCCGAGCTGTCCCGACACGAACTGCCCCGCCATTCCGGCGGCCACGCCGGCCATGGCGCCTTCGCCGAAGGCACCTTTGTTGAAGGCCTTTTCGTTGAAGAAGTCCTTGCCCTTGAACATCGCCTCGAAGTCGAGGGAGTTGATCGCGCTCGAGACCACGTTGTTCGACATCACCTCGACGCCCTTAAGCACCGTTTTGGAAACGACTGTCCCGCCGAATTGCGTCAAATTTCCCACCGCGAACATACTCGCGGCGCTTACTAATCCCTTTTTGGCGAAGCCTTGCAGGGCGTCGCCCGCGTCGAGGCCGTTGGCAATATCCGCCATCATGAAGATCGCGTCGTCGATCAAGTTCGCGCCGGCGGCGGCGAGCATGGTCGGCAGGCTCAGTGCCCCGACGCCGGTCACGCACGTGACCGCCACCGCGAGGGCGATATCCGCGAGGCTCCGTATCGACGGGGCCGAGAACCAGCTGCCGCGGTCGTCCCAGAGCTTTCGGCTGTAGAAGGGGGCCTCGCAGGCGGCCTCTCCCGCGCCCTCGATCATCTTGTGCTGGATGAACATGCCCATGAGTCGGCCGGTTTCGCCGTAGCCGGGGAAGCGGACGTTCGCCAGGTAGTTGTCGACGCTCTTTCCGGGGTCGGCGTCGGACTTGAAGACGGGGGCGTATCCTACCCAGGCGTTGAACTCGCCGGCCTTCAATTCGACGACGCGCTCGGATTGCTCGTAGGCGCTCCGTTTCTTGTCGTCGAGGGCGTTTGTCTTTGACACGTATTTGTCGAACGCGTCCTTGTCGATGCCGTCGCGGGTCTCGCGGGATACGGTGCGGGTTTTCTCGACGACCCGTTCGACGTAGGATTGCGTCGCGAAGTCATAGGAAGAATATATCTTGTCGTACGTTTCCTGTTCCGTATATTGGCAGACGTAGGTAGAGGAGAGGTTCTTGCCGCCGAAGAAGCGCTCGTATTCGAGCGGGACGGCGTCCATGGCGGCGGCGAGCAGGGCTTGCACGCCCTCGGCGCCGATCGCGGCGAGGTCGATCTCCTCGGGCTTCATGAGGCCGGAGGAGAAGTCGCGGACCTCGGCCTTGAAGGAGCGATACCCCTCGATGACGTGGTTTTCCTCCAGGGAATCCATGAGCGTCGCGCCGACGATCGTCCGCTTCACGAAGTTCTTGCCCTGCTGGTGGAAGCCCTCGTCGAGGAACATCGAGCGGAAGCTCTTCCAGGTCGCCTGATTCGCGTCGTCGATGGCGGTTTCCACGCCCTTCTTGGCCTCCGCGAGCGCGGAGAGGGCCTGATCGTATTGGATGAAGGAGAGCCGTGCCTCGAGTTCCTCGTTTTCCTCGGTCTGATACGCGCGTATCCGGTCGAGCGCCTCGGCGGTCGTGAAGGAGTCGCGGGCGAGCGTCTGGAAGAGGATACTCCCGAGGAGATTTTTGGTTTCAGGCGCGCTTCTCCCTTCTCGTCGAATACATCAAGCTAGGCTGATTATCCTTGCAATTATGTATCTTTTTTGGTACACTATACGTATGCCAGATATAAAAAATCAGGGTACTTTCTACAAGACTCCAGCAGGAAACGAACCCGTCAGGGATTGGCTTAAAGAGCTTCCGCAGGAAGAACGAAAAACTATCGGCGAAGATATCAAAGCCATCGAGATAGCCTGGCCCGTTGGTGCTCCGTTGGTGAAGAAACTGGATGCCTACTTATGGGAGGTCCGTACGAAATTACCGAGCACGATTTCCCGAGTTTTCTTCACGATCTGGCAAGGCTTCATGGTGTTGCTGCACGGTATTATTAAGAAAAGTCAGAAGACGCCGAAAGAGGATCTCGATCTGGCAAAGAAACGGCGCAATGAAGTTTTGAAAGGAGGTATTGACGATGAAAAATAAAGCAATCGGCAGTTCGTTCGATGACTTTCTCGAAGAAGAAGGAATCAAGGAAGCGGTTGAGGCCGGGGCTATCAAAAAACTGATCTCTTTTCAGCTGCTTGAAACTATCAAGAAAGAGAACCTCACCAAAACGGAACTCGCTCACCGACTCGATACCTCACGCGCGGCGGTTGATCGTCTTCTCGATCCGGAGAATGAATCCGTTACGCTTCTGACGCTCACGAAAGCTGCTTCCGTTCTCGGAAAGAGGCTCAAACTCGAACTCGTCTGATCGGACGATCGCCCTGGTGGAGCACGTAAAGGAGAGGACATCGAAACGAATCTCCTTAAGCTACTGCTATTCGCTCTGCGCACCCGTATGCGGTTTTTGGCCTTGCAACCCGAACCATCCCGTGTAATATTTGAACCACGGAGGCAAACCATGAGCTCATTTACGATTCATTCGATAGAGACCGAGCTTGATGTGCGTCTGTCGGACGAGGCGAAGAAACTCAAGACTAGCAAGAATCAACTGATCAAGAACGTGTTGGCTCGATCCATGGGTTTGGCGAATGCGGGAGGATATGCCGACGATTACCGCGAATTTTGCACTGTATGGTCACAAGAAGAACGAGAGGCCTTTGACGTCGGTCAGTCGGATAATGAGAGAATCGACGAGGGAGCCTGGCGCCAATGAGCCGCGTGCTGATCGACACGAACGCGTACCCGGCCTTGATGGCGGGAGACGAATCGATCGCGGACGAATTGGCGAGACATGACGCTATTCTGCTTTCGCCCGTCGTGATCGCCGAACTATACGACGGGTTTTCGCGTGGTACGCGGAATCGCGATAACAGGCTCATCCTTTCCAGGTTTCGCGAGAAACCCCGTACGGTGTGCGTACCCATTACCGACGCGACGGCGGATTGGTACGCGGAGATCAAGCGGATCTTGCGGAGCAAAGGAAGACCGATCCCGATCAACGCCGTATGACCCTCGTCATACGGCGTTTTCATTTATAACCCCTGTCTTACTTTTCCTCGATCATCTTCGTGGCCTTGCCGATCACATCGCGGAGGTCGGTTAGGTCGGAGCTGATGATGACGCGGGAGCCCGACTTGGCGATGCCGCCGACGGCGTCGATCCAGTTTTCGGAGAGCTTGAGGTTCGCGGCCTCCTCGCCTCCCTTCATCGTCACCGACTCTGCGATCTTGCGGATTCCCTCGGCGGTGGCGCGCGCGACGGCGACGATCTCGTTCGCCTCGCCCTCCGCCTCGTTCACCATCCGCTGTTTCTCGCCGTCGCTCAGGTTCACGGCCTCCTCGTAGGCGGCCTTCGAGAGGTTGATCTTCGTCTCCATCTCGCCGAGCGAACGCGCGATCTCCGCGCGCTTTTCGCGCTCGGCCTTCATCTGCGCCTCCATCGCGTCCATGATGGACTCGGATACGCGGATATTCTGGATCTCGTAGCGCGTCACCTTGACGCCCCAGGGATCGGAGGCCTCGTCGACGGCCTTCACGACCGTCGCGTTGATCTGCTCGCGGGCCTCGAAGGTGTTGTCGAGCTCGAGCTGGCCGATCACCGAGCGCATCGTAGTCTGCGCGAGAAGTACGGTGGAATAGGCGTAGTCGCGTATCCCGTAACTCGCCTTCTTCGGGTCCATCACCTGCAGGTAGAGCACGCCGTCAACGCGGACCTGCACGTTGTCCTTCGTGAAGCAGTCCTGGGCGGGCACGTCGATCGCCTGCTCCTTGAGCGTCTGGCGGTAGCGCACGCGGTCAAGGAAGGGAAAGAGCACGTGAAAGCCGGCCTCGAGGGTGCGGCTATACTTGCCGAGCCGCTCGACGATGAGCGCGGTACGGTTCGGCACGACGCGCACGGACCGGAACAGGGTGATGACGAAGACGAAGGCGAAAACGGCGAGCATTACGAATAACGGGGCGAGCGGGTTCATGCGGCGCCTCCTTTTGCGGATTTCTTCCCGGCGCCCTTGACGAGCTCGGCGACGGCGGCGATCCCGGCGAGTTCCTCCGGGAAGACGGAGACGTCGCACTCGGCGAGCGTCTTGCGGAAGCGCGCGATATAGCCCTCGGCGAGGCGCATGCCCATGGCGGTCTTGCCGCCGGGAACGGAGAGCGCGGAGGCGACGAGGGAAAGCCCCTCGGCGCTCGCCTTGCTCGTGATCTCGATGGACTTCGCTCGTCCCTCGGCTATGTTGATCCTCCGCTGCTTCTCGCCCATCGAGCGGTTGATGGCGTCCTGCTTGTCTCCGAGCGAGACGTTGATTCTCGCCTCGCGCTTGCCTTCGCTCGAGAGGATGCTCGCGCGCTTGATGCGCTCGGCGCGCATCTGGCTTTCCATCGCCTCGAGTATGTTCGCCGTCGGCGTGATGTCGCGTATCTCGTACCGCGTCACCTTGACGCCCCAGTTACCGGAGGCCTCGTCGAGCGCGCGAACGATGTTGTCGTTGATCCCCTCGCGGCCGCAAAAGGTCTTGTCGAGCTCGAGCTTTCCCATCTCGCTCCGCATCGTGGTTTTCGCGAGTTGGGCCACCGCGAAACGGTAGTTGTCGATGCCGTAACTCGCCTTGACGGGATCCATTACCTTGAGGTAGAGGATGCCGTCGACCTGCACCTGCACGTTGTCGGAGGTGATGCAGAGCTGCGGGTCGACGTCGAGCGCCTCTTCCTTCAGGTTCTGCTTGTAGGCTATGTGGTCGATGAACGGCACGAGCAGGTGAAAGCCCGCTTCGAGCGTCTTGGTGTAGCGGCCGAGCCGCTCGATTACGTAGCTTTCCTGTTCCGGTACCACGACCGCGATCTTGAACAGGACCACTACCACCACGAAGGCGATCAGGTACATTAAAAAAACCGGCATTCAAATCCTCCCTTGTTTTTCCGGGCCGTCGCCCGAGGCGAGCGGCTCCACCGTATACGTCATCCCGTCGCGCGCCACGACGCGCGCCCTCGATCCCGCGGCGATCCCGGCGTCGGTCGTCCGCGCGTTCCAGGTCGTCCCGCGAAAACGGATGCGCCCTTCCTTGACCGCGCTTATCGTCTCGACGACCTCGCACGTCTCGCCCGCCCCGTCCTCGGCCGAGGAGGATTTCCCCGGTATGAACAAGGTTCCCTCGAAGACGCGCGTGAAACGCCTCCTGAGAAAGACGAGCGAAAGGACCGACAACGCCGAGAACAGCAGTATCTGCAGCCACACCTGCGAGCCGACCGCCGGGATAAGCGTCAATACCGCGGTGGCAAGCGCGCCGAGACCGAAAAAGAAGATGACGAAACCGGGCATGAGCATCTCGAGTCCGATACAGGCGATCCCGATGACGGCCCAGGTAATCCAAGCGTTTTGCATTGAATACTCCTTTCAGCTACGTAGTATACCACCTTTTTTCCTCCAGGACACCTTCCCGATTGCCCGGAGTCGCGGAATCGTCTATACTGAACGCTATGCGCGTCGTAATCGTAGGGGCCGGATTGGTCGGCTTGCATTTAGCCCGTGAGCTTATCAGCGAAGGCCGTGACGTAGTCCTTATCGAAAAGGACGCGGAACTCGCCCGCAAGGTCGACAACGAGCTTGACTGCCTCGTCATCAACGAAGACGGAAGCCGTCCCGAGACCCTTCGCCTCGCCAGGACGGAAGGGGCCGACTGGTTCCTTGCCATGACGGGGTCCGACGCCGTCAACATCGTCGCCTGCGGTCTTGTCGCGGCCGAGTCGAAAACGACCCGGACCATCGCGCGCGTCGAAACCCCCTTTTATTCCTCGCTGTCCGAGGCGCAGAGAAAGGCCTTCGGCCTCGACGTCCTTATCAATCCCGCGATGGAGGCGGCGCGTTCCCTGTCGCACACGCTCGACGAGGGATTCGCGGAGGACGTAATCCCCCTGCACGGAGGCGCCCTCCAGTTACGGACGGTATTCGCGCCAGTCATGCCCGACTTGATCGGTAAGCGGCTCGACGAGCTTCGCGGAAAGAAGAAAACCCATTTTCTCGTCGCCGCGGTCGTCCGCGACGGCGGGATCATCGTACCCAAGGGCGATTGTCTCGTCGAGGAAGCCGACAAGCTCTACATACTCGGCACGCCCGACGCCCTCGACGGGATCCTCGGTTCGGTCAAGGGACTCGACGACACCCCGAGAAAGATCACGATCGTCGGTGCGTCGCGCGTCGGGGAACGGTTGATCGAAACCCTTCTCTCGGGCGACGAAGGCCACAAGCGCGGAATCACGGCCTTCTTCTCGCGCCTGTTCAGGCGCCCTCCCGACGTGACGATACTCGAGGACGACGACGAGGCGTGCAAGCGGCTCGCGCACCTGCACGAACGTCTCAATATCGTCAACGTGGACTGCCTCGAGGAGGGCGTACTCGAGGCCTCGGGAATCTCCAGCACCGACCTCTTCATCTCGGCGAAGTCATCGCAAGCCGAGAACATACTTATCGCCCAACTCGCGAAGTTCCTCGGCGCGAAGAAGACGGTCGCCGTCACGACGAATCACCGCTTCCTCAAGCTCGGGACGCGCATGGACATCGACTCGTTCATCTGCGCGAACGACGTGGTCGTCTCCGCAGTGCTCGAGACGGTGCGCGCGGCGCACATCCGCACGATCCACGATTTCTACGAGGACGACGTCGAGATCGTCGAGCTCCGCATCAACGCCTCGTCGCCGCTCGTAGGAAAGGCGCTTCGCGACATCGAGCTGCCGCGCGAGGTTCTCGTCGCGTTCGTTATGCAGGAAGGCTCGGTCATCGTCCCGACAGGATCGACGGCGCTCAACGCGGGAGACGAAATGGGTCTCATAGCGCACAAGCGGCACATCCCGATTCTCGAGCACGTCTTCGGGGGAGAGAATGGAAAGTAGGGCCCTCTTTCGGGCGATTTCCGTCCTGCTCTCGGTCGTCGCCTCGTTCATGCTCGCGTGCATGCTCGCAGGGCTCGCCTTCGGCGAGGGCGCCGTCGCCGTGCGTTCCTTCGCGCCCCCGGTCGCCGCCGGGTACGCCCTCTTCGTCGCGTCCCTGTTTCTCAAGCGCGAAGCCATGACCATGTCGAACCGCTCGGGATACCTCTTCGTCACGCTTTCCTGGGTGTGCTCGGCCGCTCTCGGCGCCATCCCCTTCGTCCTCTCGCCGGCCCGTCTCCCGGTGCCCGACGCCCTCTTCGAGGCGATGAGCGGCTTCACCACGACGGGCGCGACGGTGATCCGCGACCTCGAAATCATGCCGAAATCGATCCTCCTGTGGCGGGCCACGACGCATTGGCTCGGGGGCATGGGTATCGTCGTGTTGACGGTCGCGATCTTTCCTCTCCTCGGCATCAGCGGCAAGGCCCTCATGGAGGCGGAGGCGCCCGGTCCGCAGGTGGACAAGTTCACGCCGCGCCTTTCGGACACGGCGGCGATCCTGTGGCGCATCTATCTCGGTCTCACCGTCGCCCTGACACTGCTCCTCATCCTCGGCGGAATGAGTCCTTTCGACGCGGTAACGCACTCCTTCGCGACCATGGCGACCGGCGGTTTTTCGACGCGCAACGCCTCGGTCGGGGCGTTCAATTCCCCGTTCATCGACGTCGTGCTTACGGCCTTCATGCTCATAGCCGGAATGAACTTCGCCCTCCACTGGAAGGCCCTGACCGGGAAATTCCGGGAGGTCGCGCGCGACGGGGAATGGCGCGCCTACATGCTCATTTTCGCCGTCGCGACGGCGGGCGTCTTCGCCGCCGTCATGAAAAACTCGATATACGCGGATCCGCTCGCGGCGCTCCGTCATTCGGGCTTCCAGGTCGCGTCAATTCTCACCACGACGGGTTTCACCACGGCCGATTTCGCCGCGTGGCCTTCGTTCGCGCAAGGGATTCTCTTCGCGGTCATGTTCGTGGGCGGATGCGCGGGCTCGACGGGCGGCGGTATAAAGGTCAGCCGCATACTCACCCTCTTCAAGATGGCCCTCTCGGAGATGCGTTATCTCCTCAACCCGCGCGGGGTTTTCGGCATCTTCGTCAACGGTACGTACATGCGGAAGGTGATCGTCTACGACATCGCCGCGATGGTATATCTCTACCTCGGGTCCATCATAGTTTCGACTCTCGTCGTGTCCTGGGGCGGTTTCGACGTGCTCACGAGCGTCACCTCTACGCTCGCGACCCTCGGAAACATCGGACCCGGGCTCGCGCTCGCGGGCCCTGCCAATACCTACGCCTTCTTCCCGGGCTGGATAAAGCTCTGGTTCTTCTTTGTCATGTTGCTCGGACGGCTCGAGGTCTACACGGTCGCCGTCATCTTTACCCGTTCCTTCTGGAAACGATAGGCCCTATTCAACGAAAAGCCGGTGCGAGGCGAATACGGGGTCCGAGGTCAGGTTGACGCCGAGCCTCCGCAGGCCCGCCTCGTCTCCCGGCGTCGGGAAATGCGTGAGGTGCATCTGGCATCCGTGAAGGTCGGTGAGGCGGTCGAGGCAGTTTTGCACCATCGGGGTGAGCGCCGCGCTGATCGCGAGGGCGATGAGGGCCTCGTCGACGTCGAGGCTCGCGGTCTTTCCCTTCATGGTCTTCTTCTTGAAATTCGCGATCGACTCTATCACGAGCGGAGAGAGGAGCTGGATACTGTCGGGCACGCCGGCGAGCCGTTTGATCGCGTTGAGCACGGCGGCGGTCGCGGCATGGAGGAGACGCGAGTTCTTGCCGGTCACGATCTCGCCCGAGGGAAGCTCGAGGGCCGCTCCGCACCGCACGACAGGCCCGCCACGCGATCCGGCCGCCTCTCCGCGCGCGTCGGTCGCCCCGCCGCCGTCGGTTTCGCCCGAGGTCGCGAGCGCCTCCTCGGCGGTCTTTCGAGCCGCGACGAGCACGGGCCGGTACTCGACGGTAAGCGAGAGCTCCTTCATGAGCCGGTCCGCCTTGTTGAGCGACTCCTGGTCGGCCATGCCCATCATGAACTCGCACGAACACCGGAGGTAGCGCCTGACTATCTCCTGCTTCGCGGCCTCGCGGGTCACGTCGTCGTCGACGATGGCGAAGCCCGCGCGGTTCACGCCCATCTCGGTCGGGGAACGATAGGCACCGGCCGATCCGGTAATCTTCTCGAGTATGCCGCGAAGTATGGGGAAGGATTCCACGTCGCGGTTGTAGTTCACGGCCGTCTCGCCGGTCGCCTCGAGGTGGAAGGGGTCGATGAGGTTGACGTCCTTGAGGTCGAGCGTCGCGGCCTCGTAGGCGAGGTTTACGGGATGCTTGAGCGGAAGGCTCCATATCGGGAAGGTCTCGAACTTCGCGTACATCGCCTGGATGCCGAGCGCGTGGTCATGGTACACCTGCGACAGGCACGTCGCCATCTTTCCCGAGCCCGGGCCGGGACCGGTCACGACGACGAGCGGTTTCGTCGTCTCGATGCGGGGATTCGCCCCGTAGCCGTCCTCGGAGACGATCAGGTCGACGTTCGTGGGGTAGCCCTTCGTCGGGGCATGGGTATAGACCCTGATTCCCCGGTTTTCGAGCTTCGTCTTGAAGGCGCGCGCGGCGGGCTGGTTTTCCCATCGGGTGATGACGACGGCGGAGACCGAAAGGCCCCATTCACCGAGATCGTCTATCTGTTTCATGGCGTCCGCGTCGTAGGTGATGCCGTAATCGGCGCGGATCTTGCGGTGCTCGATGGCGCCCGCGTGGATGCACAGTATGATGTCCGCCTCGTCCTTGAGTTCCTTGAGGAGGCGAATTTTCACGTTGGGGTCGTAACCGGGAAGGACGCGGGCGGCGTGGAAGTCGTTCAGGAGCTTGCCGCCGAACTCGAGGTACAGCCGGCAGTCGAACCGCCGCATTCGCTCGCGGATATACGACGCCTGCTCGGCCAGATATCGCTCGTTGTCAAAGCCCTTTCGCATGATCCCGCACCCCCTCGTACAAGGGGCGAGTATATACCCCGAGAGCGGAAATGGCAACGGAGGGACTCCGACCGTCGGCTCGAAAAGGCGAAAAAAAACCGGAACCCTCGGGTAAGGATTCCGGATTGATAGCGGCAAAAGGGCTTGAACCTTTGACCTAACGGATATGAGCCGTTTGCTCTACCGACTGAGCTATACCGCCACGATACCCGTTAAAAATAGCAAAGCGGAAAAAAAAAGTCAAGACGTCCGCCGCCCCGGCTAAATGAGCATATTGTCGCGGGCCGCGCGGTACAGACGATTGTTCCACACGGGGTTTTGCATGAACCGCTCGCGCAGTCCGTTGTCGCCTATCTCGTTCGCGCGTTTCTGAAGGTACTTGAACCCGCGGCTCAGGTACACCGCGACGTCCGCCTGTATCGTCCCCGGCATCCTGCCGCCGATCTCGAAGCACAGGTGATAGTAGAGCGCGGCGTACGGGTCCGAGGCGTCAAAGGCCTCGTGCGCTATCGACGCGAGGCCGGCGATACCCGCGTCATCGTCGGCGTTCGTCCCGAACCTCGCACGGTAAAACGCGAGAAAGGCGCGGTACATGCGCGCGGCGACGCGGGAGTCGTTCGCGCCCGTCGCGAGATCCTCCGCGAAGAAAAACCCGCTCGCCCAGGACCGGCAATAGTCGGGCCAGAATCCGTACGCGGGAAGGAGGCCGGCGATGTCGTCCGGGAATTCCTGGCCCGTGATCGGACGGCCCGAGAGGACCGAGGACTCGAGAAGAAAGGCGTACGCCTCGGGAACACGTTCGAGGGAATCGCGGAATATCTGGTCGGAGGCGTGAAACCTGCTTTGATGAGAGAGCGTCCTCGCGTACCAAGTGCGGCAGAGCGCCACCTGGTCCGGAAGGCGGTGGGACGAGGCGAGCGAGGCGGCGGTCTGGAAAACAAGTTCAGCGTTGCGGTAGTCGCCGAGCTCGAAGGCCACGCGGCCCTTCATGAACAGGATCAGCACCTCCCGGTCCTTCGCGTGGCAACGTTCGGCCGTTTGGCCCGCGGCGTCGAGCGCGCACTGCGCGAAGTGGAGATTGCCGTTTCCGAAATGGACCATGGCCATGTCGAAGCGCGCGGCGAGGAGCGTCAGGGGATCCTTCATGCGCTCCGCGTTCTCGAGCGCGTACTCGAGATACACGACGGCGTCGTCGCCCTTCTTTCGGGCGAGCGAGAGCATGGAGATGAGCTCGAGCGCCCGGAGCTCGCCCGAGAGGACGCGCTCCTTCTGGAAGGCGTGCAGGACGTCCTTCGAAAGGCGCGAGGTTTCCTCGTATTGCCCGTCGCGGTACTTCGCTATCGCCCGCTCGAGATCGTTGATCGCGCCGGGTATGCGCGCGTCGCGGAACGCGGCGGCGTGAGCGCCGAGCGCGGCAAGCGGGTCTTCGACGCTATACACGCAGGAAACGAGGAAGGAATCGGGGAGCTCGTAACCGAGCGAGACGAACGCGTCGTAGAGGGAAAAGTCCGCGACGAGATCTCCCCGCTCGAGCTTGTCCCACAAAAAACCCGCGATCCTCGCGTCGAGGCGAGAAGCGGCGTCGCCGACCTTCCGGTAGAGTTGCGCCCTGACGCCCTGATTGACCGATCGGAAGTCCGCGGGATCGGACAGTAACCCGAGGCGGGCCATCCACGAGCCGAGTGAGGCGAGAAAATCGCGTTGCTTGTCGAGATACGAAAAGAACGCGGGAAGTTCCTCGATGAAAAGATACTCGAGGCCGCGATACACGAGATACGCGAGCTCCGCGAGATCATCCGGCAGTTTCCTCGTCTCGACGGGAAGGAAAACCGCCTCGCGTCGCGCGGTCGGGTCGAACCTGCTACCCAAAAGACCCGAAAGCGTGTCGAGGAGGCCTTCGTCGAAGGAGTCGCCGACCGCCTCCACGGCGAAGGTAGCGCCGGCGGCTCGTTCGTACGACTGCAGGCGCGAGACGAGATAGTCGAGCGCCGCCTTTACCCGCCACTCCGGATGACGGTCCGAAAAGCGGCAGAGCGCGTGCATGTCGAGCGCGTTAGCGTTGTCGTCGGGCAGGAGCTCCCCGTCGGACTCGGTCAGCGCCTCGGGAACGCTCGCGACGAGATTCCGCATCATGGCGACGATATCGCCGCCGCGCTCGGGGTAAAGGCACAGGACCGGACGGCCGGGACGCGAAGTCGGCGCCGCGACGGACTGCGAATCCGCGCCCGCGCGTAAACCGGCAAACACGTTCAGGGCCGCGTCCGGGACGGCGCCCGCCTCGATATAGGGAGAGAGGCACTCGAGCGCGGTGTCCGTGAGGAGTATCCCCTCGTCCGACGTGACGACGGTGTCGAAGCGCGAGAGGCATTCCTGAAAGGTCTCCGGCGATATCCTCGTTTTGAGAAAGTCGACGATCACGAAATACTCGCGGATGCGCTCGCGGTTTTCCCGCAGGAGGTCGGAAAGATCGGCGAGGACGCGCGAGGCGGAGAACGCGAAGCCGACGGACGAGGAATCGAATTGATAGAGATTCCCTCCGGAAAGCCGCGTCGTGGCGCCGCCGTTCCTTCGGACGGAATCGGCGAGGGCGGAAAAGAAACTGACGGGTACGTCGGGACAAATCCTGTTGAGCTGGCGTTGGTATCGCAATTCTATGTAGAGGTAAATCATCGATCCCCCGATCGCGCGCGCGATTGCATTGACACCGTCCCGGCGCCTTGCTAGTATAAACCCATACCACGGAAAAATCGAGTCATATCGAAGGCACCGCCGTTCGCGTTCGACCGATTCCGGCGCAAGGGGTAAGGAATGAAACCGTCCGATTTGAAGGGAAGATCACTGGTCAACTGGATGGACTGGTCTCCGGAGGAGATCAAGTACCTGCTCGAGTTGTCGCATTCAGTCAAGAAATCCCTCCGTCTCAAGGACGTCCATCAGCGTTTCGTCGGTAAAACCCTCGCCATGCTCTTCGAAAAACGTTCCACGCGAACGCGCTGCGCGTTCGAGACGGCCTTCGGCGAGGAAGGCGGACACCCGGTATTCCTCTCTTCATCCGACATCCAACTCGGGGCGAAGGAGTCGATCGAGGACACCGCGCGCGTGCTCGGCAGGATGTTCTCCGCGATCGAATTCCGGGGATACAAGCAGGAAACGGTCGAGATACTCGCGCGCGAGTCGGGCGTTCCCGTCTACAACGGACTCACCGACAAGTTTCACCCGACCCAGGTTCTCGCCGACGTCATGACCCTCGAGGAGGCCTTCGGCAAGGTGGCCGGCAAGACCCTCTGCTTCGTCGGCGACGGGCGCAACAACGTCGCGCGCTCCCTGATCGTCATCTCGTCGAAACTCGGCATCAACTGCACGATCGTCTGCCCGCCAGAGCTCGCGACCGAACGGGACCTCCTCGATACGGTAGCCCCCTGGGCGGCCGCCTCCGGCGCGAAGATTACCGTAACGGGCGACCTTGCCGCCGTGGCGGGGGCCGACGCGGTATATACCGACGTGTGGGTCTCCATGGGCGAGGAGGCGCAACGGGACGCGCGCGTGACCTTGCTGACGCCCTACCGGGTAACCGAGGACGTTATGGCGAAAACGGGGAATCCGGAGGCCGTTTTTCTCCACTGCCTTCCCGCCGTCAAGGGCGAGGAGGTCACCGTTCCCGTTATCGAGGGCCCGCGGAGCCGGGTATGGGACCAGGCGGAAAACCGCAAACACACGATAAAAGCAATTATGCTTGCAACAATTTGAAAGCAGGATATATAATTAGGGTACATTCCGGAGGTTGAACAATGAAGAAAGCGATCCTTCTCGTAACGGCGTTCGTTCTCGTTTTTGGCGTTTTCGCCGCGGTCCCGGCCTCCGCCGCTGAGTCAGACCTGTACTACGTCAATGTCCAAATATTGAAGATATTCTCCCATAAACTCGGGTATTACGTCATTTACCGTCGGGCCGGCCTCAAGGCGGGCGAGGCGTACATCCCCCACGGCTGGTTTGACCGTCGCGACAGCAGGGCGATCCTGAACCTGACGAACGAGAATATCAATCCCTACATGACGATAATGATGAAAAACGGCGAGTTTGATCACGTGCGCGTCGTCGCGAAAAAGGATACGAGGCACGTTACCTGGGGAACGATCAGCGAGGCCGCCATCCCGGCCGAAAAGTTCAACGTGGAAAAACTGAACCTCGAGTTTTAACGGTGTCGTATCGTTTCGCGGTCGAATCCGCACGACGAGCCATCCGCGGGGAAGCCCTCGACGGATGGCTTTTTTATAATATGGCGCATCGCGACGGTCTCACCGACTCCCTCTTGGGGCTTGATCCGTCCGTGACATCCACCCGCCCCTGGTTCTATCTCGTACCCGCCGAGGGCCCGTGCGAGCGAATCACCCCCTCCATCGAATCAGCCGTTCTCGACCCGCTGCCCGGAACGACGCTCGCCTACGGCGGGGCGACGGATATCGCCGCCGCCCTTTCCCGTCACGCGGGTAAGCGATTCGCCGTACTCGCCGACCGCGACCTCCCCTTCCTTTCCACCTTTCCGGCAGGCGCCCGCGACCTCCTCGCCTCCGCGGGTATTTTCACGACGAGCGCCGCCGCCCTCGTGCAGCGCGTCCGCTCCCTTCTCGACGGGGACGGAATCGCGAGTCACGAGCGGGCCGCCCGCGTCCTTTACGAGGCAGTCGAAGAGGCGTGGGTCTTCCTTTCGGACGCGCTCCGACGGAACGAAGCGGTTTACGAGGGCGATGTCGCCGACCGTATACTAGACGTCATCGCCCGCGCGGCTCTCGTCTCCTCCGCGCCGCCCGTCGTGGCCGCGGGGCCCGCCTCGGGGGACCCGCACTACGAGCGCCGGGGCCGGGGAAACCGCGTCCGGACGGGCGAGGTCGTGCAGTTCGACCTCTGGGCGAAGGAACCGGGAGGGATCTACGCGGACATCTCCTGGGCGGGATATACGGGACATGAGCCTCCCTCCCGGATCGCCGCCGCCTTTGCCGCCGTCGTCGGCGCGCGGGATCTCGTCGTGGACACCATCGCGGACACCCTCGAACGCCAGGTTCCGCTTACCGGCGCGGAGCTCGACCGCGTAGCGCGCGCCTACCTTACCGAGGCGGGGTACGCTACCGGCCTGCGCCACAGAACCGGGCACGGCATCGATACCGACTGTCACGGCTCCGGCGCGAATCTCGATTCCGTCGAGTTTCCCGACGCGCGCGTCATCCTCGAAGGAAGCTGCTTTTCCGTCGAGCCCGGCCTCTATTTCGCCGATTTCGGCTTCCGCTCGGAGATAAACGTTTACATCCACGGCCAAAAACCGGTAGTATCCGGTACGCGATCCGCGCAAAAAAGTTTGCTAACCCTACAGGAAACGACATGAACACGGTACCGAAGGCGCTTCTGGACTTTATCGGGCAGTACGAACACTTTATCCTCGCGAGCCACCGCGAACCGGACGGCGACTGCGTCGGAAGCTCCCTCGCCCTCGCCTCCTATCTCGCGCGAAAGGGCAAGCGTACCTCGCTCGTGTCGGCGGGCCCCTTCAAGCGCCCGGAGATCCGCGAGTTCGAGCCCCTCTTCGCGCCGAACGCCGAACAGGCCGAACGCTCGGAAGGGACGGCGCTCTTCGTTCTCGACTGTTCGGGGATCGAGCGGCTCGGAGACGCCGCCGCCGCCGTCTCGGACTTGCCGCGCGCCGTCGTCGATCACCACGCGACGAACGAATCCTCCGGCCCGGCCGATTACGTCGTCGGCACCGCGCCGTCGACGACCGTCCTCGTACAGGACATCATGGAGGCCTCGGGCGACGGGCCTACCCGGGAGGAAGCCGAACTCCTCCTTTTCGGGCTCTGCACCGATACCGGTTTCTTCCGCCACCTGGACGAACGTTCCGCGAGCACCTTCGAGCACGCCTCGCGCCTCGTGGCGGCGGGGGCGAACCCGAAAAAGACCTTCGCGCGGATGAACGGGGGCAAATCCTTCGAGTCGCGCGTCCTCATCTCGCGCATCCTCTCGCGCATGACGCGCTACTACGACGGCCGGCTCGTCGTCTCGAGCGAGACGATCGACGATACCCGCGAATACGGCCTCGAGGGCCGGGATTCCGATTCCCTCTATCAGCTCATCCAGGCGATTCGCGGCGTCGAGGCGATCGTGATCGTCAGGCAGGAATCCGAGACCACCTGCTCGGTGGGACTACGCTCCCTCGACCGCGTCGACGTCAGCGTCGTGGCCACGGCCTTCGGCGGCGGCGGGCACCGGCAAGCCTCGGGACTCAACACCCCCGGAACGATCGAGGAGCTCATCCCCCGCTTCGTCGAGGCCTTCAAGCCCCAGTTTTCCTGATTCAAGGTTGTTCGCGCATCGCACCGACGGCCGCCGAAATTCAGGGGTTTTCCGCGCATCGCGCGGGATATTCAAGGTTTTCCGCCGTTTCCGCCGGTATCCGCCCGCGAATTCAAGGTTTTTCGCCGATTTCGGCGGTTTTTTGCGCGTTCAACCGGGGCGTTTCCTTGGCATGATTCTTGCTGTACCTCATCGGAGGTACGGAATGAACGAATCATCGCTCGCCCAAGCCGTCGCGGTTTGCAAACGAAACCCGACGGCCGACAACAAGAAGCGCGCCATCGACGCCCTCGGGGTATTTTTGTACGAAAACCTGCAAAAATACCGTCTCTCGATCCGCGACGAGGACACGCGAAGCGACTTTATCGTCTGGCTCTATCCCCGGTTCGGCGGGATTATAGACCGGTTCGATCCCGACCGGGCCTCGTTCGGCACCTTCCTCAACTGGAACGTCCGCCTCACCTTCCGCTCGTTTTGCCGGAGCCGTTACGGTACCGAGGCCCGACAACGGGTATACGAGGCCGAGGAGGAAACGAGGATACGGAGCGAGATGGCCGAGCAGGAGAACCAAGGGATATGGGAGCTCTACGCGGGAGAACCGAAGCCCCGCGCGGCGGCCGCCCCGCTCAAGGGCGGAACGCACAAGCGCCGGGAGATCGAGACGAGAACCCTGCTCCTGCTCGCCTGCAAGGCGGGCTACGAGATGGACGACGCCATGATCGACGCCATCTCGAGACACCAGAACCTTGACCCGCGCGTCTTGCGCGAACGCGTCGAGCTCGTCCGTCGGCAAAGCCTTCACTGCCAGGACCGGCTCAGGGTCTCGCGCGAGCGGGAATACCGTTACTATCTCCGGGCGAGCCGGTGCCTTTTCGAGATGGAACAGATCGACAAGGCGACGAACCGGTATCAGGCCCTCGAACGGGAGCGGGCCTACTGCCAACGGAGGATCGCCTCGATCCGGGACCAGATCGAGCGTCAGCAAAAAACGCCGAGCAACCGGTTTCTCGCCAAGACCCTCGGTTTTTGCCGGGGAACCGTCGACGCGACCCTTGCCGCGGCCGCACAACGCGGGTATTCTGGCGTATCATGAAGCTGTACCTCGCGTCGGGCAACGCCCACAAGCGCCTCGAGTTCTCGCGTATCTTCCCGAATCACGACATCGTGATACCCTCCGACCTCGGCTTCGGGTTCGATCCCGACGAAACGGAGTCGACCTTTCACGGGAACGCCCTGATAAAGGCGAAGGCGCTCTTCGCGCTGACCGGCGGTCCCGTAATAGCCGACGATTCCGGTATCTGCGTCGACGCCCTCGGCGGCGAGCCGGGAGTACGCTCCGCCCGCTACGGCTCCGAGGGCGGCGTCAACCTCGACGCGGCCGGACGGAACCGCCTGCTTCTGGAACGCATGAACGGCGTGAGCGACCGGCGCGCGCGCTTCGTGTGCAACCTCGTGCTGTATCTCGGGCCCGACCGTTATTGGTCCGTCCAGGAAACCCTCGAGGGGCTCCTCATCGAGACGGAGCGCGGCTCGGGCGGCTTCGGCTACGATCCGGTCATGTACGTACCCGAAGAAGGCATGACCGTGGCGGAGCTTTCCGACGCGGACAAGGATCGGCTCTCCCATCGCGGCAAGGCCGGTCGTCTCATCGCGTTACTGCTCGAAACGCTCGGGTAGCGAACCCGGCTTCTTGAACAAAAAACGGTGAGCGCCCGTGCGTCCGAGCCAGACAAGACCGTGTTCCGCGGCGAGGAGTTCGAAGGCGCGCTCGGTCCAAAAGGCGACGTGCGTCGTGTCCTCCCGGTACCACCACCGCTCGAAGGGCGTGTCGGGCAGGATGTGCGTGCCTACCGCGAGCCAGCCCGCGGGACGCACCGCGGCCGCGAGGTCGGCGAAGGACTTGGCCGGTTCGTAAAAATGCTCGACAACCTCGAGGCAGGTCACGAGATCGGCCGTGCCGTGATCGGGCGACGGGCCGGCGGACATGTCAGGCGCGTAATACGGGTCCCACCCCCGGGCGTCGAACCCCCGTTCGCGCAACAAGGCGACCAAAGCCGGCTCGGGTCCGCTTCCGTAATCGAGTACCGTCCGAATCTTCCCGGCCTCCGTCACTCCGTGCGCGCCGAGTGAGCGGTGCGCGGCAATACGGCGAAACGTGTCATCGACAAAACCTTCGAGCCAGGCGCGATACCCCGTGTCGGCGAGAGAGTTTCGGTGCAAGTCATACCGCGCTTTTTCCGCCTCATGATCGGGCAAAAACTCCCGGTCCAGGGTAATTCCGCCGCATTCGGCGCATCGCGCGTAGGAGCGATCTCGAACGGTCAGGACCGTAGTACCCGAAAAACCGCAAAATCGGCAGAATTCGACCGTTTTCTCCATAATTCCCCTCAAGTATTTTTAGCCTGATGCCGATAAAAGGTACGGGGAAGGAATCGTTCCGTGCCCTTCGTCGAAGGATACCACGGATACGGACTCTCTCTCCACAACCGAAATGAGCGAAACGCGCCGGGTGGCACGGATCGTCAGTTCGGGCGGGAAACATGGATGCTTCCCGTTACACATATTCCACGGAGGAATACCTATGGTTATCAACCACAACCTCTCTGCAATGTTCGCTCAGCGAACACTCGGCGTCACCAACGGTGGCATTCACAACGACGTTTCCAAACTGTCGTCGGGAATGCGGATCAACAAAGCCGGTGACGATGCTTCCGGACTCGCGGTTTCGGAGAAGATGCGCAGCCAGATTCGCGGCCTCAACCAGGCCTCGCAGAACGCGGCGAACGGCATCAGCTTCATCCAGGCGACGGAAGGCTATCTGCAGGAAACCACCGACATTCTCCAGAGAATTCGCGAACTGTCTGTTCAGGCTTCGAACGGTATCTACTCGTCCGAAGACCGAATGCAGATCCAGGTCGAGGTTTCCCAGCTGGTTGCGGAAGTTGACCGGATCGCCAGCTCGGCGCAGTTCAACGGAATGAACATGCTTACCGGTCGTTTCGCCCGTGAAACCGGCGAAAACACGATCACCGGTTCGATGTGGTTCCACATCGGTGCGAACATGGACCAGCGCGTCCGCGTTTTCATCGGTACGATGACTGCTTCCGCCCTCGGCGTCCGCAGTGTCGGAGACGGTACCATCATGACCCTCGAGAACGCAGATTCCGCGAACCGGAGCATCGGCGTCATCGACGAGGCCCTGAAGGTCGTCAACAAGCAGCGCGCTGACCTTGGCGCGTACCAGAATCGCCTCACCCTCAGCATCGTAGGGCTCGACGTCGGCGCGGAGAACCTCCAGGCCGCCGAATCCCGCATCCGCGATACCGACATGGCCAAGGCGATGGTCGAGTACACCAAGAACCAGATCCTGTCTCAGTCCGGCACGGCGATGCTTGCCCAGGCTAACACCAATAGCCAGCAAGTGTTGTCACTTCTCCGATAACGTAGTATAATGCTATGAGGAGCGTTCCGGGGGCAGTGTGCCCCCGGGGCTCTTCATGCGTTTTACCGGCGTATCGGCGAAAGTCATGCGTCAAGCGTCCGCGGGCTCCGTCTCGCGGAAGCGTTGATCTTTGAAAAACACCCGAATTGAACCGTGAGCGACGGTATGGACGGTTTCGTTGAATTCAGTTTCTGAGTCACAGCGTAACCATCCGTGCCGTAAAAACCGGAACGTTCCCAGGAGGCGCTATTCCCGGGTTCTTCCGGCCGCCACGGCCGGTGTGTCTGGCAAGGATTGCCGGACAAACACGTTTCAAGGAGGGTCATATGGTTATTAACCACAACATGAGCGCGATGTATGCCCAGCGGCAGACCGGCGTCGTAGAATCCGGACTGCAGTCGAGCATCGAGAAGCTTTCGAGCGGAATGCGCATCAATCGAGCCGGAGACGACGCTTCCGGATTGGCCGTATCTGAAAAGATGCGAAGCCAGATCCGAGGGCTCAATCAGGCGGGGCAGAATATCCAGAATGGCGTTTCGTTCATCCAGGCGACCGAAGGGTACCTCGGAGAGACGACCGACATCATTCAGAGGCTCCGCGAGCTCTCGATCCAGGCGGCGAACGGGATCTATTCCTCGGAAGACCGGATGCAAATCCAGGTCGAGGTTTCCCAGCTCGTGGACGAAGTAAACCGCATCGCCAGTCACGCTCAGTTCAACGGAATGAATATCCTTACCGGACGGTTCGCTCGTGAATCTGCGACCGGAGCCATGCAGCTCCATGTCGGCGCCAACGTCGACCAGAACGAGAAGATCTTTATCGGTACCATGACCGCCCAGGCGCTTGGTATTACCGGAACCCAGGGAACGGAAAATTCTATGATTTCACTGTCTTCTGTTGACGGCGCGAATATGGCGATAGCCTCTCTTGATTCCGCGCTTCGGACGGTTTCGAAGCAGCGCGCCGACCTCGGCGCCTACCAGAACCGTTTCGAAATGGCCTACGAAGGAATCTCGATCGCATCAGAGAACCTGCAAGCCGCGGAATCCCGCATACGCGACACGGATATGGCCCACGAAATGGTAAACTTTACCAAGAGCCAGATCCTGAGCCAGGCGGGCAACGCGATGATCGCTCAGGCGAACACCCAGCCGCAATCAGTCCTCAGACTGATCCAGTAGTTGGGCCGAAAGGACCGAACCGACAGAGAGTTCTGGACGTCATCTCTACGGTTTAGTCCGATTTTCCGGAAGAAGAAGAAGCGCCCTTCTTCTTCCCCCTAATACGCCCGGCGGAAACGCCGGAAGCGATATACGCGCTCCCCGCGCCGGCCCGTACGGGCGGACGCCTCCGGAGCGGACCGACTCATGGATGATTCGGTCTTTCTGTTTCTTTCAAGGAGGTTGCCGATGAGTATCGAAGTTACGAGCATCGGTCAGCAGTTAACGGCAATGGATCGCCGTCTTGAAGGTTCGGTGAATTCAACTTTGCGCACTACTACAGCAACTATGCAGACGAACGACGCGGCCGCGGAACAGGCACAGATGAGTCAGGAGCGGGTTTCGCGAATAGCCGAGCAGATTCAGAACATCTCGAACATGTTCGACCGCCAACTGCAGTTCCGGGTCAGCAAGGAACTCGACCAGGTTATCGTCAAGGTTATCGATTCCAGCACCGATAAGGTTATCAGGGAAATTCCGTCCGCGGAAATCCAGAAGATCCAGCTCAGGATACAGGAAGCGTTGGGGCTTCTGTTCGACGAGTCGATATAGCGGTTTTTTCTTGCCGTACGTACGATACCCTGGTGAGCGCGGATGTGGGAGGTTAGGATATGTCCGATATCAGCATCCCGGGCGTAACGGCGAGCAAATATAAAACCGACGAACTCATTCAGGGCCTCATGAAGGTCGAACGCGTTCCGCGCGACAGGGCGAACGCCGACCTCGAAACGTACAAAAAACAGCAATCGGCCTGGCGCCAGATAAACCAGTCGTCCACGACGCTCAGGGACGCGGCGAAAAGCCTGTATTCCTTCAACAACCCCTTCAACGAAAAGTTGGCGGACTCGACGGACGCGCGCGCCCTTACCGCGAGCGCGACGAGGGAAGCCCGTGACCAGAGCTTTCGGGTCACCGTCAACCAGATCGCCGAGGCCGACGCCTTCCTTTCCTCGGAGTTGCCGTCTGACGCAAAGGTACCCGGCGGAACGTATACCTTCTCGGTCGGAGACGCGCGCGTCTCCTTCAAGTGGAAGGGCGGGTCGTACGGCGATTTCGCCGAGGCGCTGAACCGTCGCGGCGAGGGAACGCTCCGCGCGTCCCTCGTGCAGATTACCCCGAAAACGAGATCCCTCCTCGTCGAATCGCTCAAGACGGGCGCCGCCGAGCGACTCGCCTTCTCGGACGACGCCCTTTCCTTCGCGCTCGACGCGGGACTGATCCGAAAGAACGACAAAAGCGCGGTTGCCGTCTCTTCCGAATCGGTCTCGGTGAAGCCCGCCTCGAACTCTCTTATCGAGTTTTCCCCCGCCGCGCGCGCGCGGGACGGACTGACTCTCGAATACCAGCTCACCGTGACGGAACGGGCGTCCGACGCCCCGGCGGGCGACGATACTCCGGCCTTCGACGCGAGCAAGCCAAGCTCCCTCACCTGGGGCGGAATCACGATCCAGAACGTGCAGCCCGACATACCGATCGAAGCGGAACGGCCCGTGCCTAAAGAGCCGGTCGTCGACGACGCGGTGCTGTCCCTCCGTTCCACGAAGGGCTCCGCCCTCCCCCTCCCCCCCGCGGGCGCGCCGGGCACGACGCAATCGTTTACGGTGCCGCTCGCCGAATACGGCGACGTCGACGCGATCGTCCTGCATAACCGCAACACGAGGCGCGACGTCTCGATAACGGGCGTCAAGATCGTGGACCCTCGCGTGGCGGGCGATTACGTTCCCGTAAACCCCGTATCCATCGCGCAGGACGCCGTCATCAAATACGAGGGCATCACGGTCACGCGCCCGAACAACGACATCGACGATCTCGTTCCCGGCGTGACGCTTTCGCTCAAGGAAGCGACCGGAAAGCAGGAGACCGTGACGGTAAAGCCCGACGTCGAGGCCGCGAAGGAAGCCGTCATAAAGCTCATCGGTACCTACAACAGGGTCATCGCCGAGATCAACATACTCACGCAAAACAAGCCGGAGATCGTCAGCGAGATCACGTATTTTACCGAGGATGAGCGCAAGGCCGCCGAGGAGCGTCTCGGGATGATGCAGGGCGACACGACCCTCAACGGGATCAAGGCCTCGCTCCAGCGCCTTACGAGCAACATATACGCGGCAAACGACACGACGACGACCAGGACGCTCGCGCAGATAGGGATCTCGACCCGTTCGGGCACCGGCGGCTCCATCGAGTACTCGCGACTTCGCGGATACCTCGAGATAGACGAGAAGAAACTCGACGAGGCCCTCGAGCGACGGATGAACGAGGTCAAGCTCCTGTTCGGATTCGACTCCGACGGGGATCTCGTCGTGGATTCGGGCGTGGCCCACGCGATGGACTCGAACCTGACGCCGTACGTGCAAACCGGGGGCATTTTCTCGACCAGGACGTCGGGACTCGCGAGCAGGATCACGACGACCGAAAAGACGATCGCGCGGCTCGACGACCAGCTGAAGAAAAAAGAGTCGGAGCTCAAGGCGAAATACGGACAGATGGAAGGGACGCTCAACAGCCTCCAGCAACAGTCGAACTCCATTTCGACTTTCAACAAGCAGAACAACTCTAACTGACGGGAGCGCGGTGATGGACATACTCGTGAACGGGACAAACGTTGACTTTACACTGAAAACCGAGCGGACGCTCGGCGAGGTACTGGGCTCCGTGGAACAGGCGGTGGAGGAAAACGGACAGACGGTCATAAGCGTGCGGATCGACGGTTCGGACGTTCCGGCCGAGGGACTCGACGCGGCCTTCTCGCGCGACATCGGGTCCGTCTCGCGCATCGAGCTCGACACACTCGCGAGGGAGGATATCCTTTCGATGCTCCGCGCGCTCGGCAAGGAGCTGAACGAATCGGTCCCGCTTCTCGAGGAGATTCCCGTACACCTCCTGACCGGCAAGGACCGAACGGTCATGGAAACGATCCACGCGTTTTCCGTGCGCCTCGAGAGCCTGTACAAGCTCCTCCCGCTGCTCCCGCTTACCGGGATCGCGCCCGAGCGGCTTACGGTCGACTCGGTCCCGCTTTCGTCATACCCCGGCGAACTCGCGCCGCTTCTCGGGGAGCTGCTGTCCGCGCTCGAGAGGAAGGACACCGTGACGGTCGGCGACATCGCCGAGTACGAATTGGCGCCGAGGATTACCGGGGCGGCGAACGTGTTGACGAGTCTTTGAACGCGGCGGCGCGGAGACTCCGCCGGGATACGATCGATCAAGGGGGCGTAACATGATCGAACACCTGTACGCGCAAGTCATTCCGTATAGCACGGACTTCAAGCCCGTCTATCTCGTCTTCCCGATCATGGGGGCGATCATCATCGCGGTCGTGGCGATATTCAACAAGTACAACGAGGAGCGCGAACGGACGATCGCGCGGCCGCGGGGACAGGGCGGGCGTCAACCGCTCGCGCCCTTCGTCAAGACGGGAAAGTTCAATCAGGAAATCAAGGCCATCTCCTCTTCGTGCAAGTTCAACCACCGGCAGACGGCCGTTCTCACGAAGGTGTGCGTCGACAACCGCCTCGAGCGGCCCTACCACCTCATCCGAAACGCGCGGGCGCTCGAGGAGGCCTTCTCGCGCGAACTGACGCGGATAGAGTCAGTGGTCCCGCGGACGAGGGAAATCGAGGAGGAGATCACCCTGCTCTTTACCGTGCGCGAGGCCCTCGAGAACGCGCGGAAAAACCAGGCGACGCTCGTTTCGTCCCGTTCGCTCGAAAACGGACAGCCGTTCACGATCGTGACGCCCGACCAGGAGCAGTATCCTGTCCTCCTCTTCGAAAACTCGCCGAGGGGACTCGTGTGCAAGGTACCCAGGGACTCGTTCGGAAACGAACTGCGCCTTCAGCATTGGTCCCGGATCGAGATATACTTCTCGCTCGACAACGGCCAAACTTACCGGTATCCCGCCCGGGTCGCGGGATACGAGTCGGGGGTAAACGAAAGCCTCATGATCATCTCGCACACGGACGCGCTCAAGCCGCTGCCGAACCGTCGGCACGACCGGCGCAATTTCTCCACCGACTGTACCTTCACGTACGTGTCGGTCGCCAACGTCGTCAACGGCAGGAAAACGGAACACCGTTTCTATCCCATGGGGAAATCCTATCCCGGCGCCATCACGGACATATCGGCGGGAGGTTGCAGCATCCGGACGCCGGCCCCCCCTCCACAAAACCAGTATATAGAGATAGAATGCAGCCTTGACGGAAAGTCGCAGGATTCGATGACGGGAAAGGTACTAAGGCTTTCCGAGACGTCGAGTCACGGCGACAAGGTCGCGCACGTGCAGTTCGCCAAGATGCCGCGCACGACCATGAACAGGGTATTTGCCCTGATATACGAACACGGGGAGTAGCTACGTTGACGATACTCGCGATCGATGACATTGCGCGCAAGGAAACCTTCATCTACTATCGACGCGAGTTCACCGGGAAGGCTCTCTACGACCTTCCCGGGCGGCGACACTCGGGCTCTATCGAGTTTTCCATAGAGACGGAGCCGACGGGAAAGAAGGACATACGCGTCCGACTTCTCGACTCCATAGACTATCCCCTGCTTCCCATCGTCTCCAACCTCAAGCGGTACATTCTCGATCTCGACAGGGAAGGCAAGCTTCCCTGAGGCCCGCCCCGGCCGTACTTGACCGCGCAATGCCTATGCGGTATTTTTATCACATGACCTTCGTGACGACTACGGAAGAAGAAACGGTAACCCTCGGCGAGCGGATCGGCTCAAGGCTCCGCCCGGGCGACGTCGTCGCCCTGCGCGGCGGCCTCGCCGCGGGGAAGACGACGCTCACGAAGGGAATAGCGCGCGCGCTCAAGATAGACGAGGACGTCACGAGCCCCACCTTTACCCTCGTTTCGGAATACTCGGGCTCCTTGCCGCTCTACCACATGGACGCGTACCGGCTCGACTCGCCGGTAGCCTTCGTGGATCTCGGGGTGGAAGACTGCCTCTACGGCGAGGGCGTGTGCGTCATCGAGTGGAGCGAGCGCGTCATGTCCGAGCTTCCCCGTACCTCTATACTGATAACCCTCGAGGCCAACGAGGACGGCAGCCGGGTAATAACCGTCGAGAACTGGCCGTACGGGGAACTGGAACGGTGATCGCGCTCGCGATCGATACCACGGGCTCGCGCTTTTCGGCTACCGTCGACACGGGAACCGAGCGCTTTACCCTCACGGTCGACTCCCCGAAACAGCACGCGGAGCGTCTCCTGCCCGCTATCGACTCCCTCTTCGCCCTCGCGGGCGTCGCCGCGAAAGACGTCGAGCTGGTGACCTGCCCGGAAGGACCCGGATCCTTCACCGGCCTCAGGCTCGCGTATGCCACGGCGAAGGCCTTCCAGCTTGCCGCCTCCTGCGCCTTCGTGCCGGTGCCGACGCTTGAATGCCACGCGCTTCCGTACGCCTCGTGCTCGGGCGCGGTCGTATGCGCGATCGACGCGAAGAAAAAACGCTATTACGCCCAGGTTTTCAGGCGGGGAACCGCCGTTACCGAGGCGCTGGACGCCTCGAGCGGGGAGATTACCCGCCATCTCGACGCCGAGGAACGAGTCCTCGTCGTCGGGCCGGACGCCGAACGCCTCGCGGCCGAGTTGGCGGAACTCCTGCCCGCCTCGCGCGTAGATTTCGTGTCGCCCGACGGCTCGGAAATCTCGCGGACGCTCGTCGAAATTGCGAAAAAGCGCCGCATGAAGTATACTGACGGTATGTCGGATTACTCAGGTCCGGCGTATGTGAGAAAAAGTGACGCAGAAACCGGAAGCTGAACGCAACGAACGCAGATCCGCGCTTCTCGAGGAACTCGCCGAGGCCGTAGACCTGTCCCCGATGGAAACCTCGGCGGACGGAAAGCCGGGAGGAAAGTCCCCGAGAGATCTCGCGCGCCTGCAGGATATCATCGCCAACACGGACAACCCGAACATCGCGATAGTCATACTCGGCCCCGAGCTCGACATCGTTCACGCGACGCCCGCCGCGAGACTCCTTTTTTCCGATTACCACGCGATAGACCCGAAGCCGTTCTTCAACGTGTTCCAGCAGTGCCTCGATCACGACGAGACGCAGGACCTCGTCGTCTCGCTTCGCACCAGGGACAAGGGCTATTCCTGGTCAGGCACCATGAGACACAAGACGGGGTCGACCAAGACGCTTTACACGAGCACGACATTCATACCCTTCTTCGACGCGAAAAAGAAGGTTTCGGGGTTTCTCGTCTATTTTTACGACATCACGGCGGGTTTCAACGACCAGCTCCACTCGACCTTTCGGGGAATACTCGAGGCCGCGAAGCTGAAGGACAACGAAACGGGGCTTCATAACGACAGGGTCGGCTTTTACAGCAAGAAGCTCGCCGAGTACCTGTACGAAAACCGCGCGTACCCGCAGATCGACCCCGACTTCATCGACAACATACGCTTCCTCGCGGCGATGCACGACGTAGGAAAGATCGGCACGCCCGACTACATCTTGCAAAAGCCCGGCAAGCTCACCGACCTCGAATGGGAAATAATGCGCGAGCATACCATCAACGGCACGTTCATACTTTCGTCGTACCCCGTGCCGATGGCGAAGGAGATCGCGCTGAGCCACCACGAGTGGTGGGACGGAACCGGGTATCCCTTCAAGATCGACGGGAACATGATCCCCCTGCCCGCGCGCATCGTCGCGATAGCCGACGTCTACGACGCGCTCAGGATGAAGCGCACGTACAAGTCCGAATACACCCACGAGGAGTCGATCGCGCAGATTTTCGCCAACTCCGGTACGCAGTTCGACCCGCGCCTCATCGAGGCCTTCAGGCGCATACACCAGGAATTCGACGATATCTGGAATTTGCTGCGCGACCCGGAGCGGGGCGAGGGAGGCCCGTCGTACGAACGCGAGACGGGAGACGACTGGGCTTAATCGCCGCCGTTACGCGCGCGACGGGCGCGTAACGGGCTTACCGCGGCAGGACGATGCCGGAAAGGCCGTCGAGGTTCGGGGCGGCGGCGGCGGCGGCGCGGTTTTCGTTCTTGATCGCCTCGAAGACCTCCTGCCTGAACACCTTGACCGCCTTGGGCGCCTCGATGCCGATCTTGACCTGGTCGCCGCGTATCTCGATGACCGTGATCGACACCTCGTCGCCGATCATGATCTTCTCGTTTATCTTCCTGGAAAGTATCAGCATCAGTTGCCTCTCTTTCCGGCGGCTTCGGCGACGATATCGTGTTTGGTCTTCCACTTCACGTCGGGAAGGACTGCCTGCATCGCCATGTTGTTCCGCTTGTTGACGATGAGCGGTCCCTGCAGGTTCGCCGTGACCGGGCTCCCGTCGGGCGGAATGGTCACGAGGGCGAACACGAGTACGTCCGAGGGATTCTCTATGCCGAGCGGCTCGAGGAGGCTGTCCTCGATGTCGATCTCGTAGTCGGGCCTGAACAGGAACGGGTCGATCGCGAGAAACGCGAGGTCTTCCTTGTCGAGCGACTGCACCCATATGAACGGTTCCTGCGGCGCGTCGATAAGCGCGAATCGGTGGAAGTCCTTGAATCCGTAAAAGCCCTGCTCGAGAACTATAATCTGCTTTTCCAGGATTTCAACCTGGCCCATCGCCTTTGTCTGGATTTCCATCTTCCCCAACCTTATCTGACGTAGTCAAGCAACGTGTGCGAGTACAGCTTCCCGGCGGTACTGAGGGACGCCTGATGCGTGTACTCGTACATCTTAAGCGCCGTGACGGCTTTTGTAAAGTCGATATCGCCCTCGCGGGACTCCGCGGCGGCGACGTTGAGCGTCTGCGTGGCGATGCGCGACGCGGTAACCTCCGACCGCTCGTACTTCGAGCCGAGCTCGGCGAGTCGCGTCGTGAGGTTGTCGACGGCGCCGTCGAGCGAGCCGAGCACGCGCCCGCCGATCGACTCCTGGTCGCCCGAAAGCAGCGCGGTCCTGAGCGAGATGACGGAATCGAAGAGCGACCCGCCCGAAAGCTTTACCGAGGGCGCTATGTTGTACGGGGGACGCTGGCCCTGCCTGATCATCCCGAGGGAGGAAAGCACGTTTCCGCCTTCGGCGTCGTCGAGCCAGAGCTGGCGCGCGTCGGTCGTCTCGAGATTGAGCCCGTTCGTGACAGGGTCGAGGTGCGCCTTTACGGCCGCGCCCGAGTCGTTGATCTTGGAGATTATGGAATGCACGTTGTCTCCCGCGACGAGCGGCACGTCCACGCCGTCGACGGTTATCGAGGTGTCGGCCTTGACGACGAAGGTCGTCGCGTCGACTTCCGAGAAGAGGGACTGCCGCTCCGCCCAGAACACCCGGTTACCCGGCTGGTCGTTGCCCATCCAACTTTGCTCGTCGACCTCGACGTCCTTCGTGCCGACCGAGCCGTTGTAGCGGACGTTCATGATCATTCGGGAACCCGCGCCGTCCATGTCGCCGAGGACGGTCTCGAAGGGTTCGGTGTGGCTCTTCGTGCCGGCAAAGAGGCGGATGCCGTCGGGCCCCGTCGCGTTCGCGTTCGACACGAGCTCGTTCAGGAGCTCGTCGACCTCGGAGGCGATATTCTTGAGGTCGCCCGGCGTGAAGGTACCGTGGGCGCCGGCGACGGCGAGCTCGCGCACGCGCTGAAGCACCTGCAGTGACTGGTTCACGTAGCCCTCGGATATCTTGATCTGGTCCTGTACCGTCTTGGTATTCCGCTCGAAGCGCTCGAGACGGGTCAGGTACGACTGATAACGCACGACGTGCCCGGCCGAAAGCGGGTCGTCGCGCAGGTTGTTGAGCTTGCGCTGGTTCGATATCTTGTTGTTCTCGTCGCTCAGACGCGATTCCTGCCGCCTGAGGGCGTGCTGCATGTCGGTGTGCTGAAGATTCGAGCTGATCCTTCTCATAGTGTCCTACCCCTTTACACGCCCATGCGGTTGATTATCGTGTCGTACATCTCGTTGAGCGTCGCGATGAACTTCGCCGCGGCGTTGTAGCCGTGCTGGAATTTGATGATGTCCGCGAGCTCCTCGTCCACGTTCACGCCGGAAACGGAGTCGCGCATGTCGCGGAGTTCCTTCATGATGGCGACCTGCGTCTCGAGGGCGCGCGCGGCCTGCTCGCCCTTGAGGCCGATGGCGGTAACCGTGTCGGCGAAGAAGTCGTCGAAAGTCCGCGTATTGCCGACCATGACGGCCGTGTTCCTGATCGAGGAGATCGCGAGGGCGGCTCGGTTGTCGCCCGCGAGCACGACGCCGTCGCGCTCGGGGAATCCCGCGGCTATGGTCCGCACGTCCGACTTGACGAGGCCGTTGACCTCCATCCAGCCGGCGGGGTGCGCGATCGGCGAGACCGCCCAGGCGACTCGCCCGGCTGAACCCGCGGCGCCCGTACCGGCACCGCCCTCGCCACCGGCGAGGGAATTGACCGCGTCGGCGGTTTCCCAGCTGAAGGCGCCCGCCGCTCCCGGCTCGCGAAGCACGCCCGCGTAGCCGGCGAGGAATCTACCCGAGTCCTCGACGTATCTGATGACGAAATCGGGGTTTTCCTTGCGGCCCGCCACCGTGCCCTTGAGCACGAGCCGGCCGTCGCGGTCGAGGTTCGCCACGACCTCGGCGCCCGAGTTGTTGATACGCGCGACGACGTCGGCGACCATGTCGGTGGGCCGGTAGGGCACGCTGACCGTACCGTTCGCGGCGGAGAGGGTTATCGTCCCCTCGAGTCCGATTTGCTCGCGCGCGGAAAGGGCGTTCCCGCCCGTTATGCGGTAGATATAGCTTGAGTCGTACTCGCCGTCGCCGTTCCGGTCGAAGTTTCCCGCGACGTTGTTGATGAAGGCCTGCTCGACGAAGAAATCGACGCCGGTCTTGCCGTTCGCGCCCATGCCGTCCGAATGGATGTCGTTGACGAGGTCGACGAAGGTCATCGTCATCGTGTCGAGCTTCTGGACTTCCTCGCGGACGTCGACGTCGCGGAGCTCGATGAGGGCGCCGAGCTTTCCGCCCTCGAAATACGCGGTATTGCCCGAATCCGCCCAGACGACCTCGGCGTACCCGTCGTTTTCCATGCCGCGTCTCAGGTCGAAGGTCCGGTAGAGTTTTCCCTGCACGAGCTCGAGACCCGCGGTGTGAATGACGAACTCGTCGGGGTCGCGCTGGTCGACGGTGATATTGATGAGGTTCGAGAGTTTTTCCACGAGGAGGTCGCGGCCGTCCATGAGGTCGTTCGGGTTGTCGCCCATCGCCTTGACCTTGACGATCTCCTCGTTGAGGGCGGCGACGCGCTTGGCGATGTCGTTGACCTGTTTGGTCACGGTGTCGATGTCGCCGTCGATGATGTCGCGGATGCCCTGGAGTCCCCGGTACTGCTGATGGATGGCGTCGGTGAGGCCCTCGCCGCGGGCGAGTACGGCCTGGCGGGCGCTGGTTGACTCGGGGTACAGCGAGAGCTCCTCCCAGGAGTCCCAGAACTGGTCGAGTCTGCCGCGAACGGAGATGTCGGCGGGCTCGTTCTGTATCTGCTCGAGCATGAGCACGTAGTTGTCGCGCGTCTTCCAGTAGCCCTCCCCGTTCGTCTGGGCCACGATGCGCTGGTCGAGGAGTTCGTCGCGGAGCCGCCTGATGGACTGCACTGAGACGCCCTGGCCGATCTGGCCGGGGGTTTCCTCGCGCGAGAGGTCGGGCCGGTAGAGGGGATCGGTCGCCTTGAGTTCGACGCGCTGGCGGGTATAGCCCTCGGTCGAGGAGTTCGACAGGTTGTGTCCCGCCGTCTGCATGGACTGCGAATGCGCGAAGAGGCTCCGCTTTCCCATCTCTATTCCGGAAAATGTAGACATCGAAATTCCTCCGATTAAAAGGAGCGGTTGAGCACGACGCTCTCGAGGCCGCGGGTGGCCACGCCTCCGCGCCGGGTGTAAATGCGGCCCTTTCCGCCCGCCATGACCGTCTCCATGAGGCCGCCGAGGATGCTCCTCGCGTTCTGGACGTAGGTCGTAAAGACGTCGCTTTCGGTCTTTGAAAGGAGAAGGAGCCGCTTCATCTCCCGATAGAGGGAATTGACGCGTACGCGGTCGGTTTCCTCGAGTTTCGAGGTGACGCGGTAAAAGCCGGTGGCGGGGTCGACGTCGGGGACGATCCAGACCATCGCCTGGCACCGTTCCGCCTCGAGGGCGCCGAAGCGTTCGGCGATCTCGGTCGAGAGCTCGATTTCCTTTTGCAGCATGACCCAGTCCCGTATCAGGACGGACTCGTACATCCGTTTCTGGCAGGCGTAGAGGGTCGAAAGAAGGGCGATTTGCTGTTCGAGAACCCGCTTCAAGACGTCGGAATGGCCTTCTCTGTGTTGCATACGGTAGACTCCTTCAGTTCATTATCGGAATCCCCAGAAAAATGCTGAGAAAAAACGCGCTATTTTAGCTCTGAATGGCGATAGGTCCGACTTATTGACTTTTTCGGGCCGTTCTGGCAGTATTTGTCTCGTTAGTTTCTCGGTGGGTGTAGTTCAGGGGTAGAGCACCAGATTGTGGATCTGGCTGTCGTGGGTTCGAAACCCATCACCCACCCTAAAAGGCCGCTCACCGTTCGGGAGAGTGGCTTTTTTATCAGGACCGTCAGGTCCCTTGCGCCCGTAGCTCAGCTGGATAGAGCGCCGGACTTCGAATCCGTAGGTCGCACGTTCGAACCGTGTCGGGCGCAATCTTTCCTTCATCCATTCACCCCAGGCATTCCCCGTAAGACTAAAGTTTCCTCAATAAAACGCTGATGAATCGGCCGTTTCACGCTATACTGGTGGCAAAATCCAAGCCGTGATGTACCCAGCCGGAGGTATGCATGACCGTTCTTTGCCGCCGCTTTCTTTTCCTCGCCGTCGCCGCCGTACTGGCGCTCCTGTCTTCCTGTTCGGACTTCAACTCCCCGGTCAAGGACTATCTCGAGGAGTACTCCGGCAACGCCGCGATCGGCTACCAGCAATTCCTCGTCCCGGTGGAAAAAGACGCCGACGGCATCGATTCCATAGCCTCCGACGCCGACGGGGTCATCCGGTTTTTGCTGAGAAACCCGCGGTCGTACGTCATTTCTACTAGTGTCGTCATGGATTCAGGTGAAACCGTTACTGAGCCCGAAGATTATATTATACGCCAATCCGATGACCGACAATCCCTGACGCTCACCTTTACGGAGTCTTTTTTACACACTCATGAGAGAGGCGGTAATATCTCGGCGCAATTAAACCTTCTGGATCTGGGATACGGCAGGGTCTTCCCCTCCTGGCATTTCAACCTCCGCTGCAACACCCCGCCGCCCGTTCCATACGGAAGTCGCGTGATGCTCGAACCGTCACCGAACGACCGCTACGTCCTCTGCTTCAACCTCGACCTCTCAAACGAAGTTCAAGACGACATCGCCTCCATCGAGGTAAACGGTCAGATCTACACCGTCGATACCGTTCAAGCCGGGTCGTCGCCAGTACTTACTTTTAAAGATGAGAATATTTCCACGAAGCCCCCTGAGGGAACTCTCCGCCCGGTGGGCAATCTCCAGCCGTTCAACGCCAATCTCGATATAACGCAGGTATACCTTCTTACCCATATCGCGCAGTCACAGGCCGAGTCGCGCTTTACGATCACGGTACGCGATACGAAGGGGCTCGCGCGAACGGCCGTCACCTCGACGGCTGGCAACATGCTCGCCCGTCCCACGATAGTGAACTCCGATAACGAACAGCCGACGGATAACGAGCTTTCGCTCAATCCCGACCTGAACGGCGAGTACGCGATTCGGCTCGATCACGCGGAACCGGGCGTAACCCTCAACTGGACGATCGACGGCGGCTCCAGGCGCACGTCAACCTCTCTACCCACCACCATCACCGTCACCGACGATTGCACGATCGAGGCGTGGGCGAGCAGAAGCGGTTATATCGATTCCGAGCACGTTATCGTGAGCCTTACCTGCGTGAGGAACATCATATACGTGGATCCCGCCAGCGGCAACGATTCCACTGGCAACGGAAGCGAGACGCGCCCGTTCAAGACCATTACACACGCAGTGACGCAGTTCAGCGACCCCACTGACGAGGGCAATACGGTATACCTTATGGGAGACATAACCGGAAGGGAAGCAGGGGCAACGTACGGGTGTATATCCATTGAGCCCACAGGGCCGCTAACGTGTTCGATAATCGGAAACAATGACTCCAATAAAACGATAGATTGTAACGAGGAAAGCCGCGGTATCTATATAGAAGGGTATAACGGAATCGTAAACATTACGTTACAGTATCTCACGATCACAAAAGGCAACACCTCAAGCTTTGACGGAAACGGCGGGGGAATTTACTTTGAATCAAGCATCAGCGGTTCAAGCCTTACCCTAGACAGGTGTTCCGTTACAGTAAATCAGGCATACGTAACAACTGCCACCATGGCAAACGGCGGCGGTATCTATTTCCGAGGTACCACACTGTCCGTTAACTCTTCTTCCATAAATAACAACAAGGCAATAGCAACTTCCTCCGAGGCTTGCGGCGGAGGGATCTATGCCAATGGCCTAGGCACGGCACCCGAAGTTATTGTTGACTCATCTACCATTTACAGCAACGTAACGAACACTCCTTCGACAGGTTCCGGCGGAGGGATGTATGTTTTGCAAGCGACGCTTACGCTCAACGCGACGAACTCCGAAACGCGTATCTACGGCAATACGGGGAATGCGCAAGGAAACGGGCATGGAGGAGGGGTATTCATCTGCGACGGATCGGGTAGCATGCGGGAGAACGTCTCTATCGACAGCAACAGCGCATGTACGACTGACAGGAAGGGTACTGGCGGCGGCATTAGACTATATGCAAGTATCAGCGACTATACGTTTACCGTGAATGGCGGAACTATTTCTAATAACTACGCCGGTATGTACGCGAAAAGCTATAGTGCCTATGGAGGGGGGATATACGCGGGCGGTATTGCTACCTGCACATACCACCTCGATATCAATGGCGGCACAATCGCCGGTAATTACGCGTCATACAACAACGCGACGGGTTTTGGCGGCGGGGTGTATGCCGAAAACGCCGCAGTCTCAGTAAAGAACGCCATGATTACGAACAATACGGCAAGTACCGGAGGAACGGGCTCTGGCGGAGGCCTCTTCCTCGACAAGGCCACGTTCACTATGGAATCAGGCTCGATTCTAGATAACCAAGCGACAACAAGTGGCAATCCAGGGTATGGTAGCGGTCTTTACGTGTATAACAATGCCACAACCCGGCGGGAAGTCACGATATCCGGCGGTGACATCAGCCATAATTATGCCAATGAGTATTCGATAGGAAAAATGACTAATTCACTGGGTGGCGGCGTATTCTTGTCTGGTTATCTGAGTGCAAAATTCGAAAACGCCGTTAGTATAACGAACAATACCGCATCCATGAAAGGCGTAGGTTCAGGAGGGGGCTGTTATCTTCAGGGTTTGGGCGCACTTCATTTCCTGACACTCTACTTGACCGGCGGGAGGATAGAAAGTAATACGGCGTCATCTGACAGCGACGGACAAGGCGGCGCCTTTTATGTCGGACCCTACGCGAAAGTAACGAGCTCTCAGGATTCCACCGTAAACGTAAACGGTAACATGGCCACTCAGAGCTCAAATCCCGTAAGTGGCGGTTATGGCGGCGCCTTCTTCGTGTCTGAAAACGCGACCGTGACGTGGAGCGGGGGAACCATGACCAGGAACTGGGGAAATACCCAAACTGCCGCGGCGTCATACGGAGAGGCATTCAATATTACCGGTTCAAGCATGTACGAGGCGACGGTTAATCTAGGAGTAGGGCTAGGCGCGAATGACGGTACATCGTATAACGTCATACACATGACGCAGGGCGCGGCTCTCCATCTTCAACCGAGCGTGACGTATAGGAGCGACAATTATATCTATCACAATGGCGGCAGGGTTTACTGCGAAGGGTATCTATATGCCGATACGATACCGCTGCGGGTGCTTGGTAGTTATGGCGACACGGTCCTCGATACCCAAAACCAGCGAGCGCTGGCGAACTACTACAAGTTTAAAATTGGAGACGGGACACAGTATTGTATAAACGCGAATGGCAAATACAGCCAAATAGACACTCAAACCGCGAACACATTCGACACGCTTGTCTTGTACGCCAATACCGCTCCTACCGACGGAATGACCCGACGCATTATCTGCAATTTTTCCCTATACAATGTAAGTAATGTAAGTGATACTTTATCTATACCGACTGGTACGCATATCAGGATCATACCCTCAGGCGCGGTGACTATTAATCCAATGGGGGGAAGACTAATTTCCATAAAAAATAACGGACATCTACTAATAGGACAGTTACTTACGAGTGAGAGAATCACGTTTGACTGCAATGTAGATGATTTTCGAAGGACAAGTGAGCTTATTGAGATTAACGGAGATGGATCGCTTGTGCTCCATAACACCTTGGTCATAAACTCGTTTATGAGTATTTCAGGTACGTATTTTGCGCCCTTGATTAATCAAAACGGAGGGGTAAACTGCGTCGTACTCGATGATTTCTTCTATGAGCAAGGAGATCAAACGATCAGTAGCAGTAGAGCGGCCTTTATCCTTGCGACGGACGCCACGTGCCATTTCGTCGGTGGCGGCATCACTAACTTCAGAGCGCAAAACGGTCCGGGCGTTGCAGACCTTGAAACCGGCTCTACCTTCTATCTCTATCCGGGGGTTACCCTCACGGGAAACTCTCTATCGGGGGGGTACAGCATCTCGGGAGCGGGAACGCTCGACAACCCAAGCAATGTCCCACTGAACTAGTACCGACGAGGAACATGTTTTTTCCCCCTCCCCCGTTCTTGACATAATTCGTCTTTTTTACTATTGTAACCAAGTCGCCCGCGGGGAAAGGCGGGATTGACAAACGGACGGGTTTGCGGTACAAAAGTAAACCTTAACGGGCCATTAGCTCAGCTGGTAGAGCAACAGACTCTTAATCTGTGGGTCGAAGGTTCGATCCCTTCATGGCTCAGAAGAACGGCGGTTCTTGACAAGGAACCGACTGTTCGCTACACTGCGGATACCCCGGAAGGGGAACGCTCATCGTGCGAGCGAGAGTGGTGGAATTGGCAGACACGCCAGACTTAGGATCTGGTGCCTCGGCGTGAGGGTTCAAGTCCCTCCTCTCGCAGGGCCTTCACCCGAAAGCTCGAAACGGTGTAACAGTAGATTTTGCGGGAATAGCTCAGTGGTAGAGCGCGACCTTGCCAAGGTCGATGTCGCGGGTCCGACTCCCGTTTCCCGCTCTTCCGAGAAGGCGATCTGGTGGAATCCGGATCGCCTTTTTTTATTCGCACTTGAAACCAAATCACGTACCAAGTAGAATACGGTACGGTATAAGAGGACACCAAGCAATGAAAACCACCAAACAGTTTACCAAACTCGACAAGTCGCGCGTCAAGCTCGACGTGACCATCGACAAGGAAGAAGTCGCCGCCGCCTACCAGAAAATCCTGGGAAAATACGCGAAATCCGCCCAGATACCCGGCTTCCGCAAGGGCAAGGCCCCGGTCAAGATACTGGAACAGAAGTACGGCGAGGCCCTCAAGGGCGACGCCGCCGGCGACATCATGGAAACCGCCCTCGGCGAGATATTCGAGGCGGGGAACGAACACGAACGTCCCCTCCCCTACTCCCGCCCGACCATGGACGCCGCCCCCGAATTCGACGTGTCGAAGGACCTCTCCTTCTCCGTCACCTTCGACGTTTTTCCCGAAGTCACCCTCAAGGCCATTGACGGCTTCAAGATAGAAGTTCCCGCGGTCACCATCGCCGACGCCGACATGAAAGAAGAGCTCGAGGCCATCCGCGAGCGGAACGCCATCGTGGTAGACCGGAACGACGGCGACAAGGCCGCCAAGGACAACATCGCCACCGTCAACTACTCCGAGCTCGACGAGGCCGGAAACGTCATCGCCGGCACCGAACGCCAGGACTTCGTCTTCACGATCGGAACCGGCTACAACATCTACAAGTTCGACGACGACATCGTCGGCATGAAAAAGGGCGAAACGAAAGACCTCGCCAAGGACTTCCCCGCCGACTTCGAGGACAAGGACCTCGCCGGCACCAAGAAGAAGATCCGCGTCACCCTCACCGCCCTCAAGGCCCGCTCCCTTCCCGACCTCGACGACGAGCTCGCCCAGGACGTCAGCGAGAAATACAAAACCCTCGACGACCTCAAGGCCGACATCCGCAAGAACATGGAAACGGCGCTCGAAAACAAACTCAGGGAAATCCGCAGCAATACCCTCCTCGAAAAAATCGTCGAGGCGAACCCCTTCGACCTTCCCGAATCCATGGTCGCCGCGGAACTCGAGTCCCGCTGGCAGATGCTCGCCCAGCGCTTCCGCACCGACGTCGAACAGCTCGAAAAACTCATGACCGCCTCGGGACAGACCAAGGCCGACATGCTCGAAGGCTGGCGGGGAGAGGCAGAGAAACTCCTCAAGAGCCGCGTGATCGTGGAAATCCTCCTCAAGGACCGCGAAATCGCCGTTACCCCGGAAGACGTCGAGGCGGAGTTCGCCAAGATAGCCGCCGGAGCGGGCGTTTCGGTCGACGAAGTGAAAAAACACTATGCGGACCCCCGTCGGAAGGAGTATCTTATAGACGACATCAAGGAGCAGCGCCTCTACGGCCAGCTCCTCGAAAAATGCACGGTCGCGAAGGGAAAGAAGACCTCCTTCGCGGACCTCTTCAAGGACGGTCAACAGTGATGAACGAGCAGATGAACTCGCTGGTCCCGTACGTCATAGAGCAAACCGGAAACGGCGAGCGCTCGTACGACATCTTCTCCCGCCTTCTCAAGGACCGGATCGTGTTCATTGACGGGGAAATTTCCGACGCCACGGCCGACCTCGCCGTGGCGCAGCTCCTCTTCCTCGATTCCCAGAATCCGGAAAAGGACATAAACCTCTACATCAACAGCCCCGGCGGCTCGGTGACCGCGGGACTCGCCATCTACGACACGATGCAGCAGATCAGGTCGGACATCCAGACCTTCTGCCTCGGCCAGGCGGCGAGCATGGCGGCGATATTGCTCGCGGGCGGAACGGCCGGCAAGCGGAACGCCCTTCCCTCCTCGCGCGTGCTCATCCACCAGCCCTGGGGCGGCGTGCAGGGACAGGCCGTCGACATCGGCATACAGGCCCGCGAGATCATCCGCCTCAAGAAACTTACGATCGA